>NZ_JBWKMZ010000041.1:0-524 GCF_059415325.1 Variovorax sp. GW821-FHT10D07 | reverse complement strand
GACGCCGAATGCGCGCTCGCCAAGTCCGGCAGCGTGCTCGTGGGCATGCTCAACCCCTTCGACGCCGCCGGCCTGCAGCGCGTGGCCGCGGCCGGCCTCACCGGCTTCGCGCTCGAAGCCGCCCCGCGCACCACCCGTGCCCAGAGCATGGACGTGCTCAGCTCCCAGGCCAACATCGCCGGCTACAAGGCCGTGATGATCGCGGCCGACAAATACCAGCGCTTCTTCCCGATGCTGATGACCGCCGCCGGCACCGTGAAGGCCGCGCGGGTGGTCATCCTCGGCGTGGGCGTCGCGGGCCTGCAGGCCATCGCCACGGCCAAGCGCCTGGGCGCGGTCATCGAGGCCTCGGACGTGCGCCCCAGCGTCAAGGAACAGATCGAATCGCTGGGCGGCAAGTTCATCGACGTGCCCTACGAGACGCAGGAAGAGAAGGACGCGGCCGAAGGCGTGGGCGGCTATGCCCGCCCGATGCCCGCGAGCTGGCTCACGCGCCAGCAGGCCGAGGTCGCCAAGCGCGTGGC
>NZ_JBWKMZ010000040.1:0-571 GCF_059415325.1 Variovorax sp. GW821-FHT10D07 | reverse complement strand
TTTTGCTGCAGCAGATCATCAACGGTCTGGTTCTCGGCAGCATGTATGCCTTGATAGCCTTGGGCTACACCATGGTGTACGGCATCATCAATCTGATCAATTTCGCGCACGGTGAAGTGCTCATGGTGGGGGCGCTCACGAGCTGGTCCATCATCGGGCTCATGCAGTCGTCGATGCCCGGCACGCCGGGCTGGCTGATATTGATCATCGCGCTGGTCATCGCGTGCGTCGTCGCCGCCACGCTGAACTTCGTGATCGAGAAGGTCGCCTACCGGCCGCTGCGCAACTCGCCCAAGCTCGCACCGCTGATCACCGCCATCGGCATGTCGATCCTGCTGCAGACGCTGGCGATGATCATCTGGAAGCCCACCAACAAGGCCTACCCGACCCTGCTGCCTTCGGACCCCATCCACATCGCCGGCGCCGTCATCTCGCCGACGCAGGTGATGATCCTCGGCGTTACCGCGGTCTCGCTGGCCATCCTCATGTGGCTGGTCAATTACACGAAGCTCGGCCGCGCGATGCGCGCCACCGCCGAGAACCCGCGCGTGGCCGCGCTGATGGGCATCCG
>NZ_JBWKMZ010000039.1:0-631 GCF_059415325.1 Variovorax sp. GW821-FHT10D07 | reverse complement strand
CGCTGGATGGTGATGCCGACGTCGGACAGGGCCTGCAGGCCGCCGAAGCGCTTGGAGATGCCGCGAACGTCGAGGATGGTGTCTGCCTTGCTCATGGGATGCGTCTCCTCGCTCACGGATTGATCGACATGGGACGCGAGGCCGCACCGGGCAGCTCGTCGGCCGGGGTGTCGACGCCCGGTGCGTGGGTCTGCAGCGAGCCCGGCGCCACGGTGGCGTGGGCCGGATCGACCGGCACGCCGCCCTTGCGCTGAAGCGTCTTGCCATGCTCGGGCGAGGGCCACAGGCCGCGCGGGCGCACCAGCATGATGACGATCATGGCCAGCGCGATGAACAGCTGGCGCAGGATGGAGGCGTCGAGGCGGCCGTCGGTCAGCGCCTGCAGCGGGCCGGCGACGTAGCGCAGCACCTCGGGCAGGGCCGCCAGCAGCACGGCACCCAGGATCACGCCGGGCAGGTGGCCGATGCCGCCGAGCACGACCATGGCGACGATCATCACCGACTCCATGAGGCTGAACGACTCGGGCGAGACGAAGCCCTGGAAGGCCGCGAACATGGAACCCGACACGCCGCCGAAGCTCGCGCCCATGCCGAAGGCCAGCAGCTTCATGTTGCGGGTGTTGATGCCCAT
>NZ_JBWKMZ010000038.1:0-1210 GCF_059415325.1 Variovorax sp. GW821-FHT10D07 | reverse complement strand
ATGGAACCCGACACGCCGCCGAAGCTCGCGCCCATGCCGAAGGCCAGCAGCTTCATGTTGCGGGTGTTGATGCCCATCGCCTTGGCGGCGATCTCGTCCTCGCGGATGGCCATCCAGGCGCGGCCGATGCGCGAGACCTGCAGGCGGTGCGAGATCACGATGGTGACCACCACCAGCGCGAGGAACAGGTAGTAGTACAGCGTGACCGAGGAGATGGTGAAGCCGTCGAACTTCCAGGCCTTGCCGAGGTCCAGGCCCCAGAACTTGATCGAGTCGATCGAGGTGATGCCCTTGGGACCGTTCGTGATGTTGATCGGCTGGTCGAGGTTGTTCAGGAACACGCGGATGATTTCGCCGAAGCCCAGCGTGACGATCGCGAGGTAGTCGCCGCGCAGCTTCAGCGTGGGCGCCCCCAGCAGCACGCCGAGCAGCGCCGCGAACACGAAGGCCAGCGGTATCACGATCAGCAGCGAGGTGTGCAGGCCGTTCGGGAAGGTGGCCTTGAACCACTCGAAGGTCTCGGACAGGTGGCCCGAGCCCATGAGGGCATAGAGATAGGCACCGACCGCGAAGAAGGCGACGTAGCCCAGGTCGAGCAGGCCGGCGTAGCCGACCACGATGTTCAGGCCCAGCGCGAGCAGCACGTAGAGCAGTGCGATGTCGGCGATGCGCACCCAGGCATTGCCCTGGCTTTGCAGCAGCAGCGGCAGCGCGAGCACGGCGATGACGCCGACCAGGTAGAGCGCGAGGTTCTTGCTGTTCTTCATGATGGCAAGCTCCTTCAGGCGCGATCGGCCACGCGTTCGCCGAGCAGGCCGGCGGGGCGCAGCGTGAGCATCACGATCAGCACGATGAACGCGAAGATGTCGCTGTAGTTGCTGCCGAGCACGCCACCCGTGAGGGTGCCGATGTAGCCCGAGCCGATGGCCTCGATGAGCCCCAGCAGGATGCCGCCGACGACCGCGCCCGCGAGGTTGCCGATGCCGCCGAACACGGCCGCGGTGAAGGCCTTGAGGCCGGGCAGGAAGCCCATGGCGTGCTGCGCGATGCCGTAGTTGGAGGCGTACATCACGCCCGCGATGGCCGCGAGCACGGCACCGATGATGAAGGTGGCCGAGATGACCATGTCGGGACGGATGCCCATCAGCGCGGCCACGCGCGGGTTCTCGGCGGTGGCGCGCATCGCGCGGCCGAGCTTCGTGTAATTGAC
>NZ_JBWKMZ010000037.1:0-1230 GCF_059415325.1 Variovorax sp. GW821-FHT10D07 | reverse complement strand
AGAGGGTGTATTTGAAATAAACAATCACACGTTATCCTCGTCCCATACGCAATGCTGCAACGCAGGAGGTGACGAGTGGGGACGACGACGCGAGAGGGCAAGAATTTGGGCGGCAGACCAGCGCTGCTGCAAGCGGGCGAATTGCTCAGGCTTGTCGAGTTGACTCGGCAGATGCCGCAGGCATCGATGGACGAGCTGACGCGCGCGTTCGTGCATCAGACGGGAATTGAGGTTTGCTCGGCGACGATCCGCAAGGCCCTCAAGAAGGCAGGAATCAAGCGCGTACGGCCGGCACGGCGCGCAGGCCAGCGTGCGCAGACCCAGGGGGCGGCGCCTCAGCGATTTGGCTATACAGCAGCGCATCGCCGGGAAAGTGGCCTCAACGGCATGAACACGGACCTCACCGATGCCGAGTGGACCCTTGTGCATGATCTGTTCGAGCGCAACGGTGGACGCGGCACGCCCAGCACGCACCAGCGTCGCGACATCGTCAATGCCTGCATGTACATCGTGCGCACCGGCTGCGCATGGCGGCTCTTGCCTTCGAACTTCCCGCCTTGGCGTGCGGTGTACTCGGCGTTTCGAGGCTGGGCACAGGCGGGCACGTTCGAGCTCATGCACGATCGTCTGCGTCAGCAGTGGCGCCAGCGCATCGGCAAAGCGCCCGAGCCGACGGCCGCCATCATCGACTCGCAAAGCACGCGCAGCACGGCCCAGGGTGGCGATGGTGGCTTCGATGCGGGCAAAAAGGTCAAAGGCCGCAAGCGCCATCTCGTGGTCGATACCTTGGGACTGCTGCTGGCTTTGACCGTGACCGCTGCGAGCGTGCAAGACCGCGATGGCGCCGCCCCTGTGGTTGCGCAAGCCTGCGCTAAAGCGCCAGGACTGCAGAAGCTCTACGTCGATGCAGCCTATGCCGGCCAATGTGCAATGGCGCTGCGAGAAACGCACGGCATTGCGGTCGAGGTCGTTCGTCATCCAGCCAACCGCGTCACAGGCACCTTCGTGGCTGAGCAACGGCAACTGTGGCCGGACGCCATCCCTAAGGGCTTCGTCGTGCAAGCCAAGCGCTGGGTGGTCGAGCGCACCCACGCGTGGAACGAGCGCGCACGTCGCCTCATCGCACATCACGATCGCTCCAATTGGGCACCTGTCGCTTGGGTCTGGCTCGCTGAAGCACGTATCCTCGCTACTAGGCTGGCCGCGTAGATCATTTCAAATACACCCTCT
>NZ_JBWKMZ010000036.1:0-5610 GCF_059415325.1 Variovorax sp. GW821-FHT10D07 | reverse complement strand
AAAAGCTGTGCATAATCGAGGGCTTCGCTGGACGGCTTCAGCGGCGGATGACGGAAGTTGTTCTGCTGGTGGTTGAAGGTGAAGAGGTTGAAAAAAGTTTGACGGTTCTTTAAAAATCGTGTTAGACTACAAGGCTTCGCTGATCGCAGCGAGCAAGACGAAGTAAACGATGAGTTGCTTCGGAGATCGTTAAAAAATTACAGCCGATAAGCGTGGGCGTTTGAAGGTAATTGCGTAAGTTCTTCGGAACAAGTCGCAAGACTTAAAACGCTCATGAGAATAGAAGTGAAGTTCACTTCAATTCCGTTTTTGTGAGTTTTGCTTGATCGCGAGATCAGGCGCAAATCAAGATCGAACTATAGAGTTTGATCCTGGCTCAGATTGAACGCTGGCGGCATGCCTTACACATGCAAGTCGAACGGCAGCGCGGGAGCAATCCTGGCGGCGAGTGGCGAACGGGTGAGTAATACATCGGAACGTGCCCAATCGTGGGGGATAACGCAGCGAAAGCTGTGCTAATACCGCATACGATCTACGGATGAAAGCAGGGGATCGCAAGACCTTGCGCGAATGGAGCGGCCGATGGCAGATTAGGTAGTTGGTGAGGTAAAGGCTCACCAAGCCTTCGATCTGTAGCTGGTCTGAGAGGACGACCAGCCACACTGGGACTGAGACACGGCCCAGACTCCTACGGGAGGCAGCAGTGGGGAATTTTGGACAATGGGCGCAAGCCTGATCCAGCCATGCCGCGTGCAGGATGAAGGCCTTCGGGTTGTAAACTGCTTTTGTACGGAACGAAACGGCCTTTTCTAATAAAGAAGGCTAATGACGGTACCGTAAGAATAAGCACCGGCTAACTACGTGCCAGCAGCCGCGGTAATACGTAGGGTGCAAGCGTTAATCGGAATTACTGGGCGTAAAGCGTGCGCAGGCGGTTATGTAAGACAGTTGTGAAATCCCCGGGCTCAACCTGGGAACTGCATCTGTGACTGCATAGCTAGAGTACGGTAGAGGGGGATGGAATTCCGCGTGTAGCAGTGAAATGCGTAGATATGCGGAGGAACACCGATGGCGAAGGCAATCCCCTGGACCTGTACTGACGCTCATGCACGAAAGCGTGGGGAGCAAACAGGATTAGATACCCTGGTAGTCCACGCCCTAAACGATGTCAACTGGTTGTTGGGAATTCACTTTCTCAGTAACGAAGCTAACGCGTGAAGTTGACCGCCTGGGGAGTACGGCCGCAAGGTTGAAACTCAAAGGAATTGACGGGGACCCGCACAAGCGGTGGATGATGTGGTTTAATTCGATGCAACGCGAAAAACCTTACCCACCTTTGACATGTACGGAATTCGCCAGAGATGGCTTAGTGCTCGAAAGAGAACCGTAACACAGGTGCTGCATGGCTGTCGTCAGCTCGTGTCGTGAGATGTTGGGTTAAGTCCCGCAACGAGCGCAACCCTTGTCATTAGTTGCTACATTCAGTTGGGCACTCTAATGAGACTGCCGGTGACAAACCGGAGGAAGGTGGGGATGACGTCAAGTCCTCATGGCCCTTATAGGTGGGGCTACACACGTCATACAATGGCTGGTACAAAGGGTTGCCAACCCGCGAGGGGGAGCTAATCCCATAAAACCAGTCGTAGTCCGGATCGCAGTCTGCAACTCGACTGCGTGAAGTCGGAATCGCTAGTAATCGTGGATCAGAATGTCACGGTGAATACGTTCCCGGGTCTTGTACACACCGCCCGTCACACCATGGGAGCGGGTTCTGCCAGAAGTAGTTAGCTTAACCGCAAGGAGGGCGATTACCACGGCAGGGTTCGTGACTGGGGTGAAGTCGTAACAAGGTAGCCGTATCGGAAGGTGCGGCTGGATCACCTCCTTTCTGGAAACAAGCAATTTAATTTAAACGCCCACACTTATCGGTTGTTGGAAGAAGTCGGTTGTCTTCGATTTCGAAGATGATTGGCGAATGGGTCTGTAGCTCAGCTGGTTAGAGCACCGTCTTGATAAGGCGGGGGTCGTTGGTTCGAGCCCAACTAGACCCACCAAATCTTCTGATATCTCGTGTGTGAGAGTTTGGGGGATTAGCTCAGCTGGGAGAGCACCTGCTTTGCAAGCAGGGGGTCGTCGGTTCGATCCCGTCATCCTCCACCACAACCAATAATCGGTTCCATCGGAACGTTTCAACACCAAAGCGGCTTCCTGCGAAAGCATGAGGCTTCTTTGTTGTTGATCAGGATCTCTTGATCAATCGGCTGTTCTTTAAAAATTCATAGAGTTGAATCAGCGTTGCTGACGGAAAGAGCTTCATGGCTCACCGTGCCGTCAGCAACTTGAATTTTTGATTGCGTCAATATGAACTTCAATTTCGAGTCAAATCGATTTATGAAGACGGCATAACGCGCCAGGTGAAAGACCTGGCAATTCCTTGATTGACTTTGGTTTCTGTGAAGAAACGTCAAAGTTATAGGGTCAAGTGAATAAGAGCACGTGGTGGATGCCTTGGCGATGATAGGCGACGAAGGACGTGATAGCCTGCGATAAGCTTCGGGGAGCTGGCAAATTAGCTTTGATCCGGAGATTTCCGAATGGGGAAACCCACCGAAAGGTATCGCATAGTGAATACATAGCTATGCGAGGCGAACCGGGTGAACTGAAACATCTCAGTAGCTCGAGGAAAAGACATCAACCGAGATTCCGAAAGTAGTGGCGAGCGAAATCGGAAGAGCCTGCTAGTGATAGCACAAGACTTATCAGAACGGCTTGGAAAGGCCGGCCATAGTGGGTGACAGCCCCGTACGTTAAAAGACTTGTGTGGTACTGAGCTAGCGAAAAGTAGGGCGGGACACGTGTAATCCTGTCTGAATATGGGGGGACCATCCTCCAAGGCTAAATACTCATCATCGACCGATAGTGAACTAGTACCGTGAGGGAAAGGCGAAAAGAACCCCGGGAGGGGAGTGAAATAGATCCTGAAACCGCGTGCTTACAAAAAGTAGGAGCCCGCAAGGGTGACTGCGTACCTTTTGTATAATGGGTCAGCGACTTACATTCAGTGGCAAGGTTAACCGAATAGGGAAGCCGTAGAGAAATCGAGTCCGAATAGGGCGATCAGTCGCTGGGTGTAGACCCGAAACCAAGTGATCTATCCATGGCCAGGATGAAGGTGCCGTAACAGGTACTGGAGGTCCGAACCGACTAGTGTTGCAAAACTAGCGGATGAGCTGTGGATAGGGGTGAAAGGCTAAACAAACTTGGAAATAGCTGGTTCTCTCCGAAAACTATTTAGGTAGTGCCTCAAGTATTACCTTCGGGGGTAGAGCACTGTTTTGGCTAGGGGGTCATGGCGACTTACCAAACCAAGGCAAACTCCGAATACCGAAGAGTACAGCTTGGGAGACAGAGCACCGGGTGCTAACGTCCGGACTCAAGAGGGAAACAACCCAGACCGCCAGCTAAGGTCCCTAAAATTGGCTAAGTGGGAAACGAAGTGGGAAGGCTAAAACAGTCAGGATGTTGGCTTAGAAGCAGCCATCATTTAAAGAAAGCGTAATAGCTCACTGATCGAGTCGTCCTGCGCGGAAGATGTAACGGGGCTAAGCCAGTTACCGAAGCTGCGGATTTGCAATTTATTGCAAGTGGTAGGAGAGCGTTCTGTAAGCCTGTGAAGGTGCGTTGTAAAGCGTGCTGGAGGTATCAGAAGTGCGAATGCTGACATGAGTAGCGTTAAAGGGGGTGAAAAGCCCCCTCGCCGTAAGCGCAAGGTTTTCTACGCAACGTTCATCGGCGTAGAGTGAGTCGGCCCCTAAGGCGAGGCAGAGATGCGTAGCTGATGGGAAACAGGTCAATATTCCTGTACCGATATACAGTGCGATGTGGGGACGGATCTTAATAGGTCATCCGGGTGTTGGATATCCCGGTTTAGTTGGATGTAGGCGTGCATTAGGCAAATCCGGTGCACATATACCGAGGCCAACGATCGAGCGAGCTTGCTCGCGAAGTGACTGAACGAGGTTCCAGGAAAAGCCACTAAGCTTCAGCTGTATACGACCGTACCGCAAACCGACACTGGTGCGCGAGATGAGTATTCTAAGGCGCTTGAGAGAACTCAGGAGAAGGAACTCGGCAAATTGACACCGTAACTTCGGAAGAAGGTGTGCCCTATTAGTGTGAAGTGAACAACGGAGCATGAATGGGTTGCAAAAAATCGGTGGCTGCGACTGTTTATTAAAAACACAGCACTCTGCAAACACGAAAGTGGACGTATAGGGTGTGACGCCTGCCCGGTGCTGGAAGATTAAATGATGGGGTGCAAGCTCTTGATTGAAGTCCCAGTAAACGGCGGCCGTAACTATAACGGTCCTAAGGTAGCGAAATTCCTTGTCGGGTAAGTTCCGACCTGCACGAATGGCGTAACGATGGCCACACTGTCTCCTCCTGAGACTCAGCGAAGTTGAAATGTTTGTGATGATGCAATCTCCCCGCGGAAAGACGGAAAGACCCCATGAACCTTTACTGTAGCTTTGTATTGGACTTTGAACAGATCTGTGTAGGATAGGTGGGAGGCTTTGAAGCAGGGTCGCTAGATCTTGTGGAGCCAACGTTGAAATACCACCCTGGTGTGTTTGAGGTTCTAACCTAGGTCCATTATCTGGATCGGGGACAGTGCATGGTAGGCAGTTTGACTGGGGCGGTCTCCTCCCAAAGCGTAACGGAGGAGTTCGAAGGTACGCTAGTTACGGTCGGACATCGTGACGATAGTGCAATGGCATAAGCGTGCTTAACTGCGAGACTGACAAGTCGAGCAGATGCGAAAGCAGGACATAGTGATCCGGTGGTTCTGTATGGAAGGGCCATCGCTCAACGGATAAAAGGTACTCTGGGGATAACAGGCTGATACCGCCCAAGAGTTCATATCGACGGCGGTGTTTGGCACCTCGATGTCGGCTCATCTCATCCTGGGGCTGTAGCCGGTCCCAAGGGTATGGCTGTTCGCCATTTAAAGAGGTACGTGAGCTGGGTTTAAAACGTCGTGAGACAGTTTGGTCCCTATCTTCCGTGGGCGCTGCAGATTTGAGGAAGCCTGCTCCTAGTACGAGAGGACCGGAGTGGACACACCTCTGGTGTATCGGTTGTCACGCCAGTGGCATTGCCGAGTAGCTAAGTGTGGAAGAGATAACCGCTGAAAGCATCTAAGCGGGAAACTCGTTTCAAGATGAGATCTGCCGGGGCCTCGAGCCCCCTGAAGAGTCGTTCAAGACCAGGACGTTGATAGGTCAGGTGTGGAAGCGCAGTAATGCGTTAAGCTAACTGATACTAATTGCTCGTGCGGCTTGACCCTATAACTTTGATCAGAAGATCAAGGTGTTATGCCAAGTTGACGCATTCAAAATACATTCAAATAACGCCTAAGCGCGTGCTGATTCAAAACTCTATGAATTCGTCTGGTTGATCACGTGATCAGCCAGGCAACCCTTTATGCCTGATGACCATAGCGAGTTGGTCCCACTCCTTCCCATCCCGAACAGGACAGTGAAACGACTCAGCGCCGATGATAGTGCGGGTTCCCGTGTGAAAGTAGGTCATCGTCAGGCTCTTACAGCC
>NZ_JBWKMZ010000035.1:0-13575 GCF_059415325.1 Variovorax sp. GW821-FHT10D07 | reverse complement strand
CCGCAGCCGTACTCTGTACGGTGAGGACCGCAGGTGCGAGATCGGGGCGCGCAGTAGGTTTATTCACACCTTGTCAGGCCAGCGCCGCGCGCGGCCCCGCCTGCAGGCAGCCCATGCCTTCGAGCGCGACCTCGACCGCCTCGTCGAGCGGCGTGTGCGGCTCGCGGCCGAGCAGCGCCACCAGCTTCGCGTTGTCCATGGCCACAGGCGTGCGCCACAGGTAGCGCATTTCGCGCAGTTCGCGGAAGGTGGCGACGAAGGGCGAGGCCAGCAGCAGCGGCCACCACGGGAAGGCCGACACGCGCACCTGCGTGCCGGTGCGGCGCGCCACCACGCGGCGGATGGCATCGGCCATGCGCGTGCCGTCGGCATCCCAATGGCCGGCCATGTGGAAGCTGGCGAAGGGCTCGAGCCGGTCGCGCCGCGCCAGCAGCTCGACCATGGTGCGGGCCACGTCGGGCAGGTACGACCACAGGTGGCCGACGCCGGCGTCGCCGGGATAGCTCACGCCCGTGACCGGCTGCCCCGCCTTCACCAGCCCCTGCGAGAACCAGTTGTTGCCGGCCTTCGGACCGAAGAAATCGCCGGCGCGCACGATCAGCACGCGCGCGCCCTCGCGGCTGGCCAGCTCGAGGCGGCGCTCCATCTCGACCCGGATCGCGCCCTTGCGCGTGGCCGGATGCTGGGGCGCATCCTCGGCCAGCAGCGGGAAGGCATCGGCGCCGTAGTTGTAGACGTTGCCGGGCAGCACGATGGTCGCGCCCTCGGCCTTGGCGGCGGCGATCGTGTGATCGAGCATCGGCAGCACCAGCTCCGACCAGCGGCGGTAGCCGGGCGGGTTGACCGCATGCACGATGACCGCGCAGCCGCGCGCGGCCTCGCGCACGTCGCGCGCCTCCATCGCGTCGCCGCCCACCCAGTCGATGCCGTCGCGCCGCTCGGGCACCGCGCCGCGCTTCATCGCGCGCACGCGCCACCCCGCGTCGCGCAGCTGGCGGGCCATCTCGCCGCCGACGCCGCCCGTCGCGCCCAGAACCAGAACCGTGTCGTTGCTTGCCATGAAACATCTCCAGAACAGTGATCGATGGATGAATTCTGGGCAGGGTCGGGCTCCAATGGAATTGCCGAACATGAGCCATCGGCCATACATTTATGTATGACCTGGACCATCAGCTGGGAGCTCTACCGCTCCTTCCTCGGCGTGCTGCGCGAGGGCTCCCTCTCGGGCGCGGCGCGCGCGCTCGGCATCACGCAACCCACCGTCGGGCGCCACGTCGCGGCGCTCGAGGAGGCGCTCGAGGTGGTGCTCTTCACGCGCTCGCAGGTCGGGCTGCTGCCCACCGAGGTGGCGCTGGCGCTGCGCACGCATGCCGAGGCCATGGAGAGCACGGCCGCCTCGCTGCAGCGCGCGGCCAGCGGACAGGGCGAAGGCGTGCGCGGCGTGGTGCGGGTGTCGACCAGCGAGGTGGTCGCGGTGGAGGTGCTGCCGCCGATCGTGGCGAAGCTGCGCGAGGCCCATCCGGCGCTCAAGGTCGAGCTGGTGTCGACCAACCGCGTGCAGGACCTGCTGCGGCGCGAGGCCGACATCGCGGTGCGCATGGTGCGCCCGCGCCAGGAACAATTGGTGGCGCGCCGCATCGGCGACATCGAACTGGGCTTCCATGCCCATCCTGGCTACCTGGCGCGCCACGGCACGCCGCGCACGGCCGAGGAGCTGATGCGCCACACGCTGATCGGCTACGACCAGCCCACGGCCTTCGTGCGCGACGCGATCAAGTCCTTCAAGGGCTTCACGCGCGACGCCTTCTCGCTGCGCACCGACAGCGACCTCGCGCAGATGGCGCTGATCCGCGCCGGCGCCGGCATCGGCGTGTGCCAGGTCGCGCTGGCGCGGCGCGGCCCGGCGCTGGTGCGGCTGCTGCCGCGCGCGCTGTCGCTGAAGCTCGAGACCTGGGTCACGATGCACGAGGACCTGCGCGCGAGCCCGCGCTGCCGCGTCACCTTCGACGCGCTGGCCGAGGGGCTGCAGGCCTACATCGCCGGCCAGGGGACAATGGCACGCGCAAGAACCTCCGCCTCCGAATGACCGACACGACCCCGACCACCGAATCCGACGACATCCTCCCGCTGCAACAGGACCGCCTCTGGCGCGACGAGCGCTGGACCGCCCGCATCATCAAGAACGAGGAAGACGACGGCTGGGCCGTCGAGATGACGCGCCATGGCGACCCCGAGCCCGCGCTGGTCGGCCCCTGGACCATGGGCCGCGACAAGAAGAACCCCAAGCCGCTCGACGGCCCCGCCTTCTCCACGCTGGTGAAGACCGCGGCCGAGGTGATCCGCCGCCACGAGCAGCAGCTGCACGCCACGCTCAACCGCAGCGTGACGGTGAGCGCCGGCGACCGGCGCATCCGCGTCACGCTGGCCATCGTGCCCGACGAGGACAACCCCTCGGCCACGCTGAGCGCCTTCGACGAGGCCGACGACAGCGAGCTCGCGCGCGTGAACGTGCCGGCCTCGTTCAAGCTCAGTGCCACCAGCGCCTCGGCCTGGATCGACGCGGACTTCGCCAGGCCGCGCTGACCCCGCGCAAAGCGGCCCCAGGCGCGCCTGTGCGCGCAAATAGCACAGTCCCCGCCGGCCCGCCAATCCGCACAACAACGTATTTGCAGACCGGCGCGGGTTGAGAAGAATCCGCCGCAACGAGCAATCGTTACCAGTCATGCGACGCCCGCTGCCAATGCTGCCAGCGAGGTGTCGGGCAACAAGGCCCGAATCGGTTTGAACACCGGTTCGGGCCTTTTTGTTTTTTCGGTCGCAACAGGGCTTTCGTCGAAACGGATGCATGCATCCGCTGGCGGAGCTTTGCCCGAAGCAAAGGCACTGGCGACGAAGCGCCCGTTTGCAGGGCCGCGTGGCGGGAGGAGACACCCCGAGCGCGGTTCCGAAGGTCGGATCTTCCTGACGACTCGCACAACCACAAAGGAATTTGACATGACGAACGCTTTCAACCGCCGCCAGATCGTGAAGACCGGCGGCTCGATGATCGTGCTGGGCGCCGCGGGCGGCATGGCGCCGCTGGCCTTCGCGCAGGACGGCGGCACGGTGAAGCTCGGGCTGCTGCATTCGCTCTCGGGCACGATCGCGATCGCCGAGGCCTCGCTGGTCGACGCCGAGAAGCTCGCGATCGAGGAGATCAACGCCGCCGGCGGCGTGCTCGGCAAGAAGATCGAGGCCGTGGTGGAAGACGGCGCGAGCGAGAACCCGGTGTTCGCCGAGAAGGCGCGCAAGCTGCTCGAGCGCGACAAGGTGGCGGCCATCATCGGCTGCTACACCTCGGCCTCGCGCAAGGCGCTGCTGCCGGTGCTCGCCCAGGCCAAGGGCCTGCTGTTCTACCCCACCTACTACGAGGGCCAGGAGCAGGACAAGCGCGTGTTCTATCCCTCGCAGGAGGCCACGCAGTCGGTGATCGCGGCGGTCGAATGGATGGCGCGCGAGAAGGGCAAGAACTTCTTCCTCGTGGGCTCGGACTACATCTATCCGCGCACCTGCAACAAGATCGCCAAGCCCGCGATCGCCAAGGCCGGCGGCAAGGTGCTCGGCGAGGAATACGCGCCGCTGGGCCACACCGAGTTCTCTTCGATCATCAACAAGATCAAGGCCGCCAAGCCCGACTGCATCTACAGCACGGTGGTCGGCGGCTCGAACGTGGCCTTCTACAAGCAGCTGCGCGCGGCCGGCCTCGACGGCACCAAGCAGGTGCTGCTGTCGACCGTGGTGTCGGAGAACGAGATCGAGGGCATCGGCAAGGACAACGCCGCCGGCTACTACGCCTGCATGGGCTACTTCCAGAGCATCAAGTCGCCGGCCAACGAGAAGTTCGTGAAGGCCTTCAAGGCCAAATACGGGCAGGACCGCGTGATCGGCGACCCGATGGAGGTAGCCTACAACAGCGTCTACCTCTGGAAGCTGGCGGTGGAGAAGGCCAAGTCCTTCGAGGTCGACAAGGTCACGGCCGCCGCCGCGGGCGTGGAGATCGAGGCGCCCGAGGGCACGGTGCGCGTGCACGCCACCAACCACCACGTGTGGAAGAAGGTGCGCGTGGGCCGCGCGCGGCCCGACGGGCAGTTCGACATCGTCTGGGAATCGCCGCAGCTGGTCGAGCCCAACCCGTTCCCGAAGGTCTGAGCGCGATGAACTTCGACATCGCGGTGATGCAGGTGTTCAACGGCGTGAGCCTGTTCACCATCCTGCTGTTGATGGCGATCGGGCTGGCCATCGTGTTCGGCCTGATGGGCGTCATCAACATGGCGCACGGCGAGCTGATGGCGCTCGGTGCCTACATGACCTACCTGGCGTCGCGCTTCTTCGAGCACTACGCGCCGGGCTTCATGGACCTCTACCTGTTCGCCGCGATCCCGTTCGCGTTCGCCGTGACCTTCGCGTTCGGCTATGTGCTGGAGCGCGGCTTCATCCGCTTCTTCTACGACCGGCCGCTCGACACCCTGCTCGCGACCTGGGGCCTGAGCCTCATGCTGCAGCAGGCCTACCGCTCGCTGTTCGGCGCGCAGGAAGTCAGCGTGCCGCTGGCCTCCTGGCTCGCCGGCGCGTGGGAACCGACGCCGGGCATCCAGCTGCCGCTCACGCGCCTGTTCATCGTGGGGCTCACGGCCATCGTCGCCATCGGCGTCTACCTGCTGCTCTACCGCACCTCCTGGGGGCTGAAGGTGCGCGCGGTGACGCAGAACCGCGCGATCGCGGGCGCGGTCGGCATCGACACGCAGCGCGTCGATGCGCTGACCTTCGCGCTGGGCTCGGGCCTGGCGGGCATCGCGGGCGCGGTGTTCACGATGATCGGCTCGACCAACCCCGGCACCGGCCAGCTCTACATCGTCGACTCCTTCATCGTGGTGGTGTTCGGCGGCGTGCAGAGCCTGATCGGCACCGCGCTCTCGGGCTTCGCCATCGCGCAGTCGCAGACCTGGCTCGAGTACCTGATGAGCGGCTCGATGGCCAAGGCCACGATCCTGCTGCTGGTGATCGCGGTGCTCTACGTGCGGCCCAACGGGCTGTTCGCGACCCGCTCGAGGAGCTGAGCGCATGGGCATGAAGCTTTCTCCCCAACGCCGCGGCGACCTCGTCGGGCTGGCGGCCGTGCTGCTGCTGCTGGCCGTGGTGCTGCCGGCCACGCTCGATCCGTTCCGCCTCAACCTCGTGAGCAAGTACCTGGCCTTCGCCTTCGTCGCGATCGGCGTGGTGCTGACCTGGGGCTACGGCGGCGTGCTGAGCCTGGGCCAGGGCCTGTTCTTCGGCCTCGGCGGCTACATGATGGCGATGTTCCTCAAGCTCGAGGCCTCGGCGCCCGAGCTGCCGGACTTCATGGTCTGGAGCAGCGTCGAGCAGCTGCCCTCGTGGTGGATCCCCTTCCACTCGCTGGGCTGGACCCTGGTCGGCATCCTCGCGATCCCCGCTCTGCTCGCCTACGTGTTCTCGTACGCGATCTTCAAGCGGCGCGTGAGCGGCGTGTACTTCGCGATCGTCACGCTGTCGCTGGCGCTCACGCTCACCGTGGTGGTGATCGGCCAGCAGGGCGACACCGGCGGCGCCAACGGCATCACCGACTTCCGCACCCTGCTGGGGTGGGACATCGCGGGCGACGCGGCCAAGCGGACCATGTACTTCATCGAGGTGGCCGCCGTGGCGCTCGCGATGGCGGGTGCGCTGCTGATCGTGCGCAGCCGCTTCGGCAAGATCCTGATCGCCATCCGCGACCGCGAGGACCGCGTGCGCTTCAGCGGCTACAACACAGCGCACATGAAGGCCTTCGTGTTCGCCGTGGCGGCCCTGCTGTCGGCCATCGGCGGCGCCTTCTACAGCCTGCAGGTGGGGCTGATCGCGCCCGGCGTGATCGGCGTGGTGGCCTCGGTCGAGATGGTGATCTACGCGGCCGTGGGCGGGCGGCTCTCGATTCCCGGCGCGGTGATCGGCGCGCTGCTGATCGGCTTCCTCAAGTCCTACCTGTCGGAGACCTTCCCCGAGGGCTGGCTCTACTTCCTCGGTGCGGTCTTCATCCTCGTGGTGTGGGCGATGCCGAACGGCCTGGCGGGCCTGGGCGAGAAGCTGCTGCGCCGCCGCGGCGCGGAGGCCGCGCCATGAACGCGACGCTGGCGATGCCCAACGGCGGCCTGCCGCAGGCGGCCTCGGCCGTGCCGCCCTCGAACGAGCAGATCCTGCGCGTCGAGGACCTCACGGTCTCCTTCGACGGCTTCAAGGCGGTGGACGGCCTGAGCCTCTCGGTCGAGCGCAACGAGCTGCGCGTGATCATCGGCCCGAACGGCGCGGGCAAGACCACGCTGCTCGACATGGTCTGCGGCAAGACCCGGCCCAGCGCGGGCCGGGTGCTGTTCAACGGCCAGGACCTGGGCCGCATGAACGAGCACGAGATCGTGCGCGCCGGCGTGGGCCGCAAGTTCCAGACGCCCTCGGTCTACGAGGACCTCACGGTGCTCGAGAACTTCGAGATCTCGCTGCCGCGCATGCACGGCCTGTGGCAGTCGCTGAGCTTCCGCCGCACCCGCGCGCTGCGCGAGCGCATCGAGGCGATGGCCGCCGAGGTGTTCCTGCTCGAGCGCCTCGACCGCCGCGCGGGCCAGCTGAGCCACGGCCAGAAGCAGTGGCTCGAGATCGGGATGCTGCTGATGCAGGAGCCTGAGCTGCTGCTGCTCGACGAGCCCGTGGCCGGCATGAGCCCGCGCGAGCGCGAGCAGACCGGCGACCTGCTGCGCCGCATCTCGGTGGGCAAGTCGGTGGTGGTGATCGAGCACGACATGGATTTCGTCAAGCGCATCGCGCACCGCGTGACCGTGCTGCACCAGGGTCGGCTGCTCAGCGAGGGCACGGCCGCCGAGGTGCAGGCCGACCCGCGCGTGATCGACGTCTACCTCGGCCATTGAAGGAGCCCACCGCATGCTCGAAGTCTCCGCACTCGATGTCGCCTACGGCGAGTCGCACGTGATCCACGATG
The DNA here is from genome assembly GCF_059415325.1 of Variovorax sp. GW821-FHT10D07. NCBI lineage: Bacteria > Pseudomonadati > Pseudomonadota > Betaproteobacteria > Burkholderiales > Comamonadaceae > Variovorax > Variovorax sp. GW821-FHT10D07. The sequence continues at coordinate 6,551 of NZ_JBWKMZ010000035.1, read as the reverse complement.
TCTCGCTGCGCGTCGCGCCCGACGAGGCGGTCGCCGTCATGGGCCGCAACGGCATGGGCAAGACCACGCTGCTGAAGTCGCTGATCGGCCTCTTGCCCGCGCGCGGCGGCAGCATCCGCCTCAACGGCACCGAGCTCACCCGGCTGCCGAGCCACCAGCGCGTGGCGCAGGGCCTGGCCTTCGTGCCGCAGGGGCGCATGGTGTTTCCGCACCTCACGGTGGAGCAGAACATCCTCTCGGGCGCCGCGCGCTCGGGCCACCGCACGGTGCCCGACTACCTCTACCGCTTCTTCCCGGTGCTGCAGGACATGCGGCTGCGCAAGGCCGGCAACCTCTCGGGCGGCCAGCAGCAGATGCTGGCGATCGCGCGCGCGCTGATTTCCGAGCCCAAGGTGCTGATCCTCGACGAGCCCACCGAGGGCATCCAGCCTTCGATCATCAAGGAGATCGCGCAGACGCTGAACGTGCTGCGCGCCGAGCGCGGCTTCGCGATCGTGGTGTCGGAGCAGGTGCTGAGCTTCGCGCTCGCGCTGGCCGACCGCTTCCTCGTGATCGACCGCGGCCGCCTGGTGCACGACGAGGCGCGCGCCACGCTCGACCAGGACAAGGTCCGCTCTTTCCTCACTGTCTGAACCCCTTCCCTTCCCAACCACCCCTTCAGGAGCAGCGTCATGAGACATGGTGATATTTCGAGCAGCAACGATTGCGTCGGCGTCGCGGTCGTCAACTACAAGATGCCCCGCCTTCACACCAAGGCCGAGGTGCTCGACAACGCGCGCAAGATCGGCGAGATGCTGGTCGGCATGAAGAAAGGCCTGCCGGGCATGGACCTGGTGATCTTTCCCGAGTACTCCACGCACGGGATCATGTACGACGCCAAGGAGATGTACGACACGGCTGCCTCGGTGCCCGGCGAGGAGACCGCGATCTTCGCCGACGCCTGCCGGCGCGCCAACGTCTGGGGCGTGTTCTCGCTGACCGGCGAGCGCCACGAGGAGCATCCGAACAAGGCGCCCTACAACACGCTGATCCTCATGAACAACCAGGGCGAGATCGTCCAGAAGTACCGCAAGATCATGCCGTGGGTGCCGATCGAGGGCTGGTACCCGGGCGACTGCACCTACGTGAGCGAAGGCCCCAAGGGCATGAAGATGAGCCTGATCATCTGCGACGACGGCAACTACCCCGAGATCTGGCGCGACTGCGCGATGCGCGGCGCCGAGCTCATCATCCGCTGCCAGGGCTACATGTACCCGGCCAAGGAACAGCAGATCCTGGTGTCGAAGGCCATGGCCTTCATGAACAACACCTACGTGGCGGTGGCCAACGCGGCCGGCTTCGACGGCGTGTACTCGTACTTCGGCCACTCGGCGCTGATCGGCTTCGACGGCCGCACGCTCGGCGAATGCGGCGAGGAGGAGATGGGCATCAACTACGCCGAGCTCTCGATGGGCCTGATCCGCGACGCGCGGCGCAACGGCCAGTCGCAGAACCACCTGTTCAAGCTGGTGCACCGCGGCTACACCGGCACCATCAACTCGGGCGACGGCGACAAGGGCCTGGCGGCCTGCCCCTACAACTTCTACACCCAGTGGATCAACGACCCCGAGGGCACGCGCGAGAGGGTGGAGTCGTTCACGCGCAGCACCGTGGGCACGCCCGAGTGCCCGATCGAGGGGATTCCGAACGAGCCGGCCAAGCACCGCTGAAGCGCCGTCCCATGGATCACCAGATCTTCGAGCTCGGCGACGTCGTGCTGCAGCGGGGCGCCACCCTGCGCGGCGCGAAGCTCGCCTACAAGACCTACGGCACGCTGAATGCCGACAAGAGCAACGTCGTCGTCTACCCGACCTGGTACTCGGGCCAGCACCACGACAACGAGTGGCTGATCGGCGAGGGCATGGCGCTCGACCCGGCGAAGTACTTCATCATCGTGCCCAACATGCTGGGCAACGGCCTGTCGTCCTCGCCGAGCAACACGCCGCCGCCCTACGACCTGGCGCGCTTCCCCCGCGTGACGCTCTACGACAACGTGAGGCTGCAGCACCGGCTGGTGACCGAGCAGTTCGGCATCGAGCGCATCGCGCTGGTGGTGGGCTGGTCGATGGGCGCGCAGCAGACCAACCAGTGGGGCTGCCTCTACCCCGAGATGGTCGAGCGCATCGCGCCCTTCTGCGGCTCGGCCAGGACGGCACCGCACAACATCGTGTTCCTCGAGGGCGTGAAGGCGGCGCTCACCAGCGACGCGGCCTGGAACGGCGGCTGGTACACGACGCCGCCGACGCGCGGGCTGCGCGCGGTGGGGCGGGTCTATGCGGGCTGGGGCCTGTCGCAGCCCTTCTACCGGCAGGAGCTGTGGCGCGAACTGGGCTTCAGCTCGCTCGAGGACTTCCTGGTCGGCTACTGGGAGGGCTTCTTCCTGAAGAAGGATGCGAACAACCTGCTCGCGATGCTGTGGTCGTGGCAGCACGGCGACATCAGCGCCAACCCGGTGTTCGGCGGCGACTTCAAGAAGGCGCTGGGCGCGATCCGCGCCCGCGCGATCGTGATGCCGGCCGAGCGCGACCTGTACTTTCCGGCGGCCGACAACGAATGGGAGGTGGCGCAGATGCCGAACGCCGAGTACCGGCCGATCCCGGGCGTGTGGGGCCACTTCGCGGGCGGCGGCAGCAGCCCGGTGGACACCCGCTTCATCGACGACGCCCTGCGGGAACTGCTCGCCACGCCATGAACGCACCCGTGCACGATCCGCTCGCGGCCTGGCGCATCGAGTCCGAGCCCTTCTACCGGCCCGCGGGCAACGAGGTGGCGCTGTACCGGCAGGCCTGGCGCCACCGCATGCCGCTGATCCTCAAGGGGCCGACCGGCTGCGGCAAGACGCGCTTCGTCGAGCACATGGCGTGGTCGCTGGGCCGGCCGCTGGTGACGCTGGCCTGCAACGAGGACATGACGGCCTCCGACCTGGTCGGGCGCTACCTGCTCGACGCCGACGGCACGGCCTGGCACGACGGGCCGCTGACGCTGGCGGTGCGCCACGGCGGCATCTGCTACCTCGACGAGGTGGTGGAGGCGCGGCAGGACACGACGGTGGTGATCCATCCGCTGACCGACGCGCGCCGCATCCTGCCGCTCGACAAGAAGGGCGAGCTGGTGCGCGCGCACCCCGACTTCCAGCTCGTGGTGTCGTACAACCCCGGCTACCAGAGCAGCGCCAAGGACCTCAAGCCCTCGACGCGCCAGCGCTTCGCGGCGCTGGAGTTCGACTATCCCGACGCCGTGCTCGAGGCCGAGATCGTGGCGCACGAGGCCGGCATCGACACCGCGCTGGCCGCGAAGCTGGTGGCCGTCGCGCACTGCTCGCGCGAACTCAAGCACCGCGGGCTCGACGAGGGCGTGTCGACGCGCATGCTGATCTACGCGGGCGTGCTGATCCGCGACGGCGTGACGCCGCGCGAGAGCTGCGAGATGACGATGACGCGCGCGCTGACCGACGACCCCGACATGGCGAGCGCGCTGCAGGGCTTCGTCGAGGCCCAGTTCGGATGATGCGCGACACGGGCAGCTTCGCCGCGCTGGGGCTGCTCGCGCGCGGGCTGGCCGGCATGGCGCTCGAGGTGCAGCCGCTGGTGGCCGGCGCGAAGCCGGGCACGCGCGCGGTGCTCGCGGCCGGGCGACTGCTGGTTCCCGAGCACAGCCCGCCGGCGCTGCGCCGCGCGATGGTCGCGCATGCGGTGGCGCACCTGCGGCATTCGACGCCCGCGCGCCGCGCGAACACGCTGCGGCCGATGGGCATCGCGCTGGTGTCGGCGATCGAGGACGCGCGCGTCGAGCGGCTGCTGGTGCGCGACTTCCCCGGCCTGCATGGCTGGTTCGCCGAAGCGCTGCCGCCCGCGCCCGATCCGCTCGACCTGCGCTTCGAGGCGCTGCTGCTGCGCATGGACCGGCTGCTGCTGCGGCCCGAGCTGCACGACGGCAGCCACTGGGTCGAGAAGGCACGGCGGCTGTTCGAGGACACCGCGGCGCGCTCGGGTCTCGCGGACTACGAGGCCTTCCGCGCGATCGCCTCGATCCTGGCCAACGACCTGGGCCAGATGCGCGTGCGCTTCGAGCCCCAGGGCTACGCGGTGCCCGCGCCCTGGCGCGACGACAACAGCTGGCTCTGGGATTTCGGCGCCGATGCGACGCCGCCACCGCCCGACGAGGCGATCGCGCTGCAGCAGTCGGGCGCGCGCATGCCGCCGCCCTCCGACGCGGGCGATGCGGCGGCCGGAGCGCCACCCGAGTTCGGCGACATGGAGCTGGGCCGTTACACCTATCCCGAATGGGACCGCCGCCTCGAACGCCTGCGCCCCGACTGGTGCACGGTGATCGAGAAGCTGCCTGCGTGGCAGGGCCTGCTGCCAAGCCGGGCGCAAGCGGCCCTGCGCGCCGAGAGCCTGCCGCCGCTGGCACTGCCGCGCGCGCGCCACCTCGACCGCCGGCACCGGCTGCGGCGCCAATGGGAGGGCGACGACATCGACCTCAATGCGGCGATCGAGGTGCTGGTCGACCGGCGCCAGCGGCTGCGCCCCGACGCACGCTTGTTCATGCGCCCCGGCAAGGCGCCGCGGCCATCGAGCGTGCTGGTGCTGCTCGACCTGTCGGCCTCGGCCAACGATGCGGGCCCTCATGGCCTGTCGCTGCTCGAGATCGAGAAGCAGGCCGCGCTGATGCTCGCCGCCGCGCGGCTGCGCGGCGCGGACCGGCTCGCGGTGCATGGCTTCTCGTCGAACACGCGCGCCGAGGTCTACTACTACCGGCTGCTCGAGTTCGGCCAGCCGCTCTCGCCGCCTGCGCGCGCGACCATCGGCGCGGTGCGCGGGCGCTACTCGACGCGCATGGGCGCGGCGCTGCGGCATGCGGCGGCGCTGCTCGTCGGCGAGCCCGCGGGCCAGCGCGCGATCCTGCTGGTGACCGACGGGGCGCCGGCCGACATCGACGTGCACGATCCCAAGTACCTCGTCGAGGATGCGCGCGAAGCGGTGGCCGAAGCGCGCGGCGCGGGCGTGCGCACCGCCTGCATCGCGGTCGATGCCGCGGCCGATTCCTATGTGCGGCGCATCTTCGGCTGGCGCAACTATTGCATCGCCGACGATGCGCGCAGCCTGCCCGCGCGGCTCGCGCGCATGAGCGCGCGGCTGGCCGCGGCCCACTGACGAAAGCATCGAACTGCGATAGGGTGGAGCCCCGAACGAATCCCACACGAGACAGAAAAGACATGACGGCCCCTCACCCCTCACGGACGACCGCCCATGGCTGACAAGGATCCCATCCGCGTCGGCATCCTCTATTCGGAAACCGGCGTCACCTCGACCATCGGCCTGTCGCAGCTGCAGGGCGCGCTGCTCGGCATCGAGGAGATCAACGCGGCCGGCGGCATCGACGGCCGCGAGCTGGTCGCCGTGCGCCACGACCCGCAGTCGAACCCGGCGCGCTATGCGCAGCTGGCCGAGAAGCTGATCGTGCAGGACCGGGTCAACGTGATCTTCGGCTGCTACATGTCGAGCAGCCGCAAGGCGGTGATCCCGGTGATCGAGAAGTGGAACAAGCTGCTGTTCTACCCGACGCTCTACGAGGGCTTCGAGTATTCGGGCAACGTGATCTACACGGGCGCGGCGCCCAACCAGAACAGCGTGCAGCTGGCGGAGTTCATGACGACGAACTTCGGCGCGCGGGTCTACCTGATCGGCTCCGACTACATCTACCCCTACGAGTCGAACCGGATCATGGGCGAGCTGGTGATGCAGCGCCCCGGCAGCGAGAAGCTCGGCGAGCACTACGCGGCGCTCGACGCGACCGAGAAGGACTACCGGGCCATCATGGCCGACATCCGCGACAAGCAGCCCGACTTCATCTTCTCGACGGTGGTGGGCGACTCCACCGCGAGCCTGTACCGCGCCTATGCCGAGGCCGGCTTCGACCCGAAGCGCATGCCGATCGCGAGCCTCACGACCTCCGAGGCCGAGATCTCGCAGATGGGGCGCGGGGTGGCGACGGGGCACTTCACGGCGGCACCCTACTTCCAGTCGATCGACTCGCCGGCCAACCAGCGCTGCCTGGCGCAGCTGCGCGCGCGCTTCGGCGACGGCTGCGTACCCAACCTGTGCTGGGAAGCCGCCTACTTCCAGATGCACATCTATGCCAATGCCTTCGCGCAGGCGGGCAGCGACGGGATCGCGGAGATCCTGCCGCACATCCTGGGGGCCGAGTTCGATGCGCCGCAGGGGCGGGTGAAGATCGATCCCTCGAACCACCACACCTGTCTCTATCCGCGCATCGGGCGTGTGGATGCGCAGGGGCAGTTCACCATCGTTCGGCAGGCTACGCGTGCTGTGTATCCCGATCCCTATCTCGTGACGCATTCGCTCGGGGACTGGACGGCTCGGCTCGATACGCTGGAGGTCTAGGTGGAACGTGCTTTCTACCGTTGTGGGGGGGCTCACGCCGACGGGGTACTCCCCTCCGCGAATGTCCCCCGGCCTGCGGCCTCCTCCTTTATTTCGCTGCGGGGA
>NZ_JBWKMZ010000034.1:0-25497 GCF_059415325.1 Variovorax sp. GW821-FHT10D07 | reverse complement strand
GCGGCCTTCGTGCTGGGCAATGCCGAGACGGTGGTGATCGTGCCGGGCTACGGCCTGGCCGTCGCCCGTGCGCAGCACGCGGTCAAGGAGCTCGCGGCCAAGCTCACCGAGAAGGGGATCACGGTGAAGTACGCGATCCATCCGGTGGCCGGTCGCATGCCGGGCCACATGAACGTGCTGCTGGCGGAGGCCGAGGTGCCGTACGACCAGGTGTTCGAGATGGAGGACATCAACGGCGAGTTCGGCCAGGCCGACGTGGCGATCATCCTGGGTGCCAACGACGTGGTGAACCCGGCCGCGCATACCAAGGGCAGCCCGATCTACGGCATGCCGATCCTGGAGGCCTACAAGGCCAAGACGGTGATCGTGAACAAGCGCTCCATGGCCGCGGGCTACGCCGGGCTGGACAACGAGCTGTTCTACATGGACAAGACCATGATGGTCTTTGGTGATGCTAAAAAAGTAGTGGAAGATATGGGCAAGGCCATCGAATAGGCCGAGGTTCCGTCCCGGCCCGCGCTCTGCGGGCAAACCCTTACGGCGCCGCTCAGGCGCCGTTTTCGTTTTCATCCCAATCCGACTCCGGAGGAGACACATCCATGACCGATCGTCCCTGGCTCAGCAGTTACCCGCAAGGCGTGCCTGCCGACATCGACCCATCGCAGTACGCCTCGCTGGTCGGTCTCATGGAAGAGAGCTTCTCGAAGTACGCCGACCGCACGGCCTACAGCTTCATGGGCAAGGACGTGAGCTATGCCGAGACCGACAAGCTCAGCAAGGCCTTCGCGGCCTACCTGCAGGGCCTGGGCCTCGCCAAGGGCGACCGCGTCGCGGCCATGATGCCCAACTGCCCGCAGTACCCGATCGCGGTGGCCGCCATCCTGCGCGCGGGCCTGATCCTCGTGAACGTGAATCCGCTGTACACGCCGCGCGAGCTCGAGCACCAGCTCAAGGACTCGGGCGCGAAGGCGATCGTCATCATGGAGAACTTCGGCGTCACGCTGCAGCAGTGCATCGCGGCCACGCCGATCAAGCACATCGTGCTGGCCTCGATGGGCGACCGCCTCGGCTTCCTCAAGGGCGCGCTCGTCAACTACGTGGTGCGCAACGTCAAGAAGCTGGTGCCGGCCTTCAACCTGCCGGGCGCGGTGCGCTTCAACGACGCGCTCGACCAGGGCGCGGGTCGCACGCTGCAGGCGCCGGCCATCGGCGCCGACGACGTCGCGGTGCTGCAGTACACCGGCGGCACCACGGGCGTGTCGAAGGGCGCGGTGCTGCTGCATCGCAACGTGATCGCCAACGTGCTGCAGTCCGAGGCCTGGAACGAACCGGTGATGCGCAAGGTGCCCGCAGGCCAGCAGCCCACCAGCGTGTGCGCGCTGCCGCTGTATCACATCTTCGCGTTCACGGTCGGCATGATGTTGAGCATGCGCACGGGCGGCAAGCTGATCCTGATCCCGAATCCGCGCGACCTGCCCGCGGTGCTCAAGGAGCTGTCGAAGCACACGATCCACAGCTTCCCCGCGGTCAACACGCTGTTCAACGGCCTGGCCAACCATCCCGATTTCAACACCGTCGACTGGTCGAATCTCAAGGTCTCGGTGGGCGGCGGCATGGCGGTGCAGGCCGCGGTCGCGAAGCTCTGGCTCGAGAAGACCGGCTGCCCGATCTGCGAAGGCTACGGCCTGTCCGAGACCTCGCCCTCGACCACCTGCAACCCGACCGACAGCAAGGCCTACACCGGCACCATCGGCGTGCCGCTGCCGAGCACCTGGCTCAAGCTGCTCGACGACAACGGCAACGAGGTGCCGCTCGGCGAGCCCGGCGAGATCGCGATCAAGGGACCGCAGGTGATGGCCGGCTATTGGCAGCGCCCCGACGAGACCGCGAAGGTCATGACCAGCGACGGCTACTTCAAGAGCGGCGACATCGGCGTGGTCGACGAGCGCGGCTACTTCAAGGTGGTCGATCGCAAGAAGGACATGATCCTGGTGTCGGGCTTCAACGTGTACCCGAACGAGATCGAGGACGTGGTCGCACAGATTCCGGGCGTGCTCGAATGCGCGGCCGTGGGCGTGAACGACGAGAAGACCGGCGAGGCCGTGAAGCTCGTGATCGTGAAGAAGGACGAGTCGCTCACCGAGGCGCAGGTGCGCGAATACTGCAGAGCAAACCTTACGGGTTACAAGCAACCGCGAATCGTAGAGTTTCGCACTGACTTGCCGAAGACACCGGTCGGAAAGATCCTGCGCAGAGAGTTGCGCGACGCCAAAAAGTAAGGGTTCGGCCCGGGTGGGGCCGCGGCATCGATCTTGCATATTGCGGGTCGATGTTTCGCTTCCTACTCACGCGCGTGAGCTTGCTGGTGCCGACCTTCTTCGGCATGACGCTGCTTGCCTTCTTCCTCATCCGGCTGGTGCCGGGCGACCCCATCGAGACCATGGCCGGCGAGCGCGGGATCGACCCCGCGCGCCACGCCGAGCTGCTCACGGCCTACGGCCTCGACAAGCCGGTGATCGTGCAGTACGGCATCTACATCGCGCGCGTGCTGCACGGCGACCTCGGCAAGTCGCTGATCACGCAGGAATCGGTGATGAACGAGTTCCTCGCGCTCTTTCCCGCGACCATCGAACTCGGGGTCTGCGCCATCGTGTTCGCGCTCGTGCTGGGCCTGCCGGCGGGCATCCTCGCGGCGGTGCGGCGCAACTCGATCTTCGACCATGGCGTGATGGCCACCTCGCTCACCGGCTACTCGATGCCGATCTTCTGGTGGGGCCTGCTGCTCATCCTCTTCTTCTCGGTGCAGCTCGGTTGGACGCCGGTCTCGGGCCGCATCGCGGTGCAGTACTACGTCGAGCCCGACACCGGCTTCCTGCTGCTCGACGCACTGCGCGCCGGCGAGATCGATGCCTTCTGGTCGGCGCTGCATCACCTCGTGCTGCCGGCCGTGGTGCTGGGCACGGTGCCGCTGGCGGTGATCGCGCGCATGACGCGCTCGGCCATGCTCGAGGTGCTCGGCGAGGACTACATCCGCACCGCGCGCGCCAAGGGCCTGTCGCGCTTTCGCGTGGTGGGCCTGCATGCGCTGCGCAATGCGCTGATCCCGGTCGTCACGGTGATCGGCCTGCAGGTGGGCGTGCTGTTCACCGGCGCCATCCTCACCGAGACCATCTTCTCGTGGCCCGGCGTCGGCAAATGGCTGATCGAGGCCATCGGCCGGCGCGACTATCCGGTGCTGCAGGGCGGCATGCTGCTGCTCGGCGCCATCGTGATGCTGGTCAACCTGCTGGTCGACGTGACCTACGGCGTCATCAACCCCCGCATCCGGCGCTGAACCCATGGCATCGACCCACACCCTCGCGAACGCGGCCCCCGTCGCCTCGACGCCGCCCGGACCCTGGCGCGAATTCTGGAGCGCGTTCTCCGCCAACCGCGGCGCGGTGATCGGCCTCGTGACCATCGTCGTGCTGCTGCTGGTCGCGCTGCTCGCGCCGTGGATCGCGCCGCATGCGCCCAACCAGACCAACAGCGCCGTGTTCCTGCAGCCGCCGGCCTGGCAGCAGGGCGGCTCGCTCACCTACCTGCTGGGCACCGATGCCATCGGCCGCGACATCCTCTCGCGTCTGATGTACGGCGCGCGGCTGTCGCTGTCGATCGGCGTCGCGGTGGTCGCGATCTCGGTGGTGGTGGGCGTGGTGCTCGGCCTGGTCGCGGGCTTCTTCCGCGGCGTGCTCGAGATCGCGATCATGCGGCTGATGGACATCATCCTCACGCTGCCGAGCCTGCTGCTCGCGATCGTGATCGTGGCCATCCTCGGGCCAGGCCTCATCAACGCGATGCTCGCCGTGGCCATCGTCGTGCTGCCGCACTACGTGCGCATCACGCGCGCGGCCGTCATCGCCGAGGTCTCGCGCGACTACGTGACCGCGGCGCGCGTCAGCGGCGCCGGCACCTTGCGCCTGATGTTCCGCGAGGTGCTGCCCAACTGCGCGGCGCCGCTGATCGTGCAGGCCTCGCTGGGCATCTCGACCGCCATCCTCGACGCCGCCGCGCTCGGCTTCCTCGGCCTTGGCGCGCAGCCGCCCTCGCCCGAGTGGGGCACCATGCTGGCCGATGCGCGCGAGTTCGTGCTGCGCGCCTGGTGGGTCGTGACCTTTCCCGGCCTCGCGATCCTCGCGGCGGTGCTGGCCTTCAACCTGCTGGGCGACGGTCTGCGCGACGCGCTCGATCCGAAGCTCAAGCGCTGAAGCAAGGGAACGCATCGATGCCTTTGCTCGACATCCAGGATCTGCACGTCGAATTCCCGACCCAGGGCGGCGTGATGCATGCGGTCGACGGCGTGAGCCTCTCGCTCGAGGAGGGCGAGGTGCTCGGCATCGTCGGCGAATCGGGCTCGGGCAAGAGCGTGACCATGATGGCGCTGATGGGGCTGATCGGCTTCCCGGGCCGCGTGCGCGCCGACCACATGCGCTTCGCGGGCCGCGACCTGCTCGGCATCTCCGACAAGGCGCGCCGCGCGCTGGTGGGCAAGGAGGTCGCGATGATCTTCCAGGAGCCCACCACCAGCCTCAACCCCTGCTTCACCATCGGCTTCCAGTTGATGGAGACGCTGCGCCTGCACCTCGGGCTCGACCGGCGCGCGGCCAGGAAGCGCGCCACCGAACTGCTCGAGCAGGTCGGCATCCCGGCCGCGTCGTCGCGCCTCTCGAGCTATCCGCACCAGCTCTCGGGCGGCATGAACCAGCGCGTGATGATCGCGATGGCGATCGCCTGCAACCCGCGCCTCTTGATCGCCGACGAGCCGACCACCGCGCTCGACGTCACGATCCAGGCGCAGATCCTCGACCTGCTGCGCGACCTGCAGAAGGAGCGCGGCATGGCGCTGGTGCTGATCACGCACAACATGGGCGTGGTCAGCGAGATGGCGCAACGCATCGCCGTGATGTATGCGGGCCAGGTGATGGAGCAGCAGCGCGTGGACCGGCTGTTCGCGACGCCGCAGCATCCCTACACCGAGGCGCTCCTGGCCGCGCTGCCCGAGCGCGCGCCGCCCGACGGCCGGCTCGCCACCATCGCGGGCGTGGTGCCCGGCGTGCACGACCGGCCCGCGGGCTGCCTGTTCGCGCCGCGCTGCGGCTACGTGACGACACGCGCCTGCCAGGTGCGCCCGGCCCTGCGCGGCGTCGAGGCGCTGCCCGGCGCGCAGGTGCGCTGCCACTTCCCGCTCGGCGAACCGGGGCGCATGGCCGCGATCGAGCGCGACCGGCCGCGCCTGCCGCGCGTCGAGGAGGCCGCATCGTGAGCGCCGCGGAGATCGTGGTCGAGGCGAAGAACCTGCAGCGCATCTACGAGGTGCGCCGCGGCCTGTTCCGCCCGAGCGCGCAACTGCGCGCGGTGGGCGACATCTCGTTCCGGCTCGAGCGTGGCCGCACGCTCGCGGTGGTCGGCGAATCGGGCTGCGGCAAATCGACGCTCGCGCGCATGGTCGCGCTGATCGAGAAGCCGACGGCGGGCCAGCTCACGCTGGTCGGCCACGATGCCGTGAACCCGCCGTCCGAGCGGCGCCGCGAACTGCGCCAGGCGGTGCAGCTGGTGTTCCAGAACCCCTACGGCTCGCTCAATCCGCGCAAGAAGGTCGCGGCGGTGCTCGAGGATCCGCTCGCGATCAACACCACGCTCGGCAAGGCCGAGCGTGCCGCCAAGGCGCGCGAGATGCTCGCGCGCGTGGGCCTGCGGCCCGAGCATGCCAACCGCTATCCGCACATGTTCTCGGGCGGCCAGCGCCAGCGCATCGCGATCGCGCGCGCGCTGATGCTCGAGCCGCGGCTGGTGGTGGCCGACGAGCCGGTGTCGGCGCTCGACGTGTCGATCCAGGCCCAGGTGCTGAACCTGCTGGCCGACTTGCAGGCCGAGCTCGGCCTGGCCTACCTGTTCATCTCGCACGACCTCGGCGTGGTGCGCCACATCGCGCACGACGTGCTCGTGATGTACCTCGGCCATGCGGTGGAGCAGGGCCCGAAGGCGCGCATCTTCGAGCGTCCGCTGCATCCCTACACGCAGGCGCTGCTGGCCTCCACGCCGGGCCTCAGCAGCCAGCGCATCGTGCTCAAGGGTGAGCTGCCGTCGCCGCTGTCGCCGCCGCCGGGCTGCGTCTTCAGCACGCGCTGCCCGCATGTCACGCAGCGCTGCCGCGACGAGCGGCCCGTGCTGCGCGAGCTCGACCAGCGTCGCGTCGCCTGCCACTACGCCGAGCGTTTTCTCGAAGGCGCGCCGGTGGTGCGCGCCGATTTGCCGTCGGCACCGCCGTTCATCGCACCCGTCGCGATGAATCCCTGAAACCCGCTTTCCGTTTTCTCCAACCCGTGTCTCAAGGAGTTCCCATGACGAACCGTTCCTTCCTCCCGCGCCGCGCACGACGGCTGGCGCTGCTGGCACCCGTGGCGATCGCGGCGCTGACCCTGGCCTGCGGCGCGGTGTCGGCCAAGACGCTGGTCTACTGCTCCGAGGGCAGCCCCGAGAACTTCTATCCGGGCATGAACACCACCGGCACCTCGTTCGACGTGACCACGCAGGTCTACAACACCATCGTCGAGTTCGAGCGCGGCGGCACCAAGGTCGTGCCGGGCCTGGCCGAGAAGTGGGACATCTCGGCCGATGGCACGGTCTACACCTTCCACCTGCGCAAGGGCGTGAAGTGGCACACCACGAGCAAGAGCTTCAAGCCCACGCGCGACTTCAACGCCGACGACTTCATCTTCATGATCGACCGCCAGTGGAAGGAGAGCGATCCCTTCTTCAAGGTCACGAGCCAGAACCACTCCTACTTCAACGACATGGGCATGCCCAAGCTGCTGAAGTCGGTGGACCGCATCGACGACTACACGGTGAAGATCACGCTCAACCAGGCCGAGGCGCCGTTCCTCGCCAATCTCGCGATGCAGTACGCGGGCATCCAGTCGAAGGAGTACGCAATCGCGATGCTCAAGGCCGGCACGCCCGAGAAGGTCGACCAGGACCCGATCGGCACCGGCCCGTTCTATCTCGTGCAGTACCAGAAGGACGCGGTCATCCGCTTCAAGGCCTTCCCGCAGTACTGGGGCGGCAAGGCCAAGATCGACGACCTGGTGTTCGCGATCACGCCCGACGCCTCGGTGCGCTGGGCCAAGCTGCAGAAGGGCGAATGCCACGTCATGCCTTATCCGAACCCGGCCGACCTCGATGCGATCCGCAAGGACCCGAACGTGCAGGTGCTCGAGCAGCCGGGCCTGAACGTCGGCTACCTCTCGTACAACACGACCAAAAAGCCCTTCGACGACGTGCGCGTGCGCAAGGCCATCAACATGGCGATCAACAAGAAGGCGATCATCGACGGCGTCTACCTCTCGACCGGCGTGGCCGCGAAGAACCCGATCCCGCCGACCATGTGGTCCTACAACGATGCGGTGAAGGACGACCCCTACGATCCCGAAGCCGCGAAGAAGCTGCTGGCGCAGGCCGGCTTCCCCGACGGCTTCTCGACCGACCTGTGGGCGATGCCGGTGCAGCGGCCCTACAACCCGAACGCCAAGCGCATCGCCGAGCTGATGCAGGCCGACCTCGCCAAGATCAACGTCAAGGCCGAGATCAAGAGCTTCGAATGGGGCGAGTACCGCAAGCGGCTGCAGGCCGGCGAGCACCAGATGGGCATGCTGGGCTGGACCGGCGACAACGGCGACCCCGACAACTTCCTCTATACGCTGCTGGGCTGCGCCTCGGCCAAGTCGGCGAGCGGCAGCAACATCTCGAAGTTCTGCTACCAGCCCTACGAGGACATCGTGGTCAAGGCCAAGAGCGCGACCAAGCAGGCCGACCGCGACGCGCTCTACAAGAAGGCGCAAGTCATCTTCAAGGAGCAGGCGCCGTGGTTCACCATCGCGCACGCGGTTCAGCTCAAGCCGGTGCGCAAGGAAGTGATCGACTTCAAGCTCAGCCCCTTCGGCCGCCACACCTTCTACGGCGTGGACATCAAGTAAGCGGTGGGGGCCACCGCACCCATCGCGATCGTCGCGGCGATGCACGAGGAGCTGAAAGCGCTCCTCGCGCTGATGCCCGACGAGCAGCGCGTGCGCGTCGCGGGCCGCGACTTCTGGGTCGGCCACCTGCAGGGCCAGCCCGTGGTCGCGGTGCTGTCGCGCATCGGCAAGGTCGCGGCCGCGGTGACGGCCACGCTGCTGCTCGAGCGCTTCGGCGTGCGCGCCATCGTCTTCAGCGGTGTGGCGGGCGGGCTCGCGCCGGGCGTCGAGGTCGGCGACGTGGTGGTGGCGACCGAGCTGTTGCAGCACGACATGGACGCCTCGCCGCTCTTTCCGACATACGAAGTGCCCTTGATGGGGATCTCGCGTTTCAAGGCCGATGCGGCGATCGGCGATGCGCTGGCGGCCGTGGCCGAGCAGACCTTGCGCGATCCCGTGGCCCTGGTGGGGCAGGGCGCCGTCGACGAGTTCGGCCTGCGTTCGCCGACCGTGCATCGCGGCCTGCTGATCAGTGGCGACCGCTTCGTCGCGACAGCGGCCGAAAGCGAGGCGCTGCGCCGCGCGCTACCCGATGCGCTGGCGGTGGAGATGGAAGGCGCGGCGGTGGCGCAGGTGTGCCACGACTACGGCGTGCCCTTCGCCGCGATGCGCACGATCTCGGACCGTGCCGACGACGCGGCCCATGGCGACTTCGCGCGCTTCGTCGCCGAGGTCGCGAGCCGCTACAGCCTCGCGCTGGTCGGCGCCTGGCTCGCCGCCCAGCCTTCTTCTTCCGCTACTTGAGCCAGCCGCGCCGGCGGAAGTACCACATCGGCACCAGCGCGCTCGCGGCCATCAGCACGATGGCGTAGGGATAGCCCATGGCCCAGTCGAGCTCGGGCATGAACTTGAAGTTCATGCCGTAGATGCTCGCGATCAGGGTCGGCGGCAGCAGCGCGACGCTGGCCACCGAGAAGATCTTGATCGTCTTGTTCTGGTTGATGTTGATGAAACCGACGGTCGCATCCATCAGGAAGTTGATCTTGTCGAACAGGAAGGCCGTGTGGTTGTCGAGCGATTCGATGTCGCGCAGGATCTGCCGCGCTTCCTCGAACTGCTCGGCATTGAGCATCTTGCTGCGCATCATGAAGCTGACCGCGCGGCGCGTGTCCATCACGTTGCGGCGGATGCGCCCGTTCAGGTCTTCCTGGCGCGCGATGGCGCCCAGCACCTCGCCCGCGAGCTCGTCGCTGACGTTGCCCGAGAGCACCTTCTTGCTGGCGGCCTCGAGCTCGTCGTAGATGTTCTCGAGCGAGTCGGCCGAGTACTCGGCGTCGGCGTCGAAGAGCTTGAGCATCACTTCCTTCGCGTCCTCGATCAGCCCCGGTGCGCGGCGCGCGCGCATGCGCAGCAGGCGGAACACGGGCACGTCCTCGTCGTGGATCGAGAACAGCACGCCGCGGCTGCGCAGGTCGGTGTTGTGCTGGTTGAGGATGAACGCGACGCGCACCGCGCGCGGGGCTTCGTCGTCGTCGATCAGGAAGTCGCTGCGGATGTGGAGCTCGCCGTTGTCCTCTTCATAGAAGCGCGCCGATTCCTCGATGTCCTCGTCCATCGCGTCCTCGGGGATCGAGAGGCCGTAGTACTGCTTGATCCAGCGCTTCTCCTCGAGCGTGGGCGATTCGAGGTCGACCCAGATCGGCTGGAAGCGGGAGAGCTCCTCGAGGGCCTCGATCTCTTCCTGGACGAGGCGGCCGTTGGCGAGCGTGAAGATATTGAGCATGGCTCACTCCCGTGAAATGGCTGGGGCGATGGGGCGGACGGGCGGGGGGCGAGAAAGGGGGCGCTTTCAAATCCCGGACCCGGTCGGCCGGACTCAGCCGGGAGTTGAAAGCTGCCGAGACGGGGCGGTTTCCACGATGCGGTCTCCAGTTGCAGCGAGGCGCGATTATGTCATCGGCGAATGAGCGCAGAGTTGGCTGGACTGGACGAACATCCAGTAGAGTGGCGCCCATGCCGAGCGCCGTGTCCCCCGTCCTTTCCAGCCCGCCGGCGACCCAGGCCGAGCGCCTCGCGGCCGCCCTCGCCAGCCTCAACGACGAGCAGCGCGCGGCGGTCGAGCACGGGGTGGAGGCGCTGGCCGGTGGCGCGCCGGACGCGGCCGATGCAGGGCCCTTGCTCGTCATCGCCGGCGCCGGCTCGGGCAAGACCAGCACGCTGGCGCACCGGGTGGCGCACCTGATCGCGCGCGGGGTCGACCCGCAGCGCCTGCTGCTTTTGACCTTCTCGCGCCGCGCCGCGCAGGAAATGGCGCAGCGTGCCGGCCAGGTGCTCGCGCGCGTGCTGGGGCTGCAGGCCCACACCGCGCCCGCGCTGCCCTGGGCCGGCACCTTCCACGGCATCGGCGCGCGGCTGCTGCGCGAGTACGCCGCGCAGATCGGGCTGGACGACAACTTCACCATCCACGATCGCGGCGATGCCGAGGACCTGATGGGGCTGGCGCGGCACGAGCTCGGCTTCTCGTCGAGTGCGCGCCGCTTTCCGCACAAGGGCACCTGCCTGTCGATCTATTCGCGCTGCGTGAACACGCGCGCGCCGCTCGAGTCGGTGTTGAAGCAGTCCTTCCCGTGGTGCGCCGAATGGGGCGTCGAGCTGCAGCAGCTGTTCGGCGCCTACGTCGAGGCCAAGCAGCAGCAGAACGTGCTCGACTACGACGACCTGCTGCTCTACTGGGCCGGCATGATGGAGGAGCCCACGCTGGCGCAGCACCTGGGCGCGCGCTTCGACCACGTGCTGGTCGACGAGTACCAGGACACCAACCTGCTGCAGGCCGCGATCCTGCTCGCGCTCAAGCCCGACGGCCGGGGCGTGACCGTGGTGGGCGACGATGCGCAGTCGATCTATTCGTTCCGCGGCGCGACGGTGCGCAACATCCTCGACTTCCCCTCGCAGTTCTCGCGGCCGGCGCGCGTGGTCACGCTGGAGCGCAACTACCGCTCCACCCAGCCGATCCTCGACGTGTCGAACGCGTGCATCGCGCATGCGGCCGAGCGCCATGCCAAGACGCTGTGGACCGACAAGCCCTCGGCCGGGCGGCCGCAGATCGTGCGCGTGCCCGACGAATCCCAGCAGGCCTGCTGGGTGGCCGACAAGGTGCTCGCGCACCGCGAGGGCGGGCTCGCGCTCAAGTCGCAGGCGGTGCTGTTCCGCACCTCGAGCCACAGCGCGCCGCTCGAGCTCGAGCTGGCGCGCCGCAACATCCCGTTCGTGAAGTACGGCGGGCTCAAGTTCCTCGAGGCCTCGCACGTCAAGGACCTGCTCGCGGTGCTGCGCTTCGCGCAGAACCCGCGCGGGCGCATGGCGGGCTTTCGCGTCACGCAGCTGATCCCGGGCATCGGGCCGGCCACCAGCGCGAAGCTGCTCGACGCGATGGACCAGGCGGCCGATCCGGCCGTCGCCCTGCGCGACTTCGTGCCGCCGAGCGCCGCGCGCGCCGAATGGGCCGCCTTCGCCGAGGCCTATGCCGCGCTGCGCGCGCCGTCGCTGGCCTGGCCGGCCGACGTGGGCATCGCGATGGACTGGTACCTGCCGCACCTCGAGCGGCTCTACGACGACACCGCGGGCACGCGCCGCGGCGACGTCGAGCAGCTGGTGCACATGGCCTCGGGCTACGCCTCGCGCGAACGCTTCCTCACCGAGCTCACGCTCGATCCGCCCGAGGCCACCAGCGACCGGCCGGGGCCGCCGCTGCTCGACGAGGACTACCTGATCCTCTCGACCATCCATTCGGCCAAGGGGCAGGAGTGGAATTCGGTCCACGTGCTCAACGTGGTCGACGGCTGCATGCCGGCCGACGTGGCGCAGAGCGCGCAGGAGCTCGAGGAGGAGCGGCGCCTGCTCTACGTCGCCATGACCCGGGCCCGCGACCACCTGCACCTGCTGGTGCCGCAGCGCTTCTACATCCCGCAGCAGGCCGCGCGCGGCGACCGGCATCTCTACGCCAACCGCAGCCGCTTCATTCCCGATGCCGACCTCGCACGCTTCGAGGCTCAGACCTGGCCACCCCCGCCGCCGCGCGCGCCGGCAGTGCCGCCGCCGGCCGCGGTGATCGACCTGCGCAACCGGATGCGCGCCGCCTGGCGCTGAGCAAGCCCGGCCCTTTCTTCAGCAGGGTCATGCGCGGGTGGCCGCGAAAGATGGGCGCGGCAGCAATGGTTCGCAACGCGGCCCGCAGCATGCGGGGCCGCTGGGGCCTGCTATGGAAGAAATAGCTGAGCATGCGACGCGGTCCGCCGGTGCGTCATCCGGGCATCCCCCGGTATTGCAATACCGTGACAGCTTGGGCATAGTGAATCGACCTTCTCCTCTCCCGCACCCCCTCTCTCTTCCCCCTCTCCCCCTTTCTTCTCCCAGCCCCACAACCGTTTTCGCCGGCCGCGCTGTATCCGCAGCGATGGTCATTTCCCCAACCGTCAATTCCAGGAGGTCATTCATGAATTTGACGATCAGCGGTCATCACCTCGACGTCACCCCTGCCTTGCGCACCTACGTCACGAGCAAGCTGGACCGGATCACCCGACATTTCGACCAGGTGGTCGACGTGAAGGTGATCCTCACGGTGGAAAAGCAGAAGGAAAAGGAACGCCGGCAACGGGCCGAGTGCAACATCCACGTCAAGGGCAATGACATGTTCGCGGAGTCGAGCCACGCTGATCTCTATGCCGCGGTCGATGAACTGGTCGACAAGCTCGACCGCCAGGTGGTGCGCCACAAGGACCGCCTGCAGGACCATCACCACAGCGCGCCCAAGCGCCTGATGTAAGACCCAGCGGATTTCCGGCTGTCGCGCCGGAGACTCTCGAAGCCGCCTCCGGGCGGCTTTTTCATGGGCTTTTCCGACTGCCCATCAAGGGTTTGAAGGGCCTCTGTCGAGGGAAGCGAGGCCTGCGGGCAACATGTAACCAGAAAGTAGATAAGCGGAGTGGGGGTTTTTACCAAGCAGGTGCATAATCGCCCCCGCTCTGACCCACCATGAATCGTCTCGCGTCCATCCTGCCGCCCGCTCAAGTGCTTGTGAGCGTTGACGCCACCAGCAAGAAGCGTGCTTTCGAGGAAGCCGGCTTGCTGTTCGAAAGCCTTCACGGGCTGGGCCGCGCCCTGATCACCGACAGCCTCTTCGCGCGCGAGCGCCTCGGCTCCACCGGCCTCGGTCATGGCGTCGCCATTCCGCATGGCCGCATCAAGGGCCTCAAGGCGCCGATGGCCGCGGTGTTCCAGCTCGCGAACCCGATCGGCTTCGATGCCCCCGACGAACAACCCGTCGGCCTGCTGATCTTCCTGCTGGTGCCCGAAGCCGCCACACAGAAGCACCTCGAAATCCTCTCCGAGATCGCCGAGCTGCTGAGCGACGCCGGCCTGCGCGAGCAGATCAAGTCGAGCACCGACGCGGCCGCGCTGCACGGCCTGATCGCCGGCTGGCACTCCACGCAAGTCGCCTGAGCCCATGGCTCGCGGGGCGTGGCTGCTGCTAAGCTGCGCTGCCCTTCTTCCCGTCCCCCTCACTTCCGAAGCGGTGCCGCGCGCCGCGCCCTGAACGCATGAAGCCGACCGTCATCAGCGCCGATGCCATGTTCGAGGAGTTCCGCGGCTCGCTGCGCTGGGAATGGCTCGCGGGACTCGGCGCGTCCGAGCGCCAGTTCGATCCCGAGGTCATCAGCCGCGCCCAGTCGGCCGCCGACCTGGTCGGCTACCTCAACTACATCCATCCGTACCGCGTGCAGATCCTCGGCGCGCGCGAGGTCGCCTACCTGACGCGCGGCAGCCCCGAGGACACCGCACGGCGCATCGCCCGCATCGTCACGCTCGAGCCACCGATGCTGGTGCTGGCCGACGGCCAGGCCGCGCCCGACGAACTGCTGTCGATCTGCGAGCGCGCCCAGCTGCCGCTGTTCGCCACGCGTGAGTCCTCGGCCTTCGTGATCGACCTGCTGCGCGCCTACCTGTCCAAGCACTTCGCCGAGCGCACCTCGATGCACGGCGTGTTCATGGACATCCTGGGCATGGGCGTGATGATCACGGGCGAGTCGGGCCTCGGGAAGAGCGAACTCGGCCTCGAGCTGATCTCGCGCGGCAACGGCCTGGTGGCCGACGACGCGGTCGACCTCTACCGCATCAACCAGAACACCATCGAGGGCCGCTGTCCCGACCTGCTGCTCAACCTGCTCGAGGTGCGCGGCATCGGCCTGCTCGACATCCGCGCGATCTTCGGCGAGACGGCGGTGCGGAGGAAGATGCGGCTCAAGCTCATCGTGCACCTGGTGCGGCGCGACAGCTTCGAGCGCGACTACGAGCGCATGCCCTCGACGCCGCTCACGCAGGACGTGCTGGGCATCCCGGTGCGCAAGGTCATCATCCAGGTGGTGGCGGGTCGCAACATCGCCGTGCTGGTCGAGGCCGCGGTGCGCAATTCGATCCTGCAGCTGCGCGGCATCGACACCTATGCCGATTTCGTGGCGCGCCACCACAAGGCGATGGAAAGCGCGCGCGACGCGGACTAGCTCAGCGCTTCTTGACGCAGTCGCCGCACAAGCCGTAGAGCGACATGGCGTGGTCCTGCAGGATCCAGCCCTTGTCCTTGGCCACCAGCTGCTGGCGGCGCTCGATCTCGGCGTCGTAGAACTCCTCGACCTTGCCGCAGGCGGTGCAGATCAGGTGGTCGTGGTGCGTGCCTTCGTTGAGTTCGTAGACGGCCTTGCCGCTCTCGAAATGGCTGCGCTCGAGGATGCCGGCCTGCTCGAACTGGGTGAGCACCCGGTAGACGGTGGCCAGGCCGATGTCGGAATGCTCGTTGAGCAGCACCCGGAACACGTCCTCGGCGGTCATGTGGCGTTGGCCGCCGGTCTGGAAGATTTCCAGAATCTTCAGCCGCGGCAGGGTGGCCTTGAGGCCGGTGTTCTTGAGTTCGTCGATGTTGGCCATGATGGTTCCTGCGCCCTGGGCAGCCAAAGGCCCCGGAGGGGCCAGCCGCTACAATGGCCGATCATATCGCTACCCCCTTTTCCCCCAATGCCTGCCATTTTCCAACGCCGTCCCTGGCTGCTGGCTGCGGCCGTTGCCGTCACCCTGGGCCTCGGTGCCTGCAGCGGTTTCAGCGAGCGCTCGCGTGGCGCGCTGTCGGCCGTCACCCCCTACAAGGTCGAGGTGGTCCAGGGCAACTTCGTGTCCAAGGAACAGGTCGCGGCGCTCAAGACGGGCATGTCGCGCCAGCAGGTGCGCGAGATCCTCGGCACCTCGCTGCTCACCGACATCTTCCATTCGAACCGCTGGGACTACGTCTTCACGATCCGGCGCCAGGGCGTGGAGCCGCAGGAGCGCCGCTTCACCGTCTTCTTCAACGGCGAGCAGCTCGAGCGCTGGGAAGGCGGCGAGATGCCGAGCGAGGAAGAATTCGTCGCCACGCTCGACACCCGCAAGAAGACCGGCAAGGTGCCGCCGCTCGAGGCCACGGAAGAAGAACTCAAGAAGTTCGACCCCAAGGGCGACCGGAAAGCCACCGACACCGAGAGCAAGGCGCCCGCCACGCTGCCCCCGCTGCCGGCCGCCTACCCGCCGCTCGAGGCCGCGCGCTAAAAGCGGCGCCCGGCCGGCGCGCCGAACCTGGCTTGGCGGGGCGGCGCGGTTCCATCACCCACCGTCTCCACCGTCCCCTGACGGCAAGCAAGCCCGAATCCGCGTGACCGACTCCAACACTACCACCTCCTCCACGCCGGCCGCGCGCCGGGTTGCCGTCGCCGGCGCGTCGGGCCGCATGGGCCGCATGCTGATCGAGGCGGTTCGCAACACCCCCGACTGCCGCCTGGCCGGCGCGCTCGACGTGGCCGCCAGCCCCGCCATCGGCAGCGACGCGGGCGCCTTCCTCGGCTTCGCCAGCGGCGTGGCCATCGCCGCCGACCTGCGCGCGGGCCTGCAGGACGCCCAGGTGCTGATCGACTTCACCCGCCCCGAGGGCACGATGGCCCACCTGGCCGTCTGCCGCGAACTCGGTGTGCAGGCCGTGATCGGCACCACCGGCTTCAGCGACGCGCAGAAGGCCGAGATCGCCGAGATCGCCAAGGACATCGCGATCGTCATGGCGCCCAACATGAGCGTGGGCGTCAACGTCACCTTCAAGCTGCTCGAAATGGCGGCCAAGGCGCTGTCCACCGGCTACGACATCGAGATCGTCGAGGCCCACCACCGCCATAAGATCGACGCCCCCTCGGGCACCGCGCTCAAGATGGGCGAGGTCATCGCCGACGCGCTGGGCCGCGACCTCAAGGAATGCGCGGTCTACGGCCGCGAAGGCGTGACCGGCGAGCGCGATCCGTCGACCATCGGCTTCGCCACCGTGCGCGGCGGCGACATCGTCGGCGACCACACGGTGCTGTTCGCCGGTACCGGCGAGCGCATCGAGATCGCCCACAAGTCCTCGAGCCGCGCCAACTACGCGCAGGGCAGCCTGCGCGCGGTGCGCTTCCTGGCCGACCAGCGCGCCGGCCTGTTCGACATGTTCGACGTGCTCGGCCTGCGCTGAGCCCGGCCTTCCTCCGCCATCCCCGACGATGAGCGTCCTCGAACTGCTGACCCACGGCGACGGCGTCAGCCGCTCGGTGGCCGCGCTGCTGCTCGCGATGTCGATTTCGAGCTGGGTCGTGATCCTCTGGAAGGGCTGGCTGCTGCGCGGCGGCACGCGCGACGTGCTGCGCAGCATCGCGGCCTTCTGGCAGTCGACCAGCCTCGCTGAAGCCGAACAGCGGCTGCAGGCCTTCGACCGTTCGGCGCTGGTGCTGCCCACGGTCGCGGCGCTGCGCCAGGCCGCGGCCTCCCAGGCGCAAGACGCCGCCACCCTCGGCGCCGCGGGCGACCGCAACCAGCGACTCACGCGCGTGCTGCGCGAGGCGCTGCACGGTGCTCTGCGCCGGCTGCAGGCCGGGCAGATCCTGCTCGCCACGGTCGGCGCCACGGCGCCCTTCGTCGGTCTGCTCGGCACGGTCTGGGGCATCTACGGCGCGCTCGTGGGCATCGCGGGCCAGGCCGGCGGCTTCACCATCGACAAGGTGGCCGGACCGGTCGGCGAGGCACTCGTGATGACCGCCTTCGGCCTCGCGGTGGCGATCCCGGCCGTGCTGGCCTACAACGTCTTCGGCCGCGTCATCGGCCGCGTCGAGGCCGAGCTCGAAGGCTTCGCCCACGACCTGCTCGGCAGCTTCGGCGAAGCGCCCGCGGCGGTGCCGGCTCCGCCGCCGCCCGCGCGGCCGATGCCGGTCTGAACCGCTTCGCCCCATGGCCTTCGGACGCACCTCGCTCGGCAGCAGTTCCGCCGGCGGTGGCCGTGCCACCGGTGCCGGCGGCCAGCGGCCGCTGTCCGACATCAATGTCACGCCGCTGGTCGACGTGATGCTGGTGCTGCTGGTGATCTTCATCATCACGGCGCCGCTGATGGCCAGCTCGATCAAGCTCGACCTGCCGCAGACCGATGCCGGCCAGCCCAACGACACGCCGAAGTTCGTGAGCCTGTCGGTCGACCCGGCGGGCAAGGCCTTCCTCAACGACCAGCCCGTGACCGACGAGGAACTCGCGACCCGCCTCGAGAAGGCCGCCGCCGACAGCAAGGACACCGAGGTCCAGCTGCGCGCCGACCAGACCGTGCCCTACGGCCGCGTGGTGGCCCTGATGGGCATCGCCAACAAGGCGGGCCTGAGCCGGATCGGCTTCGTCACCGAGGCGCCGCCGCCGACGACGCCGCGCTGAAGCCGCCCGGCGCCGGGCTCAGCCCAGCACCACCGGCTTGGTCTGCCAGATGTCGTGCGCGTACTGGGCGATCGTGCGGTCCGACGAGAAGGCACCCATGCCCGCCACGTTGAGGATCGCGGTGCGCGTCCAGGCATCGGCGTCGCGGTAGAGCGCATCGACCTCGGCCTGCTTCGCGACGTAGCTCGCGTAGTCGGCCAGCAGCAGGTAGTGGTCGCCCCAGTTCACGAGCGCGTCGTAGATGCCCTGGTAGCGCGCCGGTTCGGCCGCCGAGAAGGCGCCGTCGCGGATCGCGTCGAGCACGCGCCGCAGCTCCTCGTTCCCGTCGTAGATGTCGCGCGGCTGGTAGCCGCGCGCGCGGATCTCGGCCACCTCGGGCGTGGTGTTGCCGAAGATGAAGATGTTCTCGGGGCCGACGTTCTCGCGCATCTCGACGTTGGCGCCGTCGAGCGTGCCGATGGTCAGCGCGCCGTTGAGCGCGAACTTCATGTTGCCGGTGCCCGAGGCCTCGGTGCCGGCCGTGGAGATCTGCTCCGACAGGTCGGCCGCCGGCATGATGATCTCGGCCAGGCTCACGCTGTAGTTGGGCAGGAACACCACCTTCAGCAGCTTGCCCACGCGCGCGTCGGCATTGATGGTGGCCGCCACGTCGTTGATCAGCCGGATCACCTGCTTGGCCATCACGTAGGCCGAGGCGGCCTTGCCCGCGAACACGACCACGCGCGGCACGATGTCGACGCTGCCGCCCGCGGCCTGGGCGTCGAGGATGCGGTGGTAGCGTGCGATCACGTGCAACACGTTGAGCAGCTGGCGCTTGTACTCGTGGATGCGCTTGACCTGCACGTCGAACATCGCGTCGGTGTCGACCACGATGTTCATGTGCTGCTCGATCCAGTTGGCCAGCCGCAGCTTGTTCTCGCGCTTGGCGTGGCGGAAGGCGCGCACGAAGGGCGGCTGCGCCGCCATCGGCCGCAGCGCCTCGAGCTGCGAGAGGTCGCGCCGCCAGCCCTTGCCCAGCCGCTGGTCGAGCAGCGCGGCCAGCGGCGGGTTGGCCTGCGCGAGCCAGCGCCGCGGCGTGACGCCGTTGGTCTTGTTGTTGAAACGCTCGGGAAAGATCTTCGCGAAGTCCGCGAAGATCGACTGCTTCATCAACTCCGAGTGCAGCCCCGACACGCCGTTGATCGAGTGGCTCGCGAGCACCGCCACGTAGGCCATGCGCACGCGGCGCTCGCCGGCCTCGTCGACCAGCGAGAGGCGGCGCATCAGCTCGACGTCGTTGCCGTGCGTCTGCGTCACGGCGGCGAGGAAGCGCGCGTTGATGTCGTAGATGATCTGCAGGTGGCGCGGCAGGATGCGCCCGAGCATCTCGACCGGCCAGGTCTCGAGCGCCTCGTGCATCAGCGTGTGGTTGGTGTAGCTGAACACCTTCTGCGTGTGGGCCCAGGCCGTGTCCCAGGGCAGGCCGTGCTCGTCGAGCAGCAGGCGCATCAGCTCGGGCACCGCGAGCACCGGGTGGGTGTCGTTGAGGTGGATGCTGACCTTCTCCGAGAGCCGGTCGAAGCTGGTGTGGTTGCGCAGGTAGCGCCGCAGCAGATCCTGCACGCTGGCGCTGCAGAAGAAGTACTCCTGGTGCAGCCGCAGCTCGCGGCCCGAGGGCGTGGAGTCGTCGGGGTAGAGCACGCGCGAGACGTTCTCCGAGTGGTTCTTGCTCTCCACCGCCGCCATGTAGTTGCCGCGGTTGAAGGCCGAGAGGTCGATCTCCTCGGTGGCGCGCGCCGACCACAGGCGCAACGTGTTGGTGGCCTGCGTGCCGTAGCCCGGGATGATGGTGTCGTAGGCCACGGCGCGCACGTCGTGGGTGTCGACCCAGTCGGCCGCGCCGTAGGGCGCGTTGGTGCCTTCGCGTTTCTGCACGCGGCCGCCGAAGCGCACGCGGTAGTTGACCTCGGGCCGCTTGAATTCCCAGGGGTTGCCACGCGTGAGCCAGTAGTCGGGCGTCTCCACCTGCTGGCCGTCGACGATGCGCTGGCGGAACATGCCGTATTCGTAGCGGATGCCGTAGCCCATGCCCGGCACGCCGAGCGTCGCCATCGAGTCGAGGAAGCAGGCCGCGAGCCGGCCGAGGCCGCCGTTGCCGAGCGCCGCGTCGGGCTCACGCTCGGACAGCGCCTCCATGTCGACGCCGAAGTCGGCCAGCGCGTCGCGCACGGTGGCGTGGAGGTCGACCGCGAGCAGCGCATTGGTGAAGGTGCGCCCGATCAGGAACTCCATCGACAGGTAGTACACGCGCTTGAGGTCCTGCGCGTAGTTGGCGCGCGTGGTCGCCATCCAGCGTTCCACCAATTGGTCGCGCACCGCGAGCGCGGTGGCGTAGAGCCAGTCGTCCTGGCTCGCGGCCACGGGGTCCTTGCCGACCGCGTAGATCAGCTTGTTGGCCACGGCGCGCTTGAAGGCCGCGACATCGCGGTCGGGATGGTCGTAGGCGAAGTCTTCGATCGTCATGGTGGGTGTGTCTTGTGTGCGGGTTGAACGGATGCCCCGGGCCTTCTTCAGTGGGGCAGGGGCGTCGGTGCCTGGGCCGCGGCCAGCGCCTGCCGGTACACGGCCACGTACTGCGCGGCCGCGGTGGCCCAGTCGGCGGGGCGCCGCATCGCATGGCCGCGCACGCGCCGCCAGTCGGGCGCGCGCTGGTGGAGCGCGAAGGCGCGGCGCACCGCGCGATCGTAGTCCGCCGAGTCGAAACGGTCGAACACGAAGCCGGTGGCCTCGCCGCTGGCCATGTCCTCGAGCGTGCAGTCGACCACCGTGTCGGCCAGCCCGCCGACGCGGCGCACCAGCGGCAGGCTGCCGTACTTGAGGCCGTACATCTGCGTCAGGCCGCAGGGCTCGAACAGCGAGGGCACGAGGGTCACGTCGCCCGCGCCGAAGAGCTGGTGCGCGAGCGTCTCGTTGTAGCCGATGGTGACGCTGACCGCGTCGGGCGCGGCGGCCGCGCGCTGGCGGAACGCGTCTTCCAGCCAGGCCTCGCCGCTGCCCAGCAGCGCGAGCTGGCCGCCCTGCGCGAGCAGCGCATCGAGGCCCTGCAGCACCAGGCGCAGCCCCTTCTGCTCGGTGAGCCGGCTCACGAGGATGAACAGCGGCGCGTCGGGCCGCGCGGCCAGCCCGAGCTGGTGCTGCAGCACGGACTTGCAGCGCGCCTTGCCCGCCATGTGGCGGCCCTCGGGCGTCTGGTAGCCCTGCACCAGCGCCGGGTCGGCGGCCGGGTTCCAGACCTGGTCGTCGACCGCGTTGAGGATGCCGTCGAGCACGCCGCCGCGCTGGCGCAGCAGGCCGTCGAGGCCGCAGCCCTGGTCGGGCGTCTGGATCTCGCGCGCGTAGGTCGGGCTCACGGTGGTGAGCCGGTCGGCATAGGCGAGCCCGCCCTTCATGAACGAGAGCTGGCCGTGGTATTCGAGCCCGTTCATCTGGAAGGCGGGCGCGGGCAGGCCGAGCTCGGGGAAGTGCCAGGGCGCGAACAGGCCCTGGTAGGCGAGGTTGTGGACCGTGAAGACGCTGCCCACGCGCGGCCCGTCGGCGCCGCGCGCGAAGGCCATGTAGGCCGGCGCGAGCCCCGCGTGCCAGTCGTGCGCATGGACCACCTCGGGCAGCCAGGCCGGATCGAGCCCCTGCGCGAGCTGGGCCGCGGCCCAGCCCAGCAGCGCGAAGCGCCGGTGGTTGTCGCCGTAGGGCTGGCGGTTGGCGTCTTCGTAGGGATTGCCGGGCCGGTCGAACAGCGCGGGCGCATCGACCACGTAGGCCGGGATCGGCGGCGCGCCGTCGATCTCGATGCGCCCCTGCAGCAGCCCGAAGCGTTCGCCCCAGGGCGCCGAAAAAGCGGCGACCGGCGCGAGCCCGCGCACGCCCGCCACGATGGCCGGGAAGCCCGGCAGCAGCACGCGCGCGTCCTGGCCCGCGGCCATCAGCGCGAGCGGCAACGCGCCGGCGACGTCGGCCAGGCCGCCGGTCTTGAGCAGGGGAAAGAGTTCGGCGCTGACCTGGAGGACTCTCATCGGCGGCATCAGGCGGCAGGCGCCGCGGAGCGCTCCGCCAGCCGCTTGAGCATTTCGCGCGTGACCAGCACCACGCCCGTTTCGGTGCGCTCGAAGCGCGCGACATCGGCCTCGGCGTCCTCGCCGATCACCATCTCGTCGGGGATCACGCAGGCGCGGTCGATCACCACCCGGCTGAGCCGGCAGCCGCGCCCGACCTCCACGTCGGGCAGCAGCACCGCCTCGTGGACGGTGCAGAACGAGTGGATGCGCACGCCCGAGAACAGCACCGAGCTGCTGACCTGCGAGCCCGAGACGATGCAGCCGCCCGAGACGATGGTGTTGACCGTCATGCCGTGGCGGCCGTCGCGGTCGAGCACGAACTTGGCCGGAGGCAGCTGCCGCTGGTAGGTCCAGATGGGCCAGTCGGTGTCATAGATGTCCAGCTCCGGGGTGATCGACGCGAGGTCGAGGTTCGCCGCCCAGAATGCATCAATCGTGCCCACGTCGCGCCAGTAGGCCTTGGCGCCCGGCCCGCGCGAGGCGCGCGTGACGCAGGACATGCCGAACGGATGCGCGAGCGCCCGGCCCTCGGCCACCGCGCGCGGGATGATGTCCTTGCCGAAGTCGTGGCTGGAGTTCGGGTCGCGGCTGTCTTCCTCGAGCAGCTTGTAGAGGTAGGCCGAATCGAACACGTAGATGCCCATGCTGGCCAGCGCCACGTCGGGGTGGCCGGGCATCGCGGGCGGGTCGGCCGGCTTCTCGAGGAAGCTGGTGATGCGGCGGTTGTCGTCGATCGCCATCACGCCGAAGGCCGTGGCCTCCATGCGCGGCACCTCGATGCAGCCCACGGTGCAGCCGGCGCCGCTCTCGGCATGGTCCTTGACCATGATCGAGTAGTCCATCTTGTAGATGTGGTCGCCCGCGAGCACCACCACGTAGTCGTGCGGCGTGGAGCGGGTCTGGATGATGTCGAGGTTCTGGTAGACCGCGTCGGCCGTGCCGCGGTACCAGTGCTCGTCGCCCATGCGCTGCTGCGCGGGCAGCACGTCGACCATCTCGTTGAGCTCGGCGCGCAGGAAGCTCCAGCCGCGCTGCAGGTGGCGCATCAGCGAATGCGACTTGTACTGCGTGACCACCGCCATGCGCCGGATGCCCGAGTTGAGGCAGTTGGAGAGCGCGAAATCGATGATGCGGAACTTGCCGCCGAAATACACGGCCGGCTTGGCGCGCCGGTCGGTCAGCTGCTTGAGCCGGGAGCCGCGTCCGCCGGCCAGCACCAGCGCGATGGTGCGGCGCACGAGCTGGTGCGATTGCAGCGGCGTGCCGGGGGCGGCCGCGGGTGTCTTGTGATCCATCCTGTGTCTCCGTTCGTTCGTTCGTGTGTCGTCAGAGTTTCTGTGTGTGCCTGTGCCCGCTCGGGCCCTTGCACACTAGCACCGCCGCGCGGCGCAGGCTCCTACGTTCTTGCAATCCAGAGGCTCGAGGGCGGTATCGCGACCTCGGCAACGTTCACGGCCGAGGGCTCGGGGCCCGGGTCGATGGCGGGGTCGCTGGCGAGGACGCCATGCCAGGCGCCGGGCGGCAGGCGGAACGGCTGCGCCTGCGCGCCCGCGTTCACGAGCAGCAGCCAGGCCGGCGCTGCCTTCGGTGTCGCTGGGGTGGTGGTCGATGTCGGTGTCTCCTTGGCGGTGCCTGCCTCCAGGCTGCCGAACAGGATTGCAAGGGCCGTGCCGCCTTCCCAGTTCGGCGGCTGCATCGGTGCGCCGTCGGGCCGCAGCCAGCGGATGCCGGCCGTGCCCGGCGCGGGATCGGCCGGCCACCAGCGCGTGCTGCGCAGCACCGGTGCCGCGCGCCGCAGCGCGGCCAGCCGCGCCACGAAGGCGCTCAACTGCGCCGGCTCGCCGGCCGGGTCGGTGCTGCCGACCCAGTGCAGCCAGGTGGTCTCGTTGTCCTGGCAGTAGGCGTTGTTGTTGCCGTGTTGCGAGTGGCCGATCTCGTCGCCGGCCAGAAGCATCGGCGTGCCCTGCGACAGCATCAGCGCGGCCAGCAGCGCGCGCCGCAGCCGCAGCCGTTCGGCCCGCACCGCGGGATCGTCGCTCGGGCCTTCCACGCCGCAGTTGCGGCTCAGGTTGTGGCCATGGCCGTCGCGGTTGTTCTCGCCGTTGGCCTCGTTGTGGCGCGTGTCGTAGCTCAGCAGGTCGCGCAGCGTGAAGCCATCGTGCGCGGTCACGAAGTTCACGCTCGCGGCGGGCGAGCGCCCGTCGTGCGCGAACTGCGCGCTCGAGGCCGTGAAGCGGTGCGCGAAGTCGCCGAGGCCGGCGCGCCCCTCGCGGTCCTGGCGCAGCCAGAAGCCGCGCTGCGTGTCGCGGAAGCGGTCGTTCCATTCGAGCCAGCCCGGCGGGAATTCGCCGAGCCGGTAGCCGCCCGGCCCGATGTCCCAGGGCTCGGCGATCAGCAGCGTGCGCGACAGCAGCGGATCCTGCGCGATGGCCGCGAAGAAGGGGGCGCGCGGATCGAAGCCCGTGGCCGTGGCGCGGCCCAGCACCGGCGCGAGGTCGAAGCGGAAGCCATCGACCCCCATTTCGCCGGCCCAGAAGCGCAGACTGTCCATCACGAGTTGCAGCACGCGCGGCTCGCCGAGGTTCAGGCAGTTGCCCGTGCCGGCCCAGTTCTCGTAGAGGGCGCGGTCGTCGGCGCGCAGGTGGTAGTAGAGGGCGTTGTCGATGCCGCGCAGCGACAGCGTGGGGCCGAGCTCGTCGCTCTCGGCGCTGTGGTTGTAGACCACGTCGATCACCAGTTCCATGCCGCGCGCATGCACCGCGTCGGCCAGCGCGCGGAATTCGCCGGCCGGCGTGGTGCCGGGGCGGCCGCTCCAGTAACGCGCCTCGGGCGCGAACCAGCCGATGGTGTTGTAGCCCCAGTAGTTCGTGAGGCCCATCGCGAGCAGCCGTTCCTCGTCGGCGCGGTGCTGCACCGGCATCAGGCTCAGCGTGGTGACGCCCAGGCGCTGCAGGTGGTCGAGCACGGCCGGCTCGGCGAGGGCGGCGTAGCTGCCGCGCAGGGGGGCGGGGACGGCGGGGTGCAGTTTCGTGTGGCCGCGGACGTGGAGTTCGCAGATCACGCGGTCTGTGGGGGGGATGCGGGCGTGGCCTGGGTTCGGATGGATTGGGGCGGGCACCACGCGGGCCTTGAGGGCGATGCTGGCGTTGTCTCGTGTGTCGCGCTGCGTCGGGTCTGCGGCGGCGTGGCCGTGGAAGAGGTCGCTGCCGTCGTAGCGTCCGACGATCTCGCGGGCGTAGGGGTCGAGCAGCAGCTTCGAGGGGTTGAAGCGGTGGCCTTGGCTTGGGGACCAGGGGCCGTGGACGCGGTAGGCGTAGACGAGGCCGGGGCGGGCGCTGGGGAGTTGGCCGTGCCAGATGCCGTCTGTGAACTCGGGGAGCGAGAGTCGTTGCTGTTCGTGGGTGCCTGTGGGGTCGAATAGGCAGAGTTCTACCTTTTCGGCTGCTGGTGCTGCCAGGGCGAAGTTGACGCCTGCTTGGGTTGCTGTGGCGCCTAGGGGGTACGGCGTTCCTGGGTTCAGCACGATGGTTGAGGCTTTCTCTTGCTGAAGCTGTTGGCCGGGTCTCGCCCCGGCGGGCGAGTCACTTTCTTTTGCTTCGCCAAAAGAAAGTAACCAAAGAAAAGGC
>NZ_JBWKMZ010000033.1:0-27446 GCF_059415325.1 Variovorax sp. GW821-FHT10D07 | reverse complement strand
TCCCCGCAGCGAAATAAAGGAGGAGCCGAAGGCGGGGGACATTCGCGGAGGGGAGTACCCCATCGGCGTGAGCCCGCCCCGGACAACAAACGCCCAAAAAATCACCCCCCATCCGCCACGATCCGCTGCTCCGTGATGATGCGTTTCCACCGCACCGTCTCCTCGGCCATGTCCTTGCCGAGTTGCGCCGGCGTGGCATAGGCCCGCAAGGTCCCCTGCGCCGCCGCGGCAGTTCCAGCATCAGGCGCATCGAGCACCGTCTTCACGGCGGCAGAGAACCGGTCGACGATCTCGTTGGGCGTTCCAGCAGGTGCGAGCACGAAGATGCGCGGCGCCACATCGAACCCCGGCAGCGCATCGGCCAGTGGAGCAATGCTCTCGGCCCCTTCGAGCTTCGCGCTGTTCATCAACGCCACCGCGCGCAACTTGCCGGCCTTGGACTGCGCCATCGCTGCCGTGGCGCTGACCACGCCGATCGGCACCTGGCCGCCGATCACGTCGGGCACGATCTGCGCGGCGCCGCGGTACGGCACATGCACCACGAAACTGCCGGTGGACTGTTTGAGCATCTCGAAGCCCAGGTGCTGCACCGTGCCCACGCCCGAGGTCGCGAAGGAGAAACGGCCCGGATTCGCCTTGAGCTGGGCGACGAATTCCGCCGGTGTCTTCGCGGGGAAGTCGTTGCCCGTGACGATCATCAGCGGCGAGACGAAGGCACCGGCCACCGGCTTGAAGCTGGTGAGCGGATCGATCGCGATCTTCGGCTGCAGCAGCTTGGCGATCAGCAAGGCGCTGTCGCCCATCATCAGCGTGTAGCCGTCGGGCGGCGCCTTGGCGACGAGGTCGGCCGCGATGAGGCCGGTGGCGCCGGTGCGGTTCTCCACCAGCACCTGCTGGCCCAGCACCGCGGGCAGGCGCGCGCTCAACAGGCGCGCCACGGCATCGACGCCGCCGCCGGCCGAATAGCCGACGATGAGGCGGATCGGCTTGTCGGGGTACTTCTGGGCCCAGGCCACGGGCGCCGCGAGCAGGCCCGCGAGGCCGAGGGCCGTTGCCACGCGCAATGCCTTCCGGCGCCGGCGAAGGATGGTGGGTGTTGTTCTCATGGTTCAGGCCTTGCCCTTGCCGCGCGAGGTCGGCAGCTTCGCGAGTTCGCGCACGCGCTCGGCATTGGGCGCGAAGCCCAGGCCCGGCGTCTCGGGCAGTGTGAGCCAGCCCTGATCGGGGACGGGCAGGCCATCGAAGATCTGCTCCAGCATCTTCACCGCCACGTAGTGGTACTCGACCAGCCCGCCGTTCGACACGCCCGCATGCAGGTGCATGTTGTGGAAGGGCCAGGCGCCGCCGTTGTCGATCGGCACGTTGAAGGCCTGCGCCATGCCCGCGATCTTCAGGCACTGCGAGTAGCCGCCCGAGATCGTCACGTTGGGCTGCAGCACGTCGGCCGCCTGGTTCACCAGCAGGTCGCGGAAACGGAAGGCCAGGCCCTCGTTCTGGCCGCAGGCCAGCGGGATGCTCGTGCGCGCGCGCAGCTGGGCCATCTGGCGCACGTCGTTCTGCGTCAGCGGCTCCTCGAAGAAACTGATGCCGTAGGGCTCGATGCGGCGCGCGAGCTCGCTCGCATGGAACAGGTCGAGGCCGCAGTTGGCGTCGACATAGAGCTTCACCTCGGGGCCGACCGCCTCGCGCACCGCGGCGACGCGGCGCACGTCCTCGGCGATCACCTCGTCGATCGGCCGCGGCTCGTCGCGGCGCGCGAGCGCATGGCCGCCGACGGTCATCTTCAGGCGGCGAAAGCCCTGCTCGACCCAAAGCTTGGCGGCGGCCGCGAGCTGGTCGCGCTCGAAGAAGCCGAAGCCGAAGGTCGCATACACCGGCACCTTGGCGCGCGCACCGCCGAGCAGGCGCCACAGCGGCTGGCCCAGCGCCCTCGCCTTCAGGTCCCACAGCGCGATGTCGAGCGCGGCGATGGCATGGCTCGCGTAGCCGGTCTGGCCGCGCGGCGAGAGCAGCCAGTAGAGCTTGTCCCACAGGCGCTCGGTGGCCATCGGGTCTTCGCCGATCAGCGCCGGGCCGGCCACCTCGCGCACCGCGGCGGCGATGATCTCCTCCTCGGTGATGGCGGTCATGCCGTGGCCGACGAGGCCGGTGTCGGTCTCGATCTCGGTCAGGCACAGCGAGAGCGAGGTCTTCTTGTCGAGCCCCAGCACGTCGATGGCGACGGGAATGTTCAGCGGCGTGGCGCTGACGCGAACGATCTTCAAAATTGTCTCCTTCGTTGTGCGCGCATCTTTGCGCGCGCCCCGGTGGAGAACAATTCGTTTTTGGCGGGAGCGAGGCTTCGCGCGGCGCGAAGCCTCGTGCTTCAGTCGGGCCGGCTCAGGTGTTCCAGCACCGAGCGCGCGGCCACCGTCAGGTCCTGCTGCCGGCGCACGCACAGCAGGTGGCGGCGCACGGCCCAGGGCGCATCGAGCTTGAGGCAGCGCAGCTTGAGGATCTGCAGCTGCGGCAGGATGGCCGCATAGGGCAGCACGCCGATGCCCGCGCCCTGCTCCACCATGCGGCACACCATGTCGAAGCTGCCGACCTGCATGCGCACCTTGAGCGGCACCTGCGCCTCGAGCGCGGCGCTCAGCAGCACGCGGTGCAGCGCCGTGCCTTCGCGCACCACGATGTGCTCGTGGCGCAGCACCTCGTGCGCGCCGATGCGCTTGCGCCGGCCCAGCGGATGGTCGCGCGCCACCACCACGGCGAGCTCGTCGCTGCGGTAGGGCAGGCATTCGAGCGGATCGGCCGGCGTGTTGCCCTCGATCACGCCGATGTCGGCCAGGCCGGCCTGCACCGCCTTCACCACCTCGGTGCTCGCGCGCTCCTGCAGGTCGATCTTGAGCACCGGGTGCAGTCGCAGGAAGGAGCCGATCTGCGCCGGCAGGAACTGCGCGATGGTCGAGGCATTGGCCGTGATGCTGACCACGCCCGCCACGCCCTGCTGGAAGTCGTCGAGCTCGGCGCCGAGCCGGTCCATGGCCGAGAGCACGGCGCGCGCATGCAGCAGCAGCCCATGGCCGGCCGACGTGAGCGTGACGCCGCGCGCATGGCGCACGAACAGCGGCAGCCGCGCGCGCGCCTCGAGGTCGGAGATGCGCTTGCTCGCGGCCGCGAGCGCGATGTGGCAGCGCTTGGCGCCCTCGCTGATGCTGCCGTGGTCGGCCACCGCCACGAACAGGCGCAGCGAACGGGTGTCGGGGGTCATGCGGGCAGGATGCCACACGGGCCGGGCGCCCCTCGCGAGCGGCCGCGGAAAAAGAAAAAGGCCGCTGGGGACAGCGGCCTTTTCTTTCGTCTTCGCTTGCGTTCTGCGGCGGGTCTTGCGGACCCTCGAAGAAGCAAAAAATTTGGAGCGGGAAAAGAGTCTCGAACTCTCGACCTCAACCTTGGCAAGGTTGCGCTCTACCAACTGAGCTATTCCCGCGAAGCCTCAGATTATATGCCCCAAAAACACAGTTTTCGAATCCGGGCCAAAAAATCTTCAAAAAAACTTCGGTGACACCGGTCCGCCTACTGGCGCGCCGTGCGCACGTTGGCCGGCAGCGCCTGCGGCCAGCTGGTGCGAAACGGGTTGATGTCGAGCCCGCCGCGCCGCGTGTAGCGCGCGTACACCGTGAGCTTGGTCGGGTGGCAGTGCTTCCAGATGTCGGTGAACATGCGCTCGACGCAGGGCTCGTGGAATTCGTTGTGGTTGCGAAAGCTCACGATGTAGGCGAGCAGCCCGGCCTGGTCGATCGGCGGGCCGCTGTAGCGGACCTGCACGCTGCCCCAGTCGGGCTGGCCCGTGACCAGGCAGTTGCTCTTGAGCAGCCGGCTGGTCAGCGTCTCGGTCACCGGCAGCTGCGTGGCGTCGCTCGAGAGCAGCTCGGGCGCGGGCTGGTAGTGCGTGCATTCGATGTCGAGCCGGTCGAGGTCCAGGCCGTCGAGCTCGTGCACCGGCTCGCGGTCGAACAGCTCGGGCGCGACCAGCTTCACGCCGATGCCGGCCGTGCGGTCGCTGCCGCGCCACAGCGCCTCGGCCAGGTCGGTGCGCAGGCGTTCGCGCACGGCCTCGGCGTCGGCGAAGGCGGTGTTGTTGAAGCTGTTGAGGTAGAGCTTGAAGCTCTTGCTCTCGATGATGTTGGGCGTCTCGCAGGGCACGGTGAAGTGCGCGATCGCGAGCTGCGGCTTGCCGCGCGGGTTGAGCCAGCTCAGTTCGAAGGCGGTCCAGAGGTCGGCGCCGAAGAAGGGCAAGGCGCCGGCCGCGATGCCCATGGCCTCGCGCTGGGTGGCGCGCGCGATCGGGAACAGCAGCGTGGGGTCGTAGCGGTCGGCGTAGGCCGAGGCGCGGCCGAGCTGGGACTGCTCGGGCGTGTTGGGGTTGGGGGTGTGGGAGGCGTCGTGGCTCATGGATGGCGGGATGGCGTCGCGTTCAGGAACGGGACGATGTGTCTGGCAAGGATGGCGCAGACCTCGGGCGGGAGGTCGTGGCCCATGCCGGGAATGGGCACGAACTGCGCGCCGGGGATGCGGCGCGCCGTGTCCTGGCCGCAGGCGATCGGCACCAGCGCGTCGGGCTCGCCGTGCAGCACCAGGGTCGGGCACTGGATGCGGCCCAGCAGTTCGGGGCGCTCGGTGTCGGCGCCGATGGCGAGCATCTGGCGGAACATGCCGGCCGGATGGTAGGCGCGGCGCATGGCGAAGCGCAGGCGCTCGGCCAGCGCCTCGTCGGTCTGCGGATAGGCCGGGCTCTGGATCAGGCGCAGCAGGCGGATGCTGTGCGCGATCAGCTCGTCCTCGCCGCGGCCCAGCGGGCGCCGCAACAGCATCGCGGCCACCTCGCGGCGCGGACCGGGCAGGCCGCGCGCGCCGCTCGAGCTCATGATGCTCACGAGGCTTCGGACGCGATCGGGCGCGGTCGCGGCCATGCGCTGCGCGATCATGCCGCCCATCGAGGCGCCGACCACGTGCGCCTGCGCAATGCCCAGCGCGTCGAGCACGCCGAGCGAATCGGCCGCCATGTCCTGCAGCGTGTAGGCCGAGCGCACCGGCAGGCCCAGGCGCAGCCGGATGCTTTCCCAGACGATGTTGCCCACGCCCTTGTGGTCGAAGCCTTCGCTCAGGCCGATGTCGCGGTTGTCGTGGCGCAGCACGCGAAAGCCGGCGTCGACCAGCAACTGCACGAAATCGCGCGGCCAGGCCACGAGCTGCATGCCCAGGCCCATGATCAGCAGGATCACCGGGCGGCCCTCGCCGCCGGTGTCGTCGACTTCGATCTGCAATCCGTTGGCCTGGACCTTCATCGCGGCTTTCTTGTGTTGCGGGCTAGCGGAACTCGCGCTCGCGCAGCCACTTGGTGGCGACCCACTTCTCGCCCGCGACCACGGGCGCGCCGCCGTGCAGCGTGCGGGTGGCGGGATCGGGATGGTCGTAGCTGAAGAACACGCCGGTGCCGCGCACCGGCGCGACCTCGAGGCCGACGTCGGGGAAGGTGGTGGCGCCGCCCTTCTCGGGCTCCTGCAGGTACATCACCAGCGTGGCGACGCGCTGGCCGCCGCGCTTGAGGATGGTGGGCGTGCCCGGCTCGCCGGGGTCGAAGTAGTCGTAGTGCGGCCGGTACTGCGCGCCGGGCGCATAGCGCAGAATCTGCAGGCCCTCGCCGAACTCGAGCGGCCAGCGCAGCAGCAGCGCCAGGCGCTGCTCGAGTTGCCGCACGGTCTCGTTCTCGCCGCGCTCGAAGAACATGCCTTCGCTGGTGCGGTCGACGTTGAGCACCTCGCCGCCGGTCTTGGTCTCGACCGTGAGCGAGCGCGCGAGCCGCACGCGCGCGGCCGCGATCAGCGCCTCGCACTCCTCGGCCGACAGCAGGTTGCCGAACACGATCACGCGCGGATGCTTCATGGTCTGCAGTACCTGCACGCGGCGGTCACCGGCATCGATGTACAGCGGCGAGCCCTCGAGGTCGGGGCCCGGCATCGAGGTGCGCGGCGGCAGCGCCGACGCGGCCCTGGATTCGGGAAAGCCGGCCTCGAGCTGGGCCAGCGCGATGTCGGTGGCGGCATCGTGCCAGCCGGCCGCGCGCATCGAGGCACGCAGCGCGGGCACCGAATGGCCGGCCGCGAGCTGGCTCACCAGCCAGTCGCGCAGTTCGGGACTCACGGCCTGCGTCATGCGCGCGCTCCGGTTGCCTCGCCTGCTTCCCTCACATCATTCATACGAGTTTTCTCCTGAAGACCAGCCGTTCGGCCGTGGACACCTGGGCGTCGAAACCATAACCCTCGAGATCGAATTTTTCCAGCGCCTTGGGCGTGGCCACGCGATGCAGCACGGCCCAGCGCGCCAGCAGGCCGCGCGCGCGCTTGGCGAAGAAGCTGATGACCTTGTAGCGGTCGCCCTTCCACTCCTCGAACACGCATTCGACCACACGCGCCTTGAGCGCCTTGGTGTCGACGGCGCGGAAGTACTCCTGCGAGGCGGCGTTGATCACCACCGGCGTGCGGTCGGCCGCCAGTCGCTCGTTGAGATGCTCGGCGATGCGCGCGCCCCAGAAGGCATAGAGGTCCTTGCCGTGCCGGTTGGCCAGCGCGGTGCCCATCTCGAGCCGGTAGGGCTGCAGCCGGTCGAGCGGGCGCAGCACGCCGTACAGGCCGCTGAGGATGCAGACGTGGTCCTGCGCCCAGTCCAGTTGCGCGGGCGTGAGCGAGCGTGCGTCGAGGCCGCCGTAGACGTCGCCGTCGAAGGCGAAGGCGGCCTGGCGGGCGTTCTGCTCCGTGCTCTTGGGGCGCCAGGCGGCATAGCGCGCCACGTTGAGCGCGGAGAGCTTGTCCGACAGGCGCATCAGCTCGGAGATCTGCTGCGGCGACTTCTCGCGCAGCAGCTTGATCAGTTCGACCGAGGGGCCCTTCGGGCTCTCGAAATGGGGTTGGGTGGCGGGGACTTCGGCGGGGACCGGGGTGTCGTAGTCGAGCGACTTGGCGGGAGAGAGCAGGAACAGCATCGCGGAATTATCTGTTGGCACGACCGCCCCTCGCCGCGCCGGTAAAATCGTCGGCCTTCCCTGCCCCGCGCGGCCCGCGGCCCGTACGACCTGCGTACCGGCGCCATGGCCGCATTGCCCCAAGCCCCTCAAGCCTCCATGAGCGAACCCACCACACCCACCGCCCAACCCGGCCTCGAGAGCCTTTCCAAATCGTTCGAACCCGCGGCCCTCGAGGCGCACTGGGGTCCCGAATGGGAAAAGCGCGGCTACGCGCACGCGGGCTGGCGCGGCACCGGGAAGCCGAAGGCCGACGCCGGCGCGTTCTCGATCCAGCTGCCGCCGCCCAACGTGACGGGCACGCTGCACATGGGCCATGCGTTCAACCAGACGATCATGGACAGCCTCACGCGCTACCACCGCATGAAGGGCGACAACACGCTGTGGCTGCCGGGCACCGACCACGCGGGCATCGCGACCCAGATCGTGGTCGAGCGCCAGCTGCAGGCGCAGAACATCAGCCGCCACGAAATGGGCCCGACGCCGCAGGAGGCGCGCAAGAACTTCATCGCCAAGGTCTGGGAGTGGAAGGAACGCAGCGGCAACACCATCACCCAGCAGATGCGCCGCATGGGCGACACCGTCGACTGGAGCCGCGAGTACTTCACCATGGACGAGAAGCTCTCGCCCGTGGTGATGGACACCTTCGTCAAGCTCTACGAAGAAGGCCTGATCTACCGCGGCAAGCGCCTGGTGAACTGGGACCCGACGCTCAAGACCGCGGTGAGCGATCTCGAGGTCGAGAGCGAGGAAGAGGACGGCTGGCTCTGGCACATCGCCTACCCGCTGGCGGACGGCTCGGGCACGCTCACGGTGGCCACCACCCGGCCCGAGACCATGCTCGGCGACACGGCCGTGATGGTCCATCCGGAAGACGAGCGCTACAAGGCGCTGATCGGCAAGCAGGTGCGCCTGCCGCTGGTCGACCGGCTGATCCCGGTGATCGCCGACGACTACGTCGACAAGGCCTTCGGCACCGGCGTGGTGAAGGTCACGCCCGCGCACGACTACAACGACTATGCGGTGGGCCAGCGCCACCAGCTCGAGACCATCGGCATCCTCACGCTCGACGCGACCGTCAACGACAACGCGCCCGAGAAGTACCGCGGCCTCGACCGCTTCGTGGCGCGCAAGGCCGTGGTGGCCGACCTCGACGCGCTGGGCCTGCTGGTAGAGACCAAGAAGCACAAGCTGATGGTGCCGCGCTGCGCGCGCACCGGCGCCATCGTCGAGCCGATGCTGACCGACCAGTGGTACGTGGCCATGACCAAGCCCGGCGCCGACGGCCAGTCGATCGCGCAGAAGGCGATCGACGTGGTGCGCTCGGGCGAGGTGCGCTTCGTGCCCGAGAACTGGATCAACACCTACAACCACTGGATGGAGAACATCCAGGACTGGACCATCTCGCGCCAGCTCTGGTGGGGCCACCAGATCCCGGCCTGGTACGACGACGAGGGCAAGGTCTACGTCGCGCGCAGCGAGGAGGAAGCCCAGGCGCAAGCGCCCGGCAAGACGCTGCGCCGCGAGGAGGACGTGCTCGACACCTGGTTCTCCGCGGCCCTGTTCCCGTTCTCGACGCTGGGCTGGCCGAACCAGGGCACCGAGCCCACGAGCGACTACAACCTCTACCTGCCCTCGAGCGTGCTGGTCACGGGCTACGACATCATCTTCTTCTGGGTCGCCCGGATGATCATGATGACCAAGCACTTCACGGGCCGCGTGCCGTTCAAGGACGTCTACATCCACGGCCTGGTGCGCGACGCGCAGGGCAAGAAGATGAGCAAGTCCGAGGGCAACGTGCTCGATCCGGTCGACCTGATCGACGGCATCGAGCTGCCCGAGCTGCTCGACAAGCGCACCCAGGGCCTGCGCAAGCCCGAGACCGCGCCCGCGGTGCGCAAGAACACGCAGAAGGAATTCCCCGAGGGCATCCCGGCCTTCGGCGCCGACGCGCTGCGCTTCACCTTCGCCTCGCTGGCCTCGCTGGGCCGCAGCATCAACTTCGACAGCAAGCGCTGCGAGGGCTACCGCAACTTCTGCAACAAGCTGTGGAACGCCACCCGCTTCGTGCTGATGAACTGCGAGGGCCAGGACTGCGGCCTCAAGGAGCACACGAAGGAAGAGTGCAAGGTCGGCGGTCCCGCGCACGGCTACCTGAAGTTCAGCCGCGCCGACTACTGGATCGTCTCGCAACTGCAGCGCGTCGAGGCCGAGGTCGCCAAGGGCTTCGAGGAGTACCGGCTCGACAACGTCGCCAACGCGATCTACCAGTTCGCCTGGGACGAGTTCTGCGACTGGTACCTCGAGATCGCCAAGGTGCAGATCCAGACCGGCGACGACACCCAGAAGCGCGCCACGCGCCGCACGCTGATCCGCACGCTCGAGACCCTGCTGCGCCTCGCGCATCCGGTGATCCCGTTCATCACGGAAGAGCTGTGGCAGAAGGTCGCGCCGGTGGCGGGCCGCACGGGCGAATCGGTGATGGTGGCGGCCTATCCGCTCAGCCAGCCCGAGCGCATCGACGAGGCCGCCGAGGCCTACGTGGCGCGGCTCAAGGCGCTGGTGGACGGCTGCCGCACCCTGCGCGGCGAGATGAACGTCTCGCCCGCGCTGCGGCTGCCGCTCTATGCCGTGGCCGACGACGCCGAGGGCGCGGCCTTCCTGCGCGAGACCGCGCCGGTGCTGCAGGCGCTCGCCAAGCTCAAGGAAGTGCGCGTGTTCGACGACGAGGCCGCCTGGGCCGCGGCCGCCGAGGCCGCGCCGGTGGCCGTGGTCGGCAATGCCCGCCTGTGCCTGCACATGGAGATCGACAAGGCGGCCGAGCGCGCGCGCATCGGCAAGGAAATCGCCCGCATCGAGGGCGAGATCGCCAAGGTCAACGCCAAGCTCGGCAACGAGGCCTTCGTGGCCAAGGCGCCGCCGGCCGTGATCGAGCAGGAGCGCAAGCGCCTGGCCGACTTCAC
This sequence comes from Variovorax sp. GW821-FHT10D07, assembly GCF_059415325.1. Lineage (NCBI taxonomy): Bacteria > Pseudomonadati > Pseudomonadota > Betaproteobacteria > Burkholderiales > Comamonadaceae > Variovorax > Variovorax sp. GW821-FHT10D07. Next base: position 17,420 of record NZ_JBWKMZ010000033.1, on the reverse strand, counting down.
GGCCACGCTGGAGCGCCTGCGCGACCAGCTTGTGCGCCTCGGCTGACATACGGGCTTGTCCGCAGGCCGGTAGGATGGGTGGCCGATGCAGAATCGGCCAGGGCGGCGGACCGGTTCCGCCGCCGCAGTTCCGGACGGCCCCCGCGGCCCTCCCACCTTCCTTCTTCCTGAACGAACCGACACCGAATTGCCCATGTCCACCTCCCCGACGCGCATCCGCAAGGCCGTATTTCCCGTTGCAGGCTTCGGCACCCGCTTCCTGCCGGCCACCAAGGCCCAGCCCAAGGAAATGCTGCCGGTGGTCGACAAGCCCCTGATCCAGTACGCCGTCGAGGAAGCCTATGCCGCGGGCATCCGCGACATGATCTTCGTGACCGGCCGCAACAAGCGCGCGATCGAGGACCACTACGACACCGCCTACGAGCTCGAGAGCCAGCTCGAGGCCAGCGGCAAGGATGCGCTGCTGAACATCGCGCGCTCGGTGATGCCCGACGACATGACCTGCTCCTACGTGCGCCAGCCGCGCATGCTGGGCCTGGGCCACGCGGTGCTGTGCGCCGAGCACCTGGTGGGCAACGAGCCCTTCGCCGTGCTGCTGGCCGACGACCTGATGGTCGGCCCCACGGGCGGCGAACCGGTGCTGGCCCAGATGACCGCGGCCTTCGCGCGCCTCGGCGGCTCGCTGCTGGCGGTGCAGGAAGTGCCGCTCGAGCACGTGAAGCGCTACGGCATCGTGGCCGGCGACGCCGTCGAGGACGGCCTGGTCAAGGTCAACCGCATGGTCGAGAAGCCGAAGCCCGAGGACGCCCCCTCGCGCCTGGGCGTGGCCGGCCGCTACATCCTCACGCCTGGCGTGTTCGCCGAGATCCGCGAGCAGCCCAAGGGCGCGGGCGGCGAGATCCAGCTCACCGACGGCATCGCCGCGCTGATGAAGAAGGAATCGGTCTACGCCTATTCGTACAAGGGCGTGCGCTACGACTGCGGCAGCAAGGAAGGCTTCCTGCAGGCCAGCGTCGAACTCGCGCTCGCGCACCCCGAGGTGGGCGCCCAGTTCCGCGACTACCTCAAGAGCCTCAAGCTCTGAGGCCCCTGGCGGCCGAGCGGGTCGCCGTGGCCCGCGAGGACGTTACTTCAGCACGCCGATCTGCTGCATGAAGGTGTAGTCGTCGTAGAACAGCCATTCCTCGTCCATGGTGCCCTCCGCGTTCCAGCGGGCGACGGTGGCCATCTCGATGTTGAATTTCTTTCCCGTCGGCTGGACGACCTTGCCATTGCCCATGACGAACGGCTTCGTGAAGGTACCGCGCCAGACACCGGTCACGGCCGTGTACTGCCCCTGGCCGATGCGCACGTGGTGGATGGGATTCTCGGTATCGGGCGCGAAGGCGAAGATCTTCTTGGAGCGCTCCAGGTGCGCATCCAGTCCATGGGTGACGCTGCCGTCGGGATAGTGAACGATGATGTCCTTGGCATGGCTGCGATGCATCTCGTCCCATTTCTGGTGACTGTAGACATTGAAATCCAGGTCGTCGAAGTTGTTCAGGTTGCGCTCGACGATGCGCCGCTCGTCCTGGAACTGCTTGAGCGTCTTGTTGATGTTCGCCTCGGCGCGCTGCGGTGAAGTGGCCGAGAAATCATCGGGCCGATTGCGCGACTCCTGGGCCTGAGCCGACACCGCGACCAGCGCGGCGATGGAAAGGACGAGAGGGGCGGCGTGTCTGAGCATCATTGGATCCCTGGATAGTGATTGAAGCCCCCGATGCTAGGAACGCCAACCCGCCCTGGCTCTCCGTCCGCCGAAGCACAGCATTGCGGGAATCGAATCAGTTCGCCGGGATGACCCGCTCAATCGGCAGCGAACAACGCCTGGAGTTCTTCGGAGAAATGCTCGATGAAGACCCGTGCGTTGCGGGCCTGGTGCCGACGATGGCTGTAGACCAGCCAGACCCCCACGGGCGGCGATTGCCACTGCGGCAGGACCCGCAGCAGGCTCCCGTCGGCCAATGCCGCCTGGATCTGAAACGAGGGCAGCAAGGCCACGCCCATGCCAGTTCTGACCCCGGCACGCAACAGCTCGCCGTTGTCCGCCTTGAGGTGGTGGCGCACGCGCACCTCGTGGGTCTGCGAGCCATCGCTCAGGGTCCAGGTATCGCCTCCGGCGTGATAGGCATAGCCGAGGCAGGGGTGCATGGCCAGGTCCGCCAGGGATTTCGGCATCCGGTAGCGGGCCACATAGGCCGGAGAGACGCAGAGCCAGAGCGCGAACTGGCCTATGCACCGACCGGCCAGCGATTCGTCCGGGTTCGCGGTGAAACGCAGCGCCACATCGACGCCCCGCTCGACCAGATCGACCATGGCATCGGTCGCCGAGATGTCCAGATTGATCTTGGGATATCTGGCGCTGAAACGTGCCAGCATCGCGACGAATTCGGGCTGGGTGAAACTCCCCGGCAGCGACAGGCGCAGAGGCCCCGAAGGTTCTGCGGCGCGTCCGGAAACTGCGGTCTGGGCCTTGTCGAATGCCGCCAGCGCCTGCAGGCAACTCTCGTAGTAATTCTGGCCGTTCGAACTCAGGCTGACCGTTCGCGTGGTCCGGTTCAACAGCCGGATGCCGAGCCGGCCTTCAAGAAAGGCGACATGCCGGCTGATCGATGCCGACGAAACGCCAAGAACGTCGGCCGTGGCCCGGAAGCTGCGCCGCCGGGCTATCTCCACAAAAATCCGCATGCACTCTATGGTGTCCATGCTCCCCTCCCTCACGAATCAGAGGGGATCGTAATCCAGCCGCGGATCCTCGATCTCAGCGCCGCTTCAGCACATGGATGAAGTCGGTGCCGACCGTCTGCTGCTCCATCAGCGCATTGCCGGTCTGGCGCGCGAAGGCCTGGAAGTCGCGCACCGAGCCGGGGTCGGTCGAGACCACGCGCAGCAGCTGGCCGCTGGCCATGTCGTTGAGCGACTTCTTGGCCTTGAGGATGGGCAGTGGGCAGTTGAGCCCGCGGGTGTCGATTTCGCGGTCGACGTCCATGCTCAGGCTCCCTTGCCGATGGGCGGCTCGGGCGGCAGGTTCAGGCCGCGGCGGCGTTCCTCGTTCTCGGCCGCGGTGAAGAACACCGGCTCGTGGCCGCGCGTGCGCAGCCAGTCGGCCAGCGCATAGCCGGTGCCGGCGGGCCAGCACTTGAGGTCGGGCAGGTCGTAGAGACGGTAGTCGACCAGTTCGGGCGAGAGCTTGACCTCGCCATCGGCCACCACGTGGTAGGCGATGATGACCTGGTTCATGCGCTGGAAGTCGTAGGCGCCGACGATCTTGGTGGCGCTCACGTCGAGGTTGGTCTCTTCCTTGACCTCGCGCGCGATGCCTTCCTCGGGCGTCTCGGCGGCCTCCATGAAGCCGGTGATCAGCGCGAACATCTTGCCGGGCCAGGCCGCGTTGCGCGCCAGCAGCACCTGGCCGCGGTACTCGACGATGGCGGCCAGCACCGGCGTCGGGTTGTTCCAGTGCGTGTGGCCGCAGTTGGGGCAGCGCAGGCGCTCCTTGGGGCCGCCGTCTTCCATCAGCGCGATCCATTCGAGCGGCGTGGCGCAGACCTGGCAGAACTTGGGATGGGGCATGGGGTGGCTCTTGTTCTTTCTTGTCTCGTTCCGGGGAACCGCCGGCGCGCCGCGTGGCGCACCGCGGTGCTGGCATCAGGCGGGGAAGACGCCGGTCGACAGGTAGCGGTCGCCGCGGTCGCAGACCACGAACACGATGGTGGCGTTCTCGACCGTGTTGGCGACCTGCAGCGCCGCCCACAGCGCGCCGGCGGCCGAGATGCCGCCGAAGATGCCCTCTTCGCGCGCGAGGCGCCGGCACATCTCCTCGGCTTCGTCCTGGCTCACGTTGATCTCCTGGTCGACGCGGCTCGGGTCGAAGATCTTCGGCAGGTACTCGGCCGGCCACTTGCGGATGCCGGGGATGCGCGAGCCTTCGGCCGGCTGCGCGCCGACGATGCGGATCGCGGGGTTCTTCTCCTTGAGGAAGCGCGACACGCCGGTGATGGTGCCGGTGGTGCCCATGGCACTCACGAAGTGCGTGACCTTGCCCTGCGTGTCGGCCCAGATCTCGGGGCCCGTGGTCTCGTAGTGGATGCGCGGGTTGTCGGGGTTGGCGAACTGGTCGAGCACGCGGCCCTTGCCCTGCACCACCATCTGCTCGGCGAGGTCGCGCGCGTATTCCATGCCGCCGCTCTTGGGCGTGAGCACGAGCTCGGCGCCGAAGGCCTTCATGGTCTGGGCGCGTTCGATCGAGAGGTCCTCCGGCATGATCAGGACCATGTGGTAGCCCTTGATGGCCGCGGCCATCGCGAGCGCGATGCCAGTGTTGCCTGACGTGGCCTCGATCAGCGTGTCGCCGGGCTTGATCTCGCCGCGCTCCTCGGCGCGCTTGATCATCGAGAGCGCCGGGCGGTCCTTGACCGAGCCAGCGGGGTTGTTGCCCTCGAGCTTGCCGAGGATCACGTTGTTGCGCCGCGCGTTCTCTTCGGCGTTGATGCGCTGCAGCGCCACCAGCGGCGTGCGGCCGATGGCGTCTTCGATGGTGGGGTACTTGTGGGTCATGACTGCGTCCGGTCTGCCGCGCGGGAGGCGCTGGATTCCGCCCCGGAGGGTAGCGGATATGCGAAAGAAGGAGCTTTTGGACGGTTCATCATTCCACTGTGCCATAATTTTGGGCTTCCTTCCTGCCGTGCCCGGGTGGTGAAATTGGTAGACGCAGGGGACTCAAAATCCCCCGCCGCAAGGCGTGCCGGTTCGATTCCGGCCCCGGGCACCACGACAGAGAATCACGGCGTATTACCCAAACTCAAAACCCGCTCGCTGCCAAGGCGTCGCGGGTTTTTTGTTTTCTCAGACCGTCTCAAGCCATAGCATTCCATGTCGGCACTTTGTCGGTACTTTCGCCGGTACCGGCCAAGACGCCGGAATCGAGGTACCGACATCCAAGGGGCAGTTCGAATGGCGCTGACAGACACGTTCGTGAAGCAGGTGAAGCACAAAGGTTCGACCGTTGGCGAGCGCTACGCCGACGGCGGCGGGATGTATCTCCGAGTGAAAGCCTCGGGCAAATACTGGCGCCTCGACTACCGCATAAACGGCAAGCCTCAGACGCTCGCGCTAGGCGTGTATCCGGAGGTCTCGCTGGCCAAAGCTCGGCAGCGGCGCGAGAAGGCACGGGAGCAACTCGCCGACGGCATCAATCCCAGCGTGGCCAAGCGCGAGGAAAAGGCCGCCAAGATCGCGGCCGCGGGGAACACCTTCGAGACGGTGGCCCGCGACTGGCTATCGAAGACAGCAAGCAAGCGTGGCACCAACACGCACAAAAAGATCGAGACCTGGCTGACGAAGGACGTTTTCCCCTTCATCGGCCGTGACCCAGTGTCTGACCTTCGGGCCATGGACGTGCTGGACAAGGTTGCGAGGCACATGGAGGCTCGCGGCGCCAATGACAGCGCGCATCGCGTCGTGCAGGTCTGCTCGCAGGTCCTGCGGTTTGCCGTAGCCACTGGGCTTGTCGACCGCGACGTGACGGTGGATCTACGCGGCGCGCTGGCGACCGTTGAGAAGACCCACTATGCAGCGATCACTGAGACCAGGGCGTCGGTCAGCTCATGCGCGCAATCCGGAGCTACACAGGCCACCCAGCGACCATCGCGGCGCTCAAGCTCGCGCCGCTGGTCTTCCTGCGCCCTGGAGAGCTTCGAGCTGCCGAATGGTCCGAAATCGACCTTGAAGCCGCCGAGTGGCGCATCCCCGGCTCGAGGATGAAGATGAAGATCGAGCACCTGGTGCCTCTGTCGCGCCAGGCCGTCGAAATCTTCAAGGGCCTGCAGGACTTCACGGGGCATGGCCGCTATGTGTTCCCCAGCATTAGGACCGGGGAGCGCCCCATGAGCGAAAACACCATCAACGCGGCTTTGCGTGGCATGGGATATGGATCGGACGTGATGACCGGCCATGGCTTCCGAGCGACGGCACGCACCATCATGGATGAAGTGTTGGGAGAGCGGCCAGACCTGATCGAGCACCAATTGGCGCATACCGTGAAGGATCCGAACGGCCGGGCCTATAACCGCACCGCCCACCTCCCCGCACGTCGCGACATGATGCAGCGCTGGGCCGACTACCTAGACAAGCTCGCCGCGGGCGCCGAGATCCTGCAATTTAAGGCGGCATGAGCGCGATGCCAGCACCGCCCAGTTCGCTGGAAGACGAAGAGTTCCTCAACTGGATCACCGCCACGAATAGCGACCCACTCGTGCAAGAGATGGCGCGGCGTTTGGCGGAGCGTATCGATGACGCTCTAGAGGCCGAGGACCTTGAGGAAAAAGTCGAGACTCTGGAAGCTCAAGTTGCTTCCCTGGAGGCAAGTATCGACCGGCTAGAAAGCACGAACGCTGAACTGAGAACAAGGTTGGCGAGCCAACGAAGCCCACTGCATCGGGAGGCGCTCCCAGAAAATCGGCCTCTTCGCAAAACACATGTCGACGTGGCGCTCGGCCTGCTCCCCGAGATCGGCTCGAGCATGTCTAACCATTCGCTTACCAGGCTTCTAGCCGAAGAGGCTAAGACCAGCCACAACGCGGCGGGCAATGCCATCCGCCGGCTTATCGATCAAGGGCGGTTGCAGGCCGATGGGCGAGGCGCCAAGCGCAACATCATTCGCGTCGCGTAGCTCCTTCCGATCCCGCCTGTTGTGTCATTGCATAGTGCAGACGCTCAGATGGAAGTGGAAAGTGGAAAGTCCTGAGGCTTGCACGCACGGTTAATGCGAGGCCTGGATCGCGTAGAGATACCGCTTTACCTAGCCTTCAACACGCGCATCTTCAAGAGATACCCCACATATCGACGTGCAACACATGCGCGTCTGCGGCAAGCAACTCCGCCGCTGAGTTCACCCCCTGTAGGGCTCGCTGCAGAACCATTGCTCCGGAACGATCGGCAATCGCATCTCGGATCACTGCATCTCACTTAGCGCCACGCCGTGGTGCGCATGCGGGAAGACCGGATGCGGTGGAGAAGCAATGGCAACCAACACCCCCACGCCCGACCGAGCGTTGTCTTTCGACAAGCTGCCGGACTCGGCCTATGTTGACGTTCGCACCGTCGCGGGCATCCATGACATTTCCGTGCCCACCGCTTGGCGCTGGAGCTCGCACGGGCTGCTCCCACGCCCAGAGAAGCTCGAACCGGCCACGACGCGGTGGAACGTAGGCGCATTGCGCCGCCACCGCGAGAAGGCAACCAAGGACGCCGCCTAATGCCGATGGCACAAGAAAAAGCCGCCGGGGTGGGGGCACCCGAGGCGGCTGAGAAAAAAAGTGGAGTCCCTGGTATCGGCGCCAACCAAGCCGATGACAAGGCCCTGGCGACGTTGAGGGCCGAGTTTGCGCGCCGCGGGCAGGTGTTGGATGTTCAGCAGCGCGGCGGCCGGGCGCTCTACGTCATCAGCCGGTGGGCTCAGTCGCGCATGTTCACCCACCTGCATGATGTCGATGCCTTCCTCCGCCAGATCTCGGGAGGTGCCCAGTGAAAGACCGCCAAGTCCAGTTGTTCACCGCAACGATGGCAGCCACGGGCATGCATCCGCCGGCGAACTTCATCGCCGATGGTCGCTTGCACCTGTTCAGCCCGGACGGAGAAGGAACCCAGGCCGACGGCTGGTACGTCCTGCGGCACGAGGTCCGGTTGATGGGGGCCTTCGGCTGCCATCGCAGGGGCATCGCCCTGGCCTGGGCCGACACGGGGGCCACGCTCTGGCACGACGAGCTGGCTCGAGAGCAGCGCAGCCTGCGTGCCAGGCTGGAGGCCTTCTCGTCGGGGATCTCGGCAGCCAGCGAGCGGCATGACTCCGAACTGGTGCAGCACCTCGCCGCGGCAATGATCTTCGTCGCCGAGCGCCTGGGCGAACTGGGGGCGGCCCCATGATGAAGCTCGTTCCCAAGAACTGGTCGACGTTCCAACACTACAAGGATCGGTCGCCGCCGTGGATCAAGCTGCACAAGGCGCTGCTCGACGATCGGAAGTATCAGCGCTTGCCGCTCGCTAGCAAAGCGCTTGCACCGATGCTCTGGCTGATCGCCAGCGAGTCGAAGGATGGTTCCTTTGATGGCTCTATCGAGGAACTCGCGTTCCGGCTGCGCGCGGAAGGGCGAGACATCGAAGCCGGCCTGCAACCCCTGATCGAGGCTGGATTCTTCGAGGTCGCCGAAGCGCAGGGCAAGCAACCCGCTAGCGCCGTGCCGACGGCTCGCGAGCAGGATGCTAGCAACACGGAGGCAGCTCGCTTGCAGGTTGCTGTACCAGAGACAGAGACAGAGGGAGAGACAGAACTGGAGGCTTACGCCTCTGTCGGCAAAGCCGACGCCGTGCCGGCCTGCCCTTTCGATGAATTGATCGATGCCTACGAGCAAACCTTGCCGATGCTGCCCCAAGTCCGGCGATCGCTGTTCCGAGCTGGCAGGTCGGCAACGGCGATGCGACAGCGATGGCGATGGGTGCTGACGTCAAATCACGAACGTGGCGAGCGTGCTGGCACGCGCATCGCCGAGACTCAGGAGCAGGGGGTCGAGTGGTTTCGCAAGTTCTTCCGCCACGTGGAGCGCAGCGATTTCCTGACCGGCCGCGATGCGAAGTGGGCCAGCTGCGATCTCGCCTGGCTGATGACGGCCAGCAAGTTCGAGGCCGTGCTGAACGGGCGATACCACGTGGCGGAGGGCACATGACCGAAGCTATGCCCTTGGGCCAGGTCCTGCCCGGCACGATGCCGCACAGCCTTGAGGCCGAGGCTGCTTTGCTGGGCGGCCTGCTGCTCGATAACGAGGTGCTCGGCCGGGTCGCCAACCTGGAGCCGGTAGCCTTCTATCAGCCATTCCACCGCGATGTGTTCGGCACCATCCTGCGTATCGCTCGCGCCGGCGATGCGTTCGACGTGGTGACCGTCTTCGATGCCATGCGGGCTGGCGGTCAGGTCGGCGACGACGGGCTGGCGCGCCTGCACGAACTGGCGCAGTTCGTACCCGGCGCCGCGGCGCTGCGCCGGCATGCTGCAATCGTCAGCGCGCGCCACCAGCAGCGGCAGTTGATGCGGGCCGACGCCGAGATCATCGAGATTGCGGGCGCGCAGGCGCCGCCGGCCGAACTGATCGACAAGGCCCAAATGATCCTGGCGCGGTTGTCGGTCGCGAAGTCTAGGCGCGAGCCCCAGCACGTGACCGCCTCGCTGGCCGAATACCTCAAGCTGCTCGAAGAGCTGAGCGAGGGCAAGAATCCCGCGATCGCGACCGGCATCCATGGCCTCGACCGCCTGCTCAATGGTGGCCTGCGGCGAGGCGAGCTGCTGGTGCTCGGGGCGAGGCCGAAGCATGGCAAAACTGCGGTTTCTCTTGCGATCGCACGCGCGATGGCCCGCCAATACGGCGTGCTGTTCCTGTCGCAGGAGATGCCGATCAGCCAGCTCGTGCATCGGCACACGGCTGCCGAGGGCTCGATAGACCTCGGGCGGATCCTGCGCGCCGATCCCAAGGCCGATGAGATGTGGGTGGCCGTCACGCTCGCGGCGGAGCGCCTGGGAGGCCTTCGCCTCGTGCACGACGATCAGGCGGCCCTGAGCCTGCTGGACATCCGGCGCAAGGCGATCAAGGTCAGGCGCGAGCATGGCCTTGACGTGCTGTTCGTGGACTTCCTGCAGCTCATGGCCGGCGGCGGCGAGGAGAACAGCAACCGTGAGTTGGACATCACCGCCAACGGCCTGAAGGCGCTAGCGATGGACTTGAACGTCGCAGTCACCGCGCCGGTGACCTACGACGACATCGTGAGAAAGGCGTGATAGTCGATCAGGCTGCGATGGGCGAGCAAAGTTCGACAAGCGTCCCATCGGGGCAACGAACGTAGGAGACAACTTGCCCCCACGGCTTGGTGATTGGCGGGCTCAGTTCGACAGCTCCGGAAGCAAGCGCGTGAGTATGGGCTGCCTGAACTTCGTCCGTCACAAGGGCCACTTCCATACCAAGTGGAGCGGGGGAGGACGAGGCAGAAACGTGTCCTGTCTTGAAGTTCATTGCCGCCAGTTCGTGGGCCGCGAAGGCAAGCGTTGTTGCCCCGGTTTCCAGTTCGCCGTATGTGCCGGACTCGTGCAAGAACCGTCTGGAGAACCCGAATGCCGCCTCAAAGAAAGACAAGGATGCAGCGACATCGGGGACATAAATGATGGTGTACCCGAACTTCATGATTGGGCGTGAAAAAAGTAGCCGCATTGGGCTGGGAATCTCATAATACATGGATATTTATCCAGTATCAGTTGCTCGCTGGAGCAAAGAGGGTACCCCTTATATTCATACAGAGATTCCGTAGTTTTTACCTCCTTCTCGCCGACGAAAGCGACCGCCTACCGCCCAGATGCCGCGTTGCGCGGCATGGTAAACATCGGAAAATAAACCGCATGCACGAGCCGGGGCCGTACTCCATGGTGGTAGATCTATGGGAGGCCTGCGACACGTTCGGTCTGCGCGGAAGCTACGGATCGAGGAGCCACGCCAAGTCTGGCAGGTGGTGCCACCAACGCAACGGCTCCGAGTAACGCTCGCAGCCATCGTTGGTGGTATCGATGGGCGATGAGTCCCTGCTGCTACCATCCGCGCACCAACATACGGAGCAGGAGCCCCAGTGGGCCTCACAATCAAAAAAACGACCCTCACTACCTGGACGGTTCTGCTGGCCTCTGTGATGCTTTCAGCACTGTTCGAGTCGTTTGTTGTCGATGCCGTCATGGCAACGATCATCTTGGCAATGATGATCCACCAAGTGAATCCCCGATCTGGCATTCATGTAATGTTCTTGGTTGGCTTTTCGGTGTTCATCTATTTTCCGGCGTTTATGAATGGCCTTTTTCTCGGCACATCGTATGCACTGTTCTACGCGTCAGCAGCCATCTCTTTCATATTTTTGCATTTTGCCACCGGGATGGAATACCAACCGCCCGCAAAGGCGCATGGCAGATATTTTGTTTACTTGTTTTTTGCGTGGCTGGCAGTGATTGGTGCGTCGCTGGCGGGTGATTTGGCGCTTTATTTTCTTTCGCCTTTCGTTATGTTTTATGCGATTTGCCTACAACCAGGACGCACCATAAGAAACATACTTCTTTTTATCGCCTTTATTTCCACTTTTGTTTTTTATTACGTAATTGGCTGGGGCGGTTACGGACGCACCGTGACCTTCGGCATTCTCATCGTTGGCATTGTGTACTTTCTATATGCCCAAGGAATCAAGGTCAATAGAGTTGCCTTTTCGGTCGGCCCAATCGCGGGAAGCCTACTGTTAACCAGCCGAAAGGCCATCGATGATGTTTCTTTTAATTTAACTGCGGCCATGGATGATTCTGCTATCCAGCCCTATCGTCTTGCCGATACTTTTTTTGAAGCGTATGCGCAACAAGGAATTAATATTTCCGGCTTTTTTGATCAAATCCTTTTCACACTTTTTGCATGGGTTCCCCGTGGGGTATGGCCCGACAAGCCATTTGCCTTCGGTTTTCAATATGTTCTGGACAATCTGGACCCATCCTTAGCGGACGAGGGTCACTCCATCGCATCCACACTAATAGGCGACCATATTTTCTATCTTGGATGGTGGGGTTTATTAACCGGCGCAGTCATGGCTTATTTGGTGGCAAAGCTATGCCGCCTTGTTTATTCCATGAAATTATTCAATGGGTTCGGAGTAGTCATCATCGCTTGCAGCATGATGGTGCTGGTCTGGGGTGGGATGACTTCTTTTGCTGCCCGGATGGCTTTTCCGGTGGTCTCGCTCTCTCCCTTCTTGTTGCTTTATTTCGCGTCTCGCATGACCATTGAACGGCCGCAGCCTCGCCGAATTCAGAGTTAGAGTTGTAGTTTGCGTCTGGCGCGTTGTCGGCGCGTCGTAGAAGTGCTTGCAAAGTGCGCCGGCCGCTCCTCGTTCTCCAGCAAGTCGCGCCAAGTCTTCCGATCTCTGCTCAAGGCCGCCGAACACGTTGGCAAGCACCGTAATGGTCGGGGCTGCCAGGCCTGGGGCAGGAGAGGTGAGATTCGGGTAGGGCTCGCTGGATGTAGCGAACCACGCGCTGTTGCAGCCGGCTGCCAGGTAAGCAAAAGCGTCGCAAGCGTCGGCATGAAGGTGGGTTGAGCATTTTTGCCCAGCGACTGTGCGCGTAGATGATCCGATGACGCGCCGGCATCATCCTCCGCCGGAAGTGAGTCAGTGAAGATCAGGAGCCGTGCAAACGCCAGTGGCGATCATTTCGTCGGTCTTAAGTAGTGCCCAGATGATTGCCGGGATGTCGAATGACGCCTCGCACGCCGCGCAAGGGCTATGGTGATCGGCACTTGCCGGGGGCGTGAACACGCCCTTACCCCGCCGCTGCGCTCGACTGTCAGAAGCTTCGGACAGGACGTTTCCCATCTGGCAAATGCGCTCGACGCGCGATTTATGCAGTCCGATGGCGAGCAGCATGACGCGGGCCTGTGCAGCCCAGGCCGCAAGATGGCCTACGCTGGCATAAGCTCCCTGCTCATGACGTCAACGAGATCCATCGGAATCCTCCGGCAGGTTGATCGAATCGGTGACCGCGCCGGGTGCGACGTCGCCGGCTCAGGCCCGCGCACAGCACAGTAGCAACGGGCCCAGGCGTAGGCCAGTAGGACCATGCCGAGACCGGGCATTCGCCAACCGCCATGCCTACGGCCATCGCCCCCCAGATCGCGACCACTACCGGTTACCTTGTGTTCTTGGGCATGGCGTTGAATCGGCAGCCAACGTTGACGAGGATCGCGGCGCTGGCGCGCCAGATGGGCAACGCGTAGAGCCGGGCGATGTCCCAGTTCATGACGGGTCCCTTTGCTGCGGCGCTAGGTCAATGGCCATGAAGAGGAACCGCAGGAGGGTCCGCAGCAGCTTGGGCTAGTTATCGCCGATGGCACCAATCAGAAGCGCCAGCAATCTGATCAGCACGCGCTCGATGTGCAAGCTGCAGTAACTGCTTCCGATGCCGACCATGCACAAGAAGTACCAAAGTGTGACCTTGTGAAAGTTCTCCTTGCGGCGGTTCGGGCAAGCGGCCAGCGGCCAGCGGCCAGCGGCCAGCGGGCGACATCGTCCCCGAAAAACTATGATTCTCCAGTTTGGAGCGCGCCATCAGAGCATCTCGTCCGCGACTTGGCTCATGAACGCAGCGGCCTCTCTCTCACCGTTGCAAACTTCGCCGTGCAGACCTGGAACATGCTGAACGCTAGTTAATCGTCGCCCGAAGGAACATGCGGATTCACATATCTCCCGCAGATAGGCGCATCACCGTGAGCATGAGCCAATAAGTCGCGCCTGATCTGGGACAGACAACGATCCCAGCGATTGGCAGAAAACTGACGAAACAAATCCGATATCGAGATCTTCCATTGCTTGAAGAGAACGGTCCCACTTTGTACAGGAATGCGCTGTTGGCGTCGACGATGCTCTCCAATTGAAAAATTGGTTACTGCTCAATCCACCTCTAGGCGTATCCAATTGAATCTTGATCCACGGACCGTCCTATTGGTGAGGCACCGAAATCGAAAAAATGACCAAGGCTAAAGATTTAGCAAGCACGCGCGTGAAAGGCACGCGCACCCAGGGCTTTAAGGCCACGGTGTCGGGCGTGTTGCTCAACACCTCCCTGCCGCGCCGCATGCTGCGCAGCTCGACCAGCTACCGACTGCCCGGCGACTGGAGCCGGCTCACGCTGGGAGGCAGCCTGAGCTACCAGAACGGCATCTACTTCGACGAGAACTACGGCCTCGGCCGCGCCACCCAGGGCAGCGTGACGCTGATCGGCCTGATGGCGCGCTACGAGTTCAGCCGGCAGCTGAGCGCGAGCCTCAACATCGAGAACCTCGGCGGCAAGCGCTACTACGCGGGACTCGGCGGCTACAACGGCTACACCGAGGGCACGCCGCGCAATGCGTGGCTGAAGCTGCAGTACAAGTTCTAGCCGGCGTTCTCGCGCAGCCCGGTATGCACCGTCGGATGCGCGAGCCGCACGCGCAGCTCGCGCTTGAGCCGCGTGTTGTCGAGCCGGCGCGATTCGCCCATGAAGCTCAGCAGCTGCAGCGGCAGCTGGCGCTCGGCCTCCTCGCGCGCCACCCGCGGCGGGCGCGGCATGCCGTAGAGGTCGGCCGCGAGGTCGATGTAGTCGCCCATGCGCAGCTCGGTGTCGTCCGAGGCATGCACGATGCGCTGCGGCCGGCCGCGGAACAGCGCCGCGATGCAGGCGCGCGCGAGGTCGTCGGCATGGATGTGGCTGGTGTAGACGTCGTCCTCGCGCCGCAGCACCGGCGTGCCGCGCTGCAGCCGCTGGCGCGGCGTGCCGCCCTCGCGATCGGGCGCGTAGATGCCCGGGATGCGCAGGATGCTGGCGCGCACGCCGGTGCTGCGGCCGAACCAGCGCACGGCGCGCTCGGCATCGACGCGCCGGTGGCTGCGCGGCGTGTCGGGACGCACGGTGCGGGTCTCGTTCACGCGCGCGCCGCCGCAATCGCCATAGACGCCGCTGGTCGAACCGTAGACCAGCGCATCGGGCAGGCCGCGCAGCCGCAGCGCGCGCACCAGCGCGGCGGTACGCTGGTCGCGCCACCAGGCCGAGCCGCTGTCGCGCGGCGGCGGTGCCAGGTGCAGCACGCGCGTGCCCAGGGCCGACAGGCGGCGCAGGGTCTTGGGATCGTCGAGATTGCCGATCAACGGCCGGATGCCCGCGGCGCGCAAAGCGCTCACGCGCTCGGCCGAGGAGGTGAGCGCCACCAGCGACACGCGCCCGCGCAGATCGCGCGCCACGCGCTGGCCGACGTCGCCGCAGCCGACGATCAGGAGACGCGTCCGGCGGAAGCGCGCCGGCAGCGCGCCGGAGGGGCTATGGATTGAAGGCAAAATTCGGGTTCCCTTTTCTTTTTCAGCCCCCATGTAACGGGCTGATCCAAGCCGAAGAATACCGATGACTGTTGCAGCGCCGCATGAGGCGGGCTTTTCCATCACCGTCGAACCCAGCGGCCGCCATTTCGCGGCGCAAGGCGACGAAACCATCCTCGCTGCCGGCATCCGCCAGGGCATCGGCCTGCCCTATGGCTGCAAGGACGGCGCCTGCGGCTCGTGCAAGTGCCGCAAGCTCTCGGGCGAGGTCGAGCTCGGCCCGCACCAGAGCAAGGCCCTGAGCGCGGAGGAACAGCTCGCGGGCTTCGTGCTGACCTGCTGCGCCCGCGCGCGCAGCGATGTGGTGCTCGAATCGCGCCAGGTGACCGAGGCCGGCGCCCACCCGATCCGCAAGATGCCGGTGCGGGTGCTCGCGCTCGCGCGCAAGTCGCACGACGTGATGCAGGTCCGCCTGCAGCTGCCGGCCGGCGAGCCGCTGCAGTTCTACGCGGGCCAGTACGTGGAATTCATCCTGCGCGACGGCGCGCGCCGCAGCTACTCGATGGCCAATGCGCCGCACACGCTGGGCGAGCCGGGCACCGGCATCGAGCTGCACCTGCGCCACCTGCCGGGCGGCAAGTTCACCGACCACGTGTTCCTCACCATGAAGGAAAAGGAGATCCTGCGCATCGAGGGCCCCTACGGCAGCTTCTTCCTGCGCGAGGATTCCGACAAGCCGATGATCCTGCTGGCCTCGGGCACGGGCTTCGCGCCGATCAAGGCGCTGCTCGAGCACATGAAGTTCAAGGCCATCGACCGCCCCGCCACGCTCTACTGGGGCGGCCGCCGGCCCGAGGACCTCTACATGGACGACTGGGTGCGCGAGCAGCTCGCGCAGATGCCGAACCTGCGCTACGTGCCCGTGATCTCCAACGCCACGCCCGAGGACAACTGGACCGGCCGCACCGGCTTCGTCCATGCCGCCGTGCTGGAGGACTTCGCCGACCTCTCGGGCCACCAGGTCTACGCCTGCGGCGCGCCGATCGTGGTCGACTCGGCCAAGCGCGACTACGTGGCGCTCGCGGGCCTGCCCGAGGAAGAGTTCTTCGCCGACGCGTTCACCACCGAGGCCGACAAGGCACTGCCCTGAGCGCGGCCGGGCGGCGCGCCGGCTAGGGATAGCCACGCTGCAAGCACCGCGCGGCGCACCGACAATCCGGGGCATGACAACCCGCAAGACCTTCCTCGCCACCCTCGCCCTCTCCACGCTCGCCCTGGCCACCGGCACCCCCGCCCTGGCCCAGCAGCAGCGGCCGATCCGCCTCGTTGTGCCCTACGCGGCCGGCGGCCCCATCGACGTGACGGCGCGCGCGCTGGCCGAACGCGTGCGCGACACGCTCGGCGGCCCGGTGATCATCGACAACAAGCCCGGCGCGGGCGGCAACATCGGCGCCGACATCGTTGCCAAGGCCGCGCCCGACGGCCTGACCATCGGCATCGCGGCCACCGCCACCAACGCGGTGAACCCCTGGCTCTACAGCAAGATGCCCTTCAACGCGGCCACCGACTTCGCGCCGATCACGCAGATGGTCCGCGTGCCCAACGTGCTGGTGATGAACGCCGAGACCGCGCAGCGCCTGAAGATCGCCACGCTCAAGGACCTGATCGCCTACGCCAAGGCCAACCCCGGCAAGCTCAACTACGGCAGCGGCGGCAACGGCAGCGCCGGCCATCTGGCGGGCGAGATGTTCAAGAAGGCGGCCGGCATCTTCGCGGTGCACATCCCCTACAACGGCGGCAACCCGGCGCAGCTGGCGCTGGTGTCGGGCCAGGTCGACTTCAACTTCGACAACCTCGCCACCGCCGCGCCCAACATCCGCTCGGGCAAGCTCAAGGCGATCGCCGTGACCACCCTGCAGCGCAGCAGCGCCCTGCCCGAGGTGCCGCCGGTGTCGGACACGCTCAAGGACTTCTCGATCGACACCTGGTGGGGCCTGGTCGCGCCGGCCCATACGCCGCCGGATGTGATCGCCAAGCTCAACCATGCCTTCGTCGACGCGCTGAACGCGCCGGAGACCAAGTCGCGCTTCGCGCTGCTGCTGGCGGAGCCGGTGGCCAGCACGCCCGCGCAGTTCGGCGCCTTCATGAAGAGCGAACTCGGCAAGTACGAGCAGGTGGTGAAGGCCACGGGCGCGAAGGTCGACTGAGCTCGCACACACAAGACAAAGGGCGGCCGGTGCCTCGCACCGCCGCCCTTTTTTTTGCGTGGCCTCGAAAGGCCCGCCGCGCCGCTTACTCGCCCAGGTACGCCGCGCGCACCTTCGGATCGCTGAGCAGCCCCTTGGCATCGCCCGACATGGTGATCAGGCCCGACTCCATCACGTAGCCGCGGTCGGCCAGCTGCAGCGCGCGGTTGGCGTTCTGCTCGACCAGCAGGATGGTCACGCCCTGCGCGGCCACGGCCTGCACCACCTCGA
>NZ_JBWKMZ010000032.1:0-28278 GCF_059415325.1 Variovorax sp. GW821-FHT10D07 | reverse complement strand
GGACAGTGAAACGACTCAGCGCCGATGATAGTGCGGGTTCCCGTGTGAAAGTAGGTCATCGTCAGGCTCTTACAGCCAAAAAAGCCCCAGCCAATCGGTTGGGGCTTTTTTCTTGGCGAAAGCAAAACAAGAAACAAAAAGCGCCTCGTCCACGACAGGGCGCTTTTTTATGGGCAATTCGAATAAACAGGCAGCGCTTTATTTGAATGAAATCGGGGCGCCCTAAGCAGGCTCGATCATTTCAAAAAATCAGAGGTTCCGAACCTCGTTTTCCGTGATTTCAGCAGCCCGCGCAGCGACGAGTTCGGCCAAGATCTCCTGTGCCAAGGCGCCCAGCGCCACGCCCTCGAAGAACCGAGCGCACACCATGGCCAGATAAGGCGTCTCGCGCACCCAGGCCATCCAGTCGCCACGCGACATCCGCTGCTTCTCCAGCAGCTTGAACTTGATCAGCACCTTGATCGCATGCCGCGCATGCTTGACGGGATTCCGCTGCAGCCCCTCGAGCCGCCGCCGCGCGACCTTCAGCGCGGCCTCCACGTCCGTGAAGATCGACCCGTGCCCCGGAATCACGATCGATGGCGCCAGGCGTTCAATCAGATCCAGGGTGGCCGCCATCTCTCCGAACGACGGTTCGCCCTTCAGCTCCGGGAAAGCGATACCGAACCCGTTTTCCCAAAGCGCATCAGCCGACGCCAAGGTTCGCGACACAGGCTCGAAAAGAATGACCGAATGCGGATCGTGACCCGGTGCCGCATGGATCTGCCAGCGCAGCCCGCCGACCTCGCGCTCCGTCCCAGGCTGCAGCAACCCCGAGACGCGAAACCGCGGACAGCTCTGCCCCGTCGCCCTGAAGCTCAGCCCTTCTTCATCCCAGCGCTCCACCAGCGCCGCCTCGCCCGGCGGGATCTCGATGCGAAGGTCCGGATAGCGCGCCTGCAGCGCCGCATTCCCGCCGCAATGGTCGCTGTGCAGATGCGTGTTGAGCACCTGATCCAGCGGCCGCCCGGCCAATGCCGACTCGACCAGCGCCACCGTCTGCTCGGCGTGCGCCACATAGCCGGTATCGATCAGCGCCGTCTCATCGGCCCCGATCACGAGGATGTTGTTGGACGACAGCCACCCACGCTCGAGCACGACGACATTCGCCGGTAACCCGGCGGCCGCCGCCGCGCTCACTCAATGGCCCGCGGAGGCGGTGGTGCGGAGTTCGCGGCGCAGGATCTTGCCGACGTTGGTCTTGGGCAGCGCATCGCGGAATTCGATGTGCCGTGGGCGCTTGTAGCCCGTGAGTTGTCCATTGCAGTATTGCAGCACAGCCTCCTCGGTCAGGCTCGGGTCGCGGCGCACCACGAACACCTTGATCGCCTCGCCCTGCTTCTCGTCGGGCACGCCGATGGCCGCGCATTCCACCACGCCGGGGCACAGCGAGATCACGTTCTCGAGTTCGTTCGGGAACACGTTGAAGCCGCTGACCAGGATCATGTCCTTCTTGCGGTCGACGATGCGGCTGTAGCCGTCCTCCTGCATCACGGCGACGTCGCCGGTGCGCATGAAGCCGTCGGCGGTGAAGGCCGCCGCCGTCTCGGCCGGCTGGTTGTAGTAGCCCTTCATCACGTTCGGTCCCTTGATGCAGAGCTCGCCCGATTCGCCGATCGGCATCGAATTGCCTTCATCGTCCTTGATCGCGATCTCGATGCTCGGCAACGGCAGGCCGATGGTGCCGGTGAACTTGGTGTTCGACACCGGGTTGTTGGTGCCGATCGCGCAGGTCTCGCTCATGCCCCAGCCTTCGATCATGGGGCAACCGGTGGCCTCGAACCAGCGCTTCGCCGTGCCTTCGGAGGCGGCCATGCCGCCGGCCTGCGAGACGAACAGCGTCGAGAAGTCGATGGTCTTGAACTCGGGATGCATCAACAGCGCGTTGAACAGCGTGTTCACCGCCGGCAGCATGTGGAACGGCCGCTTCTTCAGCACCGCGATGAATTTGTCGAAGTCGCGCGGGTTCGGCACCAGCGTCATGTGCGAGCCCTGGCGGATCACGAGCAGGCACAGGGTGAGCGCGAAGATGTGATACAGCGGCAGCGCCGCGATGCTGTTGACCTTCGCGAGGTCGCCCGCGCGCGAGAGCGCCGGCGTGAACCAGGCCTCGGCCTGCAGGGTGGCGGCCACGATGTTGCGGTGCGTGAGCACCGCGCCCTTCGACAGCCCGGTCGTGCCGCCCGTGTATTGCAGGAAGGCGATCGAATCGAGCGTGCTCTTGTCGGCGGCCAGCGTGCGGCCGCGCCCTTCGGCGAGCGCCTGCGAGAACGGCGTGACCGTGCGGCCATCGCTCAGCGGCAGCTTGAACGGCGGCACCATCTTCTTCAGGTGCCGCACCGCGAGCGTGATCCAGCTGCCGTAGAGGCCGCCGAGCAGGTCGCCCATTGCCGTGATGACCACGTGCTTCACGGGCGTCTTCTCGATCACCTGCTCGAGCGTGGAGGCGAAGTTCTCGAGGATCACGATCGCCGTCGCGCCCGAGTCCTTGAGCTGGTGCTCGAGCTCGCGCGCGGTGTACAGCGGATTGACGTTCACGCAGGTGTAGCCGGCGCGCAGCACGGCACACATGGTGACCGCGAACTGCGGGATGTTCGGCAGCATGATCGCCACCCGCGCGCCGGGCTCGAGCCCGCGCGACTGCAGCCAGGCGCCGAGTGCCTTCGACTGCGCATCGAGCTCGCCGTACGACATCCAGCGCTCCATGCACACCGAGAACGGGCGGTCGGCATAGCGGCCGAAAGCTTCGTCGAACATGTGGGAAAGCGATCGGTACTGCTCGGGATCGATCTCGTGCGGTACGCCGGCCGGATAGTGCTGTCGCGCGGATGTCTGCATGCAAGCTCCTTTGGCGCGGATTGTGGGAGCCGCACAGGACAAGCGACCAGCGGGCTTGTCCTAGGTAAATGCATCGGCTGTCGCCTGCGCGATAGCTGCCGATCGATGCATGGAGCCGGCGCGAGCCGCGCACTTCGGCGCGGCTGCCGAAAAAAGGAAGCTCAGGCCTTGCCGGATTCGCCGGGCTGCAGCACGCCGGCCGGAATGTCGGTCGCCGTCTCCAGCGCTCGGTACAGCGGCGCGAAGTCGGGCTCGGTCAGGTCGAACAGCTGCGCGAAGCTGTCGATGACGAAGTAGTTGGCCTGGTAGGTGTCGATCTTGTAGAGCGTGCGCATGGTGCGCAGCAGATCGAGCGGCAGCCGCAGCGGCTCGTTCGAGCGCACCGCGTGCTGCAGCTCGCCGACCGAACTCAGGATGCCGGCGCCATAGGCGCGCAGACCATCGGGCTGGCGGATCAGCCCGAACTCCACCGTGTACCAGTACAGCCGCGCCAGCTTCTCGCCGGCATCGAGTTCATGGGCCTTGATGCCGCCCGCGCCATAGCGCTGCACGTAGTCCGCGAAGGTCGGGTCGAACAGCATCGGCACGTGCCCGAACAGGTCGTGGAACACATCGGGCTCGACGATGTAGTTGAACTCCTCGGGCTTGCGGATCCAGTCGGTGACCGGAAACTTGCGGTTCGCGAGCAGCGTGAAGAAAGGCAGCTCGGGAATCAGCCCCGGCACCGCCACGATCTCCCAGCCGGTGGCCTTGTGCAGCCGTTCGTTGAGCTCCTCGAAGCGCGGGATGCGGTCCTTCACGCCCAGCAGCGGCAGCGCGTTGATGAAGGCATCGCAGGCCAGCCCCGGCAACTGCGCGGCCTGGCGCTCGTAGAGCCGCTTGTAGGTGTCGTGGTCGGCCGCCGTGTAGCTCGCCCAGTCCTGCGCGCAGGTGTAGTCGGCCTGCACCGTGCCGCCCCGCGAATAGTCGCCGCGCGGCGGGCGATCGGAGGCGCCGTAAACGGCGGGCGTGACGACGGTGGCAGGGGTGTCCATGGGTGCTTCGGTTGATTACTTGAGCCAGCGGTCCATGACGCGCTGGAAGTCGCCGCCGGCCTGCTGAAGGTGCAGCCATTGGTCGACATAGGCCTTGAAGGCCACATCGTCGCGCGGCAGCATCCAGGCCATTTCGCCGTATTGCAGCGGCTTGTCGGGATTGATCGCGCACAGGCCCGGCTTGAGCTTCTGCTGCACGATCGCCTCGGCCGACTCGGTCACGAACACGTCGGCGCGGTTGGCGAGGATCTCGTCGAAGATCGTCACGTTCTCGCCGTGCAGCGTGAGCCGGGCTTGCTTGAAGTTGGTGCGGGCGAAGCGTTCGTTGCTGCCGCCCGGATTGAAGATGACGCGCGTGGCCGGCTTGTCGATGTCGGCCACGCTCTGGTACTTGCCCACGTCGGCGCAGCGCGCGATCGGCGTCTTGCCGTTGACCATGTAGGGCGCGCTGAAGAAGGCGCGCTTCTGGCGGTCGGTGGTCACCGACACGCCGCCCACGGCGATGTCGCACTTGCCGGCCGCGAGGTCGGGCAGCAGGTTTGCCCAGGTGGTCTTGATCCACTCGGGCTTGGCGCCCAGGCTGGCGCTGAAGTCGGCCATCAGGTCGACGTCGATGCCTTCGAACGAGGCATCGGCCTTCTGGAAGCTGAACGGGCGGTAGTCGCCCGGCGTGCAGATGCGCAGCACGGCCGCCTTCTGCACGCTGTCGAGGTGCGAGCCCGCGGCGCTGGCGGCCGTCGCGCCTCCCGGCCCCGCCGCGCATCCCGAGAGAACGACCGCCGCAGCGAGGGTGGTCAGGCCGATCGAGAGGATGTTGCGCATGCGGGGCTCCTGGAGGGTGGAAGGAGCGCTTATTTTGCGGCGCTCAGCACGCCGCGGCGCATCTGGTCGAGCTCGATGCTCTCGAACAGCGCCTTGAAGTTGCCGTTGCCGAAGCCGTCGTCGCCCTTGCGCTGGATGAACTCGAAGAAGATCGGGCCGAGCTGGTTCTCGCTGAAGATCTGCAGCAGCAGCGCGTCCTTCTTGCCGTCGATCAGGATCTTGCGCTTCTGCAGCTCTTCCACGCTCTCGCCGTGGCCCGGGATGCGCTTGTCGACCAGCTCGTAGTAGGTGTCGATGGTGTCCAGCAAGGTCACGCCCTTGGCGCGCAGCGCGTCGACCGTCTCGTAGAGGTCGTCCGAGCCCATCGCGATGTGCTGGATGCCTTCGCCCTTGTACATGTCCAGGTACTCCTGGATCTGGCCGGCCTGTTCCTTGCCCTCTTCGTTGATCGGGATGCGGATCTTGCCGCAGGGGCTGGTCATGGCCTTGCTCTTCACGCCGGTGACCTGGCCTTCGATGTCGAAGTACTTGATCTCGCGGAAGTTGAACAGCTTCTCGTAGAAACCGGCCCAGGTGTTCATGCGGCCGCGGTAGACGTTGTGCGTCAGGTGGTCGATGTAGGTCAGGCCGTTGCCCTTGGTGGTCAGGGCGTCCTGCGAGGCCACGCCCGGCAGCGGCTCGAAGTCCACGTCGTAGAAGCCGATGTTGCCGATGTCGCCGGGCTTCGCGCCGTTCTTGCCGGGCCAGCGGTCGACCAGGTAGATCAGGCTGTCGCCGATGCCCTTGATGGCGGGGATGTTCAGCTCGCCCGGACCGGCCTTGTCGGCGAAGCCCCAGGCGCCCAGCGAGGTGGCGCGCTCGTAGGCGGCCTTGGCGTCCTGCACGCGGAAGGCGATGGCGCACACGCTCGGGCCGTGCTCGCGCGCGAAGCGCTGCGCGAACGAATCGGGCTCGGCGTTCAGGATGAAGTTGATCTCGCCCTGGCGGTACAGCAGCACGTTCTTGTGGCGATGCTTGGCGATGGCCGTGAAGCCCATGCGCTCGAAGACCTTGCCCATGGCGACCGGATCGGGTGCCGCGTATTCGATGAATTCAAAGCCGTCGGTGCCCATGGGGTTGTCCCAGGGCGTGAAGGCGGGCGCGTCGGCGTGGCTCATGGCAGTCTCCGAAGAAGTTGGGATCGAGGGGAAAGTAAAAGGATGGCGGCTCGGCCAGTGCAGCAATGTAGGTCGACTGCCGCTCATGATTTCAGCGTTTGCGGGCGTGTTTCTTGGATAGATTGCAGGAAAAGTGCAAAAATCTCCTTATGGAAGCACTCGACAAGATAGATCGGCTGATTCTGCGCACGCTGCAAGCAGATGGCCGCGCCACCTACGACCAGATCGCCGAGCAGGTCAGCCTCTCGCCCAGCGCCGTGCTGCGCCGGGTCAAGCGGCTCGAGGAGCAGCGCGTGATCGACCGCTACGTGGCGCTGGTCAAGCCCGAGGCCGTCGGGCTGGGCCTCACGGCCTATCTCAACGTGCGGCTCGAAAAGCACACCGAGAGCCACAAGCGCAACCCCATGGACCTGTTCCGCGCCAGTGTGCAGACCTGGCCCGAAGTCGTCGAGTGCGCCGCCCTCACGGGCGAGATGGATTACCTGCTGCGCGTGGTCGTGGCCGACATGGCCCACTACAGCCGCTTCATCATGGACACCCTGCTCAAGCACCCGAGCGTGCAGGACTGCAAGACAAGTTTCGTGCTGGACCGTGTCAAAGCCACCACAGCCGTGCCGGTCTAGGCACGAAAAAGTTGCTCCGGACACACGCTTTCGGGTATTGATTCACAAATGAGTCACGAAAGTGTCCCGCCGGGCTTGTGGGTTAAGGGAAAACCCTTACATTCAAGCCATGCTTACCGCCAAGGACCTCCTCAGGGCATCCCTCGGCCTCGGCTCTTTTCTGAAGGCGCCGATGGTTGAGGCCCAACCACGCGCCGTTGCCGCGCCGCAGCCCGTCATGGTGCCGATCCGCTCGATCGGCCCGCGCGAGCGCGAGCGCATCGCGCGCCACCTGCTGGCGCTCAGCGCCCACGACCGCTACCTGCGCTTCGGCTATGCCGCGGGCGACGAGCAGGTGCAGCGCTATGTCGACGGCCTCGACTTCGACCGCGACGAACTGTTCGGCATCTACAACCGCAAGCTCGAGCTGATCGCGATGGCCCACCTGGCCTTCGCGCCCGACGACCAGCACAGCGACTGCGCCGAATTCGGTGTTTCCGTCTCGGCCCATGCCCGCGGACGCGGCTATGGCGCCCGGCTGTTCGAACGCGCCGTGGTCGTGGCGCGCAACGAGGGCGTGGGCATGCTGTTCATCCATGCGCTGAGCGAGAACGCCGCGATGCTCAAGATCGCGCGCAATGCCGGCGCCACCGTGGTGC
Source organism: Variovorax sp. GW821-FHT10D07 (assembly GCF_059415325.1). Taxonomy (NCBI): domain Bacteria; kingdom Pseudomonadati; phylum Pseudomonadota; class Betaproteobacteria; order Burkholderiales; family Comamonadaceae; genus Variovorax; species Variovorax sp. GW821-FHT10D07. The sequence goes on along the minus strand of NZ_JBWKMZ010000032.1, from coordinate 21,127 downwards.
GCAGCGGTTCCGAATCGGAAGCCCATCTGCAACTGCCGAGCGCCACCTTCGACAGCCGCATGAGCGAGATCGCGCTCGAGCACTACGCGGCGGTCGACTTCCACCTCAAGTCGCGCGCCAAGCAGTTCTGGGCCTTCCTGGCCAGCCTGCAGGAAGTCCGCAGCGGCGTGCGCGACGCGCGCGGCAAGTCCGCGCAATAAGGCCCTCGGGCGGCCCGGCCCTGCCCGGGAACGCTCCTTGCATACCCCCAGGCGGACCCGGTAGAGCCTGTCACATGCAATCCGGTATCCTTGCACTCCCCCCAACTACGCCCTCCCGCAGTGGCCGAACCTCACCCTGAACGCGCACCCGTCGAACGGGAAGACAAGCGCGGCTTTCTCCAGAAGCTCGCCGAATTCATCCATCCCGGTCCGGACTCGCGCGACGAGCTGATCGAAACCCTGGCGGATGCCGAAGACAACCAGGTGATCGGCGCCGAATCGCGCGTGATGCTCGAAGGCGTGCTGCGCATGGCCGACATGACGGCCGGCGACGTGATGGTCGCGGCGCCGCGCATGGACCTGGTCAACATCGACGCGCCCTACGACGCGCTGCTGCACCTGGTCATCGACACCGCGCACTCGCGCTTCCCGGTGTACGAGGGCGAGAAGGAAAACATCATCGGCATCCTGCTCGCGAAGGACCTGCTCAAGCTGCAGCGCGCGCCGGGCCTGAACATCCGCGCGCTGCTGCGGCCTGCCACCTTCGTGCCCGAGAGCAAGGGCCTGAACGACCTGCTGCGCGAATTCCGCGGCAACCGCAACCACCTGGCGATCGTCATCGACGAGTTCGGCCGCGTGGCCGGCCTGATCACCATCGAGGACGTGCTCGAGCAGATCGTCGGCGAGATCGAGGACGAGTTCGACATCGCCGAGGACGAGGGCGACATCTTCGGCCTGGCCGACCACACCTACCGCGTCTCGGGCGACACGCCGATCGAGCGCGTGGCCGAGGCCTTCGGCATCGTGTTCGACGAGGAACAGCTCAGCGAGGACTTCGACACCATCGGCGGCCTGATCGCGCACGAGATGGGCCACGTGCCCAAGCGCGGCGAGCACCATGCGATCGGCGGCTTCGACTTCGTGGTGCTGCACACCAAGGGCGGCGCGGTGCGCTGGTTCAAGGTGTCGCCGGCCCGCGGCGGCGACGCGGCCGACTGATGCGCGCCGCACTGCTGGCCCTGGCCTTCCTGCTGGCCGGACTGGGGCAGGCCGCCTCGATCGCCTTGCCCGGCTCGGGCCGGCCGATGTGGCTGCTGCAGCTGGTGTCGCTCGCCGTCTTCGCCTTCGGGCTGCGCCGGCTGCGCGAGCAGCAAGCGGGCTGGCGCCGCGCCGGGCTGCATGCCTGGCTGTTCTCCACCGCCTGGCTCAGCGGCACCTTCTGGTGGCTCTTCATCTCGATGCACACCTACGGAGGCCTCGCCGCGCCGCTGGCCGCGATCGCGGTGCTCGCACTCGCCGCCGCGCTCGGCCTGTACTACGCCTTCGCCGGCGCCTGGTTCGTGCGGCGCGGTCCGCGCGGCACGGTCACAGGCGCACTGGTCTTTGCCGCGCTGTGGACGCTGGCCGAGCTGGTGCGCGGCAGCTGGTTCACCGGCTTTCCCTGGGGCGCGGGCGGCTATGCGCATGTCGAGGGCCCGCTCTCGGGCTGGGCGCCGTGGATCGGCGTCTACGGCATCGGCGCCGTGGCGGCCCTGGCGGCCGCACTGGTCGCGCTGGCACGGCCCGCGGCCCGCGCCGAACTCGCGGGCGCGGCGTTGCTGGTCGCGGTCGTGTTCGGCTTTCCGCTCGTGGCTCAGCCCTCGCGCGGCGAAGCCGCGGGCACGCTGCAGGTCGCGCTGCTGCAGGGCAACATCGCGCAGGACGAGAAGTTCGTCCCCAACGGCGGCATCGAGAACGCGCTGCGCTGGTACGGCGAACAGCTGCGCGATGCCAGGGCCTCGCTGGTGGTCACGCCCGAGACCGCGATCCCGTTGCTGCCGCAGCAGCTGCCCGCGGGCTACCTCGAGGCGATCCAAGCACGCTATGCGAGCGGCAGCCAGGCGGCCGTGGTCGGCCTGCCGCTGGGCGACCGCCAGGGCTACACCAACACCGTGCTCGGCTTCCGGCCCGGCGCCGCCTCGGCCTACGCCTACAGCAAGCACCACCTCGTGCCCTTCGGCGAGTTCATTCCCTTCGGCTTCCGCTGGTTCATCGACATGATGAGCATCCCGCTCGGCGACTTCCGCAGCGGCGGCCTCGCGCAGCCCGCGCTCGCCTGGCAGGGCCAGCGCATCGCGCCGAACATCTGCTACGAGGACTTGTTCGGAGACGAGATCGGCGCCAACTTCCGCGACGCGGCGACGGCACCGACCATCCTGCTCAACGTCAGCAACATCGCCTGGTTCGGCGATTCGATCGCCATCGACCAGCATCTCGCGATCTCGCGCATGCGCGCGCTCGAGTTCGCGCGGCCGATGGTGCGCGCCACCAACACCGGCGCCACCGTGGTCATCGACGCCGAGGGCCGCGTGACCCATGCGCTGCCGCGGCTCACGCGCGGCGTGCTCGAGGCCCCGGTCGAGGGCCGCACCGGCCTCACGCCCTATGCGCGCTGGGTCGCGCACCTCGGGCTGTGGCCGCTGTGGGGCCTGGCCTGCGCGATCGTCGCGGTCGCCTTCGTGCGCCGTCGCCGCGCGGCCTGACTCAGGCCGCCACCGCGGCCGCGCGCGGCTTCACCGGCCAGTCGCGCAGCTTGCCGGGGTTCAGCAGGCCCAGCGGATCGAAGCGCCGCTTCACCGCGATCACCTCGGGCGGCAGCGGGCCGCCGGCCTTGCCGTCCTCGACGATGTTCACGTGCGGGTTGTTGATGTGCACCTCGTGCTCGCGGTGGATCTGCATGATCTCCTGCAGCCGTTCCTCGGTGCTGAAGCGCACCAGCTGCAGACCGCTGCAGGTCATCAGGCCCGCCACGTTGCGGATGAACTCCAGGTGCATCATCACCTCGCCGCCGAGCAGCTTCTCCATCTCGATGACCTGCGCCACGTGGCGCCCCGGCACGAAGCCGCTCTGCAGATAGGTCAGGGTCGGGTCGACCTTGAGCGCGTGCAGCGTCGTGTGGTTCCAGGTGAACTCCATCAGGGTGCGGTTGCTCTTCTGCACCTCGGCCGCGGTCTTGCGGTAGCTCACGGCGCCGCCGAAGCTCTCGACCAGCTGCAGCAGCGCCGGCTCGCTGGCCTCGGCCACCAGCGACAGCACCGTGTGGCAGCCCTTGGGCAGGTGCGCCGCGAGCTGCGCCAGGTGGTCCGAGATCGGCGCCGCATAGAACGACACCTCGCGCTTCACGATGCCCGGCGCGTTGGCGAGCCGGTCGGCGAAGTTCAGCGCACCCTCGAAATCGGAGAAGGTCACGAGCGTCTCGAGCCACGGATGCGCGGGCGCCAGCGCGACCTCGAGCTCGAGCACCAGCCCGTTGGTGCCCCACAGGTGGTGCATGCGCATCGCCTCGGCGCCCCGCAGCTCGACCACCTGGGGTTCGGGCTCGATGGTCATCGCTCGGATGCCGAGCACGTTGCCGGGCGCGCCCAGCGGGCCGTAGTTGATCGAGCCCACGCCGCCGAAGCCGCCGCCGAACAGGCCGCCGAGCGTGGCGCTGCGGTAGGTCGAGGGCACGCAGCGCATCTCCTGGCCGCTGGCCCTGGTCTGCTTCTCGAGCTCGCCCAGGCGGATGCCGGCCTGCGCGCGCGCCACGCCGGGCTGCACCCAGAGGCAGGCGTTGTAGCCGGTCATGTCGAGTACCACGCCGCCGGCCAGCGGCGTGGTCTGGCCGTAGTTGCCGGTGCCGCTGCCGCGCACGGTGATCGGCACGCCGTGGCGCGCGCAGGCGCCGACCACCGCGCGGATCTCGTCCTCGCTGCGCGGGCGCACCACCACGTCGGCATGCTTGCCCTCGAGCTGGCGCTTGAGCACCGGGCTGAACCAGGAGAAGTCCTGCGACAGCCGCACGACGCGGCCCTCGTCGGTGATCCAGTCGAGGTCGGGGAGTTCGAGCAGCAGCGGCCCGATGGAGGATTCTTGTGCGTTCATGTTGGGATCAGTCCTGGGAAAGTTCGCTCGCATGCCACGAGCCCAGCGCCACCTTGGTGAGCCAGGCCATCAGCACGAAGAGCGCGACGCCGGTGAGGGAAATCAGCAGCAGCGCGGCGAACATCCGCGGGATGTTCAGCTGGAAGCCCGCCTGCAGGATCTGGTAGGCCAGTCCCGCGCCCGAGCCGCCGGTGCCGGCCACGAACTCCGCCACCACCGCGCCGATCAGCGCGAGGCCGCTCGAGATGCGCAGGCCGCCGAAGAAGTAGGGCAGCGCACTCGGGATGCGCAGCCGCACCAGTTGCTGCCAGCGCGTGGCGCGGTTGAGCTTGAAGTAGCTCTGCAGGTCGGGATCGATGCTGCGCAGGCCCAGCGTGGTGTTGCTGATGATCGGGAACAGCGCCACCAGCGCCGCGCACACGGTCATCGCGGCCGTCGGGTTCTTGACCCAGATGATGATCAGCGGCGCCACCGCCACGATCGGCGTGACCTGCAGCAGCACCGCGTACGGAAAGAGCGCGGTCTCGATGCGCTTGCTCTGCACGAACAGGAACGAGATCAGCACGCCCGCCACCGTGGCGAGCACGAAGGACAGCACGGTGATCTTGAGCGTGACCAGCAACGCGTTGCCCAGCGGTGCCCAGTCGGTCACCAGCGTCTGCAGCATCAGCCAGGGGGAGGGCACGAGGTAGGGCGGCAGCTCCATCGCCACCACCATCCATTGCCACAGCGCGATCAGCAGCAGGCCGATCGCCATCGGATAGAGCACGCGCTGCACGCGCGGCTGGCTCAGCAGAGGCGTGCGGCTCATCGCGCCTGCTCCTCGTCGGCATGGCTGGCGCGCAGCAGGCTGTCCTGCAGCCGCCTGGCATGGCGCGCGAACTCGGGCGTGACCATGAAGTCGGCGCTGCGCGGATAGGGCTCGTCGATCTGGAACTGCTCGACCACGCGGCCGGGCCGCGCGGCCATCATCACCACGCGGCTCGAGAGGAACACGGCCTCGTGGATCGAGTGCGTCACGAAGATCACCGTGAGCTTCTTCTTGCGCCAGAGCTCGAGCAGGTCGGCGTCGAGCTTGTGGCGCGTGATCTCGTCGAGCGCGCCGAAGGGCTCGTCCATCAGCAGCAGGTCGGGCTGCGTGACCAGCCCGCGCGCGATCGACACCCGCATCTGCATGCCGCCCGAGAGCGCGCGCGGCAGCGCGCCCGCGAACTTCTCGAGGCCCACCAGCGCCAGCGACTCCATCACGCGCGCATCGGCCTCCTTGCGCGGCACGCCAGCCAGGTCGAGCGGCAGCCGCACGTTGGTCTGCACGCTGGCCCAGGGCATCAGCGTGGGCGACTGGAACACGAAGGACAGCTTGTGCGGGCAGTCATGCAGCTGCGCCACCGGCTTGCGCCACACCAGCAGCCGGCCGTCGCTGGGCTCGAGCATGCCCGCCACCATCTTGAGCAGCGTGCTCTTGCCGCAGCCCGAGGGACCGAGCAGCGTGACGAACTCGCCCTCGGCGATCGACAGGTCGACCGGCAGGAGCGCCTGCGTGCCATTGGGATAGGTCTTCTCGGCCGAGAGCACTTCCACCGCGGGCACGGCAGGCAGCGTCGGCGGCGCGAGGGTGTGGGGGTCGATGCGGTTCATGGCGTGGCGACGGTCAGGGCAGTACCTTGGCGTCCTTCACGAACTCGGTCGTGTAGGTCTTCGCGAGCTCGACCTTGGCCGGGTCGAGCAGCTTGGCGCTCACGAGGAAGTCGTAGCTGGCCTTGGCGCGCGTGTCGGTCATCACGCCGATGCCGAGCTTGGCCGCGTCGCCGCCCGTGATCATTCCCATCTCCTTGAGCTTGGCCACGCTGTAGGCGAGCTGGTCGTCGGTCATGTTGGGGTTGTCCTTCTTGATCAGCGCGTTGGCGGGTGCGGGATCGGCGAGGTAGCTCTTCCAGCCTTCGGCCGAGGCCTTGACGAAGGCCGCGACCTGCTTGCTGCGCTCCTTCACCGTCTTCTCCATGCACGACACGGTGGTGGCATAGGCCGGGAAGCCGTGGTCGCTGAACATCAGCACCGTGCTCTTCACGCCGGCCTTCTGGATCGCGTAGGGCTCGGAGGTCAGGTAGCCCTGCTGGGCCGTGTTCTTGTCGGCCACGAAGGGCTGGATGTTGAAGGTGTAGGGCCGGGTCTGCTCGTCCTTGAGGCCGAACTTGGCCTTGAGCCAGGGCCAGTAGCCACGGTTGGCCTGCGCGCCGATCAAGAGCGTCTTGCCCTTGAGGTCCTCGAAGCTCTTCACGTCGTCGTGCGCGATCAGCACCTGCGGGTCCTTCTGGAAGAAGGCCGCCACGTTGACCACCGGCACGCCGCCCTCGCGCACCTGCATCATCTGGATGTCGCTGGAACCCATGATGCAGTCGGCCTGGCCGGCCGCCATCATCTGCGTGATGTTGACCTGCGGGCCGCCCATCTTGATGGTCACGTCGAGGCCGTACTTCTTGTAGATGCCCTGCGCCACGGCCTGGTAGAAGCCGCCGTGCTCGGCCTGCGCGTACCAGTTGGTCATGTAGGTGAACTTGTCTTCGGCCTGCGCGGGCGCGGCGAGGAAGGCGATGGCGGCGGCGCCGGCCAGGGACAGTGCGAAGGAGCGCATGGGAGGACCTCTCTAGGGCGTGGGTGAAGAAAAAGGGGAAAGACGGGCCGATGCAAGAAGCAGGCTCAGGCCGGCGCGAAGGACTGCTGCACGAAGCCCTGCTGGTGGCCGCGCTCCCAGGTGGCTTCCTCGCGCACCACCCAGCGCAGCGCATGCAGCTCGGTCAGCGCCTGCACCCAGCTGTCGGACAGCGTGTCGAGGATCGCCTCGCCCTGTTCGCGCGTGGCGGTGGTCGGATCGCCGATCACGCCGCTGGGGCCGAAGTCGCGCGCGGTCCAGGCGCAGGCCGGGCGGCCGTCGGCCGACAGCAGCTTGATCGGGAAGGGCGGCGGGAAGTTGGCCACCGCGCGCTCCATGTGCACCGTCTCGGGCGCGAGCGCGAGCATCAGCGCGGTCTCGGAATGGCCGGCATGCATCGCGAGCTTCTTCTCCTGCTCGCTCACCTGCTTGCTGGCCGCGCTCGGCAGCCGCGACACGCCGTGCGGCACCACCACGAAGTCGCCATGGCGCAGCCGCAGCTCGCGCGCCGCCATCTCGAGCACCTGCGGCTGGCCGCCGTGGCCGTTGGCGAACAGCAGCTTGCGAAAGCCCGCGCGGTAGACCGACTCGCCGATCTCGGTCACGGTCGACAGCAGCGTGGTGCCGGTCAGCGTCATCGTGCCCGGGAAGTGCAGGTGCTCTTCCGACTTGCCGTAGGTGATGGTGGGCAGCGCGAAGGCGCGCACCTCGGCCGGCAGCTTCTCGAGCGCCTTGCCCATCACGCCTGAGCTGATCACGCTGTCGACCGAGCACGGCAGGTGCGGGCCGTGCTGCTCGATCGCGCCGCAGGGCAGCACGATGACCGTGTTCTCGCGGTCGGGCAGCGCGGCGATCTCGGTCCAGCTCAGGTAGGGCAGGAAGCGGTGGGGAGGGATGTAGCCGTGGAGCATGGGGACGGTCCTTGGAGTGGTTCTGTTCGTTGAAGAGGGCTCAGGCGCTGATGGCGCCGCCGTGCTCGCGCCAGGTCGCCGGCACCTCGCCGTGCGCGACGCGGCCCGCGCGCAGCACCACGCGCGATGCGCTGCGCGAGGGCCAGCCGAAGCGGTCGGCCGCGCCGAAGAGCACGAGGTCGGCGCTCGCGCCGACGAGCGTCGGGCGTTGCACGCTGGCGTCGCGGCGCAGCCAGTCGGCGCGGCACAGCGCCTCCGACCAGGTCTCGAACGGCTCGTCGAGCTGCGCCACCAGCGCGGCCGTGCCCAGCGCTTCCACCGGATCGAAGCTGCCGAGCCGGCAGAACGGGTCCTGCACGTTGTCGCTCGCGAACAGCAGCGGGATGCCGCGCTCGCGCGCCTCCTTCACCAGCGTGATGCCGCGCCGGCGCGGCGTGCGGCCGGTCACGGCGTCCTGCAGCAGCAGGTTGGTGGCAGGCAGCGAGACCACCGTGATCGGCGCGCGCGCCACCGCGTCGAGCGTGGCCAGGGCCTGCGCCTCGGGCTGTTCCGCGAGCGCGCAGACGTGGCCGCAGACCACGCGGCCTTCGTAGCCGATCTCGGCCAGGATGCGCGCGGTGGCCGCCAGGCCCGTGGCCGAGGCATTGAGCTCCTCGTCCACGTGCAGGTCGATGTCGAGCTCGCAGGCCTGCGCCGCGCGCAGCAGGTTGCGCAGCGCGTTCTCGCTCCAGTTGGTGGAATGCACGAAGCCGCCGAGCAGCGCGTGCGGCCCGGTGGCCTTCACCTGCTTCGCGAGCCGCAGCGCCTGCGCCGCGTCCTCGAACAGCGGCAGCTTGATCAGGCTCACCTGCTCGAGCCGCACGCGGCCTGCCCATTCCTGCGCCAGCTCGGCCATCACCGGCCAGGCCATCGGCAGGGCATCGGGCTCCCACCAGTCGACATGCGTGCGCAGGTGCGTGGTGCCGCATTCCCAGGCCCATTGCAGCCCGCGCGCCGCGCGTTCGCGCACGTCGGCCGGGGTCCAGTTCACGCGGTCGGCCAGCATCGCGTCGATGGCGCCGAGCAGTCCGGGCTGCACCGCCTTCATGCGCGGCAGCGTGAAGACCTTGTCGAGGTGCGTGTGGGCATCGACGAAGCCCGGCAGCGCGAGCGTGCCGCCGAGGTCCCAGCCCGCGGCGGGCGTCGGGGCATCGTCCGCGGGGCGCAGCGACTGCACGCGGCCGCCCTCGATCGCGAGCCGTGCGAGCACCGGCACGCCGTCGCGCTGCGGCCAGTCGGCCGGCAGCAGCCAGCGCGGCAGGCGCAGCCGGTCGAGCAGCACGGGCGCGTTCATGCGAAGCGCGCCATGGCGTTGCCGACCTTGGCCATGAAGCGCTTGAGCTGGGGCTCGGTCGCCACGTTCATGTGGTAGTGGGCGTGGTAGTCGACCTTGGCGCCATGCCCGGTCAGCCGCTTCATGTAGCGCGTGACGATCTTGCGCGGCGGGTCGCCCATGTACATCGCCACCCAGCGCGGGCGGCCGTAGGTGACCACGGCGCTGATGCGCTTGATGTGCGTGAGCATCGGCTTCACGTTGGCGGGGTCGCTGATGTCGAAGGCCACGCCCGGCATGAACAGCCGGTCGAAGTAGCCCTTGAGCATGGCCGGCAGGCCGAAGCACCAGGTCGGGAAGCAGAACACGATGCCCTCGGCCCACTGCAGCCGCTCGACGTAGGGCTTGAGCGGCAGCTGGTTGGCCGGCACCTCGTGGTAGCCCAGCCGCTCCTCGCGCGACAGCACCGGATCGAAGCCCTCGGCATAGAGGTCGCAGTCGTCGACCTCGTGGCCGGCCGCGCGCAGATTCTTCAGCACCTCCTGGTGCAGGGCGGCATGGAAGCTGGTTTCGACCGGATGGCAGTAGACGACGAGCACGCGCATGGTGTTTGACCGCTTAATCAGAGCAAGTGGTCAGGTTTAGCAAGCGACGTGCCAGCGCGGACGCACCGGATTGGGGCCGGTGCGGTTTCTGGCGGGGGAGGAAAGCGCCTGGGCGGCGCGCGCTGCTAGCTCGCGCGGATGCCGCAGCCGGCCAGCACGAAGGCCACCAGCTCGCGCGCGATCGGCTCGCGGTCGATCGGCGCGTCGGGCGGCAGGCCCAGCATCACGCGGGTCTGGATCGCGTAGTCGGCGTAGCTCTGGGTCATGGCCCAGACGTGCATCAGCAGGATGCGCGCATCGAGCGGGCGCATCTGGCCGCGCGCGATCCAGCCGTTGATGATGTCGACCTTCTTCTGCGTCCAGGCGCGCGCGTTGGGCCAGTAGCGGTCGAGGTTGCGGCCACCGTCGAGGATCTCGCGCGTGAAGATGCGCGACATCTCGGGGCTGTCGATCGCATGGTCGAGCTTCTTGCGGATGTAGTCGCCGAGCACCGTCGCCGGGTCGCTCGCGTCCTCGAACGAGAACACCACCTTCCACGCATGCAGCACCTGCATCAGCAGTTCTTCGTACAGCTCTTCCTTGCCGACGATGTAGTAGTGCAGCTGCGGCTTGGTGAGGCCGGCGCGTGCCGCGATGGCCTGGGTCGAGGTGCCCTTGAGGCCATGCAGGCTGAACTCCGCGATCGCCGCGGCGCGGATCGCCGCCATGATGCGTTCGCGGCCCGGGCGCGCGCGCGACAGCGGCCCGTCGGGCGCGGGCATTTCCTGGGCGGTCGAGACGGGAAGGGCGGCGGAGTCGGCGTTCATGGCGAGGGAGTGGCGCGGCGTGCGCGCGGTGGATGGTAATCCTTGCGCCCCCACGGCCGCATGACCGCATGCCATGCCGGCATGGCCGCGCCGGGCAGCCGGGCATGGTTCATGTATCTTCTCGCCGCCTCGAAAAATTCATTCAACACAAGGAGTTCTCCATGTACCTTTCCCCTCGCTTCAGGGCCCTCGCGGCCGGTGCCGCGATGCTGGCGGCCAGCGCGCTCGCGCAGGCGCAGCAGGCGCTCCCCAACGTGGTGATCCTGGCCACCGGCGGCACCATCGCGGGCGCCGGCGCCTCGGCCGTCAACAGCGCCACCTACGCGGCCGCCAAGGTCGGTGTCGAGAAGCTGATCGCGGGCCTGCCCGAGCTCTCCAAGGTCGCCAACGTGCGCGGCGAACAGGTGTTCCAGGTCGCGTCAGAGAGCCTCACCAACGACAACCTGCTCACGCTCGCCAAGCGCGTGTCGGCGCTGTCGAAGCAGAGCGACGTCGACGGCATCGTGATCACGCACGGCACCGACACGCTCGAAGAAACCGCCTACTTCCTGACCCTGACCGTGCACACCTCCAAGCCGATCGTGGTGGTCGGTTCGATGCGTCCGGGCACCGCGCTGTCGGCCGACGGCGCGCTCAACCTGTACGACGCCGTGACGGTGGCCGGCAGCAAGGACGCCGCGGGCAAGGGCGTGCTGGTGACGATGGGCGACAACATCGACACCGGCCGCGACGTGAGCAAGAGCGTGAACATCAAGACCAGCGCCTTCTCGAGCCAGTGGGGCCCGCTGGGCATGGTGGTCGAGGGCAAGAACTACTGGTTCCGCGCGCCCGTGAAGCGCCACACCATGAACTCGGAGTTCGACATCGACCAGATCAACGCGCTGCCGCCGGTCGAGATCGCCATGGGCTACGAGGGCGTGTCCTCGACCGCCATCGACGCGCTCGCCAAGAGCGGCATCAAGGCACTGATCCATGGCGGCACCGGCAACGGCTCGGTCGCCGACCGCATCGTGCCGAACCTGCAGAAGGTGCGCGCCGACGGCATCGTTGTCATCCGCAGCTCGCGCGTGCCCGACGGCTTCGTGATCCGCAACGCCGAGCAGCCCGACGACAAGTACGACTGGGTGGTGGCGCACGACCTGCGCCCGCAGAAGGCGCGCATCCTCGCGATGGTCGCGCTGACGAAGACCAGCGACACCAAGGAACTGCAGCGCATCTTCTGGGAATACTGATCCCTCGATCCGCGTCGGTCGCCAGGGCCGCGCCGCTTCCGCGAGGAAGGGCGCGGCCCTTTTTCTTTCGCGGCCGGTTCAGCGCGCGAGCCGCCGCTGGCGATGCCGCGCGAACTCCAGCCCGCCCACGCACACCAGCAGCCAGGCCAGCCCGGTCAGCAGGCCCGCCACCACGTCGCTCGCGAAGTGCACCTGCAGGAAGATCCGGCTGCAGGCGATGGTGACGATCGCGGCGGCGCCGGTCATCGCCGCCGCCACGTGCCAGCGCGGCGGCAGCAGGCGCAGCGCGAGATAGACCAGCATGCCGTAGCTCACGATCGCGCCCGCGCTGTGGCCGCTCGGGAAGCTGTAGCTGGTCTCGTGCGCCAGGCCGTGGTCGTGCAGCGGCCGGGCGCGCGCGAAGATCTGCTTGAGCGCCGGGTTCAGCAGCACGATCCCCACCAGCGCCATCGACCAGCCGAGCGCCAGGCCGCGATGGGAACGGTGCCACAGCAGCAGCGCCACCAGCACCGCCACCGGCGCCAAGGTGGCGAAGTCGCCGAGCCGCGTAAGCCAGCTGAACGCAAGGATCACGCCGTGCGGCATGTGCTGCGCGATCGCATCGGTCAGGGCCTGGTCGGCCAGGCCCAGCGTGCGGCCGTCGCCGAGGTTGGAGGCGATCCAGGCGAACAGGCTCGAGGCGCCGAGGATCGCCGCGAAGCCGAGCACCAGCGCGAGCACCAGCCGCGGTTCGTCGGGCTCTTCCTCGGCGGCCAGCGCGAGCCGGCGGCGCTGCGCCATCCAGCAGGCCAGGCCGGCGATCAGCACCGAGGCCAGCAGCAGCGAGAGGAAGCCGCCCAGCGCATGGGCGCCGAGCTGTTCGGCATGCGCGACGAGGGCGGGCGGGTGGGGGAGGGGAGCGGAAGGAAGGGAAGGGACGGGGACTGCCGATGACATGCGGCGCACCCTAAAGCGGTGCCGCTGCGCTGGCAAGCGAAAGCCTTACGGCGTCGGCGAGCACGAAGGCCTGGCGCTCGGCCGCATAGTCCCAGCGCTCGACCGCGCAGGCGCGCGCGCCGTCGTCGCGCCGCACCACGTTGACCGAGTTCGGATGTCCCGCGCGCACGCGCCACGACACGGCCGTGCCCGCCTGCACCGCCCACATCGGCCGCGGGCAATCGACGAAGCACTCGTGCAGCGGCAGCACGAAGGGCAGGTGGATGTGGCCGCCGAGCACCAGGTCGGCGCCGGCCGCTGCCCAGCGCGCCACCGCGGCCTCGCCGCCGTGCAGCCGGTTGCCGATGTCCTCGCGCCGCGTCACCGCCACCGGCTGGTGCGTGACCACCACGCGCAGCTGCGACGGCGCCGCCGCGGCCAGCCGACGCGCCACGCGCTCAACCTGCGCGCGCGACACCTCGCCGTCCTCGTGGCGCCAGCGGCGCGTGGTCTTGACGCCGATCGCCAGCCAGCCGGGCGTGTCGACCACCGGCTCGAGCTCGTCGCCGAAGGCTTCGCTGTAGCGGCCATAGGGCGCGAAGGCGCGCGCCGCGAGCTGGAACAGCGGGATGTCGTGGTTGCCCGGGACCGCCAGCAGCGCCCGCGGCGCCAGCCGGTCGACGAAGGCGCGCGCGGCCGCGAACTGCGCGCGCGTGGCGCGCTGCGTGATGTCGCCCGACAGCACCAGCAGTTCGGGCGCGAGCTCGCGCGCCAGCCGCTCGAGCGCCGCCAGCACCGGCGGTTGCTCGGTGCCGAAGTGCGGATCGGAAACCTGCAGCAACACGCTCATTGCTTGGCCGCCTCGAGCTCGGGCGCCACGTCGGGCCGCACCAGCCACAGCGGCTCGGGCGAGACGCGGAACAGGAGCGGCATCTCGGCCCAGCCGATTTCGCCGTCGGTCGCCACCTTCACGCGCCGCGGGCCGCGGCTGCCCGCGCGGCCGATGCGCACCGTCATCGATTCGAAGGGAAAGCTCAGCACCTCGTCGGCCTCGCCGAGCCGCCCGAGCGCGCCGCGCAGCAGCAGCCCCGGCATCGACAGCAGGCCATGCGGCTTGAGCGCCACCGCGGCCAGCTGCCCCTGCTCGGGCGCATCGGCATGCTCGATGCCGATCTGCAGCAGCTGCAGCGGGTTGTTGCCGACGAACAGCGTGGGCGTGCGGATCGCGCGCTCCTGGCCGCGCCAGCCCATGCGCAGGTCGAGCGTGCGGTGGCCGCGCAGCACGGTCAGCAGGCCGGCGCCGAGCGCGATCAGGCGGTTGCGACCGTAGCGCGACTTGTAATGCTCGCGTTCCTCGAGCAGCTGGGCATACAGGCCCAGGCTGGCGTTGACCAGGAAGGCGCGGTCGTTGAGCAGCCCGACCTGCACCGGCCGCGGCGGCTGGGTCAGCAGCACCTCGAGCGCCTGCGCGGTGTCGCGCGGAATGCCGTGGGCGCGGCTGAAGTAGTTGAAGGTGCCTTGCGGCAGCACGCCGAAGGCGCAGCCGCTGCCCAGCGTGGCCTGGGCCACGGCATTGATCGTGCCGTCGCCGCCCGCGGCCACCACCACGCCGCCGGCGGCGCGCGCGCGCTCCACCGCCTCGCGCGCCAGCGCGCGCAGGCTGCCGGGGCCGTCGTCGGCACTGCCGCGGTCGACCGTGAAGATGCGCAGCCGGCGGTCGGCCGCGGCGCAGCCTTCCTCGATGACCTGGCGGGCCTGGACGGCGTCCTCGCTGCCGGAGGCGGCATTGAGCACGATGAAGAGCGGGGTGTTCGGGCCGGTCTCGGGCACTGGCATGGGGCGTGTGGGGCTGGGGCTCGTGGGGGAGGGACGTCGGATCGGCGTGGCGGGCGGGCGTTCCCGGCCCGCATGAAAAGCGCCGGCCGCGCGGCCGTCGGAAGACGATGGCCCGCGCGGACCCCGGTTTGTCGCACGGCCCGTGTCCGCTGCGTGGCAGGCGCCTTCCCGACCCGCTGTGGGAGAGTTGCCCTCCGCCCGTAAAATCGCGGGCTTTCGCGGCGCACCGCCGCGCTTTCGTCCAACGCCCGGCCGCGCCGGCCGGCACCCTTCATGTTGACCTTCCAGCAAATCATTCTCAAATTGCAGTCGTACTGGGCCGACAAGGGCTGCGCGCTGCTGCAACCGTACGACATGGAAGTGGGCGCGGGCACCTCGCACACCGCCACCTTTCTGCGCGCGCTCGGCCCCGAGCCCTGGAAGGCCGCCTACGTGCAGCCCAGCCGCCGCCCCAAGGACGGCCGCTACGGCGAGAACCCCAACCGCGGCCAGCACTACTACCAGTACCAGGTCGTGCTCAAGCCCGCGCCCGCGAACATCCTCGAGCTCTACCTCGGCAGCCTCGAGGCGCTGGGCTTCGACCTCAAGAAGAACGACATCCGCTTCGTCGAGGACGACTGGGAGAACCCCACGCTCGGCGCCTGGGGCCTGGGCTGGGAGGTCTGGCTCAACGGCATGGAGGTGACGCAGTTCACCTACTTCCAGCAGGTCGGCGGCATCGACTGCAAGCCGATCACCGGCGAGATCACCTACGGCCTCGAGCGCCTGGCCATGTACCTGCAGGGCGTGGAGAACATGTACGACCTGGTGTGGACCGAAGGCCACGGCGGCGCCAAGCTCAGCTACGGCGACGTGTTCAAGCAGAACGAGGTCGAACAGTCGGCCTACAACTTCGAGCACTCCGACGCCGAGTTCCTGTTCACCGCCTTCGCCGCGCACGAGAAGCAGGCCAGGCACCTGATGGCCGAGCAGCTCGCGCTGCCGGCCTACGAGCAGGTGCTCAAGGCCGCGCACAGCTTCAACCTGCTCGACGCGCGCGGCGCGATCAGCGTGACCGAACGCGCGGCCTACATCGGCCGCATCCGCAACCTCGCGCGCAGCGTGGCGCAGAGCTACTACGACAGCCGGGAACGGCTGGGCTTCCCGATGGCACCGCGCGAATGGGTCGCGCAGATCGCACCGAAGAAGGCCGCCTGAGCGATGACGACCCCCATGAACAAGACCTCCCTGCTGGTTGAACTGTTTGTCGAAGAACTGCCGCCGAAGGCGCTGAAGAAGCTCGGCGAGGCCTTCGCGGGCGTGCTGCGCGAACAGCTCGTGGCCCAGGGCCTGGCCGAGGCCGGCTCGGTGCTCACGCCCTTCGCCTCGCCGCGCCGCCTGGCCGCGCACCTCACGCACGTGGCCGAGCGCGCCGCCGACAAGGCCGTCTCGCAGAAGCTGATGCCCGTCGCCGTGGGGCTCGATGCCTCGGGCCAGCCCACGCCCGCGCTGCTCAAGCGCCTGGGTGCGCTCGGCGCCGACGCCTCGGCCGTGCCCGGCCTCAAGCGCGCCATGGACGGCAAGGCCGAAGCCCTGTTCTACGAGAGCACGGCCAAGGGCGCCACGCTGGCCGAAGGCCTGCAGAAGGCACTGGCCGAAGCCATCGCCAAGCTGCCGATCCCCAAGGTCATGAGCTACCAGCTCGAGAGCGGCTGCGAGCTGCCGGGCTGGACCAGCGTGAGCTTCGTGCGCCCCGCGCACGGCCTGGTCGCGCTGCATGGCGATGCCGTGGTGCCCGTCGAGGCGCTGGGCCTCCAGGCCGGCCGCGAAACGCACGGCCACCGCTTCGAGGCCGCGGTCGATCCCGTGGTGCTGCGCAACGCCGACAGCTATGCGCTGCAGCTGCAGGACGAGGGCGCGGTGATCGCGAGCTTCGAGGCGCGCCGCGCCGAGATCGCGCGCCAGCTCGCCGCGGCGGCGGTCCAGGTCGGCGGCGGCTCGGTGCCGATCCACGACGACGCGCTGCTCGACGAGGTCACGGCGCTGGTCGAACGGCCCAACGTGCTGGTCTGCAGCTTCGAGCGCGAGTTCCTCGAGGTGCCGCAGGAATGCCTGATCCTCACGATGAAGGCGAACCAGAAGTACTTCCCGCTGCTTGACGCCTCGAGCAGGCTCACCAACCGGTTCCTGGTCGTCAGCAACATCAGCCCCGACGATGCCAGCGCCGTCATCGGCGGCAACGAGCGCGTGGTGCGCCCGCGCCTGGCCGACGCCAAGTTCTTCTTCGACCAGGACCGCAAGAAGACGCTGGCCTCGCGCGTCGCGTCGCTGGGCAAGGTGGTCTATCACAACAAGCTCGGCACCCAGGGCGAACGCGTGGAGCGCGTGATGCGCATCGCGCGTGCCATCGCCGACCAGCTGGGCAATGCCGAGGTGGCGCGCCAGGCCGTGCAGGCCGCCCAGCTGGCCAAGGCCGACCTCGTGACCGACATGGTCGGCGAGTTCCCCGAGCTGCAGGGCATCATGGGCCGCTACTACGCGCAGCACGACGGCCTCGACGCGGCCGTGGCCGATGCCATCGAGGACCACTACAAGCCGCGCTTCGCGGGCGACGAACTGCCGCGCAACAGCGTCGGCCTGGTGGTCGCGCTGGCCGACAAGCTCGAAACCCTGGTCGGCATGTTCGGCATCGGCAACCTGCCCACCGGCGACCGCGATCCGTTCGCGTTGCGCCGCCATGCGCTCGGCACCATCCGCATGCTGATCGAGAAGAACCTGCCGCTGGACCTCGACGCGCTGCTGGCCGAGGCCGCCGCGCAGTTCAAGGACATCGCTGGCTTCGATGCCTCCAAGGCCACGGTCGAACTGCAGGACTTCATCCTCGACCGCCTCGCCGGCAGCCTGCGCGAGCAGGGCGCCAGCGCGCAGGAAGTCGATGCCGTGCTGGCCCCGCGCCCGCAGCGCCTGGGCCAGGTGCCCCAGCTGCTCGCGGCCGTGCGCGCCTTCGCCGTGCTGCCCGCCGCCGCCGCGCTGGCCGCGGCCAACAAGCGCATCGGCAACATCCTCAAGAAGGCCCCCGAAGCCGACGCCCACGTCAGCGAGCTGCTGCTGCAGGAGCCCGCCGAGAAGGCACTGCATGCCGCCATGGCGCAGGTGGTGCCCGCCGCCAACGCCCAGTTCGATGCCGGCGACTACACCGCCTCGCTGCAGACCCTGGCCGCGCTGCGCGAACCGGTCGACGCCTTCTTCGACGGCGTGATGGTCAATGCCGAGCAGGCCGACCTGCGGCTCAACCGGCTGGGGCTGCTGATGTCGCTGCATGCCGCGATGAACCGCGTGGCGCAGCTCGAGCGGCTGGCTGTCTGAAGACCGTCGCTCGATAATCGATCGCGCATGAACCGGCAACAGCAACTGGATCAGTTCTCCCTCGCCCTGCACCAGCGGGCGGTGGCGGTGCTGCGCCAGGAGCCCGCGTTGCGCGAGCAGGCCCGCCGCACCCTCGAACGCTGGCGTCAGCAGTCGGGTCCCACGCGCTCCGACGTGCTGTGGGACGAGTGGGAGCGTCTTCTCGCCGGCGATGTCGGCGTGCTCGAAGATGCCGCGCTCGTCGAGTCCGAGCATGGACAGCTCATGCGCAGCGTGTCGCCGCTCGGCGGTCTCGTCTCGCAGGTCGAACGAATGGCATTGCTCAAGCAGGCGCGCGAGCAGGCCGCGACCCCATGAAGCTCGAAGAATTGCAGCACGTGTTGCGCGCTTCCGCGGCGATCTCGAAAGAAAGTTCTTTTGTGGTCGTCGGCAGTCAGGCCGTGCTGCTGCTGCTCGATCAACCGCCCGAGTCGCTGCTGGTGTCGCGCGAAATCGATCTCTACCCCGCACTGCATCCGGAACGCGCCGATCTGATCGACGGGGCGATCGGCATGCACTCGAGCTTTCACGAGACCTTCGGTTATTTCGCCGACGGTGTCGGGCCCGAGACCGCCGTCATGCCCGGCGACTGGATGAGTCGAGCCAGCCTGCACTACGTCGGCGAGATCACGGCCATCTGCCCGGAACTGCACGACCTGGTCGTTTCCAAGTGCGTGGCCGGTCGCGAGAAGGACGCCGATTTCGTTCGCGAGCTGTTGAAGCAGGACCTGGTATCGCTCGACACGCTGGTGCAGCGCATCGGCATGCTGGACGCGGCGAAGTATCCGCTGCCGCATCTGGTCGCCTGGGTGAAGCGGCGCAAGCTGGAGTCGGAAGGAACACCTCCATGAAACTCGTGATCCTCGACCGCAACGGCACGATCAACGTGCACCGCGAAGACTTCGTGAAGAGCGACACCGAGTGGACGCCGCTGCCCGGTGCGCTCGAGGCCGTGGCGCGACTCAACCATGCGGGCTGGCACGTGGTGATCGCGTCGAACCAGTCGGGTCTGGGGCGCGGCCTGTTCGACATGGCCTCGCTCAACGCGATGCACGCCAAGATGCACAAGATGCTCGCGGCCGTGGGCGGGCGCGTCGATGCGGTGTTCTATTGCCCGCACAGCCCCGACGAGGACTGCGAATGCCGCAAGCCCAAGCCGGGCCTGTTCCAGCAGATCGGCGACCGCTTCGGCATCGACCTGGCGGGCGTGCCCACCGCGGGCGACAGCCTGCGCGACCTGCAGGCCGGCGCGGCCGCCGGCTGCGAACCGCACCTGCTGCTGACCGGCATGGGCGCGGCCTGCCGCGGCTTCGATCCGCTGCCTCCCGAATATCCGGCGGACACGAGGGTGCACGAAGACCTCGCCGCTTTCGTCGACTTTTTGCTCGCGCGCGAGGCGCGGGCCGAATCCATGCAGGTGGCTCTCTGATGGCGTTGCTCCGTTCCGTTCTCCACGCGTTGTGGATGTTCGTCACCGTCGTCCCCTGGGCGATCATCATGCTGGTGTGCTCGATCTGGATGCGCGGCATACCGCTGTACTGGATGGCGGCGCGCTGGCTCTCCTGGGCGGTCGGCAGCGGCGCGCGTGCGCTGCTGGGCATCCGGCTGCGCGTGAGCGGCATGGAGAACCTGCCGGCCGACAAGCTCGCGGGCGCGATCCTGCTGGTCAAGCACCAGTCCACGCTCGAGACCTTCCTGATGCCCACGCTGATGCCGCATCCGCTGGCCTACGTGTTCAAGAAGGAGCTGCTCTACGTGCCCTTCTTCGGCTGGGCCATGGGCCGGCTCGACATGATCCACATCGATCGCAGCCAACGCGCCCAGGCCTTCAACAAGGTGGTGAGCCAGGGCCGCAAGCTGCTCGCGCAGGGCATCTGGATCATCATGTTCCCCGAGGGCACGCGCATCCCGCGCGGCCAGAAAGGCACCTACAAGAGCGGCGGCACGCGCCTGGCCTGCGAGACCGGCGTGCCCGTGATCCCGATCGCCGTGACCTCGGCCAAGGTCTGGCCGCGCAAGGCCTTCGTCAAGCGCGCCGGCGTGGTCGACGTGTCGATCGGCGTGCCGATCTCGAGCGCGGGCCGCAAGCCCGACGAGCTGATGCGCGAGGTCGAGGCTTGGATCGAGGCCGAGATGCATCGCCTCGATCCCGAGGCGTACCGCGATGCCGATGCCACCGGTGGCGTGGCCGGCAGCAGCGCCACGGTCGAGAAGGCGGGTTGAAGGCGCGCGCGTCTTCGGCCGTCGTCCCTTCCTTGTCGTCCATCATCGGGAACCACGCATGCGGGAGCTGATGCAGCTGGCGCTGGACCTGTTCGGCGATGGCGCCGTGGCCGCGCCACCGCCGCCCGCCGCGCCGCGCGGGCGCAAGAGCCCGGGCCCGGCGCGGCCACGCACGCGCCAGCCCGGTAGCCTCGTGCCCGACGCGCTGCCCTTCGCGGTGCCGCCGGTGGTGGCCGTGCCCACCACCACGGTGCCACTGGTCGAGGACTCGCGTCCGGCCGTGCCGCTGGCCGACACCCTGACGCCCGCGAGCTTCGTGCATCCGCAGGCATCGCGCGAGCTGATGCTGGGCGCGGCGCGCGTCGCCTACGAATTCAAGCGCGGCAAGCGCCGCACCATCGGTTTCGTCGTCGGCGCCGAGGGCCTGTCGGTGCGTGCGCCGCGCTGGGTCGCGCTGCGCGACGTCGATGCCGCCGTCCGCGAGAAGAGCGACTGGATCCTGCGCAAGCTCGCCGAGACCCAGCAGCGCCACGCGCGCGTCGAGGCCACGCGCATCGACTGGAAGGACGGCGCGGGCTTTCCTTTCCTCGGCGAACCGGTGGTGGTGCGGCTCGATCCGAAGCATGGGTTCGAGGGCGTGGGCGGTGCGCTCGACGCGGGCGACGGCACCGGTCCGCGGCTGCTGCGCCTGGCCGTGGCGCAGAACGCCGAGCCGGCGCAGATCCGCGACGCGGCGCAGGCCTGGTTGATGCGGCAGGCACGCAAGCTGTTCATCGAGCGGCTCGATCACTTTGCGCCGCTGCTGGGGGTGCGGTGGGCGAAGCTGTCGTTGTCGAATGCGGCGACGCGGTGGGGGAGTGCGAGTGCGGATGGGTCGATACGGCTGAACTGGCGGTTGATCCACTTTCGGTTGTCTGTGGTCGATTACGTGGTGGCGCATGAGTTGGCGCATCTGCGGGTGATGGATCACTCGCATCGGTTCTGGGAGACGGTGGAGAGCGTCGTGCCTGACTACGATGTGTTGAGGCAGCAGTTGAAGGATGAGGCTGTGCCTCGGTGGGGGTGAGCTTTTTTTGAGGCTGTTGGCCGGGTCTCGCCCCGGCGGGCGAGTCACTTTCTTTTGCTTCGCCAAAAGAAAGTAACCAAAGAA
>NZ_JBWKMZ010000031.1:0-31253 GCF_059415325.1 Variovorax sp. GW821-FHT10D07 | reverse complement strand
CACCATGGTGTAGCCCAAGGCTATCAAGGCATACATGCTGCCGAGAACCAGACCGTTGATGATCTGCTGCAGCAAAATGTCCATAAAGAAGATTCCTCTGTGTTGCACCGTTGCGGGGTGCCATTCACCCACCGTGGCACCGGTTTGGCGCCTTGGCTTGACAAGCAAAAAACCAGCCAGCATGTGGTGGCCGCCGATTTAGTGGGCGGGATTGTAGTCACGGGCCAGCGCCTATTTGGTGCGCATCGACGGGGGTTTACCCGCTGACGTCATGCGCTTTGCGCTTGTATCCATGCACGTCTTGCGTGCATGCCGCAAGGGCGTATCAGTCGCCCTGTTCAGCGTTTCGGCGCCGCAGTTCGCGCAGCTTCTCGCCGATGCGGATCTCGAGTCCGCGATCGACCGGTTCGTAGAAGACCTGGCCCTGCAGGCCGTCGGGCAGGTACTGCTCGCCGGCCGCGAAACCGCCCTCCTCGTCGTGCGCGTAGCGGTAGCCCTTGCCGTAGTCGAGCTCCTTCATGAGCTTGGTCGGGGCATTGCGCAGATGCATGGGCACGGGCCGCGTGCTGTCCTTCTTGACCAGCGCGCGCACCGCGTTGTAGGCCGTGTAGACCGCGTTCGACTTGGGCGCCATCGCGAGGTAGACCACGCACTGGGCCAGCGCGAGTTCGCCCTCGGGCGTGCCCAGGCGCTCGTAGACCTCGGCCGCGTCGAGCGCGAGCCGCAGCGCGCGCGGGTCGGCCAGGCCGATGTCCTCGCTCGCCATGCGCACCAGCCGGCGCGCCATGTAGCGCGGGTCGGCGCCGCCGTCGAGCATGCGCACGAACCAGTAGAGCGCGGCATCGGGGTCGCTGCCGCGCACGGATTTGTGCAGCGCGCTGATGGTGTCGTAGAACTGCTCGCCGCCCTTGTCGTAGCGCCGCATGCGCTCGCCGAGCACGCGCATCAGCCATTCGTCGCCGATGGTCTCGAGCTTCTCGGCGCGTGCCGCGACGGCCAGCGTCTCGAGCGTGTTGAGCAGCCGGCGTGCATCGCCGTCGGCGTAGGCGATCAGGCGATCGAGCGCGGCGTCCTCGATGGCGGGCAGTGCGTTGATGGCCTGCGCCTTCGCGACGATCTGCTTGAGGTCGGCTTCGCCCAGCGACTGCAGCACATAGACCGCGGCCCGCGAGAGCAGCGCCGAGTTGACCTCGAACGAAGGATTCTCTGTGGTGGCGCCGATGAAGGTGAAGAGGCCCGACTCGACGTGCGGCAGGAAGGCGTCCTGCTGGCTCTTGTTGAAGCGGTGCACTTCGTCGACGAAGACGATGGTGCGCCGCTGCTCGAGACCGTCGCGCGCCGCGGTCGCGCACTCGACCGCCTCGCGGATGTCCTTCACGCCGCCGAGCACCGCGCTGATGCTCAGGAACTGCGCATCGAAGGCATCGGCCATCAGGCGCGCGATGGTGGTCTTGCCGGTACCTGGCGGGCCCCAGAGGATGCACGAATGCGGCTGGCCCGACTCGAAGGCGATGCGCAGCGCCATGCCAGGCCCGAGCAGGTGCTGCTGGCCGATGACTTCACCGAGCGTGCGCGGACGCAGGCGCTCGGCCAGGGGTTGATGCGAGCTGACGGCCAAGAGCGGGATGAGCGAGTGAGGGGTGGATTACTGCTTGACGACGTCCGCGCCGGTGGGCACCTTGAAGTCGAAGGTGGCGGCGGGCAGCGCGGGATTGACCTCGACCTTGCTGAACTTGAGCACCGAGCGCTGGCCGAAGCTGTCGAGGATCTCGAGCGCCGCGAGTGCATCGCCCTGGAAACCGACCTGCACGTTCTGCAACTGGCCGTCCTTGTTCTTCGGCGTGGCCTTGACCCATTGCAGGCCGTCGCGCTCCGGTCCTGCTTCGAGCGCGAAATCGGCCTGCAGCGCGCGCAGGTCGGGCGCGGCGGCGATCAGGGCCGCAGGCGTCGAACCCAGGGCCTGCGCCTGCGCACGCTGCGTGACCTGGTTGAGGTCGGCGTCGTAGAGCCACAGCGTCTTGCCGTCGGCCACGATGCTCTGCGCGAAGGGCTTCTTGTAGTCGAACTTGAAGCGGCCGGGCCGCTGGAATTCGAAGGTGCCGCTCGAGGTCTTGACGCGGCCGGCCTGGCCGTCGCGCGGCGGCGCGGTCACGGTCTGGGTGAAGTCGGCGCGGCCGGACTTGGCGGACTTGACGAAAGCCTCGAGGCTTTCCATGCCGCCGGCCCATGCATGGGCGCCGCACGCGAGGAGAAGGCCGGCGAGCAGCCAGGGACGAGTCTTCATTTTTTCAAACCTTCGAAGCTGAACACCGCATCGACCTTACCCCGGCGGCCATGGCCGCCCTTGTAGGGCTTGATGAAGATTTGCAATGGGCAGCGAGCTTGTGCAAGCCGTATCTCAACACGTAACGGAATGGCCGTGGGATCGCGTGGGAGCGCCTATTCGGCGCGCGCGGGCACGAGGATCTCGCGCTGGCCGCTGCCGCTCATGGCGCTCACGAGGCCGGCCTTCTCCATGTCCTCGACCAGCCGCGCCGCGCGGTTGTAGCCGATCTTCAGGTGGCGCTGCACCAGCGAGATGCTGGCCTTGCGGTTCTTGAGCACCACCTCGACCGCCTGGTCGTACATCGGGTCCTTCTCGCTGTCTCCACCGCCGCCGAGCAGGTCGCCGTCACCGTCGCCATCGACCGTGCCACCTTCGAGCACGCCCTCGATGTAGTCGGGCTCGCCCTGGCTCTTGAGATAGGCCACCACGCGATGCACTTCCTCGTCGCTCACGAAGGCGCCGTGCACGCGGATCGGCAGGCCGGTGCCGCTGGGCATGTAGAGCATGTCGCCCATGCCGAGCAGCGCCTCGGCGCCCATCTGGTCGAGGATGGTGCGGCTGTCGATCTTGCTCGAGACCTGGAACGCGATGCGGGTCGGGATGTTGGCCTTGATGAGGCCGGTGATCACGTCGACGCTGGGCCGCTGCGTGGCCAGGATCAGGTGGATGCCGGCGGCGCGCGCCTTCTGCGCGAGGCGGGCGATCAGCTCTTCGATCTTCTTGCCGACCACCATCATCAAGTCGGCCAGCTCGTCGATCACGACCACGATGTGCGGCTCGCGGCGCAGCGGTTCGGGATCGTCGGGCGTCAGACTGAAGGGGTTGTAGATGAACTCCTCGCGCGCCTTGGCCTCGTCGATCTTGGTGTTGTAGCCCGCGAGATTGCGCACGCCGAGCTTGCTCATGAGCTTGTAGCGGCGCTCCATCTCGGCCACGCACCAGTTGAGGCCGTGCGCGGCCTGGCGCATGTCGGTGACCACCGGCGCGAGCAGGTGCGGGATGCCTTCGTAGACCGACATTTCCAGCATCTTCGGGTCGATCATGAGCAGGCGCACGTCGCGCGCCTCGGCCTTGTAGAGCAGGCTCAGGATCATCGCGTTGATGCCCACCGACTTGCCCGAGCCGGTGGTACCGGCCACCAGCACGTGCGGCATCTTCGCGAGGTCGGCCACCACGGGGTTGCCGATGATGTCCTTGCCCAGGCCCATCGTGAGCATCGACTTGCCCTCGTTGTAGACCTGCGAGCCGAGGATCTCGCTGAGCTTGATCGACTGGCGCTTGGCGTTCGGCAGTTCGAGCGCCATGTAGTTCTTGCCCGGGATGGTCTCGACCACGCGGATCGACACCAGCGAGAGCGAGCGCGCGAGGTCCTTCGCGAGGTTGACGATCTGCGAGCCCTTGACGCCGGTGGCGGGCTCGATCTCGTAGCGCGTGATGACCGGGCCGGGCGAGGCGAGCACGACGCGCACCTCGACGCCGAAGTCCTTGAGCTTCTTCTCGATCATGCGCGAGGTCATCTCGAGCGTGTCGGCCGAGACGGTTTCCTGGCGGCTCTGGGCGGCATCGAGCAGGTCGACCTGCGGCAGCTTGTTGTCGGGCAACTCCTTGAACAGCGGCTTCTGGCGCTCCTTGGCGACGCGGTCGCTCTTGGGCACCTCGGTCATCGCGGGCTCGATCTGCACCGGCGGCGACGCGGGGCGGCGCTTGGCGCGCGGCTCGATGCGCAGGTCGTCCATGTCGGGCGCGGTGCCGGGTTGGTCGCCGTCGATCGAGGGTTCGATGGCGCCGCGCGGCACGTAGGCGGGTTCGTCGTCGACCTCGGCACGGCGCTCGCGCACGGCCTTCTTGCCCAGCGCGATGTCGGCGGCGACCTCGCGCTTCTCGCGCCGCGATTCGAACAGCGAATACACGCGCGCACCGATGCGCTCGGCGATCTGGCTCCAGGAGAAGCGGAACACCAGCGCCGAACCGATCACGCCGCCGGCGATGGCCACCAGCGCGGAACCGGTGAAGCCCATCCAGCGCACGCTCGCGGGACCGACCAGCAGGCCGATGGCGCCGCCGCCCGAGCCGGGCAGGTGCGATTCGAGCCGGTACAGGCGCGACCACTCGAGCATGGTGCTCGCACACAGCAGCAGCACGAGCCCGAACCAGAAGGCCAGGCGGCTGCGGTTGAAGCGGCCGCGCGGCGCCGGATCGCCCTGCGGACCGGTCTCGCCGCCGCGCATCCAGCTCGCGAGCGAGGACAGCCAGGCGCGCAGCCCGGCCGCCAGGCACCACCAGACCGAATAGCCGGCCAGGAAGTAGCTGCCGTCGGCCACCCAGGCGCCGATGCGGCCGCCCCAGTTCTTGATCTCGCCACCGGTGCCCGAGGTCGACCAGGCTGCATCGGAGGGCGTGAAGCTCAGCATGGCGAGCAGCCAGAACAACAGCGCCGCGAAACCGGCGATCAGGGTGATCTCGTGGGCGAAGCGCATGGCCCGCACACGCACGGGCGCACCTTCGCCGGCCGTGGAAGAGTGAAGCGTATTGAGCGAATAGGTCATGAAATACTGGCGGCCAGACCGGCAGCATGCGGGTCTGGCGGCACGAACACTACAACGAAAAGGGCCGCGGCTATTCTGCCGCGTCCACGGGCCGCGGCAGTTTCGCTCACACCTTCTTTCACGCCCCGTGCCGGCTCAGGCCAGCGACAGCAGGCGCTCCTTGACGATCATCGAGCCGTCCTCGAGGGTCTGCACGAAACCGCGCTCCTCGAGATCCTTCATCACACGGCTCACCATCTCGCGCGAGGCGCCGACCATCTTCGCGAGGTCCTGGCGCGAGATCTTCTCGCGCACCTTGAGGTTGCCGGCGCCATCGTCGACCGCGAACTCGAGCAGCGAGCGCGCGACGCGGCCGTAGACGTCCATCAGCGCGAGCGACTCGATCTTGCGGTCGGCATGGCGCAGGCGCTGCACCAGGCCGCGCATGATGTTGTAGGCCATCGAGGAGTTCTCGGGCAGGCAGCGCGCGAAGGCTTCGCGGCCCAGCATCAGCACGTCGCACTGGATCTCGGTGCGCACGGTGGCCGAGTGCGGCTCGTCGTCGATCAGGCTCATCTCGCCCAGATAGTCGCCGGGATGCAGCGTGGCCAGGATGACCTCGCGGCCGCGGCTGTCGGCGCTGGTCACGCGCGCCCGCCCCGTCAGGATGATGTAGAGCGCATCGGACTTCTTGCCCTGCTCGACCACGACCTCCGCGCGCTTGAAACGCTTCTTGATGATCGCATCCGCAATGCTTGCGGACTGCGAAGGAGTCAGCGACGCGAACAGCGGAACGCGCCGGAGCAATTCAAGGTTGGACAGCATCGACATTCATTCAATCCCTGGTACCGCGCGCTCCTGCGGTCGGGCCATCGGCGCGCCGATGGATTACTACAATCGCGCGCATTGAAAACACCGTGCACTCGGTGGTTGATCCGAGCGGCGATACTCCCCATGTATCGCTACCACCCTCAAAATGTACACGCTGAATCAGCGCAATTCCTAGGTTTTTACGCACCATGTCCGCTTCCCAACATGCCAAGGTTTTAATTCTGGGCTCAGGTCCCGCCGGTTATACGGCTGCCGTTTATGCGGCGCGTGCAAATCTTCAGCCTTTGCTGATTACCGGCATGGCACAGGGCGGGCAATTGATGACGACCACCGAGGTCGACAATTGGCCGGCCGATGTGCATGGCGTGCAGGGTCCCGACCTCATGCAGCGTTTTCTGGAGCATGCCGAGCGCTTCAAGACCCAGATCGTGTTCGACCACATCAACAAGGTCGACCTGAGCAAGCGCCCTTTCACGCTCACCGGTGACAGCGGCACCTACACCTGCGATGCGCTCGTGATCGCCACCGGCGCGTCGGCCAAGTACCTGGGCCTCGAATCCGAGCAGAAGTTCATGGGCCGTGGTGTTTCGGGTTGCGCCACCTGCGATGGGTTCTTCTATCGCGAGCAGGAAGTCTGCGTGATCGGCGGCGGAAATACCGCGGTCGAAGAAGCGCTTTATCTTTCGAATATCGCGAAAAAAGTAACGCTGGTGCATCGCCGCGACAAATTCCGCGCGGAACCAATCCTGATCGACAAGCTTCACGAAAAAGAAGCCGAAGGCAAAATCGAACTGAAAGTACACAATACGCTCGATGAAGTCCTGGGCGACGATTCCGGCGTGACCGGCATCCGCATCAAGAACACGCAGACCGGCGCGACCGAGCAGATCGACCTCAAGGGCTGCTTCATCGCGATCGGCCACCATCCGAACACGGACATCTTCCAGGGCCAGGTCGACATGAAGGACGGCTACATCGTCACGCGCTCGGGCCTGCAAGGCTTCGCCACCATGACCAGCGTGCCGGGCGTGTTCGCCGCCGGCGACGTGCAGGACCACATCTACCGCCAGGCCATCACCAGCGCCGGCACGGGCTGCATGGCCGCGCTCGATGCGCAGCGCTTCCTGGAGCAGGACGGCACGCTCTGAGCCGCCAGGCTCCTCGACGAGGCGGGCCCGGTGCCCGCCTTTTTCATGGGCCCGCCCCGGGCTTTGCTGCCGGGCCGCCAAAAGGGCTATAATCCGAGGCTTTGCCGAAATCGCGCCTCCTTTCCATGAAGGGTGGGCTCAGCGGCAATCCGGGGTACCGCCACCCGTTTCTGGCGAGGTCAAGCTGCAAAACACCCTCGGCCACTGCTGTCGAGCCGGTGCCAGCTGTTCAAGAAAGAGTGTCCTCATGGCACGCGTATGTGAAGTCACGGGCAAGGGCCCGATGGTGGGAAACAACGTTTCCCACGCCAACAACAAAACCAAGCGCCGGTTCCTGCCGAACCTGCAATACCGTCGTTTCTGGGTCGAAACGGAAAATCGCTGGGTTCGCCTGCGTGTTTCGAGCGCTGCCCTGCGCCTGATCGACAAGAACGGCATCGACGCCGTGCTCGCAGACCTGCGCGCACGCGGCCAAGCTTAAGGAGCTGAATCATGGCAACGAGCAAAGGCGGACGCGAAAAGATCAAGCTGGAATCCACCGCGGGTACCGGCCACTTCTACACGACCAGCAAGAACAAGAAGACGATGCCTGAAAAGATGTCGATCATGAAGTTCGACCCGAAGGCACGCAAGCACGTCGAATACAAGGAAATCAAGCTGAAGTAATTCAGTCTGAATTCTTTCTAAAAAGCCCGCAGCGCAAGCCGCGGGCTTTTTTATTTGCCCTGAATTTCGCCAGCGGAGCGAATTGCCGGGACGGGCCAAGCCATCCGATGAGCCCTGCAGATTCCCTCCCTACGGAAACATCGGGCACAAAAAAACCGGCCATCGGGCCGGCTTTTTGACAGGGGCCAAGCCCCGGCGGAGATCAGGCGCGCGCCGAGCGCAGCCGCGTCGAAAACTCGCGCAGGCCTGCGATGCCGCTGGCTTCCGCGCGATGGCACCAGGCCGCCAGATCGGCCGCCAGCTGCTCGCGCGAATGCGAGGTGTTGAGCCAGAGCTGGCGCAGCTCTTCGCGCATCGTCGCCATCTTGTCGAGCACCGGGTGGGCGGCACGGGCCTGCACCACGTGCGAGCGAGCCGATGCGGGCACCTTGTCGTCGTCGCGGTGCATCCAGCGCTTGGCAGCCTTCAGCACCGAGAGGTCGGCGCCCTTGCTCTTGAGCGCGGCGATTTCCTCTTGCGTGGCACGGCGCATTTCGCGCGCATAGCCGGCCATCACTTCGTAGCGATTGGCGATGACGGCCTCGAGCGTCTTCTCGTTGGCAACGGGCTGGATGTCGCCGATCTGCATCTTCGGCGGCACCTTCTTGACCTTGGCCCAGCCGATCTTCTGCATCATCTGGATGTAGATCCAGCCGATGTCGAACTCGTACTTCTTGACCGAGAACTTGGCCGAGGTCGGGTAGGTGTGGTGGTTGTTGTGCAGCTCCTCGCCGCCGATGATCAGGCCCCAGGGCATGATGTTGCGGCTGGCGTCGGGGGCCTCGAAGTTGCGGTAGCCCCAGTAGTGGCCGATGCCGTTGATGATGCCGGCGGCGGTGATCGGGATCCACAGCATCTGGACCGCCCACACGGCCATGCCGAGCGTGCCGAACAGCGCCAGGTTGATCACCAGCATCAGGCCCACGCCCTGCCAGCTGTAGCGCGAATACAGGTTGCGCTCGATCCAGTCGTCGGGCGTGCCGTGACCGTAGCGCTCCATCGTTTCCTTGTTCTTCGACTCCGCGCGGTAGAGCTCGGCGCCGCGCCAGAGCACTTCCTCGATGCCCTTGACCTGCGGGCTGTGCGGATCTTCCTCGCTCTCGCACTTGGCGTGGTGCTTGCGGTGGATCGCGACCCACTCCTTCGTCACCATGCCGGTGCCGAGCCAGAGCCAGAAGCGGAAGAAATGCGACGGGATCGGACCGAGGTCCATCGCCCGGTGCGTTTGCGTCCGGTGCAGGAAGATCGTCACGGCGGCGATCGTGATGTGCGTGGTGACGAGCGTGTACAGCACGATCTGCCACCAGGTGAGATCCCACAGGCCGTTTCCGAGCCAGTCGATGGCCGCGCTCAGGATGGCGGAGTCAGGAAGCAACATTGAGTCAGGTACTCCATAACCGCACGAAGGTGCGGCTTCTAGGTAACTCGCAATTTTAGGGCCGGGGGTCAGGAATCACTCACCTTTCACCCCATGGTTTGCGCAGATTTACCCTAACTTTGGAGCCCCGTACCTATTTGCGGTTCCACACGGCAGCAAAGAAACCGTCGGTGGCATGCAGATGGGGCCACAGGCGCAGGTAGCGCCGTCCGTCGGCGCCGCCCGCGGCCAGGCTGTCGCCCTGCTCCACCTTGAGGCCCTGCAGCAGTTCCGCCGCGTCCACGGGCACGAAATCGGGATTCGCGGCGCCGAAAGCCTCCGCGATGGCCTCGTTCTCCTCGGGCAGCACGCTGCAGGTGGCGTAGACCAGCCGCCCGCCCGACTTCACGAGCCGGGCCGCGCTCTGCAGGATCGCCGCCTGCTTCGCGGTCAGTTCCTCCACCGATTTGGCCGATTGGCGCCATTTCAGGTCCGGATTGCGCCGCAGCGTCCCGAGCCCCGAGCAGGGCGCATCGACCAAGACCCGGTCGATCTTGCCCGCGAGCCGCTTCACCCGATCGTCGCGCTCGTGCGCGATGGCGGCCGGATGCACGTTCGAGAGCTTGCTGCGCGCCAGCCGGGGCTTGAGCGCGTCGAGGCGGTGCGCCGAGGTGTCGAAGGCGTACAGCCGCCCGGTGTTGCGCATGCCCGCGCCGATCGCCAGCGTCTTGCCGCCGGCGCCCGCGCAGAAATCGACCACCATCTCGCCGCGCTTGGCGTCCAGCAGCAGCGCCAGCAGCTGCGAGCCCTCGTCCTGCACCTCGATGGCGCCGCGCACAAAGGCGTCGAGCTTGGTCAGCGCGGGCTTGCCTTCGAGGCGCAGGCCCCAGGGCGAATACGGCGTTGCTTCCGATTTGATAGCAACCTTGGCAAGCTCCGCCTTCACGTCGGCCCGCTTGTCATGCAGGGAATTGACGCGCAGGTCGAGCGGCGCCGGCTGCTGCAGGCTCTGGACCAGCGGCCAGAAGCCGTCGCCGAGCTGGCTCTTGAGCGGCGCCACCAGCCATTCGGGCAGGTTGTGGCGATGGCGCTCGAGCAGGTCGGCCTCGCTGACCGCGTCGCAGTTGTCGAGCCAGCGCTTCTCGGTGTCGTTGAGCGCGCTCTTGAGGAAGTCGCGCGGGCCGTGGAAGCCCAGGATCGCCATCCGGCGCTCCTTCGGGCCGCTGCCCGAGGGCGAGAGGTGATCGAACAGCAGCTTCTTGCGCAGCACGGTATAGACCGTCTCGGCCAGGGTGGCGCGCTCGCGCGGACCGAACTCGCGGTGGTCGCGAAAGAAGCGCGAAACCACCTGGTCGGCGGGGTGATCGAATTTCAGGACCAGGCCGACCAGATCGGCGGTGGCCTCCAACAGGGCTTTGGGGTGCATGCCCCGATTGTCTCAGCCGCCGCCCGCCTCAGGCTCCGCGCGTCCAGACCGCCCCGAAAGCCTGCCGCTCGATGTCCTCCAGCGTCGGCGAATGCCCGGCCCACAGCACCAGCGCCACGCCGGGCAGGCTCAGTGTCTGCTCGAGCTGTCGGCACAGCTGCCAGCGCTCCTCGTCGTCCAACCCCGGCAGCTCGACGAAGACGACGAAGGCGCGCCGCCACGGAAACTCGCGCAGGTTCTTGCGCACCAGCCAGGCGCGCGACACCGGCAGGTTGCGCACGAGGTCGGCCCGCAGTTCGTCGAGCTCGTGCTCGTTGAGGTCGTGCCGGCCGATCTGGCTGAAGCTCGGCGTCTCGGTCAGTTCCTCCCAGGCGCGCGCCTCGGCCTCCTCGGCCTCCTTCAGGCGGCCGCGCCAGTGCTTGAGGCCGGCCTCGTCGTGCGGACCGGCGTCGGGGTTCTCGAGCACCGCCACCGCATTGCGGGCCGCCCACCAGCGGCTCGCGGCACCCGCCTCGTGCAACCGTTCCAGCACCGCGAGCCGCGTCTCGCGCTCGGTCGACGGGATCATCTGCGCCAGGCCGCGCAAGGCGCCCGGGTGCTCGGGCGCGATCCGCAGCGCGCGCTCGTAGCGCTCGCGCACCGGCGCGGCGGTGTCGAGGCGGCGCTCGGCGTCGGCCCATTCGACCCACTCGTCGGGCGTGTTGCGCTCGCCGCGCGCGGCCAGCACGGCGATGCGCTCGCGGATACGCGAGCGGTGCGCGTGGTGCTGCTTCCAGTCGGCGGCATGGGCCTGGCGCCACTGGGCGTCGAAGTGCGCGATCCAGCGCGGGCCGTCGACCAGCATCTCGAGCGCCGGCCGCTTCGACCAGGCCGGCACCGTCGCCTTCTGGCGCAGCGCCTCGAGCCGGTCGCGCAGCACCGGATGGGTGTCTTCCAGGTCGCTGACGCGGCGCATCGCCTCGCGCAGCGCCTGGCGCGCGAACTCAGGTCCCGGCGGCGTCGCGGCGCACTCGCGCAGCCCCGCGAAGGGCCCCGGCGGCAGCGGCTCGCGCTCGGCCCGGGCCCAGTGCCAGGGCCAGAACTCGTTGGCGTACCAGTTGGCCTTGATCGAGATCTCGGTCAGCGCCGCGGCCGCCACCGAGGTGCCGAGCAGCCGGCCCGAGATGCGGTCGGCCTCGTACTCGTCCTGCCGCGCGAGCGCGAAGGTCTTGGCCGCGAAGCGCGGAAAGTACCAGCGGAAGAAGGCCTGCGAGACGATCGCCATCACGCCTTCGTTGCGCTGCAGGTTGGCGTCGAGCTTGAGCCACGACAGCCGCGTGCGGTAGATCCAGGCGCTGAGCTTGCCGTGGTTGCCGCGCAGGTGGCCGTACTCGTGCGCGAGCACCGACAGCAGCCGCCGCCGGTCGAGCATCATCAGCAGCGGCAGCCCGATGCTCAGCGAATTGACCGCGCCGCCGAAGAGCCCGAAACGCGGCACCTGGCGGATGCTGGCGTTGAAGTCGTCGTCGAGGTAGACGCGATGGACCGGCGGTCCCTTGATCTTGCCGCGGATGCGGTCGAGCGCCTCGAACAGTTGGGGCGCATCCTCGCGCGAGAGCTCCAGGCCGTCCGGCTCGTCGAAGCGTACCCACAGCGCGCGCACCGTGGCCCACAGCAGGCCCAGGCCGAACAGCAGCAGCCAGCCGCGCGAGACGCTGAAGCGCCCGTCGCCCAGCGACACGGCCACCCAGACGATCAGCCCCATCGCCAGCCCGAGGCAGGCCAGCACCCAGAGATAGCCCAGCGCCGCGAACGCCGCCACACCGCGGCGGTAGCGCGC
The DNA here is from genome assembly GCF_059415325.1 of Variovorax sp. GW821-FHT10D07. Taxonomy (NCBI): domain Bacteria; kingdom Pseudomonadati; phylum Pseudomonadota; class Betaproteobacteria; order Burkholderiales; family Comamonadaceae; genus Variovorax; species Variovorax sp. GW821-FHT10D07. The sequence continues at coordinate 19,116 of NZ_JBWKMZ010000031.1, read as the reverse complement.
GCTGTCCTCCGCACTGGCATGCTCGCTCAACCGGACGAGGTGGACAAAATCAGCGCGATCCATTCCGGTACTTCCGCCGGCCCCGGCATGCCTGCCGGCGGCCCCGACTCCTGACAAAGAAAGAAACGACCCCGTGACCGACGACGACCTGCCGCCCCTGATCCAGACCCCGCCGGGCCGCTACCGCCACTACAAGGGCGGGGAATACGAGGTGCTGGACACCGTGCGCCACAGCGAGACCCTGGAACCGATGACGCTCTACCGCGCGCTCTACGGCGCCCGCGGCCTGTGGGTGCGCCCGGCCGCGATGTTCGAAGAGACCGTGGACATCGACGGCCGGCTGCAGCCGCGCTTCGCGCGGATCGACGGCTGAACGGGCATCGGCGCTCATCCTGCGTCGCCGGTTCGCCGTCCGTTCGGGAAATCGGGCCGAACCGCTCAGCCGCAGCGGACGTCCGTCACCCGGTTGCGCGCATCGACGTCGAGATTCAGGCGCCCGCCATCGAGCTCGGTGGTCGCGGCGTCGCCGGGCTTGAGCACGCGCACCGTGCCGGCGCCCGCGCGCACCCTGGCGGCGGCTTCTAGTTGAGGCGTGAGCTGCTGACCCACGGCGAAACGGGCACCGTCGGCACCGCACTGGAACACCGGGGCGGGCGGCGGCGCCGGTGCGGCGGGCGGCGGCGGGGCCGGAGCGGCGCAGCCTGCCATCAGGGCGGCACCGGCGATCGTGGACAGTAGCGATTGCGTTTTCACTGCGACTCCCGAAAACCCGCGAATATAAACAAGTTCTTTAAGGATTGTGTCCTGATGTATCCATCAGCCACTGGGCAATGGCGCGTGGATACAACTGGTGCTCCTGGGCGAGCACCCGGCCCGCGAGCGTCGCCGCCGTGTCGTCGGGCAGCACCGGCACCACGGCCTGCGCCAGGATCGGGCCGTGGTCGAGCTCGGTCGTGACCTGGTGCACCGTGACGCCCGCCACCTTGCAGCCCGCGTCGATCGCGCGCTGGTGGGTGTGCAGGCCAGGGAAGGCCGGCAGCAGCGAGGGATGGATGTTCACCAGCCGCCCGGCATAGCGCTCGACGAAGCCGGGCGTCAGGATGCGCATGAAGCCCGCGAGCACCACCAGCGCCGGCGCATGCGCGTCGACCGCCACCGCGAGCGCCTGGTCGAAGGCTTCGCGGCTCTCGAAATCCTTGTGCGGCACCACCGCGGTCGCGATGCCCTGCGCCCGGGCCAGCGCCAGGCCGCCCGCCTCCGCCTTGTTGCTGACGACGGCGGCGACGCGGGCGCCGAAACGTTCGGCCCAGCGGTCGCGCGCCGCGGCGCGCACGATGGCCTCCATGTTGGAGCCGCCGCCGGAGATCAGGATCACGATGTTCTTCATGGGAGGCGGGATTATCCGTGCCCGTGAAAGCGCCCTTTTCCCGCCCGCCCCCTTGCCGCGCGAGGTCCGCGCACCCAGACTTGTCGCCGCGCGGACAGCGATTTGCAGCACGACCGTGCTAAAACTCGTGGCTCCGGAGACACGCCGCGTCTGCGGTGCACCGACGATCAACACAGCGAGGCACGCATGGATTTGAGCTTCACGCCCGAAGAACAGCAGTTCCGCGAAGAGATTCGCGCATGGGTCAAAGAAAACCTTCCCAAGGAAATCTCCACCAAGGTCCACAACGCGCTGGAACTCACGCGCGACGATATGCAGACCTGGGCCAAGATCCTCGGCAAGAAGGGCTGGCTGGGCTACGGCTGGCCCAAGGAATTCGGCGGTCCCGGCTGGACCGCCGTGCAGCGCCACCTGTTCGAGGAAGAAACCGCGCTGGCCGGCGCGCCGCGCATCGTGCCCTTCGGCCCGGTGATGGTGGCTCCGGTCATCATGGCCTTCGGCAACCCCGAGCAGCAGAAGCGCTTCCTGCCCGGCATCGCCAGCGGCGAGGTCTGGTGGAGCCAGGGCTACAGCGAACCGGGCTCGGGCTCCGACCTCGCCTCGCTCAAGACCAAGGCCGAACGCCAGGGCGACAAGTACATCGTCAACGGCCAGAAGACCTGGACCACGCTCGGCCAGTACGGCGACTGGATGTTCAACCTCGTGCGCACCAGCAGCGAGGGCAAGCCCCAGACCGGCATCAGCTTCCTGCTGCTCGACATGAAGTCGCCCGGCGTCACCGTGCGCCCGATCAAGCTGCTCGACGGCGGCCATGAAGTCAACGAGGTGTTCTTCGACAACGTCGAGGTGCCGGCCGAGAACCTGATCGGCGAGGAGAACAAGGGCTGGACCTACGCCAAGCACCTGCTCTCGCACGAGCGCACCAACATCGCCGACGTCAACCGCGCCAAGCGCGAGCTCGAGCGCCTCAAGCGCATCGCGAAGACCGAGGGCGTGTACGACGACGCGCGCTTCCGCGACGAGATCGCCAGGCTCGAGGTCGACATCGTCGCGCTCGAGATGATGGTGCTGCGCGTGCTGTCGGCCGCCACCTCGGGCAAGAACTCGCTCGACGTGGCCGGCCTGCTCAAGATCCGCGGCAGCGAGATCCAGCAGCGCTACAGCGAACTGATGATGCTCGCGGGCGGCCCCTATGCGCTGCCGCTGATCCGCGAAGCCATGGCCGCCGGCTGGCAGGGCAACTTCCCGGGCGGCAACCCGGCGCTCGCGCCGCTGTCGTCGACCTTCTTCAACATGCGCAAGACCACCATCTACGGCGGCTCGAACGAAGTGCAACGCAATATCGTCGCGCAGACGGTGCTGGGCTGAGGAGACAAAGACATGGATTTCAATTTCACCGACGACCAGGAACAACTGCGCGACGCCGTCCGCAAATGGGTCGACAAGGGCTATGACTTCGAGCGCCGCCGCGGCATCGAGGCCAAGGGCGGCTTCTCGCGCGAGGCCTGGGACGAACTGGCCGAGCTCGGCCTCGGTGGCCTCTACATTTCCGAGGACGACGGCGGCCTGGGCATGGGCCCGGTGGCCGGCATGGTCGTGATGGAAGAACTGGGCCGCGGCATCGTGCTCGAGCCCTTCGCGCAGACGCTGATCGCGGGTGCCGTGCTCGGCGGCTACGCGGGCGACGCGCTCAAGAAGGCCTGGCTGCCGCGCATCGCGGGTGGCGAGGCCATCGTGGTGCTGGCCTACCAGGAACGCAAGGCGCGCTATCGCCTCGACGTCTGCGAAGCCAAGGCCGTGAAGGCCGGCGAGGGCTGGAGCCTGACCGGCGCCAAGAGCCTGGTGGCCATCGGCGACCAGGCCGATGCCTACCTCGTGCCCGCCCAGGCCGACGGCAAGATCGCCCTGTTCCTGGTCGAGCGCAGCGCCAGCGGCGTGGAAGCGCGCGGCTACGGCACGCAGGACGGCAGCCGCGCCGCCGAGGTGGTGTTCGACAAGGCCGACGCCACGCTGGTCACGGCCGATGGCCTCGCGGCCCTCGAGTACGCGGTCGACGTCGGCATCGCCGCCACCTGCGCCGAAGCGGTGGGCGTGCTCGACAAGACGGTGGACGTGACGGTCGACTACATGAACCAGCGCAAGCAGTTCGGCGTGGTCATCTCGAGCTTCCAGGCGCTGCGCCACCGCGTCGCCGACATGAAGATGCAGCTCGAGCTCGCGCGCTCGATGAGCTACTACGCCACGCTCAAGCTCAACGCCCCCGCGGCCGAACGGCGCCAGGCGCTGGCGCGCGCCAAGTACCAGCTCGGCGTGTCGATGCGCTTCGTGGGCCAGAACTCGGTGCAGCTGCATGGCGGCATCGGCGTGACCGACGAATACATCGGCAGCCACTACTTCCGCAAGCTCACGCAGCTCGAGATGAGCTTCGGCGACAGCTTCCACCACCTGGGCGAGGTGTCGGCGCGCATGCAGGACACGGCCGGCGTCTTCGCCTGACGGTGCTTTTCTCTTAGCATCCAACGCCCGCCCGCCTTCGCGCCGGCGGGCGTTTTTCATTCGGAACGGCAGCCGCAACGCAACCACAACGACCGACCATGCAATCCCGCCGCACCCTCCTCCTCGGCGCGCCGCCGGTCCTCGCCGGGCTGCTCGCGTCCCCCGCCCTCCTGTTGACCGCCTGCGCCAATGCGCCGACCGCCATGCCCTCGCTCGCCGACCGCCCGCCCATCGTCTTCGTGCACGGCAACGGCGACTCGGCCGCGCTGTGGCAGACCACGCTCTGGCGCTTCGAGTCGAACGGCTGGCCGCGCGAGCGGCTGTTCGCCTTCGACCAGTCCCTGCCGCTGGCGCGCGACGACGACGGCGTGGCCCAGGCCGGCCGCAGTTCCACCGCGGAATCGGCCGCCTTCCTCAAGGAACGGGTCGAGCAGGTGCTGCGCGCCACCGGCGCGGCCAGGGTGGTGCTGATCGGCAACTCGCGCGGCGGCAACACCATCCGCAACTACGTGCAGAACGGCGGCGGCGCGGCCGTCACCAGCCACGTGGTGCTCGGCGGCAACCCGGCGCACGGCATCTGGGCCGTGCCGGGCCTGCGCGAGAACAACGAGTTCTCGGGGCTGTCGCCCTTCATGCGGCAGCTCAACGCGCCCAAGGGCCCGAACGGCGACGAGGTGACGCCCGGCGTGAAGTGGCTGACGCTGCGCTCCGACAACAACGACAAGTACGCCCAACCGGACGGCCTGTGGATCGGGTCGCCCGGCAAGCCGACGAACATCGGCTTCGACGGCCCGGCGCTCAAGGGTGCGACCAACATCGTGCTGCCGCGGGTCGACCACCGCGAGACCTCGTTCTCGCCCGCGGCCTTCGCGGCGACCTGGCAGTTCCTCACCGGCGAGGCGCCGCGCAACCCGGAGATCGCGCGCGAGGCCAACGTGGTGCTCGACGGCCGCGCGATCGGCGCGGAGAACCAGTCGCTGGCCGGCGCGCAGGTGCTGGTCTACGCGGTCGATCCGGCCACCGGCCGGCGGCTCTGCGAGCCCGTGCACCGCAAGACCATCGGCACCGATGGCCGCTGGGGCCCCTTCAGCGCGCGCCCCGATGCGGCCTACGAATTCGTGCTCGATACCCAGGCCAGTATCACCCACGTCTACCGCAGCCCGTTCCCGCGCGGCAGCAGCCTCGTGAACCTGCGGCTCGACCCGATCGTGCCGGCCGACGGCAGCGCCAACGCGGTCGCCGTCTTCACGCGGCCGCGCGGCTATTTCGACGCGCAGCGCGACACCATGCGCTTCGACGGCAAGAGCCCGCCGGCAGGGGTGCCGCCCAAGGGAGCCGGCGTGTCGAGCTCGCGCTTGCGCGAGACGGGTTCCGAGCCGCAGCGCGCGGTCACGGGCGAGTTCAATGGCGAGCGCCTCACGGGGCTCACCTGGCCCGCGGTCAAGGGCCATGTCACGGTGCTGGAACTGACCTACTGAAGAAAAGGCGGCATGCGATGAACGACAGCTCCCCCTTCGTGCTCGAGGCCCGCGACGCCCGCGGCGTGGTCACGCTCACGCTCAACCGCCCGGGCGCGTTCAATGCGCTGTCCGAGGGCATGCTGGGCGCTCTCGAGGACGCCATCGCCGGCATCGCGGCCGACGCCACGGTGCGTGCCGTCGTGATCGCGGGTGCCGGCAAGGCCTTCTGCGCCGGCCACGATCTGAAGGAAATGCGCGCCGCGCCCGCGCTCGACTACTACCAGCGCCTGTTCGCGCGCTGCGGCGAGATGATGCTGTCGCTGCAGCGGCTGCCGGTGCCCGTCATCGCGCGCGTGCACGGCATCGCGACGGCCGCGGGCTGCCAGCTGGTGGCGGTGTGCGACCTCGCCGTGGCCTCGAGCGAGGCGCGCTTCGCGGTCAGCGGCGTCAACGTCGGGCTGTTCTGCGCCACGCCGAGCGTGACGCTGTCGCGCAACCTGGGCCGCAAGGAGTCCTTCGAGATGCTCGTCACCGGCGAATTCATCGGCGCCGAGGAGGCGCGCGAGAAGGGCCTGGTCAACCGCGTGGCGCCGCCGGCCGAGCTCGATGCCGCGCTCGAGGCGCTGCTCGCCAGCATCGTCGCCAAGCCGCGCACCGCGCTGGCGCTCGGCAAGGCGCTGTTCTACCGGCAACTCGAGACCGGCATCGCGCCGGCACTCGAAGATGCCAGCCAGACGATGGCCTGCAACATGATGGATGCGAGTGCGCTCGAAGGCGTGCAGGCCTTCATCGAGAAGCGCCCGCCGGCCTGGAAAGCCTGAACCCGGCCAGCTAGCTGTCGTGCAGCCGCGAACTCTGCGGCAGGTGCGCCATCAGGAACTCCATCTGGTCCGCCAGGATGCGGCGGTTGCGCAGGATGAAGTCCTCCCAGAGGCTGGGCACGTAGGGCGCGTACAAGAGCGGCATGTTGGCCTGCTCGGGGGTGCGGCTGCTCTTGCGGTGGTTGCAGGGCTTGCAGGCCGTGACCACGTTCATCCAGGTGTCGATGCCGCGCTGCGCGAACGGAATGATGTGCTCGCGGGTCAGCTCGTCTTCGTGGAAGTGGCCGCCGCAGTAGGCGCAGACGTTGCGGTCGCGCGCGAACAGCTTGCTGTTGGTGAGGCCCGGACGCTGGGTGAAGGGGTTGATGCGCGGCACGCCCTTGGTGCCGATGATGCTGTTGACGGCAATCTGCGACTGCTCGCCCGTCATCGCGTTGTGGCCGCCGCGGAACAGGGCCACCTGGCCGCCAGCCTCCCAGCGGACTTCGTCCGCTGCATAGTGGATCACCGCCTGTTCGAGCGAAATCCACGACTGGGGCAGCCCTTGGGCCGACAGCTTCAAGACCTTCACCACACGCCTCCTCGACAGAACGAAAGAAACACGGAGAGACCCGGGACACGGAGCGCGTCGGCGACCTCGCGGATCGGCGCACTGCGTCACAATATACCGGCTTTGTGACAAAACGGCCTGATGAGCCCATTCGGCGGGCGACAGGCGCTATCAAAAAGATATTCACCCATGCAGGTTTTCCGCGGCTTCCGGCACCCGGGCGTGGCTCCGGCCTGCGCCTTGACCATCGGCAATTTCGACGGCGTCCATCGCGGCCACCAGGCCATGCTGGCGCTCCTGCAGACCGAGGCGCGGCAGCGCGGCCTGCCGAGCTGCGTGCTGACCTTCGAGCCCCATCCGCGCGACTATTTCGCCGCGCTCGCGAAGAAGCCCGAACTCGCGCCGGCACGCATCGGCACGCTGCGCGACAAGCTCGGCGAGCTGGCCGCCTGTGGCGTCGCGCAGACCGTGGTGCTGCCCTTCGATGCCCGGCTCGCCTCGCAGTCGCCCGAGGAATTCATCCAGAACGTGCTGGTCGACGGCCTGGGCGCGCGCTACGTGCTGGTGGGCGACGACTTCCGCTTCGGCGCCAGGCGCGCGGGCGACTACGCCATGCTCGACGCGGCCGGCGATGCGCGCGGTTTCGATGTCGCGCGCATGAACAGCTACGAGGTGCACGGCCTGCGCGTGTCGAGCTCGGCCGTGCGCGAAGCGCTGGCCGAAGGCCGCATGGCCGACGCCCAGACCCTGCTGGGCCGGCCCTACGCCATCTCGGGCCACGTGGTGCACGGGCGCAAGCTGGGCCGCGCGCTCGGTGCCTCGGCACCGGGGCAGGACGACGGCTTCCGCACCCTCAACCTGCGCTTCAAGCACTGGAAACCGGCGGCCAGCGGCATCTTCGTGGTGCTGGTGCACGGCCTGTCCGAGCGGCCGCTGCCCGGCGTCGCCAACCTCGGCGTGCGGCCCTCGCTCGACCCGAACGACGTCAATGCCGGCCGGGTCCTGCTCGAGACCCATTGCCTCGAGTGGCCCTCTCACCTGGGCGCCGAAGGGGCCTACGGTAAAATCGTGCGCGTGGAACTGCTGCACAAATTGCACGACGAATTGCGCTACACCAGCCTCGAAGCCCTCACCGCGGGCATCGCGAAGGATGGACGCGACGCGCGTGCCTTCTTTGCATCCACCCACGCAGAAACCCACCGCCAGACCACGCGCGATCGAATTTAGCCCTGCACGCTCCGTGCTGCCGCCCTTCGACAAGCTCAGGGCGAACGGCTTTTCTTCCGCACCGACGCCCTTTGTGCCGTTCGGGCTGAGCCTGTCGAAGCCCACTGTTTCGCACCCCCAACATGTCTGACGCTGCCGCCCCCACCGATTACCGTTCCACGCTGAACCTGCCCGACACCCCCTTCCCGATGCGCGGCGACCTGCCCAAGCGCGAACCGGGCTGGGTCAAGGAATGGAACGACGCCGAGCACGGCACCTACCACCGCCTGCGCCTGGCCCGCCGCGGCGCGCCCAAGTTCATCCTGCACGACGGCCCGCCCTACGCCAACGGCCAGATCCACATGGGCCACGCGGTGAACAAGATCCTCAAGGACATGATCACCAAGGCGCGCCAGCTCGAGGGCTACGACGCGCTCTACGTGCCGGGCTGGGACTGCCACGGCCTGCCGATCGAGAACGCCATCGAGAAGCAGTACGGCCGCAACCTGAGCCGCGACGAGATGCAGGCCAAGAGCCGCGCCTACGCCACCGAGCAGATCGCCCAGCAGATGGCCGACTTCCAGCGCCTGGGCGTGCTGGGCGAATGGGACCATCCCTACAAGACCATGGACTTCGCCAACGAGGCCGGCGAACTGCGCGCGTTCAAGCGCGTGATCGAGCGCGGCTTCGTCTACCGCGGCCTGAAGCCGGTCTACTGGTGCTTCGACTGCGGTTCCTCGCTGGCCGAGTTCGAGATCGAGTACGCCGACAAGAAGAGCCAGACCATCGACGTGGCCTTCAAGGCGCACGAGCGCGAGAAGGTGCTCGCCGCCTTCGGCCGGCCCGATGCGCTGGGCGACGTCTTCGCCGTCATCTGGACCACCACCGCCTGGACCATCCCGGCCAACCAGGCGATCAACCTCAACCCCGAGCTCGAGTACGCGCTGGTCGACACCGAGCGCGGCCTGCTGATCCTGGCCGCCTCGCTGGTCGAGATGTGCATGACGCGCTATGCGCTCGACGGCAAGGTGATCGCCACCGTCAAGGGCGAGGCGCTCGGCGGGCTCGAGTTCGAGCATCCGCTGTACGACGTCGACGCGGGCTACCGCCGCCTGTCGCCGATCTACCTGGCCGACTACGCCACCGCCACCGATGGCACCGGCCTGGTCCACTCCTCGCCCGCCTACGGCCTGGACGACTTCAACTCCTGCGTCGCCCATGGCGTGGCCTACGACGACATCCTGAACCCGGTGCAGGGCAACGGCAGCTACGCGCCCGATTTCCCGCTGTTCGGCGGCCAGAACATCTGGAAGGCCGTGCCGGTGATCATCGCCGCGCTGCGCGATGCCAACCGCCTGCTGACCACCGAGACCATCAGCCACAGCTACCCGCATTGCTGGCGCCACAAGACGCCGGTGATCTACCGCGCCGCGGCCCAGTGGTTCATCCGCATGGACGAGGGCGAGGGCGTGTTCACCAAGGACAAGGCGCCCAAGACGCTGCGCCAGACCGCGCTCGACGCGATCGAGCAGACCAGCTTCTATCCGGAGAACGGCAAGGCCCGCCTGCACGACATGATCGCCGGCCGGCCCGACTGGTGCATCAGCCGCCAGCGCAGCTGGGGCGTGCCGATCCCGTTCTTCCTGCACAAGGACTCGGGCGAGCTGCATCCGCGCACGATGGAGATCCTCGACCAGGCCGCCGACATCGTCGAGAAGGGCGGCATCGAGGCCTGGAGCCGCGTCACGGTCGAAGAGATCCTGGGCGCCGAGGACGCGCCGAGCTACACCAAGAGCACCGACATCCTCGAGGTGTGGTTCGACTCGGGCTCGACCTTCTATCACGTGCTGCGCGGCACGCACCCCACGGTGCACCACGAGACCGGCCCCGAGGCCGACCTCTACCTCGAAGGCCACGACCAGCATCGCGGCTGGTTCCACTCGTCGTTGCTGCTGGCCTGCGCGCTCGAAGACCGCGCGCCCTACAAGGGCCTGCTCACGCACGGCTTCACCGTCGATGCCAAGGGCATCAAGATGAGCAAGTCGCTCAAGAACGGCATCGATCCGCAGGAGATCAGCAACAAGCTGGGCTCGGAGATCATCCGCCTGTGGGTGGCCGCGAGCGACTATTCGGGCGACATCGCGGGCGACGACAAGATCCTCGCGCGCGTGGTCGACGCCTACCGCCGCATCCGCAACACGCTGCGCTTCCTGCTGGCCAACACCAGCGACTTCGACGTCGCGAAGGACGCGCTGCCCCTGTCGGAGCTGTTCGAGATCGACCGCTACGCGCTCGCGCGCGCCGCGCAGTTCCAGGACGAGATCCTCGCGCACTACAAGGTGTACGAGTTCCACCCGGTGGTCGCCAAGCTGCAGATCTACTGCTCGGAAGACCTCGGCGGCTTCTACCTCGACATCCTGAAAGACCGCCTCTACACCACCGCGCCCGGCTCGCGCGCGCGCCGCAGCGCGCAGACCGCGCTGTGGCACATCGCGCAGGCGATGCTGCGCTGGATGGCGCCGTTCCTGAGCTTCACGGCCGAGGAGGCCTGGAAGTTCGTCGGCACCGGCCAGGCCGGCGACTCGATCTTCACCCAGACCTACAGCCGCTTCGACGCGCCCGACGAGGCCTTGCTCGCCAAGTGGGGCCGCATCCGCGAGATCCGCGACGCGGTCAACAAGGAGATCGAAACGGTGCGCGCCGACGGCAAGGTCGGCTCCTCGCTGCAGGCCAACCTGCGCGTGACGGCGCCGGCCGAGGACTTCGCGCTGCTGGGTTCGCTCGGCGAGGACCTGAAGTTCGTCTTCATCGCCTCGGCGATCGAGCTGGCCGCGGGCGAGGCGCTGGCCACGGCGGTCGCGCCGAGCACGGCGCAGAAATGCGAGCGCTGCTGGCATTACCGCGAGGACGTGGGCCACGATCCGGCCCATCCGACGATCTGCGGTCGCTGCACCAGCAACCTGTTCGGCGCCGGCGAATCGAGGAGCTTCGCCTGATGGCCGCCACCCGCACCGTCTCGGCCTCGCGTTCGCGCGGCACCGGCATCTGGCCCTGGCTCGCGCTGGCGCTGATCATCGTGATCATCGACCAGTTCACCAAGACGCTGATCCTCGGCTACTACAAGCTCGGCGACGCCACCTACGTCACCAGCTTCTTCAACGTCGTGCGCGCGCACAACACGGGCGCGGCCTTCTCGTTCCTGGCCGACCATTCGGGCTGGCAGCGCTGGCTGTTCACCGGCATCGGCGTGGCGGCGGCCGTGTTCATCGTCTGGATGCTGAAGTCGCACGCGGGCCAGAAGCTGTTCTCGTTCTCCATGGCCTGCATCCTGGGCGGCGCCATCGGCAACGTGGTCGACCGGATGATGCACGGCTACGTGGTGGACTTCCTGAGCTTCCACGCGGGCGGCTGGTACTTCCCGGCCTTCAACGCGGCCGACAGCACGATCACGCTCGGCGCGATCTGCCTGATCCTCGACGAGATCCGAAGGGTGCGGCGCGGCAAGTAGCGGCCCACCGTCTTTTTTGCTCCCTCGAAGGGCGCGCCGGGATTCCCGGCGCGCCCTTCGCGCATTCGGGGCGCACGGGTTTTCATCGATCCCGCGCTGTCATGGCGGGGTCATACTGCCGCGGTCCAATGTAATCGATTACATAGCACCCACCGATGAGCATCCAAGCAGTCGCGGCCAAGGCCGGCGTTTCCGTCGCCACCGTCTCGCGCGTCTTCAATTTCCCCGACAAGGTCAGCGGCGCCACGCGCGACCTGGTCGAGCGCGCGGCGCGCGAGCTCAACTACCTGCCGAACGCCAGCGCCCGCACCCTGCGCACCCAGCGCAGCCGCGTGCTCGGCGTGGTGTTGCCCACGCTGCTGAACCCCACCTTCGCCGAATGCCTGCAGGGCATCGCGCAGGCGGCCGTGGCCGGCGGCTACGCGATCATCCCGGTCACCACCGGCTACAAGCTCGACGAGGAGGAGCGCGCGGTCCACATGCTCTTGGCCGGCAATGTCGACGGGCTGATCCTCGTGGTCTCCAACCCCTCGACCTCGAAGGCGCTCGAGCGGCTGCGCGCCCAGCGCGTGCCCTACGTGCTGGCCTACAACCGCCATCCCGCGCATCCCTGCGTCACGGTCGACAACGAGGCCGCCGTCGCCGATGCGGTGGCGCGGCTGGTGCTGCTGGGCCACCGGCGCATCGCGATGGTCAGCGGCACGCTGGCGGCCTCCGACCGCGCCCAGCAGCGCTACCGCGGCTACCAGAAAGGCATGGCCGATGCGGGCCTCAAGCCGCAGCCGCTGGTCGAGGTGCCCTTCGTCGAGAGCGCGGTCGACCGGCTCGCGCGGCTGCTGCAACTGCGCCACCGGCCCAGCGCGCTGGTCTGCTCGAACGACCTGCTGGCCATCCGCAGCATCCGCGCCGCGCACCGCAGCGGCCTGGCCGTGCCCGCCGACCTCAGCGTGATCGGCTTCGACGGCATCGCGCTCGGCGAGGACCTCACGCCCGCGCTCAGCACCATCGCGCAGCCCAACAGCGACATCGGCCGCCACGGCGTCGAGCTGCTGATCCAGGCCATGGCCGGCGGCGGCGCACTCGACGCCGATGCCAGCCTGCTGCTGCCCCACGTGTTCCGCGACGGCGAATCGTGCGCCGCCGCGCCCGACGGCGACCCGGGCGACATCGCCTGACGCCCCTTTTCTCCCGACCGCTTCAACCCACCCCGCCACAGGAGCTTCTCCCATGTCCTCTTCCTTGCGCCACATCGCGCGCCTCGGCCTGCTCGCCGCCGCGCTCGTCGGCGGCAGCGCCGCCTTCGCGCAGACCGCCATCTGTTACAACTGCCCGACCGAATGGGCCGACTGGGGCACCCAGCTGAAGGCCATCAAGGCCAGGACCGGCATCACCGTGCCGCCCGACAACAAGAACTCGGGCCAGTCGCTCGCGCAGATGGCGGCCGAGAAGGCCAGCCCGGTGGCCGACGTCACCTACCTCGGCGTGACCTTCGCGGTGCAGGCCGCCAAGGACGGCCTGGTCGAGCCCTACAAGCCGGCCGCCTGGAAGGACATCCCCGACGGCCTCAAGGACCCCGCGGGCAACTGGTTCACCATCCACTCGGGCACGCTGGGCTTCATGGTCAACGTCGACGCGCTCAAGGGCAAGCCGGTCCCCAAGTCGTGGGCCGACCTGCTCAAGCCCGAGTACAAGGGCCTGATCGGCTACCTCGACCCGGCCTCGGCCTTCGTCGGCTATGTCGGCGCGGTCGCGGTGAACGAGGCGCGCGGCGGCACGCTCGACAACTTCAAGCCGGCCATCGATTACTTCAAGGCGCTGCAGAAGAACGAGCCGATCGTGCCCAAGCAGACCTCGTACGCGCGCGTGCTCTCGGGCGAGATCGCGATCCTGCTCGACTACGACTTCAACGCCTACCGCGCCAAGTACAAGGACAAGGCCAACGTCGCCTTCGTGATCCCGAGCGAAGGCACGCTGGCCGTGCCCTACGTGATGAGCCTGGTGGCCAAGGCGCCGCACGCGGCCGACGCGAAGAAGGTGCTGGACTTCACGCTGTCCGACGAGGGCCAGGCGATCTGGGCCAAGGCCTACCTGCGCCCGGTGCGCGCCGGCGCGATGCCCAAGGAGATCGAGGCCCAGTTCCTGCCCGCGAGCGACTACGCGCGCGCCAAGAGCGTGGACTACGGCCGCATGGCCGCGGCGCAGCGCGCCTTCTCCGACGAGTACCAGAAGGAAGTGCGCTGAGCCGCACCGCATGAGATGACGCAGGCCACCGCCACCATGCCTTCGGACGGCGCCTCCGGCGCCTGGACCCCGCGCTGGCGGCTGCTGGCCTGCGCCCTGCCCGCGGCCGCCTTCTTCGCGGCCTTCTGGCTGCTGCCGGTGGTGCGGCTGCTCGCGCTGCCCGCCGACAAGGGCTGGGCCACCTACTTCGCCGTGCTGACCGACGCGCGCTACCTGCAGAGCATGGCCAACACCGTGCTGCTGTCGGCGGCGGTCACGCTGGCCACGCTGGTGCTCGGCGCGGCGGTGGGCATCTACCTCGCGCGCCATGCCTTCTGGGGCCGGCGTGTGCTGCTGTCGCTGCTCACCTTGCCGCTGTCCTTTCCGGGCGTGATCATCGGCTTCTTCGTGATCCTGCTCGGCGGCCGCCAGGGCGTGGTGGCGAGCCTGAGCGACGCCCTGATCGGCGAGCGCATCACCTTCGCCTACGGCCTGCTCGGGCTGTTCCTGGCCTACCTGTATTTCTCGCTGCCGCGCGCCATCGCCACCTACGCGGCCGCGGCCGAGGCCATGAACCTGCAGCTCGAGGAAGCCGCTCGCTCGCTCGGCGCCTCGCGGCTGCGCGTGGCGCGCGACGTGTGGATGCCCGAGCTCGCGCCCACCACCCTGGCCTGCGGCGCGATCCTGTTCGCGACCTCGATGGGCGCCTTCGGCACCGCCTTCACGCTCGCGAGCAAGTTCGAGGTGATCCCGATCACCATCTACAACGAGTTCACCAACTACGCGAACTTCGCGCTCGCGGCCTCGCTGTCGATCGCGCTCGGCCTCGTGACCTGGCTGGTGCTGTTCGCCGCGCGCCGCTTCGGCGCGAACCCCGTCGCGCGCTGAGGCCCTCATGCGAACCAACACCCGGCCCCAGGCCCCCTTCCTGCTCGCGATCACGCTGGTCGTGAGCCTGTTCATGATCGCGCCGATGCTGCTGTCGGTGATGGCCGGCCTGGTCAACAACTACAGCACCGGCCTGAAGAGCGGCCTCACCCTGCGCTGGCTCGGCGAGGTGTGGGAGAACTACGGCGGCACCGTCGGCTGGTCGCTCGCGCTGGCCGCGGCCTGCGTCGCCTGCACCGTGCTGCTCGGCGTGCCCTGCGCCTATGCGCTGGCGCGCAGCCGCTCGCGCGCGGCCCACGTCTTCGAGGAACTGCTGACCCTGCCGGTCGCGGTGCCGGGGCTGGCGACCGCGCTCGCGCTGATCCTCGCCTACGGCCAGCTCACGGCCTTCCGCCAGAGCTTCGCCTTCATCCTGGTCGGCCACGTCGTGTTCACGCTGCCCTTCATGGTGCGCACCGTGAGCTCGGCCTTCCAGCGCCACGAGCTGCTCGCGCTCGAGGAGGCCGCGCGCACGCTGGGCGCGGGCTTCCGCCAGCGCTTCATGGGCATCCTGGTGCCGGCCGTGTTCCCCGCCATCGTGGCCGGCAGCCTGATGGTGTTCACGCTCTCGGTGGGCGAGTTCAACCTCACCTGGATGCTGCACACCCCGCTCACGCGCACCCTGCCCGTGGGCCTGGCCGACAGCTATGCCTCGATGCGCATCGAGATCGGCTCGGCCTACACGCTGGTCTTCTTCGCCGTCATCCTCCCCGTGCTGTGGGGCCTGCAATACCTCGCTCACCTGATCCAGAAACGCCATGGAACTTGAACGCGTCCCCATCGACATCGCCCACTGCGCCAAGACCTATGCCGACGGCACGCGCGGCCTGCAGCCCACCGACCTCCAGGTGGAGGCCGGCGAGGTGCTGGCGCTGCTCGGCCCCTCGGGCTGCGGCAAGACCACGCTGCTGCGGTTGATCGCGGGCCTGGAAACGCCCGATGCCGGCAGCCGCATCGCCTTCGGCGGCCAGGACGTGACGCAGCGCCCGGTCGAGCAGCGCGGCGTGGGCATGGTGTTCCAGAGCTACGCGCTGTTCCCGCAGATGACGGTGGCGGCCAACATCGGCTATGGCCTGCGCATCCGCGGCGTGGCGCCGGCCGAGGAGAAGCGCGCCGTCGGCGAGCTGGTCGACCTGGTGCGCCTGGGCGGCCTCGAGAACAAGCGCCCGGCCGAGCTCTCGGGCGGCCAGCGCCAGCGCGTGGCGCTCGCGCGCGCCGTGGCGGTGCGCCCGCGCGTGCTGCTGCTCGACGAGCCGCTGGCCGCGCTCGACGCCAAACTCAAGGAGTCGCTGCGCGACGAACTCGCCGAGCTGCTGCGGCGGCTGCACATCACCGCCGTGCACGTCACGCACGACCAGCAGGAGGCGCTGGCCATCGCCGACCGGCTCGCCGTGATGCAGGCCGGCCGCATCGTGCAGGTGGGCCGCGGCGAGGACCTCTACCGCGCGCCCTCCCACCCCTTCGTGGCCGAATTCCTCGGCCGCGTGAACCGGCTGCAGCGCACGCCCGAGGCGCTGCGCGACGATGTCGTGCGGCTCGGCGGCAGCGCCCTGCCCTGCCCCGGCGCCTGGCGCGACCGCGCGCTGCTGCTGGTGCGCCCCGAGGACATCGAGGTCGGCCCCGCGCAGCCCGCGCGCCCCGGTTGGGGCACGGCCACGGTCGAGCGCCGCACCTTCCTCGGCGACCGCGTGCAGCTGCAGCTGCGCGTGCCCGACCAGCCGCAGATGCTCCTGGCCGACACCGCGCGCGACACGCCCTACGGCATCGGCGATGCCGTCGCCCTTCGCATCCACCCCGACCGATTGATGAGCCCGCAGGACACCCGCGCATGACCGCCACGACCCACGACACCTTCCTGGTCCAGCTCACCGACCTGCACATCCGCGAGCCGGGCCGGCTGGCCTATGGCCGCATCGATACCGCGCCCTACCTCGAGCGCGCGGTGCAGTCGGTGCTCGCGCTGCGGCAGGCGCCCGACGCGGTGGTGATCACCGGCGACCTCACCGACTTCGGCCGCGCCGCCGAGTACGAACACCTCGCGCGCCTGCTGGCACCGCTCGAGACACGGGGCATCCCCATCCACCTGATGCCCGGCAACCACGACGACCGCGACCAGCTGCGCCGCAGCTTCCCCGGCCACGCCTACCTCGGCAGCGGCGACGACACCGACGGCTTCGTGCAGTACACGCTGCGCGTCGGCGCGCTGCGGCTGATCGCGCTCGACACCGTGGTGCCCGGCGCCAGCCATGGCGCGCTGTGCGAGAAGCGGCTGGCCTGGCTCGAGGCCCGGCTCGGCGAGAGCCGGCGCGAGCCGGTGGTGGTCGCGATGCACCATCCGCCGTTCCAGACCCTGATCGGCCACATGGACGAGATCGGCCTGCTCGAGGGCGCGGCGGAACTCGAGGCCCTGATCGCGCGTCATCCCAATGTGGAACGCGTGATCTGCGGCCACCTGCACCGCGCCATCGACGTGCGCTTCGGCGGCACCCTGGCCTCGACCGCGCCCGCGCCCGCGCACCAGGTCTGCCTCGACCTCGCGCCCGACGCGGCCTCGGCCTGGACGCTCGAGCCCCCGGGCTTCCGCGTGCATGCCTGGTCGGCCGCGGCCGGCCGGCTGGTCACGCACCTCGCGGCTTCCGGGCATTTCGAGGGGCCGTACCCGTTCCACGACAACGGCGCGTTGATCGACTAGGGCCTCGGCTGGCCTGCACCGGCCACATGTGGAGAATGGGGGGTCGACGCAAAACCGAATCAGAACGAAAAGAAAGGATCAAGCCCGACACCCATGAAGCATCTTCTGAACCTGCTGGCGGCCGTCGCCCTGCTGGTGTGGGGCACGCACCTCGTGCGCACCGGCGTTCTTCGCGTGTTCGGCGCCAACCTGCGCAAGATCCTCGTGCAGAGCATGCGCAACCGATTCACGGCCGCCCTCTCGGGCATCGGCGTCACGGCCCTCGTGCAATCGAGCACCGCCACCTCGCTGATGACCTCCTCCTTCGTCGGCCAGGGCCTGGTCACGCTGCCCGCGGCGCTGGCCGTGATGCGCGGCGCCGATGTCGGCACGGCGCTGATCTCGGTGCTGTTCTCGGCCGACCTGTCCTGGCTCTCGCCGATGTTCATCTTCGTGGGCGTGGTGCTGTTCATCACCCGCTCGGCCACGGTCGCCGGGCGCGTCGGCCGCGTCTTCATCGGCCTGGGCCTGATGCTCCTGGCCCTCCAGCTGGTGGTCGAAGCCACCGAGCCGCTGTTCTCCTCGGCCGCCGTGCGCGCGCTGCTGGCCTCGATCAGCAGCGACGTGCTGCTCGAGATCACCATCGGCGCCGTGCTGGCCATCGTGGCCTATTCGAGCCTCGCGGTGGTGCTGCTGGTGGCGACCATGGCCAATTCGAACGTGGTGCCGCTGGACGTCGCGCTCGGCCTGGTGCTCGGCGCCAACCTCGGCAGCGGCCTGCTCGCGGTGCTGACCACCGCCAAGTCGGCGATTCCCGTGCGGCAGGTGACCATCGGCAACCTGCTGTTCAAGGCCCTGGGCGTGGCGATCGTCGCGCCCTTCGTCGGGCTCTGGATCCGCCACGTGCAGCCGCAATTGCCCACGCCCACGCACGGCGTGGTGCTGTTCCACCTGGCCTTCAACATCGTCATCAGCGTCGGCTTCATCGGCCTCACGCAGATGGTCGCGAACCTGGTGACGCGCATGCTGCCCGAGCCCGCGCCCTCGACCGCCTCGCTGCGGCCGCACCACCTCGACCCCTCGGCGCTGTCGACACCCACGCTCGCGATCTCCAATGCCGCGCGCGAGGCGCTGCACCAGGCCGACATCGTGGAGACGATGCTGATCGGCGTGCTCGACGTGATCCGCCGCAACGACCTCAAGCTCGCGCAGGAGCTGCGCCAGCTCGACGACACGGTGGACGAGCTCTATTCGGCGATCAAGTACTACATGACGCGCATCTCGCGCGAGGCCCTCGGCGAGGAGGAGAGCCGGCGCTGGACCGACATCATCAGCTTCACGATCAACATGGAGCAGATCGGGGACATCATCGAGCGGGTGATCCAGGACGTGGAGGACAAGAAGATCAAGCCGCAGCGCAATTTCTCGGAAGCCGGCATGGCGGAGATCGTCGAGCTGCATGGGCGGCTGGTGGCGAATCTGCGGCTGTCGATGAGTGTGTTCCTGAACGGGAATGTTCGGGATGCGCAGAAGCTGCTGGAAGAGAAGGCTCGGTTTCGGGATCTGGAGCGGGCTTATGCGACGACGCACCTGGATCGGTTGTCGGATCGGACGACGTTGAGCATCGAGACGAGTTCATTGCATATCGATCTGATCAGTGATCTGAAGCGGATCAATTCTCATATCTGTTCTATTGCTTATCCGATCTTGGAGTCGGCTGGAGCTTTGGCGCCTTCTCGGTTGAAAGAGTCTCGGTTGGGGAAGATCGAGGGGTAGTGTTCTTTTTTTTAGGCCGTTGGCCGGGTCTCGCCCCGGCGGGCGAGTCACTTTCTCTTGTCTCGCCAAGAGAAAGTAACCAAAGAGAAGGCGA
>NZ_JBWKMZ010000030.1:0-36742 GCF_059415325.1 Variovorax sp. GW821-FHT10D07 | reverse complement strand
GCCCGGCGGCCATGCGGCGCCAGCCGGCGCGGCGGCGTCCGTGCCCGGCACGTTCCAGCGCGGCGGCGGCGCTGCGCCCGCCGGCGGTTCGCCGCTGGCCACGGCGCGCCAGCGCGCCCAGACCGCGCTGCTGAATCTCAAGCGCTTCGTCACCGGCCGCATCGGCGGCGACACCGGCAACAGCACGCAGCCGGCCTCGTCGATCGGCGTCGACGGCCGCGGCAGTGCCGGCGGCGTCGACTTCGGCGCACCACGGCCTTTCTCGCGCACCTTCGCGGGCGCCATCGCCGACGCCGAGGCCGCCTACCGCGCGGCCGCCACCCAATACCTGGAAGCCGCGGGCGAGCAGGCCACGATGATCCAGCAGAGCGCGGTCGACCTGCGCCGCCGCAGCACCGAGCTCAAGAAGCGCGCGCCGACCACCGCCGACAAGGCCACGGTCGAGATCGTCGCGCTGATGTTCCAGGCCATCCTGGCCGAGGAGCGCATTCCGTTCTCGGCGCGCGTGTGGTTCGCGCGGCTGCAGATGCCGGTGCTGCGCGTGGCCATCGCCGAGCCCGAGTTCTTCGGCACCCTGCAGCATCCCGCGCGCATGCTGATCGACCGCATGGGTTCGTGCGTGATGGGCTTCGACGCGGCCGCGATCTCGGGCAGCGCGCTCGAGAACGAGATCAAGCGCGTGGTGCAGGTGATCGAGCAGTACCCCGAGACCGGGCAGCGCGTCTTCAAGCTGGTGTTCGACGAATTCGTCGCCTTCCTCAACCGCTACCTCACGCAGAGCGACACCGCGCAGCGCGTGATGAGCGTGGCGCAGCAGGTCGAGCAGAAGGAGACGATGGCGATCCAGTACACCATCGAGCTGCGCAAGATGCTCAACGACATGCCGGTGCGCGACGAGATCCGCGAGTTCCTGTTCAAGGTCTGGGCCGAGGTGCTGGCGATCGCCGCGCTGCGCTACGGCGGCCAGGACGAGCAGACCGTGACGCTCAAGCGCGCGGCCTCCGAACTGGTGTGGGCCGCGAGCGCCAAGCCCAGCCGCACCGACCGCGCGCGCGTGATCCAGGACCTGCCGCAACTGCTGCAGCGCCTGCGCCAGGGCATGGCGCTGCTGGGCATCGTCGGCGAGCCGCAGGAGGCCTACATCAAGACCATCGGCGCGACGCTCTCCGATGCCTTCATGCTCAAGACCGAGGCCATTCCGCAGGCCAAGATCGAGGCCATGGCCGAGCGACTGGCGCACCTCGAGGACTTCGTGAGCGACAGCGGCGGCGACGCCGACCTGCCGCTCGACGCCACCAACATCGAGCTGCTGCTGGGCGTGGACGCGAGCACCATCGAGGTCGTGGCCGACACGGCGGGCGCGCGCGCGACCGAGGACATGCTGGCCTGGGCCAACGAGCTGCAGGTGGGCACATGGTTCATGCTCGACCACAACGACCGCGTGAGCCAGGTCCAGTTCGTCTGGCGCAGCGACCGCAAGCAGCTGCACCTGTTCGCCTCGGCCGACGGGCGCAGCTTCCTGATCCAGGCCGGGCGGCTCGCGTCCTACCTGCAGGCGGGCCTGCTGGTGCCGGCAGAGGAAGAGACGCTGACGGTGCGCGCCACGCGCGAGGCGCTCGCGAAGCTCGACGCGAATCCCGAGCGGCTGTTGAACTAGCGAGAGGCCGTCTCGCGAAGGGCTCAGTGCGCGAGCCGGCCTTCGTGGTTCTCGCAGAGCTCGTCGAGCACCAGCGCATCGGGCTCGATGCCGGTGCTCCAGTGCACCATCAGCACGATGATCTTGAGCTCGTCGAGCGCCACCGGCGCGCCGGGCGCGGCCATCGCGCGTTCGACGACGATCTCGCGCATGTCGCAGGGCAGCACGTTCGAGCCTTCGAGGAACTGGATGAAGCCCAGGCATTCGGCACCCAGGTGCTCCTGCTCGGCCTGCGAATACACGCGCATCGAATCGGGCGACTGCGGCCGCGTGGCCTCGGCACTGCTGCGCAACGCGACCGTGACGCTGCGGCCCTCCTCGTCGTTGCGCGTGAGCTGCACGCCTTGCGTGGCGAGGCTCAGGCCATCGAGCCATTGCAAGGCATCGCGTATCTCCTCGGCCTCGAAGCCGTGGGCGCTGAGCTTGCGGCTCAATTGTTCGGGTTCAGGGCAGGCATCGCTGCGCCAGTAGTTTTCGTAGACGAACACGAGCACTTCGAACATGGGCCCAATATAGCCCACGCCGATGGATGCGGCGCGACGCGTGGTGCAAATGCAAGGATCGGCGTAAATACCGATGGCCGCTCGCGAGGCCGTGCGCGACGGTGGCGGGTGGTGCGCGTTCGTGCTCAGGCCGCGCCCATGCGCTGGAACAGCCCGCCCGGCAGGCGCGCGACCTGGCCCTCGAGTTCGAGCTCGAGCATGCGGGCCTGCAGCGCCGCGGCACCCCAGCCGGTGCGCGCACCGAGTGCATCGAGACTCACCGGATCGAAACCCAGCGCCTCGAGCAACGGATCTCCGTGGTCCGTGCCGCCGGTCCACGGCCTGAAGGCGTCCGGCGATGGCTGCTGCGCGAGCGGCTGCAATTCCTCGAGGATGTCGGCCACCGACTCGACCAGCTTCGCGCCCTGGCGGATCAGCGCATGGCAGCCGCGCGACTGCGGCGAGTGGATCGAGCCGGGGATCGCGAACACGTCCTTGCCCTGCTCGGAGGTGAGCCGCGCCGTGATCAGCGAGCCCGAGGCGAGCGCCGCCTCGACCACCAGCGTGCCGCGCGCGAGTCCCGCGATCAGCCGGTTGCGCTTCGGAAAGTTCTGCGTGAGCGGCGGCGTGCCGAGCAGGAACTCGCTCACGATCAGGCCCTGCTGCGTGATGCGCTGCGCGAGCTCGCGGTGCCGCGCCGGATAGACGCGGTCGAGCCCGGTGCCGACCACCGCCACCGTGGCGAGCCGCGGCCCGGCGCCCGCGGCATCGGCCGCGTCGAGCGCGCCCTGGTGCGCGGCGCCGTCCACGCCGAGCGCCAGGCCCGAGATCACGGGCAGGCCGGCCTCGCCGAGCGCGCGGCCGAAGGCGCGTGCGTTCGAGGCGCCCTGCGGCGTGGGGTTGCGGCTGCCGACCACGGCGAGGCTGTGGTCGAGCTGGGTCAGGTCGAAGGCTTCGGCGCCCAGCACGTGCAGCATCAGCGGCGGGTCGGCGGTCTCGAGCAGCGAGCGCGGATAGCCGGCATCGCCGAGCGTGACGATGCGGCGCACCACCGCGCCCTCGCCGTCCTCGCGCTGGCGCAGCCATAGCTGGGTCTGGTCGATCAGCGCCTGCAGGTTGGGCGGCATCTGCCGCAGCGCCGCGGCCTGGGCCTCGCTCACGACCTGCTGCAGCGCGGCCTCGGTCTGGGCGAATATGTCTGCGGGCAGGCCGAACGCGGCCAGCAGGCGACGGGCGGCGCCGTCGCCGATGCCCGGCGTCATCGACAGCCGCAGCCAGCCCGCGAGTTCTGCGCGGTCCACGCGGGAACCGGGTGGGTCAGGGGTTGACGATGAAGTCGCCGGCGCGCGGGGTGTCGTTGATTTCGAGCACCAGCGCGTACGAGACCTTCTCGAAGGGGCGGAACACCATCAGCAGGCCGATGCGTTCGTTCGGCAGCTTGATGGTTTCCTTCTTCTCGCCGGTGCGGTCGAGGATGGTCTCGCCGTTCTTGAGGATCGCCAGCACGTGGCCGCTGTCGATGCCGTCGCGCGTGCCCTTGTTGATGGCCACCACCTGGTTCTGCGCCGCGAACTGCACCGCGTTGCCGTAGACCGACACGATGCGGCCCTCGACCTGCGTGGAGGGCGCGCGCGGCGCGTAGCTCAGCAGCTGGCGCGGCGGCTCGGGCAGCAGGCGGTCGCCGGCGCGGATTTCCTCGCGCGCCGCGATCACGTCGACGGTGGCGGGCACGACCGTGATGTAGTCCTTGTCGTCCTTGGTCTCGACCGTGGTCGATTCGCCGCGCTGCAGCCGGACCTTGCCCAGGTACTGGGCTTCGTAGCCGAGGATCTCGCCGGTGCCGGGGTCCTTCAGCGGCGTGGCATTGCGGAACACGCGGTAGTTCTGGAGCGGGCCCGGCACCTCGACCAGCGGCGAATCCTTCTCGCCGCGCGCATAGGCGCGGTCGCCGCGCGACAGCAGCACGCGGCTGTCGTTGCCGGCCACGATGCGCGGCGCGGCTTGCAGCGTGTTCTCGTCGACCACGATCGGCTCGCTGAGGAAGGGCTCGATCAGGCTCGGGTTGAGCGTGGGCAGCGCCATGCCGGACAGCGAGTCGAAACGGGTGCGCGGCGTCAGCTTGATGGTGCCGCCCTCGCCGCCGGCGCCGCGGCGCGTGGTGAGGCGGGCGCGGCCGCCGCTCTTGTCGAGGTAGAGCACCTGGCCCGGGTAGATGCGGTGCGGGTTCGCGATCTCGTTGATGTTCATGCCCCAGAGCTCGGGCCAGCGCCAGGGCCGCAGCAGGTACAGGCGCGAGATGGCCCAGAGGGTGTCGCCGGGTTTGACCGTGTACTCGTCGGGCGCGTTGGGTGCCAGCTCGCTCAGCGGCACGCCGGCCTGGGCGGTCTGCTGGGCCGTGGCGCGTTGCTGGGCGGTGATCGGATAATTCTGCGCCCAGGCCGCCGTGGTGCCGACGCCACCTGCCGCAACGACCGCGAGGACTGCCAGGGAGGCGGAGAGGTTCGTGCGGCGGGCCGGGGTTGGGAGCTTTTTCATGTCTGGATGGGTGAGCGCACGACGTATCGTGGCGCATACGAATCTCACAATTTGCTACGAATTCTGGCGCCAAGCCCCCGGAAGGGCAACGTTTATCCGGCAAACGCGCGGCCCGCGGCCGCCGAATTGGCGAAAATAGCCACAACTTCCCCCCGATTTCATGGCCAAACGAATCATTCTGAGTTACCCGGACAAGCGCCTGCACACGGTGGCCAAGCCCGTGCAGGGCGTGGACGCGCGCATCAAGACCCTGGTCGCCGACATGCTCGAGACCATGTACGACGCCAATGGCATCGGTCTGGCCGCGACCCAGGTCAACGTGCACGAACGGATCGTGGTCATCGACGTCTCCGAAGAGCGCGACCAGCCGCTGGTGCTGATCAACCCCGAGATCACCTGGGCCAGCGACGAGAAGGTCATCAACGAGGAAGGCTGCCTCTCGGTGCCCGGCATCTACGACGGCGTCGAGCGTTCGACCGCGGTCAAGGTGCAGGCGCTCGACCTCGACGGCGAACTGCGCAGCATCGAGGCCGACGGCCTGCTGGCCGTGTGCATCCAGCACGAGCTCGATCACCTGCTGGGCAAGGTCTTCGTCGAATACCTGTCGCCGCTCAAGCGCAACCGCATCAAGAACAAGCTGCTCAAGCAGCAGCGCGAGGACGTGCGCGAAGGCAGGGCCTGACCGATGGCCGTTGGTGCCTTGACCCGCCTGCCCCTTCTTTGCGCCGCCGTCCTGCTGGTGCTCGCCGGCTGCGCCAGCGAACCCACCCGCATCGTCCCCGGCACGTCGGCCGCCGAAACCCTGCAGCGCCTGGGCGAGCCCACGGGCCGTTATCCGCTGAACGGCGGCGGCGAGCGGCTGCAGTACTCGCGCACGCCGGCCGGCTTCGAGGTCACCGACATCGACCTCGATGCCGCCGGCAAGGTGGTCTCGGTGACCCAGGTGCTCGACGAACGCCGCTTCGACCACGACATCCAGGTCGACAAGTGGCGCCAGAACGACGTCATGGCCTTCTACGGCCGCCCCTATGAGATCCGCCGCGTGACCTCCTTCGACGGCAATGTCTGGACCTGGCGCTACAAGTCGGTGAACGAGCGCCGCCTGCTCCACATCTACATCGACCCCGCCGGCGTGGTGCGGCGCTACCACACGGGCGACGACCTCGACTTCGATCGGCTGCGCCGGTGAGCCCGTTGCGCGTCGTTTTCGCGGGCACGCCCGAGTTCGCGCGCGTCGCGCTGGAGGCCATCGCGGCCGCCGGCCACGACGTGGCGCTGGTGCTGACCCAGCCCGACCGCCCGGCCGGCCGCGGCATGAAGCTGCAGGCCTCGCCGGTCAAGCAGTGTGCACTGGCCAACGGCTGGCCCGTGGCGCAGCCGCGCAGCCTGCGGCTGGACGGCAAGTACCCCGACGAGGCCGCCGCCGCGCGCGAGGCCCTGCTGGCGGCGCGTGCCGACGTGATGGTGGTCGCGGCCTACGGCCTGATCCTGCCGCAATGGGTGCTCGACCTGCCGCGCCTGGGGTGCCTCAACATCCACGCCAGCCTGCTGCCGCGCTGGCGCGGCGCCGCGCCGATCCACCGTGCCATCGAGGCCGGCGACGCGCGCACCGGCATCACGATCATGCAGATGGATGCCGGCCTCGACACCGGCGACATGCTGTCGGTCGAGGCGCTCGAGATCGGCGAGGACAACACCGCCCGCTTGCACGACCGGCTGGCCGCGCTCGGCGGCCGCATGATCGTCGAGGCGCTGGCCGGCGCCGCCGAGGGCCGTCTCGTGCGCACGCCGCAGCCGGCCGAGGGCGTGACCTACGCCAACAAGGTCGAGAAGCAGGAAGCGCTGATCGACTGGCAGCGGCCCGCCGCCGAGATCGTGCGCCGCATCCGCGCCTTCGATCCCTTCCCCGGCGCCAACAGTCCGCTCGAGAACGAGACCATCAAGCTCTGGGCCGCGCATGCCGTGGCCGGCACGGTGTCGGACGCGCCCGGCACCATCCTCGCGGTGACCGGCGACGGCATCGCGGTGGCGGCCGCCGACGCGGTCGTGACCGTCACCGAGCTCCAGCGCCCGGGCGGCAAGCGCCTGGGTGCCGCCGATTTCCTGCGCGGCTTCGACCTGAAGACCGGCCAGGTGTTCGGGTGAGCGCCTGATGTTCCTGTCGGCCGCCATCCGGCGCCGCCCGCAGTTCCGCGTGGGCGTGCGCGACATGACCCCCGTGGCGCTGGGCATCGGCGCCTGGGGCCTGATGACCGGCGTGGCCATGGTCAAGTCGAACATGAGCGTGCTCGAGGCCGTGGCGATGACCCTGCTGGTCTACGCGGGCAGCTCGCAGCTTGCGGCCATTCCGCTGCTGTTCGCGGGCGCGCCGGCCTGGGTGATCCTGGCGACCGGCTTCTGCGTCAACCTGCGCTTCGTGGTCTTCAGCCTGCACCTGCGGCCCTACCTGATGCACATGCCGCGCTGGCGCCGCATGCTGCACGGCTACCTCACGGCCGACATGAGCTATGCGCTGTTCACGAAGCAGTACCCGGCGCCGCCGGTCACCGACGAGGAACGGCTCGCGCAGGAGGCCTACCTCACGGGCAACTACGCCGTGACCTGGTGCGCCTGGATGGGCATGAGCCTCTTGGGCATCGCGCTGGCCAACCTGATCCCGCAGAGCTGGGGCCTGGGCTTCGCGGGCGTGCTGAGCCTGGTGGCGATCGTCTGCTCGATGGCCACGACGCGGCTGCGCATCCTCGCGGCGCTGATCGCGGGCGCCACGGCGGTGGCGGCCTATGCGCTGCCGCTCAAGCTCAACATCGTGGTCGCCATCGGCGTGGCGGTGCTGCTGTGCTTCTGGCTCGAGAAGCAGTTCGGCCTCGACCCCGAGGCGGAGGACGACAAGTGAAGGGCGAGACCGACTTCTGGACGCTCGCCGTGATCGTCGGCCTGGCCGGCGTCACCGTGCTCACGCGTTGCTTCTTCTTCATCCTCGACCGGCCCTGGGGCCTGCCCGAGTGGGCGCACCGCGCGCTGCACTACGCGCCGGCCGCCGCGCTGGCCGGCGTGATCGCGCCCGAGATCGTGATGACGCAGGGCCACCTGATCACCTCGCTGCACGACGCGCGCATCTACGCCACCGTGGTCGGCGCGGCCTATTACTACTGGCGCCGCGGCGTGCTCGGCACCATGCTGGCCGGCATGGCGGTGTACCTGCCGCTGCACCTCATCTGGGGCTGGTAGCCGAGCGGATCTCGGTGCCGGCCTCGGTCTCGACCCAGCGCACCAGTTCGCTCACGCTCACGCCCGGACCGCGCGCCGCGTCGGCCTGCTGCCACAGCCGGCGGCCCTCCTCGCTGATCGGCGCCGGCATGCCGAGTTCGCGCGCCAGGTCGACCGCGATGCCCATGTCCTTGAGCATCAGCTCGAGCTTGAACGGATCGTCGAAGCTGCGGCTGATCACGCGCTGGTGGATGTGCGTGCGCGTGATCCACGAGCCGCCCGTGGCCTCGTTGAGCACGTCGGTCATCACGGCCGGGTCGAGCCCGGCGCGCGTGCCGATCGCCAGCCCCTCGGCCGTGGCCGTGAGCGTCACCGCGGTGATCAGGTTGTTGAGGCACTTCATGGTGTGGCCGGCGCCGAGCGCGCCCAGGTGGAACACCGCGCGGCCCATCGCGTCGAGCAGCGGGCGCGCGCGCGCCACGTCGTCCGGCGCGCCGCCGACCATGAACACCAGCTCGGCCGCCTGTGCGCCCCAGGCCGCGCCCGAGACCGGCGCGTCGACCATCGCGATGCCGTGCTCGGCCAGCCGCGCCGCGGTCTCGCGCGTGATCCACGGTTCGGCCGAGGAGGTGTCGAGCAGCAGGCCGCCGCGCGCCCAGCCCGCGAGCAGGCCGTCGTCGGCGAACACCACCTCGCGCACCACGCGGCCGTTGGGCAGCATGGTCACGATGAGGTCGCTGTGCGCCGCCACCTCGCGCAGGCTGGCGCGCGCCGTGATGCCGGGCTGCGATTCGGCGAGCCGCTGCGCCGCGCCGGGCGCGAGGTCGTAGACCGAGACCGCGTGGCCGGCGCGCGCCAGGTGGCCGGCCATGGGCGCGCCCATGACGCCGAGGCCGATGAAGCCGACGCGCTCGCGCGCGGTCGAAGCGGGGGATGGTTCGTTGGACATGAGTGAAAGCGGAAGCGGTCGGATGAAAAGGGGTGCTCAGTCGAGCTGCACGCCCGAGGTCTTGATCACTTGGCCCCAGTACGCGCTCTGCGAACGCGCCATCTCCTGGAACTCCTTCGGCGTGCCCGGCAGCGCCTCGAAGCCGAACTCGCTGAACACCTGCTGGATGCGCGGCGTCTGCAGCGCCTTGTGCAACTCGGCGTTGAGCCGGTTCACCACCTCGGGCGGCATGCCGGCCGGGCCGATCAGGCCGTGGAAGGCGAAGGCATTGACTTCCGGATAGCCGAGCTCGGCGAAGGTCGGCACCTCGGGCAGGCCCTTGGCGCGCTGCGGCAGCGCGATCGCCAGCGCGCGCAGCTTGCCGGTCTTGAGGTAGGGCAGCGCGGCCGTGAGGTCGAGCATCATCATCGGCACCTGGCCGCCCATGATGTCCTGCAGCGCCGGCGCGCCGCCCTTGTAGGCCACGTGCGTGATCGACAGGCCGGCCTTCTGCTTGAACAGCTCCATCGCCATGTGGTGCGGCGTGCCGATGCCCGGCGAGGCGTAGTTGGTCTTGTCGCCGTTGGCCTTCACGTAGGCGACGAAGTCCTTGAGGGTCCTGGCCTGGAAGTCGGGCCGTACCACCAGCGCCAGCGGAATGCGGCCGATGGCGCCGATGTAGGTGAAGTCGCTCGCGGGCTTGTAGGGCAGCTTGGCGAACATGTGCTCGTTGAACAGCAGCGCCGCGTTCTCGGCCTGCATGATCGTGTAGCCGTCGGGCTTCGACTGCATCAGCAGGCCGACCGCGATGTTGGTCGAGGCACCGGGGCGGTTGTCGATCACCACCGGCTGGCCCAGCGAAGGCTGCATCGCATCGGCGAGCTGGCGCGCGATGTTGTCGGTGCCGCCGCCCGCGGCATAGGGCACCAGCCACTTGATCGGCTGGTTGGGATAAGGGCCGCTCTGGGCCGACGCGAGGCTGGCGCCGGCCAGCGCGAAGGCGGCGAGCACGGGGGCGATCAGGGGCAGGAAGCGCTTCATCGGTTTGTCTCCGGGGTGGTTTTCTTCAGGGAAATCGGTGCGGCGGCGCGCGCCTTCCTCGTCGCGGGAAGATCGCGCGCCGCGCGCGGCGGCCTACGCGTGCAGCGTCTGCCAGAGTTCGCGGTCGCGCTCGGCGGTCCACACCACCGGGTGCTCGATGCCGCGCAGCTCGTCGTAGGCGCGCGAGACGTCGAAGGGCAGCACGTGCTGGAACACCGGCCACTGACCGAAGCGCGGCTTCATCGCAGCCTCGGCGCGCGCGAAGCAGCCCTTGAGCGCCTCGCCCGCGGCGATGCCGGCGCGCACGCTGTCGAGCAGGGTCGAGAGGAAGGCCTTGGTCAGGTCGATCGCCTCGGCGCAGGCGGCCTCGTCCTGCAGCACCGCGCCGCGGCCCGGCACCAGCACGCGCGGGCGCAGCGCGCGCACCGCGTCGAGCGTGCCGGCCCAGTCGCCGATGTAGGCGTCGCCCGCATACACGCCGCAGTGGTTCTCGACCACGTCGCCCGAGAACAGCAGGCCGCAATCGGGCAGCCAGGCGACCGTGTCGCCGCTCGAATGGCCGCGGCCCAGCGCCATCAGCCGCAGCTCGCGGCCGGTGCCGGGGCGCGGGCCGAGCCACAGGCTCATCTCGTTCTGGAAGCTCAGCGTCGGCCAGGTCAGGCCCGGGATCTCCTCGAGGCCCGCGAACAGGCGCGGGAAGCGGCCCACTTCCGAATCGAAGTCGGCCTGGCCGCGCGTGCGGATCCAGTCGAGCGTGCCCGCGCTCGCGACGATCTGCTCGACCTCGTCGAAGGCGCTCGCGCCCATCACGCGCACCGCGTGGTAGTGGGTCAGCACGATGGTCCGGATCGGCTTGTCGGTCACCGTGCGGATCGCCGCGAGGAAGTCGCGCGCCATGCGCGGCGTGGGACGGGTGTCGATCAGCACCACCTGCTCGTCGCCGACCACGAAGCCGCAGTTGGGATCGAAGTCGCTGATGTAGCCGAAGGCGCCGGGCGCGAGCTCTCGCAGCTGCGGCTTCTGCTCGCGGGTGTCGGAGGCGGAGGCGAAGGAAACGTTGGCGGTCATGCGGGGTGGGGGCTCGTGGAGTGTTCTTCTTCGGCGGCCGCGCTGATGCAGTCCAGCAGCACCGCCTGGTCGGCGCACTGGTTGGC
Organism: Variovorax sp. GW821-FHT10D07; assembly: GCF_059415325.1. NCBI lineage: Bacteria > Pseudomonadati > Pseudomonadota > Betaproteobacteria > Burkholderiales > Comamonadaceae > Variovorax > Variovorax sp. GW821-FHT10D07. Next base: position 25,699 of record NZ_JBWKMZ010000030.1, on the reverse strand, counting down.
CAGCAGCAGCACGAGGCGGGCGTTGAGATCGGCGCTCTGCGCCTCGCTGCGTCCTTCGTGCGCGGCCAACAGCGCGGCATAGAAGCCGTCGGGATCGGGGATGCGGAGTTCGGTGTTCATGGCGCGGGATCGAGGGCAAGGGCGGTGCGGACGGCGTCGGCGATGGCCTCGGGCGTGGCCTGCGCGAGCACGCGGGCGCGGTAGGCATCGGGGCGCACCAGCACGAAGCTGCCGGGCTCGCCCGCGCCCACATGGGCCGCGAGCCGGTCGTCGGGCTGCAGCGCGGGCAGGCCGTGGCCGGTGCCGCCGACCGCGAGCAGGCGCAGCGGCAGTCCCGCCGTCGCATCGAGCGCGGCCCGTGCCGCATCCGCCGTGGGCGCGAACCACAGGCCGATGCAGCGCGTGTCCTCGGCCAGCAGCTGCATCAGCGTGGTCTCGCGGCCGTCGGCCCGGCGCAGCGGCAGGTTCTGCACCGTGCGGCCGCCCGCGGGCAGTTGCGGCGCGGCCGGGTAGTCGTTGGCGACCGACATGCGCCCGGTGTTCACCAGGGCGCGCGCGAACGGGAAGCGCGCGGCCAGCGCGACGACCGCGCGGCGCAGCGTGTGCTCGGCCGGCGAGCGCGGCGCGAGGAAGCGCGCCGAGCGGCTCGTGACCTGCAGGTTCTCGCGCGCGGCCGGCTGGCGCTCGGCGTCGTAGCTGTCGAGCAGCGCGTCGCCGGCCTGGCCCTGCGCCACCAGCGCGAGCTTCCAGCCGAGGTTGGCCGCGTCCTGGATGCCGCTGTTGCCGCCGCGCGCGCCGAAGGGACTCACCACGTGCGCGGCATCGCCGATGAAGAACACGCGGCCATGGCGGAAGCGCTCGAGCAGGTGGTCGCGGTAGCCGTAGGGGCCGATCCAGACGAACTCGAACTCCACGCCCGGCCCGAGCTGCTCGCGCAGCCGCGCGCCCGCCACCTCGGGCCGGCTGATGTAGGCGGTGTCGCAATCCTCGGGCATCTGGTAGTCGATGCGCCAGACGCCGTCGGCCATCAGGTGCTGCCAGACGCCGCGCCCCTCGTTGAAGGGCGCGTCGACCCAGGTCCAGCGCTCGGTCGGCAGCGGCTTGCGAAAGCGCACGTCGCTGATGCACCAGCGGTCGGTGCTGCGCGAGGCATGGGCCTCGATGCCGAGGCCGGTGCGGATCGCGCTGTTGGCACCGGTGGCGTCGATCAGCCGGTCGGCCTCGATCGTGTAGCGGCCCGCGGGCGTCTCGACCTCGAGGCGCACGCCGTCGGCGATCGGTTCGACGCGCGTCACGCGGCTCTTCCAGCGCAGGTCGGTCAGGCCGAGCTCGAGGATGCGCTCGACCAGGAACCACTCGATGTAGAACTGCTGCAGGTTGATGAAGGGCGGCTGCCGCGAGACGCTGGCCGTCTGCAGGTTGAAGTTGTAGACCTCCTGCTCGCCCGAGAAGGTGCGCCCGAAGGACCAGGTGATGCCCTTGGCCGCGATGCGCTCGAAGATGCCCAGGCGCTCGAAGATCTCCAGGCTCTTCTGCGCATAGCAGATGCCGCGCGAGGAGGCGCCGCGCACGCCGACGGTGTCGTCCTCGTCGAGCAGCACGGCGCGCACGCCGCGCTGCGCGAGGTCGCAGGCCAGCGTGAGGCCCGAGGGGCCGGCGCCGACGATCACGAGCGGGTGGCGCACCACCTGGCCGCTGGCCAGCTCGGGCGGCGGCACGAAGGGCCAGCTCGGCAGTTCGTAGGCGGGCGCGAAAGCGAATTGTTCTTCCATGGCTTGCCTGCGTGACTAGAGCGAATGCGCGAACTCGGCGATCGCGTCGGCGGCCTGCGGCACCAGCTCCGGCTGGCCCGCGAGGTAGTGGTTGCCGCCGACGATGTCGACGTTGCGGATGCGCGCGCCGCCCGCGGCCAGCCAGGCATCGCGCGTGCTCGGGAAGGTCGACTGGTCGCCGGTGTAGGTCAGCAGCAGCTTGGGCACCGTGGTGCGCGCGAGGTTGGTCGGCCCGTCGGCCTGCGAGCGCGAGGACCACTGCGACAGGAAGGCCGTGAGCGAGGTGGTGCGGCCCATCGCGTTGGCCGAGTAGTTGACCTGGCGCGCGTCGCCCCAGACGCTGCCGGGCAGGCGGTCGTTGGGATCGAGCGAGAGGTCGACGCAGCGCGGATCGGCATGGGTGCGGTAGACGATGAAGGTCTGGTCGCGCGGCGCGCCCTCGGTGCCGCGCAGCAGCGCGAGCCGGTCGAGGCACCACTGCTCGATGCGCGCGAGCCGCGCCTGCTGCGCGGTGGAGAAGCGCGCGAGGAAGTCGGCGTCGTAGGGCACGCGGTGGCGCGCGTCGTACATGTCGAGTTCGGGGTCGACCGACAGCGGGTCGTGCTCGTCGGTGACCGAGGGATCGATCCAGTCGCGCATCAGCCGCGTGCGGCCCAGGTGCGCGGCGCACAGCGCGATGCCGTCCACCGGCGGCAGGTCGCCGGGGTGCAGGTGGGTGGGGTCTCCATCGGCGAAGTGCGTGGCCGTGAGCCGCTCGGCCTGCGCCTGGTAGAAGGCCGCGAGCGCGGCGCCGCCCGAGTTGCCGACCAGGAACACCTTCTCGTAGCCGGCCGCGCGCAGGTACTGCACGCCGGCGCCCAGGTCCTGGATCGCGCGCTCCATCAGCAGCACCGTGTCGTTGCCGACGTAGCGCGAGTTGAGCCCCATGCAGCAGATGCCGCGCTCGGCCAGCGGCGCGATCAGGTAGTGGCCCATGAAGTTGCTGGTGGGATGCATCACGATCGCCGCGATGCGCTTCGGACCCGCGGGCGCGCGGTACGCGCCGTAGATGCGCGGGCGCAGCATCTGCAGGCCCGACTGGCTCTCGAGCGCCGCGCCCGGCTTGACGTCGATGACGGCGAGTTGCGGTTCAGGCATCGGCCGTGCCTTTCGCGGCCAGCAGCTGCGCCTTGCGCGCGGTCCAGGCGTCGAGGTCGGCATGGGCGCGCAGCGCGTGCGCGTCCATCTCGGCCTGCGGCACGGTCGGCGTGGTCAGTTCCACGCGGATGCCGTTGGGGTCGAAGAAGTAGATCGACTCGATGATGTGATGGTCGGTGATGCCCAGCACCTCGACGCCCGCGGCCTCGAGCCGGGCCTTGGCGGCCAGCAGGTCGGGCACGCCGTCCACGCGCAGCGCGATGTGGTTGACCCACGAGGGCGTGTTGGGCGAAGGCAGCGCGGCGGTGTCGTCGCCGAGATCGAAGAAGGCGATGAAGGAGCCGTCGCGCATCCGGAAGAAGATGTGGACGTAGGGGCAGTACTCGCCGGTGCTCGGCACGTGGTCGCTCTTGATCACGTGCACCAGCGGCAGGCCGAGCAGGTCCTCGTAGAAGCGGCGGGTTTCCTCGCTGTCGCGGCAGCGCCAGGCGAAATGGTGCAGGCCCCGGATCGGGGGCGCGGCGGATGGGGTCGGCATCGGGCTTGTCTCCGGGACGGCCATCGGGGCCGTCCGAGCAGGTATTGGGCGATGGCCGGACCTATGATGCAATCGAAATTAATTCATCGATTGATGAAATAGCCATATGAATCTGACCTTGCGCCAGTTGCGCGCCTTCGCCGCCGTCGCCGAGACCGGCAGCTTCACCGCCGCGGCCCAGCAGTTGCACCTGACGCAGTCGGCGCTCAGCGTGCTGGTGCGCGAGCTCGAGCGCGAGATGGGCGTGCAGCTGCTCGACCGCCACACGCGGCGCGTGCTGCTGTCGGAGGCCGGGCGCGAATTCCTGCCCTCGGTGCACCGGCTGCTCGGCGACCTCGCGGGCGCGGTGGCCGGCGTGACCGAGCTGCGCGACAAGAAGAAGGGCCTGCTGCGGCTGGCCGCGCCGCAACTCATGGCCTGCACGCTGATGCCGCGCGTGATCGCCGTGTACCGCGCGCAATACCCCGACGTGGAGGTGCGGCTGGCCGACACCCTGCCCGAGCACCTGCTCGACGGCATCCTCGCGGGCGAGGTCGAGCTGGCCGTGGGGCAGGACCTCGAGGTCGACCCGGCGCTGATCGAGCGCCGCACGCTGCTGCGCGACCGCCATTGGCTGATCTGCCCGCCCGGCCATGCCTTCGAGGGGCGGCGCAAGGTGCGCTGGGCCGAACTCGCGCCCTACACCTTCATCGCGCCCACGCGCGACTTCCGCCAGCGCGTGCTGCCCGAGCTCGCGAGCGCCGAGCGCGCCTGGATGCAGCGCCCCGGCACTCAGGAGGTGTCGTACATGACCACCGCGCTCGGCATGGTGGCCTCGGGGCTCGGGCTGACCGTGTGCCCGACCTATTCGGCGCCGCTGGTGCAGGCGCACGGGCTGCGCATGGTGCGGCTGGAGGCGCCCGACTTCCACCGCGAGGTCTGCGTCTACGGCGCGGCGCGGCGTTCGCTGTCGCCCGCGGCGGCCAGCTTCGTGCAGATTCTGGAGCGCTTCGCCAGCGAGCGGGGCGAGGCCTGAGACCGCCTTCCGAAAAGCATCGGCCTGCGTCACGAGACGCACAGTCGCGCAGTGAGGCCCTACCTACAATGCGGGGCGACCCGTATCCATCCCATCCAGACCATGAACGTTCTTCGATTCACCGACCTCTGTGCCCAGGGCAAAGCCGCCGGCCAGCGCGTCTTCATCCGTGCCGACCTCAACGTGCCGCAGGACGATGCCGGCAACATCACCGAGGACACCCGCATCCGCGCCTCGGTGCCCTGCATCCAGCTGGCACTCGATGCCGGTGCCGCGGTGATGGTCACCTCGCACCTGGGCCGCCCGACCGAGGGCGAGTTCAAGCCCGAGGATTCGCTGGCGCCGGTCGCGAAGCGCCTGGGCGAACTGCTGGGCCGCGAAGTGCCGCTGGTCGCGAACTGGGTCGACGGCGTCGACGTGAAGCCGGGCCAGGTCGTGCTGCTCGAGAACTGCCGCCTCAACAAGGGCGAGAAGAAGAACGACGAGGCGCTCGCGCGCAAGCTCGCCGCGCTGACCGACATCTACGTCAACGACGCCTTCGGCACCGCGCACCGTGCCGAAGCCACCACCTACGGCATCGCGCAGTTCGCCAAGGTGGCGAGCGCCGGCCCGCTGCTGGCGGCCGAGATCGACGCCATCACCAAGGCCCTGGCCCAGCCCAAGCGCCCGCTGGTGGCGATCGTCGCGGGTTCCAAGGTCAGCACCAAGCTCACCATCCTGCAGAGCTTGTCGGCCAACGTCGACCAGCTGATCGTCGGCGGCGGCATCGCCAACACCTTCCTGCTCGCGGCCGGCCTGAAGATCGGCAAGTCGCTGGCGGAGCCCGACCTGGTCGACCAGGCCAAGTCGGTGATCGAATCGATGCGCGCGCGCGGCGCCGACGTGCCGATCCCGGTCGACGTGGTCACGGCCAAGACCTTCGCGGCCGACGCGCCGGCCACCGTCAAGGCGGCCAGCGAGGTGGCCGACGACGACCTGATCCTCGACATCGGCCCGAAGACGGCCGCGCAACTGGCCGCGCAGCTGCGCGAGGCCGGCACCATCGTCTGGAACGGCCCGGTGGGCGTGTTCGAGTTCGACGCCTTCGCGGGCGGCACCAAGGCCATCGCCCAGGCGATCGCCGAGAGCAGCGCGTTCTCGATCGCCGGCGGCGGCGACACCCTCGCGGCGATCGCCAAGTACGGCATCGAGAAGGACGTGGGCTACATCTCGACCGGCGGCGGCGCCTTCCTCGAGGTGCTGGAGGGCAAGACCCTGCCGGCCTTCGAGATCCTGGCCAAGCGCGCCGCGGGCTGAGAGCGCGGAAGGATCGCGCGGATTCCATCGATCCGCGTGGTGTCTTCCACGCGACACATAAATTGTATACAGTAGCGGATACAAAAACGGAGATAGATCCATGAGCACCGACCGCCTTCCCCGCCACGCCACCAAGATCGTCGCCACGCTCGGCCCCGCGTCGAGCACGCCCGAGCTGCTCGAGCAGATGATCATCCACAAGGTGAGCGTGGTCCGGCTCAACTTCAGCCACGGGACGGCGCAGGACCACATCGACCGCGCCACCATGGTCCGCGAGGCGGCGCGCAAGGCCGGCCGCGAGGTCGCGATCATGGCCGACCTGCAGGGCCCGAAGATCCGCGTGGGCAAGTTCGCGCAGGGCAAGATCTGGCTCGAGCCGGGTGCGAAGTTCGTGCTCGACGCCTCGCGCACCGAGCCCGGCGACATCGATGCCGTGGGCCTCGACTACAAGGACCTGCCGCGCGACGTGCGCGCCGGCGACCGGCTGCTGCTCAACGACGGCCTGATCGTGCTGGTGGTCGATGCCGTGCGCGGCGAGGCGGTGCACACCACCGTCAAGCTCGGCGGCGAGCTCTCGAACAACAAGGGCATCAACAAGCAGGGCGGCGGCCTCACGGCGCCGGCGCTCACGGCCAAGGACATGGAGGACATCAAGACCGCCATGAGCTTCCAGGCCGACTACGTGGCCGTGAGCTTCCCGAAGAACGCGACCGACATGGAAATGGCGCGCCAGCTGTGCAACGTGGCCGCCGCCGAGTACGGCCACAAGCCCGGGCTGATCGCGAAGATCGAGCGTGCCGAGGCGATCCCGCGGCTCGAGGAGATCCTGCGCGCCAGCGACGGCATCATGGTTGCGCGCGGCGACCTCGCGGTCGAGGTCGGCAATGCCGCGGTGCCGGCACTGCAGAAGAGGATGATCCGCATGGCGCGCGAGATGGACAAGGTGGCGATCACCGCGACCCAGATGATGGAGTCGATGATCACCAACCCCGTGCCCACGCGCGCCGAGGTCAGCGACGTGGCGAACGCGGTGCTCGACGGCACCGACGCCGTGATGCTCTCGGCCGAGACCGCCTCGGGCCGCTACCCGCTCGAGACCGTGCAGGAGATGAGCCGCATCTGCGAGGCCGCCGAGGCCGCGGAAGACAAGCAGCTCGACGCCGACTTCAGCGGCCAGTCCTATGCGCGCATCGACCAGTCGATCGCCATGGGCGCGCTGTTCACCGCGCATCACCTGGGCGCCAAGGCCATCGTCGCGCTGACCGAGTCGGGATCGACCCCGCTGTGGATGAGCCGCCACCGCGCCCACATCCCGATGTACGCGCTGACCTCGCGCCTGGCCACGCAGCGCAAGATGGCGCTCTACCGCAACGTGCGCCCGCTGCTGATGGATTCGGAGAGCGACCGCGACACCGCGCTCGAGCAGGCCGAGGCGCATCTGAAGAAGCGCGGCATCGTGCAGAGCGGCGACGTCTACGCGATCACCTGCGGCGAGCCGATGGGCGCGCCGGGCGGCACCAACATGCTGAAGATCTGCCGCGCGAGCTGATCCGCGCGCGCTCAAAAAAGACAAAGGCCGGCGCATGCCGGCCTTTCTCGTTGGCGCCGGCGTCCGGTCAGCCGTTGCGGAACAGGAAGCTGTAGGCGTTGAGCGCCGGCACGCCACCCAGGTGCGCGTACAGCACTTTCGAGCCGGCCGGGAATTCGCCCAGGCGCACCTTCTCGATCATCCCGTGCATCGACTTGCCCTCGTACACCGGGTCGGTCAGCATGCCCTCGAAGCGCGCGCTCAGGCGGATCGCCTCCAGCGTGCCCTCGTTCGGCAGGCCGTACTCGGGGCCGCCGAAGCGGCGGTCGAGCACCACGTCCTTCTCGGTGATGTTGCGGCCCAGCTCGATCAGCTCGGCCGTGTTGCGCGCGATGCGCAGGATCTGCTCGAAGGTCTGCTGCGGCTTGGCCGAGGCGTCGATGCCGATCACGCGGTCGGCCCGGCCGTCGGCCGCGAAGCCCGCGACCATGCCGGCCTGCGTGCTGCCCGTGACCGAGCAGACCACGATGTAGTCGAACTTGAAGCCGAGCTCGGCCTCCTGCTGGCGCACCTCCTCGGCGAAGCCCACGAAGCCCAGCCCGCCCAGCGGATGCTCGGAGCAGCCCGCGGGAATCGGGAACGGCTTGCCGCCGGCCTGGCGCACGCTGTCCATCGCGTCCTCCCAGCTCTTGCGGATGCCGATGTCGAAGCCGGCCGCGTCGAGCCGCACGTCGGCGCCGAGGATGCGCGACATCTCGATGTTGCCCACGCGGTCGTACACCGCGTCGGAGTAGTTGACCCAGTTCTCCTGCACCAGCACGCACTTCAGGCCCAGGTGCGCGGCCACCGCCGCCACCTGCCGGGTCTGGTTCGACTGGATGCCGCCGATCGACACCAGCGTGTCGTAGCCGCCCTCGAGCGCCTCGGGGATCAGGTACTCGAGCTTGCGCGTCTTGTTGCCGCCGAAGGCGAGGCCGCTGTTGCAGTCCTCGCGCTTCGCATAGAGCTCGACCTTGCCGCCGAGGTGGGCGCTCAGGCGCGGGAGCGGATGGATCGGCGTCGGGCCGAAGGTCAGCACGTGGCGGGGGAATTTCTTCAGGTTCATCGGCAAGACTCCAGGGTGAAGCACAGGGGAAGGGCGATGAAGCCGATGGTAGGAAGAAGGCCGAGCAACAGGGTTGCAAAATTCGGTGGCATCGCAAACCAAAAGAAATCAAGATGCGGGGATCGAAGCCATTTGATGCGCCAAAGCCACCATGAGCACAACAAAATTGCGTTCCTCGCCTGCGCGTTCGGCCAAGCCGCAGCAGGCCCGCGCGCCCGCCGTTTCGGCGGCCGCCGCGCTCGACCGCACCGACCGCGCGATCCTGCGCGCGCTGCAGCGCGACGCCTCGATGTCCAACGTCGCGCTGGCCGCCAAGGTCAGCCTCAGCGCGCCGGCCTGCCTGCGCCGCGTCGAGCGGCTCAAGGCCTCGGGCCTGATCAAGGGCGTGGTCGCGCTGCTCGATGCGCAGGCGCTCGACATGGGCATGCTGGTGATGATCGGCGTGGTGCTCGACCGCTCCACGCCCGACTCCTTCGCCGACTTCGAGAAGGCCGCGCAGAAGGTCTCGGGCTGCCTCGAGTGCCATGTGGTCACGGGCGAGTTCGACTACTTCATGCTCGTGCGCACGCGCGACAACGACAGCTTCAACCGGCTGCATGCCGAGCAGCTGCTCTACCTGCCGGGCGTGCGGCAGATCCGGACCTTCGTGGTGCTCAAGCAGGTGCTGTCGACCACACAGCTGCCTCTCTGACACGCGGCGCGCGCGTCATGCGCTGCAATCGGCGCTTCGTCGCGCCGCGAAACCGGCGCCCCTTCCCGCGCGTACCCCTTCGATGACCTTTCCCGTCCTTGCGTCGCTTCGCCGGCGCCGCCGTGCCCTGTCCACCGCCCTGGGCGTCGCCGCGGCCACCGCGCTCGCGGCCTGCTCGCCGATCAAGCTGCTCAACGGCCTGGTGCCCACCGACACCTACCAGTTCCAGGGCGACATCGCCTACGGACCCGCGCCGCGCCAGCAGCTCGACGTCTACCAGCCATTGCCCGACACCGCGCCCGCGCGCGGCCGGCGGCCGCTGGTGGTGTTCTTCTTCGGCGGCACCTGGAGCACCGGCGACCGCGCGAGTTACCGCTTCCTCGGCGAGGCGCTGGCCGCGCGCGGCGCGGTGGTGGTGGTGCCCGACTACGGCCTCTCGCCGCGCTATACCTACCCCGTGTTCGTGCGCGACAGCGCGCTGGCGGTGAAATGGGCGCTCGACAACGCGGCCCAGCTCGGCGCCGACCCGAAGCAGGTCTACGTGATGGGCCACAGCTCGGGCGGCTACAACGCGGCCATGGTCGCGCTCGACGGCCGCTGGCTCGGCGAGCTCGGCGCCAGTCCGCGCCAGCTCGCGGGCTGGATCGGGCTGGCCGGGCCCTACGACTTCCTGCCCATCGGCGATCCGCAGACCCGCGTCGCCTTCGACTGGCCGCGCACGCCGGCCGACTCGCAGCCGCTCGCCCACGTCACGCCGGGCGCGCCGCGCACGCTGCTGATGGCCGCGGCCAAGGACAACCTGGTCTACCCCGAGCGCAACACCCTGCCGATGGCGGCCGCGCTGCGCGCCGCGGGCGTGCCGGTCGAGGTGCGGGTGTTCGACAACCTGAGCCACGTCACGCTGATGGGCGCCTTCGGTAAGCCCATCCAGTGGCTGGGCGGACCGGTACTGCCGCCCGTGGTCGATTTCCTCGGGTTGCCGTCAGTCCCGTCCCACAAGGGCCCTCGGTAGAATCGCGGCAGTTTTCTCTCGTCTTCTCCCCGTCTTCTCACCCTATTTCCCGCGAGGTATTTCCCCATGGCACTCGTCTCGATGCGCGAACTGCTGGACCATGCAGCCGCCAACGGCTACGGCATTCCGGCCTTCAACGTCAACAACCTCGAACAGGTGCAGGCCGTGATGGAAGCCGCCAAGGAAGTCGGCGCGCCCGTGATCCTCCAGGCCAGCGCTGGCGCCCGCAAGTACGCCGGCGAAGCCTTCATCAAGCACCTGATCCAGGCCGCCATCGAGGCCTATCCGCAGATTCCGCTGGTGATGCACCAGGACCATGGCCAGAGCCCGGCCATCTGCCAGGGCGCCATCGACCTCGGTTTCTCGTCCGTGATGATGGACGGCTCGCTGCACGAAGACGGCAAGACGCCGGCTTCGTTCGACTACAACGTCGACGTGACCCGCAAGGTGGTGCAGCTGGCCCACAAGGTCGGCGTCACCGTCGAAGGCGAGCTGGGCTGCCTGGGCTCGCTCGAGACCGGCATGGCCGGCGAGGAAGACGGCATCGGCGCCGAGGGCGTGCTCGACCACTCGGCCCTGCTGACCGACCCCGAGGAAGCCGCCCAGTTCGTCAAGGCCACGCAGCTCGACGCGCTGGCCATCGCGATCGGTACCAGCCATGGCGCCTACAAGTTCACCCGCAAGCCCACCGGCGACATCCTGTCGATCTCGCGCGTGAAGGAAATCCACGCCCGCCTGCCCAACACCCACCTGGTGATGCACGGCTCGTCGTCGGTGCCGCAGGACCTGCTCGAGATCATTCGCAAGTACGGCGGCAACATGAAGGAAACCTACGGCGTGCCGGTCGAGGAAATCCAGGAAGCCATCAAGTACGGCGTGCGCAAGATCAACATCGACACCGACATCCGCCTCGCGATGACCGGCGCGGTGCGCAAGTTCCTGGCCGAGAACCCCGAGAAGTTCGATGCCCGCGAATGGCTCAAGCCCGCGCGCGAGGCCGCCAAGCAGATCTGCAAGCAGCGCTACATCGAGTTCGGCTGCGAAGGCCAGGCGCCCAAGATCAAGGGCGAATCGCTGCAGGTCGTCGCCGCCAAGTACACCAAGGGCGAGCTCGCGCAAGAAGTGGTCTGAGCCGCTTGCCGTGAATACCCGGCCACCGCTCGCGGTGGCTTTTTTCTGCGCGCACAATCCGCTTCACCGTCCCCCGTTTTTCACCGTTCGTTGTCCCTGCCCATGACCACCGTCCACACCTCCTCCATCCAGAGCCTGCCCCTGCTTGCGCGCGGGAAGGTGCGCGACAACTACGCGGTCGGCGAGGACCGCATCCTGATGGTCGCGAGCGACCGGCTCAGCGCCTTCGACGTGATCATGGGCGAGCCGATCCCCGGCAAGGGCGAGATCCTCACGCAGATGGCGCTGTGGTGGTTCGACCGGCTCGGCCAGCTCTGCCCCAACCACCTGACCGGCGACGCGCCCGAGAGCGTGGTCAAGCCCGAGGAAGTCGCCCAGGTCACGGGCCGCTCGATGCTGGTCAAGCGCCTGAAGCCGATCCCGGTCGAGGCCGTGGTGCGCGGCTACCTGGCCGGCAGCGGCTGGAAGGAATACCAGGAATCGCGCGCGGTCTGCGGCGTGCCGCTGCCCGAGGGCCTGACCAACGCGAGCAAGCTGCCGCGCCCGATCTTCACGCCCGCGGCCAAGGCCGCCGCCGGCGAGCACGACGAGAACATCAGCTACGAGCGCGTGGTCGAGATCGTCGGCCCCAAGCTCGCGCAGCAGATCCGCGAGACCAGCATCGCGATCTACGAGACCGCGGCCCAGATCGCGCTGACCAAGGGCATGATCATTGCCGACACCAAGTTCGAGTTCGGCCTCGACGAGGCCGGCACGCTGGTGCTGATGGACGAGGTGCTCACGCCCGACAGCTCGCGCTACTGGCCGGTCGAGGGCTACGAGGCCGCGCTGGCCGCCGGCACCAACCCGCCGAGCTACGACAAGCAGTTCGTGCGCGACTGGCTCGAGGCCACCAAGATCAACGGCAAGCCCTGGGACAAGACGCCGCCGGCGCCGCGCCTGCCGGCCGAGGTGATCGAGAAGACCGCCGCCAAGTACCGCGAGGCGCTGGAGCGGCTGACGGCCTGAGCGGGCCGGGTTTCGTATCGAAAGGGCCGGTTCTCCGGCCCTTTTCCTTTTCAGCGACCCGAACTCAGCGTCGCCACCGTGCGCCCGCCCGCGTCGAGCAAGGTCAGCCGTCCGGGCGCCAGCCGGTAGCTGGTCGTGCCCTGCAGCACCGCGAGGAACTGCGCCTCGGTCGCGCCGCGCACGGGGTCGGCGCAGGCCATGCGGGTGGCGGCGATCTGGCCGATGCGCAAGGCGCTGCCGGTGCGCGTGTACGAGCCCGAGATGCGGTTGCAGCCGCCCGAGCCGGTGACGCGGGCGTTGGCGCGATCGAACTGCAGCTGCGCGTCGCTGCCCGGCGCGATCGCCTCCTCGCCCAGCTGCGCCAGGCGCCACACCGGGCCTTCGATCGGCTCGTCGAGGTTGATGCCGCTGCCGCAGGCGGTCAGCAGTGCCGCGAGCGCGGTGGCGGCGAGGGCGGGAAGCACGCGGAGGGCGGCAGGGCGGGCGGAGGAGCGCATGGCCAGTCTGTCCTTTTGACGAATCTGCAACAAGGTGAAATCGGCGTCATCGTATGCGAGCCGGCGTGGCTCGCCAACGCCGGGGGCCAGTGGGTGTTTGGGCCCCGCGCGCTCAGCGCGGCAGGTCGGCCGCGAGCGCCACGCCGCCGTCGAGCCGGGCCTGCACGCAGCGCCGCACGGCCGGTGGGGTGGCGTCGTCGGCCAGCAGCGCCGGCCACTCGGCGCGCGCCTGGCGCACCGTGTCGCGCGCGATCGCCAGCAGCCGCGCGGGACGCAGCAGCCCGGCGTCGCGCAGCAGCGCCTCGAGCGCGGGCCAGCCGAAGGCGCGCAGCTTGGCGTCGATGGCGCGGTTGACCGCGTAGTCGCTGCCGGGCACCTGTTCGAAGAAGGCGGCCACGCAGACCGGGTCGTAGAGCGGCGCGAGCACCGGCGCCACGCCGTCGGGATAGCGCAGCGCCCAGTTCTTGAGGTGCGCGTCGCTGTTGCCCAGCAGGATGAAGGCGACGATGCGCCGCACGCATTCGCGCACGTCGGCCACGGGGTCCGGCGACAGCCGGTCGAGCACGCGCAGCATCGCGGGCCCGTCGATCGCGAGGCCGCGGCCGTACTTCTGGCGCGGCTCGTACTGCAGCACCTGCGCGAACTCCTCCATGTGGATGCGCCCGCCGTCGGGCGTGCGGTCGAAGCGGCGCACCGCGAGGATCTGCTCGAACGGCAGCTGCTCGGGCAGGTCGGCGTCGGCGCGGCCGATCACGCTGGCCTCGGCGCAGTCCAGGCCGAGCGCGCCGCACAGGCGGTAGCCGGCGATCTCGTTGGCGACCAGGTCCGGATGGCGCACGGTCGGCAGCTTGAGGATGAAGGAGCCGGCCGCGCCGTGGCGCCGCACCACGTAGCGCCGGCCGTCCTGCACGGCCGAGAACTTGGTCACCACGCCGGGGATGGCGGCGGCGTCCTCCACCGGCATCTCGACGAAGCCGGGCTCGAGCACGTCGAGCCCGAGCGCGGTGTGCCAGTGCCGCACCGGGTCGGGAATGCCCTCGGCCCGGGGCACCGGCTCGACCTCGATCGCGCCCATCAGGTCGTGGCCGGCGGCGGCCAGCAGCTCGAACTCGTCGTCGGCGCGGCAGCCGCGCTGCTGCGCGAGGCGCTCGCGGTTGTGGCCCTCGGGCAGCAGGTTCTGGAAATAGCCGGGCCAGTGGCCGTCGGCGCGCGACACCCGCGCGTCGCGCGCCGAGCCCAGGATGGCGCGCGTGGCGGCCTCGTCGGCGCCGCGGTAGGCCAGCGACAGCGTGGGGCGCGCCGGGTCGTCGACATAGCCGGGGTCGAAGGACACGCGCAGGATGTCGCCGTACTGCGAGAGCCAGCCGATGGCGCGCCGCCGCGAGGCATCGCCGCCCGGGGCGTGCAGGTACATCCGCAGGTAGCGGATGCTGGTGGTGAAGGCGGCGTCGCTCACGGTGGCGTGACGCTCAGCGCGGGCCGCGCCCGGTCTCCAGGCTCTGCGCGATCGACGGCGGGGCCTCGATGCCGGCCGGCTGGCCGAGCAGCCGGCCGCCCGCGCGCACGAAGTCCTCGAGCGTGGGGCGCAGCGCCGCGGGCACCGGCATCAGGTCGAGCCCCAGCACGCGCGCCATCTCGAGCAGGGTCGACAGCCGCGGGTCGATCTGGCCGCTCTCGATGCGCTGCACCGTCATGCGCGACAGGCCCGCGCGCGTGGCCAGCGCCTCCTGGCTCAGGCCGGCGGCCTTGCGCGCCTGTTCGAGTTCCTGGATCAAATGGATCATTAGAGCGATCTTTTTAGGAAAAAAGAGTAGTGATGGTAGCTATGTGGGCGTGAAGCGGCAAATAAAAAAAGCGACTCGTAAGTCGCTTTTTGATGAAATTGCGCATTTGGCTGCGCTTTTGCAGGAATCGCCTCAGCTCAACACCACGCTGCTGAGCCGGCGGCGGTAGGTCGCCACGGTCGGATCGTCGGGCGGAATCTGGCCGTCGGCCACCTTCACCTTGGGCGGCTCGATCAGCTCGAGGATCGCCACGTAGGTCTTGCGCGCGAGTTCCTCGCTCCAGGCCTTGTCGCGCATCAGGATCTCGAGCAGCTCGTCCATCGCGGCGGTCCACTGCTGCTCCGCGACCAGCAGGCGGGCGCGGTCGAAGCGGGCCTGGAAGTCGCGCTTGTTGGCGGCGATCTTCGCGTCGAGCTCGGCCACGGCCGGCGCCGCACCCGTGGGCGGGGCCGCGAAGTCGATGGCGTCCATCCAGCGCTGCAGCGCCTCGAAGCGGCGCACCGCCGCGGCCTTGGCGATCACCGGCGCGAACGCCACCTTGGCATCGTCGGAACGGCCGAGCTGCAGCAGCAGCTTCACGTAGTCGAAGCGGGCATCGTCGTTGGCCGGGTCGGTGGCCACCGCGTGCTGCAGCTTCTCGAGCGCACCCTCGGTGTCGCCCTCGGCCAGCGCTTCCTGCGCCGCTTCTTCCTCGGCGGCCGCCTCGGCCTCGTCGGCGCCCGGCACGTGCTTGTCGAGGAACTCGCGGATCTTCTCGGCGGGGATGGCGCCGACGAAGCCGTCGACCGGCTGGCCGTCCTTGAACATCACGCAGAACGGGATGCTGCGCACGCCGAACATCTCGGACAGCTGCGAGGAGATCTGCGGCACCTTGTCGGCGTCGAGCTTGGCCAGCGTGAAGCGCCCGGCGTACTCCACCTCGAGCTTTTCGAGCACCGGCCCGAGCTGTTTGCAGGGGCCGCACCATTCGGCCCAGATGTCCAGCAGCACCGGCCGGGCGAGGGAGGCTTCGATCAGCTCGTCCTGGAAATTTTCGAGAGTGATGTCGATCATCGGGAACAACTGGGGGTGAAACGTAAAATTGAAACCATGAACGAAACCATTCAGGTCGGTGTGGTGATGGGCTCCAACTCCGATTGGGAGACGATGCGCAACGCGGTCGAGATTCTCCAGCAATTCGGCATCCGTCACGAAGCGAAGGTGGTCTCCGCCCACCGCATGCCCGATACGCTCTTCGCGTACGCCGAAAGCGCCGCCGGGCGCGGCCTCGCGGCGATCATCGCCGGCGCGGGGGGCGCGGCCCACCTGCCGGGCATGCTGGCCTCCAAGACCACGGTGCCGGTGCTCGGCGTGCCGGTCGCTAGCCGGCACCTGCAGGGCGTCGATTCCCTCTACAGCATCGTGCAGATGCCCAAGGGCGTGCCGGTCGCCACCTTCGCCATCGGCAATGCCGGCGCGGCCAACGCGGCGCTGTTCGCGGTCTCCATGCTGGCGGTCAACGACCCCGGCCTGCGCGCGAAGCTCGATGCCTTCCGCGCGGCCCAGACCGCCGCGGCCGAGGCGATGGCGCTGCCGCCCGTGGAACCGGCCCCGGTTTCTCCTTTCTCGCCGCAAGGCGGAGGTGCCCTGTGAGCAGCAACAACGGCGACCTGCCGATCCTTCCGGGCGCCACGCTCGGCGTTCTCGGCGGCGGCCAGCTCGGCCGCATGTTCGTGCATGCCGCCCAGCGCATGGGCTACTTCACCGCGGTGCTCGACCCCGACGCCGACAGCCCGGCCGGCCGGGTCAGCCACCACCACATCCACACCGACTACGGCGACGTCGACGGCCTCGCGCGGCTGGCCGGCCTGGCCGACGCCGTGACCACCGAGTTCGAGAACGTGCCCGCGCCCTCGCTCGAGCACCTCGCGGTGGCGCGGCCGGTGGCGCCCGCCGCCCCGGCGATCGCGATCGCGCAGGACCGGATCGCCGAGAAGGCCCATTTCGGCCGCTGCGGCGTGGCCTGCGCGCCCTACGCGGCGATCGAGACCGCGGCCCAGCTCGCGGCGGTGGAGGACCGGCTCCTGCCAGGCATCCTGAAGACCGCGCGCCTGGGCTACGACGGCAAGGGCCAGCAGCGCGTGCGCACGCGCGCCGAGCTGGTCGATGCCTGGCAGGCCACGGGCTGCGTGCCCTGCGTGCTCGAGCAGCTGCTGCCGCTGGACTTCGAATGCTCGGTGATCGTGGCGCGCGGCCGCGATGGCCAGGTGGTGCACTTCCCGCCCCAGCGCAACCTGCACCGCGACGGCATCCTGGCCGTGACCGAGGTGCATCCGCAGAACATGCCCAAGACCGTGGCCCAGGCCGCGATCACCGGGGCGAAGAACATCGCCAACGGCCTCGGCTACGTCGGCGTGCTGTGCGTCGAGTTCTTCGTGCTGGCCGACGGCTCGCTGGTGGTCAACGAGATGGCGCCGCGCCCGCACAACAGCGGCCACTACACCATGGAGGCCTGCGACGTGTCGCAGTTCGAGCTGCAGGTGCGCACCCTGGCCGGCCTGCCGCTGGCCATGCCGCGCCAGCACAGTCCGGCCGTCATGCTGAACCTGCTGGGCGACCTGTGGTTCTCGGCCGGCGACGACACGCCGGTCTCGCCGCGCTGGAGCGAGGTGCTCGCGCTGCCCGGCGCCCACCTGCACCTGTACGGCAAGATCGAGCCGCGCCGCGGCCGCAAGATGGGCCACCTGACCTTCACCGGCGCCGACGCCGGCCAGGTGCGCGCCATCGCCTCGCAGGTCGCGCTGCTGCTCGGCCTGCCGCCGGTGGCATGAAGGCCGCATGATCCTCGACGGCCAATCGCCCGCAGCCATCACCGAGGCGGCGCGCATCCTGCGCGCCGGCGGGCTGGTGGCCTTTCCCACCGAGACCGTCTACGGCCTCGGTGCCGACGCCAGCAACGACGCGGCCGTGGCCGGCATCTTCCAGGCCAAGGGCCGGCCGGCCGACCATCCGCTGATCGTGCACGTGGCCGCCGGCACCAAAGGCACCGAGGCGCTGTCGCGCTTCGCCCAGCCGCTGCCGCCGTTCGCGCAGAAGCTGGTGCAGGCCTTCTGGCCCGGACCGCTGACCCTGATCGTCACGCGCCAGCCCGGCGTGGCCGCCGCCGCCGCCGGCGGGCAGGACACCATCGGCCTGCGCTGCCCCTCGCACCCGGTGGCACAGGCGCTGCTCGAGGCCTGCGCCGAGCAGGGCGTGCCCGGTCTCGCGGGTCCGAGCGCCAACCGCTTCGGCCGCGTGAGCCCGACCACCGCGCAGCACGTGTTCGGTGAATTCGGCGACACCGTGCCGGTGATCGACGGCGGCGCCTGCGAGGTCGGCATCGAGTCGACCATCGTCGACTGCAGCCGCGGCGCGCCGGTGCTGCTGCGCCCGGGGCTGATCACGCGCGCGCAGATCGAGGCCGCCTGCGGCGAACGCCTGCGCGACCGCGAACTCATGGCCATGCCCGACCCGCGCGCCTCGGGCACGCTGGAGGCGCACTACGCGCCCGACGCCAAGGTGCGGCTGATGGACGCCAAAGCGATCCAGACCGGCCTCGACGTGCTCGGCGCCAATGCCGCCCACATCGCGATCTGGACCCGCAGCGCCGTGCGCAGCCGTTCGCAGCGCGTCGTGCAGCGGCGCATGCCCGACGACGCGGCCGCCAGCGCGCAGCAGCTGTTCGCGGTGCTGCGCGAGTTCGACGCCCAGGGCGTCAAGCTGATCTGGGTCGAGACACCGCCCGACACGCCCGAGTGGGAGGGCGTGCGCGACCGCCTGCAGCGGGCCGCCGCGGCCTGAGATTCGCGCACCATGAAGAAGGCCCGGCAGTACCGGGCCTTCTTCTTTCTCGGGGCAGGCCCCGGCGAGCTTCAGCCCCCCGCCGCCAGCACGCCCTGGAAGAAGCCGCGTGCCGCCGCCAGGCAGAACGGCGGCGCCAGCGTGCCGTGGTAGGCCAGCATCACGGCGCGGTCCTTGTCGGCGTCGCTGCCATCAGTGCCCTGCTTGAGCACGTCCTTGGCCTGCGCGAAGCCGGCGCGCGCGGCCGAGTAGGCGTCGGTGGTCGCGTTGTCCTCGAGGTCGACCACGGTCAGCTGCTGCGCCGGCATGCCCTTGGCGCGGAAGTAGCCGGCGGTGGCGCGCGTGCTCAGGAAGTTGACGGTCGGGTCCTGCGCGCCGCCGCACATCAGCACCGGCTTGGCCGGCACCCAGTTGCGCAGGTCGTTGGCGCGCGCGGCCTTGCGGAAGCCCAGCGTGGGCGCGCAGTCGAGCGGCGTGGCGGAGTTCAGCGAGTTCGCGGTGGCCGGCAGCGCGTTGCCGGGGCAGCGGCTGCCGTCGATGTCGTTGGAGGCGCGCGTCAGGTAGCTCTGGCGCACCAGGTTGCCGGCGCCGTAGAAGATCGACAGCGCCGGATCGACCGGACCGGGCGTGGCGCCGGCCGGGTACAGCGCGAGCTGCGGCAGCTTGCCCTGCGCGATCAGCGTGCTGGTGGGCGTGAGGCTCGGCAGCAGGGTGTCGATGCCGGTCGCGTACTGCGCCTCGTAGATGTCGCTGGTGCTGCCGTAGACGTCGCCGAACTGCTGCTGCCAGCTGGTCGACAGCAGCGGCACGAACAGCGTGCTGCCGAGCGCCGGCCAGCCCTTGAAGTTGTAGTCCACCAGCAGGCTGATGGCCGAGGGCGCCGACAGCGGCGCCGAGGCCGTCACCGTCTTGCCCGTGGCCTGCAGCTCGCGGTGCGCGGCCAGCGCCACGTAGCCGCCCTGCGAATAGCCGGTGACGAACAGCGAGCCCGCGTCCGCGGCGTCGATGTTGGCGAAGGTCTTGCGCGCGGCGGTCAGCGCATCGACCATGTCCTTGCCCTGCTGGTCGCCGTTGAGGTAGGGGTGGTAGGGCAGCGTCGACTTGTCGTAGCCCGCGTAGTTGGGCGCCACCACGATGAAGCCCTGGGCCGCCAGCATGGCCGCGACCACCACGCCTTCGCCGGCGGCGGCCTGGTTCAGGTCGGCCCACTTGGCGATGTTGTAGTCGCGCGCGGCATTGGTGCCGTGGGCGTACAGCACGATCGGGCGCGGGCCGCTGCAGGCCGCGTCGCCGCCGCGCGGCACCATGATGGCGGCCGTGGCGTTGGTAGCCTCGCCCTTGCCGCCGATGGTGCGGTATTCGAGGTAGCGCGTGTCGATGCCGCACTTGGGCTGGCCCGACACCTGCAGCAGTGCCTTGCCCTTGTCGTCGAGCTGCAGCAGCGCGCGGAAGTCGCCGGCCGACAGGCTCAGCACGCGCTCGGGCGGGTTGGTCACCACCGAGCCGCGGCCGGTGTCCTCGGGCGGCGGCGTGGTCGGCGGAAAGATGCCGATGCCGCCACCACCGCCGCCGCCTCCGCAGGCCGAGAGCAGCAGCGCCGCGCCCGCGAGGGCGACGGCGAACAGGTGGCGGGAAGAAGCGGATGGCCTTGCGGGTGGCACGGGTCTTTGCACGTCTTTGTCTCCTGGATCGATGGGGTGCGCGATGCGCACCGTGGCCCGGCTCGGCGGGCGAACGGGCGTTCGATTCTGTCAGCGCCGCTGCGGCGCGCAAGCGGTGGCGGCCTACACAACGTTTTCAGTACAGGCCGCGCGCCTCGGCCCCGGGCCTTCAGTTGTCCTGCGCGGTCCAGTCGACCAGCGCGTCGAAGGCCGCGCGCGCCGCGCCCGCGTTCTCGGCGTTGGCGATCGCCACCAGCACGTAGCGCCGGCCGCTCGCGCCATGCACGTAGCCGGCGATGCCCGAGGCATCGCGCAGGGTGCCGGTCTTCAGGTGCGCGGCGCCGCCCGAGCGCAGCGTGCGCTTGCGCAGGGTGCCGTCCACGCCGAGCGCGGGCAGCGAGCCCACGAGCTCGGGCATCACCGGCGAGCGCCAGGCCACCTGCAGCATCTTGCCGAGCGCGGCCGCGCTGATGCGCTCGTCGCGCGACAGGCCCGAGCCGTTCTCGAACACCGGCGGCGCCTCGCCGGTGCCGATGCGCTCGCGCCACCACTGGACCAGCGCGCCGCGCGAGGCCTCGAAGGTGCCGCGGTTCTTCTGCGTGAGGCCGAGGGTCAGGAACACCTGCTGCGCCATCACGTTGTTGCTGTACTTGTTGATGTCGCGGATCACCTCGGGCAGCGGCGGCGAGGCGAACTCGAACGCCGGCTTGAGCCCCGCGGGCACGCGGCCCTCGCGCATCTGGCCGCCCACGCGCCCGCCCATCTCGGCCCACAGGCCGCCGATGGCGCGCAGCGCGTAGCTGCGCGGATCGGCATAGGCCACGGCCCAGCTCTTCTCGCCGCAGGCGGCGGGAAAGCCGCCGTTGAAGCGGATGCGGTTCGGATCGCCGTAGTCGGCGCGCAGCGCCGTGCGCCAGTCGCCGCATTCGCCGGGCGAAAGCGGCACCGTCTGCGGCATCGCCACGGCCGCGAGCGGCGGCTCGTAGCTCACGCGCGCGAACTGGCCGCCGCGGTCGGGCACGAAGGTCATGTTGACCGACTTGAAGTTCAGCAGCAGCGCATCGGGCGAGGCGTTGTAGGGGCGCAGCGGCTCGCCGTCGAAGGCGGCCGGGTCGTTCTCGACCGTGTTCTCGAAGGCGCTGCGGTCGATCACGATGTCGCCGCTGACGCTCGTGATGCCCAGGCCCTGCACGTGGCGCAGCAGCAGCCACATGCGCTCGATCACCAGCTTGGGATCGCCCTGGCCCTTGATGTAGAGGTTGCCGTTGAGCACGCCGTTGGCGATGCTGCCCTCGACGTAGACCGGCGTGTTCCAGGTGTAGGCCGCGCCCAGCAGGTCGAGCGCGGCGTAGGTGGTCACCAGCTTCATGATCGAGGCGGGGTTCACCGGCACCTGCGTGCGCCAGGCCAGCCGCGGTGGGCGCAGGCCGTCGGCATCGGCGACCAGCATGGTCACGGCGTCGCGCGGCAGCTTGGCGCGGGTGAGCGCGGCATCGACCTCGGCCGGCAGCGGCTGCGGCTGCGGCTGCTGGGCGTGGGCGCCGGCGGCCAGGCACAGCGCGAAGGCGCAGAGCGCGCGGGAAGGACGGGGAAAGGGAAGGCGTGCGACGGTGACAGCGGGCATGCGGCCCATTATCCCGGCGCGAAAAGATGCAGCCGCGCGTGGTACAGCAGCAGGATCGTCTTCGCGTCCGCGATGCGGCCGTCGGCCACCATGGTCAGCGCCTCGTCGATGCCGAACTCGAGCACCTCGATGTCCTCGCCCTCCTCGGGCAGCCCGCCGCCCGCGCCCACGCGCATCGAGGGCTCGTACTCGGCGACGAAGAAGTGCAGCTTCTCGGTCACCGAGCCCGGGCTCATGAAGCATTCGAAGACCTTCTGCACCGCGCCCAGCCGGTAGCCGAGCTCCTCCTCGACCTCGGCGCGGATGCGTTCCTCGGGCGCTGCGTTGTCGAGCAGGCCGGCGGCGGCCTCGATCAGCAGGTCGTCCCAGCCGTTGACGAAGGCCGGGTAGCGGAACTGCCGCGTCAGCAGCACTGTGCGCCGCGCGCGGTTGTAGGCCAGCAGGGTGGCGCCGTTGCCGCGGTCGTAGGTCTCGCGGTGCATGCGCTGCCAACTGCCGTCGCTGCGGCGCCAGTCGAAGGCCGTGGTCTTCAGCGTGTACCAGTTGTCGGAGAGGAGGGTGACTTCGTGCACCCGGACGCGGTCTTGCAGGGTCATGACGGCGAGCATAGGTGCGAATTCGTGCAATAACAAGAAAATTCGTGCAATCGCGTGAAGCCGCCGCTACCATCGGCCCATGCTCACCCGGCAGCGCAAGCAACACATCCTCTCGGTCCTGGCGCGCGACGGCCAGGTGGTCGCCAAGCCGCTCAGCGAGGCGCTGGGCCTGTCGGAAGACACGATCCGGCGCGACCTGCGCGAGCTCGCGGCCGAGGGCCGGCTGCAGCGCGTGCACGGCGGCGCGCTGCCGCTGGCGCCGGCCGAGGCCAACCTCGCGGGCCGCCAGCGCATCGCGCCCGGGGAGAAGGTGGCAATCGGCCGCGCCGCGGCGCGCATGGTGCGCCCGGGCCAGGTGGTGTTCGTCGACGGCGGCACCACCGCCGTGCAGCTCGCGCGCCACCTGCCGCTGGACCTGCGCGCCACCGTCGTCACCCACAGCCCGCTGGTGGCGGCCGAACTGGCCGGCCATGACCGGCTCGAGCTGCTGCTGATCGGCGGGCGGCTGTTCCGGCATTCGATGGTGGCGGTGGGCGCGGCCGCGATGGACGCCATCTCGCGCGTGCATGCCGACCTCTTCTTCCTGGGCGTCACCGGCGTGCATGCCGAGGCCGGCCTGACCACCGGCGACAGCGAGGAGGCCGAGATCAAGCGCGCGCTGATGGCCGCGGCCGCCGAGACCGTGGTGCTGGCCTCGTCCGAGAAGCTGGGCGCGGCCTCGGCCTGGGTCGTGAACCCGGTGCGCGCGGCCGCGCGGCTGCTGGTGTCGCCCGAGGCGCCCGAGAAGGCGCTGGCGCCGCTGCGCCGGGCCGGGCTGGCGATCGTGCGCAGCGATGCCGCGGCCGGCTGACCGAACCGTGGTCCACGATTCGCCCCTGCCGGGCGGGGTCCGCGGGGCCCCTCGATAATCCCGGGGATGCCCGCCGCGCCCCCGATGTCTCCCCCTGCCCGTCTCTCCCCCCGCACCGTCGGCATCGGCGCGGCCGTGATCACCGTGCTGGTGTGGACCGCCTTCATCGTCATCGCGCGCGCCTCGGCCGGCCGCTCGCTGTCCCCGTTCGACATCGCCTTCGCGCGCATCTGCGGCGCCAGCCTGGTGCTGGTGCCCTGGGGCGCGTGGCTGGTGCTGCGCGCCCGCGCGGACGGCGCGCAGGCGGCGGCCTCCTTCTTCGGCCTGTCGCCGCTGTCGCTGCGCGTCACGGCCATGGCCGGCGTGTTCGGCGGCGTCGCCTATGCCGTGTGCGCCTACTGCGGCTTCTTCTTCGCGCCGGCCAGCCACGCCTCGGTGCTGCTGCCCGGCAGCCTGCCGCTGTGGACCACGCTGCTGGCCGCGCTGGTGCTGCGCGACCGCATCACGCCGGCGCGCGCGCTCGGGCTGGCGCTGATCGTCGCGGGCGACCTGCT
The DNA here is from genome assembly GCF_059415325.1 of Variovorax sp. GW821-FHT10D07. NCBI lineage: Bacteria > Pseudomonadati > Pseudomonadota > Betaproteobacteria > Burkholderiales > Comamonadaceae > Variovorax > Variovorax sp. GW821-FHT10D07. Next base: position 2,081 of record NZ_JBWKMZ010000030.1, on the reverse strand, counting down.
GGTGGGCGGGCGCAGCCTGCTGCATGCCTTCGAGGGCGGCGAGGTCTGGAAGGGCGACCTGCTGTTCATGAGCGCGGCCTTCTGCTGGGCCTGCTACAGCATCGTGGTGCGCCGCCACGGCCTCGATGCCGTGCGCGCCACCATCGCCATCACCGTGTTCGCGCTGCTGAGCTACGTGCCGGTCTACAGCCTGCTGGTGGCCGGCGGCTGGGTCGCGAGCCGCATCGGCAGCGCGCCCTGGGGCGAGCTGGCGTTCCAGATGCTGTTCCAGGGCATCGGCTCGGTCGTGGTGTCGGGTATCACCTTCACGAAGATGGTCCAGCACTTCGGCCCGGTGCGCACCACCATGATCACGGCGCTGGTGCCCGGCCTGTCGGCGCTGGGCGCGGTGCTGTGGCTCGACGAGCCGCTCTACTGGAACCTGGTCGCCGGCCTGCTGCTGGTGACCGCCGGCATCCTGTTCGGCGTGCAGAAGCCGGCGCCCGCGCGCGCCGCCGGCCTGGTGCCGGCCGTGGCCGCGGTGGCGGGAGGGCGTCGCGATGTCTGACGTGTTGGCCTTCGACACCAGCACCGAGCAGCTGTCGATCGCGGTGCGCCGCGGCGAGCGCGTGTGGACGCACGAGGGCGCGGGCGGCGCCCAGTCCTCGGCCACGCTGATCCCGCTGATCCAGCAGCTGCTGGCCGAGGCCGGCCTCGCGCTGGCGCAGCTCGACGCCATCGCCTTCGGCCGCGGCCCGGGCTCGTTCACCGGGCTGCGCACCGCCTGCGCGGTGGCGCAGGGCCTGGCGCTCGGCTCGGGCGTGCCGCTGCTGCCGGTCGACACCCTGCTGGCGGTGGCCGAGGAGGCGCGCCATGCCTTCGGCGCGCAGCGCACGGTGGCGCTGCTAGACGCGCGCATGGAGGAGATCTACGCCGCGCGCTACGACTTCGAGGCCCATGGCCCGCTCGGCGAGCCCGCCGCCGGCGCCGAGGGTCCTCTGCTGATGGTGCCCGAATCGCTCGCGGTGCCGCCCGGCTGGGCGCTGGCCGGCAATGCCTTCGCCGCCTACGGCGAGCGGCTGCCGGCCGCGGCCGCGCGCCACGCGGTGCTGCCCACGGCCGCCGCCCTGCTGCGCCTGGCCCCCGCGCTGTTGGCGGCAGGCCGCACCGTGCCCGCGGCGCAGGCCTGGCCGCTCTACGTTCGCGATAAAGTGGCGCAAACCACCGAGGAACGTGCCGCCATCAAGGCGGCCGCCGCCCACCACAACACACCGCCCGCGACCGCATGAGCGCCCTCCCGCAACCCGTGGAAGCCCGCCTCGAGCCGCTCACCATCGAGCGGCTCGACGCCGTCTGCGCCGTCGAGCAGACGGCCTACAGCCATCCCTGGACGCGCGCCAACTTCACCGACTCGATCGCCGTCGGCTACCACTGCCAGTGCCTGCTGGCGCCGGTCGCCGGCACCGGCATCGAGGCGGCGCGCTTCTCTCCGGTCACCAGCCTCGGCGAGATGCTGATCGGCTATTTCGTGGCCATGAAGGGCGTCGACGAGGTGCACCTGCTCAACATCACCGTGGCGCCGGCGTTCCAGCGCCAGGGCTGGGCGCCGTTGATGCTCGAGGCGCTGACCGGCTGGTCGCGCGCCCAGGGCGCCCAGTGGCTGTGGCTCGAGGTGCGCCAGAGCAACCGGCGCGCGCTCGACATCTACCTGCGCCAGGGCTATCGCACGGTCGGCGTGCGCAAGGGCTACTACCCGGGCGCCGAGGGCGGCCGCGAGGATGCGATCGTCATGAGCATGCGCCTCAACGAAACAGGCAGTGCCTGGGGAGCCTTGCGATGAACGCCGCCGTGCAGACCCTGCGGCTCGATGCGCGCCAGCGCGCGATGCTCGACGAGATGGGCGTGAAGGTCTGGTGGCCGGTGCCCGAGGCGGCCGAGGTCCCCGTGGCCGTGGCGCCCGCGCCGGTGGTGGAGGACGAGGCCGAACCGGTCGACATGCCGCCGCCGGACGCCCGCTACGACACCCGTGACGACGCCGCGCCCGAACCCGAACCGGTCGCGCCGCGCGCCCCGGCCGCCGCGCGGGCGCCCGTGGCCGCGCC
>NZ_JBWKMZ010000029.1:42249-56040 GCF_059415325.1 Variovorax sp. GW821-FHT10D07 | reverse complement strand
TTTCTTTGGTTACTTTCTTTTGGCGAAGCAAAAGAAAGTGACTCGCCCGCCGGGGCGAGACCCGGCCAACAGCCTCAGCAGAGAGGAGAGCACACCCTGGCAAACTGCCCAGCACCATGCCTCAAGCCGTCATCCTCCCCGCAGAAGCACATCACTACCCTTCCCTCCACCAAACCCTCGACACGGTAGCCCGAGAAAAAAAGTACCTGGCCCTCACCGAAGCCCCGCCCTACGACTCGACAACCGACTTCTACCGCCATCTGCGCGCCACCCACTCCCCCCACTTCGTAGCCGTAGAAAACAACCAGGTCATAGGCTGGTGCGACATCGCCCCCACCTTCGGCCAGACCCGCGCCCACGCAGGCACCCTAGGCATCGCCCTGCACCCCGACGCCCGCGGCCAAGGCCTCGGCCCTCAACTGCTGCGCGCCGCCATCGAAGCCGCCTGGCTCAAAGGCCTCACCCGCATCGAACTCACGGTGCGCGACGACAACCTCCCCGCCAAGGCGCTCTACGAACGTTTCGGCTTCCAGCACGAAGGCCTGCAACGCCAGGCGATGCGCGTCGACGGCATCTACCACGACGTCCACGCCATGGCCCTGCTCGCCACCGAGGCCACCGCGCCCCACTAGACTGGTCCGTACCCGACAAGAGCCCGGAGACCCGACACCATGTGCAGGAGCATCAAGACCCTCTACAACTTCGAGCCGCCCGCCACCGAACAGGAGATCCGCGCCGCGGCACTGCAGTTCGTGCGCAAGCTCAGCGGCTTCAACGTGCCCTCGCGCGCCAACGAGGCCGCGTTCGAACGCGCCGTCGAGGAAGTCAGCGCCAGCGCGGCGCGGCTGCTCGAATCGCTGGTGACCACGGCCGAGCCGCGCGACCGCGAGATCGAGGCCGAGCGCGCCAAGGCCCGCTCGGCGGCGCGCTTCGGCACGCAGCTTTCGTGACCGCGGCCGGCATTCGCGCCTCAGCCCGCCGCGTTCGGCCTTCGCCGCGCACGGTTTTTGCGCCTGCCGCGGCGCAGGGCCAAAAGGCCTTTGGTATCGTGCCTTGCAAGCCGAAACACATTCAAGAAGACGCGGACATCGACCGAATGAGAAAGACCTATATCGGAGGCTGCCACTGCGGCGCCGTGCGCTTCGAAGCCGACATCGACCTGAGCCTGGGCACGCTGCGCTGCAACTGCGCGATCTGCACCCGCACGCGCTTCTGGCCGGCCATCGTCGAGCCCGAGGCCTTTCGCCTGCTCGAGGGCGAATCCGAGCTCAGCGACCAGATGCTCGACAGCCGCAACAGCCACTACATCGTCTGCAAGCTCTGCGGCGTGCGCTCCTTCGGCGTGGGCCATTCGCCCGAGACCGGCGCCCATGCCTATGGCGTGAACGTGACCTGCCTCGACGACGTGGACCTCGACGATCTGGTCAACTCGCCCCTGCGCTACGTCGACGGCCACCGCGGCACCTGGCACGTGGCGCGCACGGCGATCGATCCCTGACAGACGAACACAACCCCAGGAGAAACCACCCCATGCCCTTCGAACTCTGGCTTGCCTTCGTGGCCGCCTCGGCCGTGCTGCTGATCATTCCCGGCCCGACCATCCTCACCGTCATCAGCTACTCGATGTCGCACGGCCGCCGCGCCAACGTGCCGCTGGTGGCCGCGGTGGCGCTCGGCGACTCGACCGCGCTGGTGGTGTCGCTGCTGGGCCTGGGCACGCTGCTCGCGGCCTCGGCCTTCTGGTTCAACGCGGTGAAGTGGGTGGGCGGGCTGTACCTGCTGTACCTGGGCATCAAGCTGCTGCGCGCGGGCGTGTCGAGCGCCGAGATCGCGACGCCGGAAGCGCCCGCCTCGCGCTGGCGGCTGTTCGCCAACACCTACCTGGTGACGGCGCTCAACCCGAAGGGCATCGTGTTCTTCGTCGCCTTCCTGCCGCAGTTCATCAGCCAGAAGGCCGCGGTCGCGCCGCAGATGTGGGTGCTGGCGCTGACCTTCGTCGCAATGGCCACGCTGAACGCCACGCTCTATGCGGTGTTCGCGGGCTCGGCGCGGCGCCTGCTGTCGTCGCCGCGCGCGCAGCGCCGCTTCAACCTCGGCGGCGGCGCGCTGCTGAGCGCGGCGGGCCTGTGGGCGCTGATGGCGCGCCGGCCGGCCTGAGCCGGCCCCTAAATCAGTTGCGGCGCGGATCGCCCGGACGGCTGTCGTAGCGATTGGGCACGCCATCGCCGTCGCGATCGCGGTCGTAGCGGTTCGGCACGCCGTCGCGGTCACGGTCGCCGTGGCGCGGCGGCGGCGGGCGGTCGTAGCCGGGGGCGACCACACAGCCGGCCAGCACGGCCGAGGCCGACAGCACGACGGCCAGGGTGGCGAGTCTGTTGTTCTTCATGAGGGTTCTCCTTGGAATGGTTGTGGAACACCGCAGCGGCTGGCCTCTGGGCGCCGCAGCGGTAGCGCATTGAAGGCCACGCAGGTCGGGCCCCGGTGTCGCGATGGCTGCGCCGCGGTGAAGTTGTGTGACCGGATGTGGCAGCTGCTGCCGACTGTGAGCGACGCGCCCGGCCCCCGCGTGGCGGTGCGTCCCGCGTCCGCGAGTAGGCGCATGCCGCGCGGCACCGCTTCGAACTTCCGTCTACATCTTTCGGCAGGACGGCAGCCCGACGCGCATGGCCGAGAATGGCGGCCGCTTTCCAGCCCGGCGCCTTCCCCGCGCGCACCCCTGCCCTGATGCCGACGCCCACCGCCCTGTTTCCTCCTCCCGCGTTCCCGCGCCTCATGCTGGCGCTCGCCGCGCTGATGCTGACGACGCAGGCCGCATGGGCCGTGCCCGGCTTCGAGGAGGTGAAGCGCGACTTCCGCTCGTCCGACACCGCGGTGCTCGATCGCAACGGCGAACTGCTGCAGCGCGTGCGCACCGACGCCAGCGTGCGACGCGGCCAGTGGACCGCGCTGGCCGACATCTCGCCGGCGCTGCGCACGGCGATGGTGCTCAGCGAGGACCGGCGCTTCTACGAGCACAGCGGCGTCGACTGGCGCGCGGTCTCGGCCGCGGCCTGGGGCAACCTCTGGAACACGCGCACGCGCGGCGCCTCGACCATCACGATGCAGCTCTCGGGCCTGCTCGACGAGGACCTGCGGCGCGGTGGCGGCGGCCGCAGCCTGACGCAGAAGCTCGGCCAGACCGTGGCCGCGGCGCAGCTCGAACGCCAGTGGCGCAAGGACCAGATCCTCGAGGCCTACCTCAACAGCGTGCCGTTCCGCGGCGAGATCGTGGGCATCGACGCGCTCTCGCGCACCCTGTTCGGCAAGGCGCCGAGCGGCCTCGACGCACGCGAGGCCGCGGTGGCCGCCGCGCTGGTGCGCGCGCCCAATGCGCGGCCGGCCCTGGTGGCGCAGCGCGCCTGCGAGGTGCTGCGCGCCATGGAGCCGCAGCGCAAGGCCGACTGCGAGGCGCTCGACATGTTCACCAGCGCCGCGGTGCAACGGCGCGCCTTCGATGCCAGCGAGGGCATCGCGCCGCATGCCGCGCGGCGCGCGCTGCGCCAGGCGCGCGAGGGCCGCGAGCCCGGGCAGGAAGACACGCAGCCGGGCGAGGCCAAGACGGCCGCGAAGGACGCCGGCGACGGCAGCGTGCGCACCACGCTGCGCGCGCCGCTGCAGCGCTTCGCGCTCGGCACCCTGCAGCGCCACCTGCGCGAGCTGCGCGGCCGGCACGTGGAGGACGGCGCGCTGGTGGTGCTCGACAACGCCACCGGCGAGGTGCTGGCCTGGGTCGGCTCCTCGGGGCCGCTGAGCCAGGCGGCCGAGGTCGACGGCGTGACCGCGATGCGCCAGCCGGGCTCGACGCTCAAGCCGCTGCTCTACGGCCAGGCGATCGCCGAGCAGCGGCTCACCGCGGCTTCGCTGATCGAGGACTCGTCGGCGCAGATCAACACCGCGAGCGGCCTCTACATCCCGCAGAACTACGACCGGCGCTTCAAGGGCCCGGTGTCGGCGCGCACCGCGCTCGCGGCCTCGCTCAACGTGCCGGCCGTGCGCACGCTGGTGATGGTGTCGCCCGAATCCTTCGCGCGCGGGCTGCGCGCGGCCGGGCTGCCGCTGCGCGAGAGCGGCGACTACTACGGCTACAGCCTCGCGCTCGGCAGCGCCGAGGTCACGCTGCTGTCGCTGACCAATGCCTACCGCATGCTGGCCAACGGCGGGCGCTACGGCACGACCACGCTGCTGGCGCCGGCCGCGCCGGACAAGCCGAGGAAGACCACCACCGCCGCCACCGCAAAGAGCCCGGCATCGGTGCTCGACCCGCGCGCCGCCTTCATCGTCGGCGACATCCTCTCCGACCCCAACGCGCGCACCCGCACCTTCGGCCTCGACAGCATCCTCTCGACCCGCTTCTGGAGCGCGGTGAAGACCGGCACCAGCAAGGACATGCGCGACAACTGGGCCGTGGGCTGGTCGCAGCGCTACACGGTCGGCGTGTGGGTCGGCAACGCGAGCGGCGCATCGATGTGGGACGTGAGCGGCACCAGCGGCGCGGCGCCGGTCTGGGCCGAGGTCATGCGCTTCCTGCACGCGCGCGAGCCGAGCCGCGCGCCCGCGCCGCCGCCGGGCCTGGTGCGCACGCACATCGACTTCGGCCCCGGTCCCGACGGCAACGCGCTCGAGGCCGCGCGCGACGAATGGTTCGTGCAGGGCACCGAGCAGCCGCTGTTCGCGCTCGCGAACGACCCCGGCGCCGCGGGCACGGCCAGCGTCGCGCGCATCACGGCACCGGCCGACGGCACGATCATCGCGCTCGATCCCGACATCCCGCCGCTGCGCCAGCGCGTGCGCTTCGAATCGGAAGGCCGCGGCGTGCAATGGCGCATCGACGGCAAGCACTTCGCGCGCGGCAACAGCGCGCAGTGGCTGCCCTGGCCGGGCCGCCACCTGATCGAGCTGGTCGATGCCGGCGGCAAGGTGGTGGACCAGCGCCGGCTCGAGGTGCGCGGCGCGGGCGTCGTGACGAAGAGCGCCCAGCGATGAAGGCGACGGCCCTCAACTTCCGACCCGGCCTGCGCCTCTGGCTGTGCCTCGTGCTGCTGTTCGCCGCGGTGTTCGGCGCGCAGGCCAGGCCCGTGCCCGTGCCGGCGATGAAGTCGCGCGTGATCGACCAGAACAAGACGCTCGACGCCGCGCAGACCGAGGCGCTGCGCGAGCGCATCGCCGACATCGAGCGCGAGACCCAGGCCCAGCTCGCGGTGCTGATCGTGCCGACCACCGGCGAGGACAGCATCGAGCAATACGCCACGCGCGTGTTCGCGCAATGGAAGCTCGGGCGCAAGGACGAGGACGACGGCGTGCTGCTGCTGGTGGCGATCCGCGACCGGCGCATGCGCATCGAGGTCGGCCGCGGCCTCGAGGGCCGCATCACCGACATCCAGGCCGCGCGCATCATCGACCAGGAGATGACGCCGCGCTTTCGCGCCGGCGATTTCGACGGCGGCCTGGGTGCCGCGGTCGATGGCATCGCGCAGCTGATCCGCGGCGAGCCGATGGCCATGGCCCAGGAACTGCCGCTGATCGATCCGGGCGAGCCCGTCGAATCGACGCCGCCCGAACCGCGCGGATCGCATGTCACGCCCGAGGGCTGGGCCTTCTTCGCCGTGATCGGCTGGTCGGCGCTGGTCGGGCTCTGGCAGAGCCGGCAGAAGAAGAACGCGGCCGAGCTGCGCACCGACGCCGACTGGCTCGCCCGGCGGCGCGCACGGCAGGCCCGCAGCAGCGCGCGCCGCTCGTCGAAGCGCGCACGCCGCGCGCAGGCCAGCGTCGCGGCCGAGCTGGAAAGCGCCTCGGCCCTTGCCGCGGCCGCGCCTGGCAAGACCCTGCGGCGCTGGCCCTGGACCTTCGGCGCGCTCGCGGTCGCGCCGGTCGCCGCGGCCGCCACGCTCGGCGAGCCGATGTTCGCGATCGCGCTCGCGATGATGCCGGTGCCGATGGGCTTCGGCCTTGGCTACGGCTGCGGCCTGTGGCGCACGATGCGCCTCGTCGTCGCCGGCATCGCGCTGCTGATCGCGGGCGTGGTGATCGCGGGCCAGCAACTGGGCTGGGAGCGCGTGGGCTGGTCCCTGCTCGGCATGCTGGCGCTGGGCGCGGCCGTGCTGGTCGGCCTGCTGATCGTGACCGGCATGCGCAAGGCCTGGCGCAAGGGCGTGCGCAGCTTCGTCACGCGCTGGATCGTGGTGTGCGTGCTGGTGGGCCTGTTCGTCGGGATGGCGCACGACGAGCTCGATCCGCAGCTGTTCTGGATCGTGCTCGCCGCCGTCACGGTGGTGGCACTGCTCGTGGCCTTCTTCCCGGCCGACGGCGGCGGGGGTGGCGGCGGCGACCGCGACTACGGCGACAGCGGATGGAGCAGCAGTTCCTCCTCGTCGTCCGATTCCTCTTCGTCCTCGTCGTCGGATTCCTCGTCGTCGTCCTCGTCGGATTCCGGCGGCTCGAGCAGCGGCGGCGGCGCCTCGGGAAGCTGGTAGCAACGCACCACGCCGCACGCGTCAACTCCCGACATCGTGCCCACGTGCGCAGGGCACCGGGTACTCCCCGCAGCGAAATCAAGGAGGAGGCCGCAGGCCGGGGGACATTCGCGGAGGGGAGTACCCGGTGTCCTGTGCACGCCCCCGACCCCATCTCGACCGTTGCAAGCCCCTCCCGCCAGCAGGCCTACCGACCCTCGACACAATTCATCCGATGATTCAATGAATTAGCACTTCATGCTCGCCCAAGCCCCCCGCACTTCCCTGGTCGAAGCCGCCGCCAACGGCATCCGTGCCGAAATCTCCGCCGGCCGCTGGCCCGTCGGCGCACGCATTCCCATCGAGCCGCAACTCGCCCAACTGCTCGGCGTGAGCCGCGGCACCGTGCGCGAGGCCGTCAAGACGCTGGTCTCGCGCGGCCTGCTCGAGGTGCGCCAGGGCTCGGGCACCTACGTGCGCTCGGGCTTCGATCCCGGCGCCAGCCTGCAGAAGCTGCGCCTGGCCAGCCTGCTCGACCAGTTCGAGGTGCGCTGCGCGCTCGAGGTGCAGGCCGCGCGGCTGGCCGCGCTGCGCCACACGCCCCAGGACCTGCGCCAGCTCCACGCCCTGCTCGATGGCCGCGGCACGCCCGCGCCCGGCGACGGCGGCGCGGCCTTCATCGAGCGCGACCTCGCCTTCCACCTGGCCATCGTCGACATCGCGGGCAACCTCGCGCTCGCCGAAACCGTGCGCTTCATCGGCGGCTACATCAAGGACACGATCGCCAGCACCATGGGCACGCTGCTGCCCGAGCCCGACGACGCGGCCCACCGCGCGATCGTCGAGGCCATCGCCAGCCGCGACCCCGAGCGCGCCGACGCCGCCGTGCGCGCCTTCATGACGCCCATGATCGCGACGCTCGCCGCCGGCACCGACACCCCCACCGACGGCCCATGCGCGCCGTCCCGCCCATGACCGCCACCACCCTCCCCACGGCCACCCGCCGCAACGCGCCCGCCGATGCCGATGCCGGCCAGTTGCTGATCGACGCCGAGGTCGACAGCCAGCCCGCGCCGCCGCCCACCCCGGCGCCGAGTCGCGGCCGCCGCATCCTGCTGGGCGCCAGCGTGGTGCTGATCGCCTTCAACCTGCGACCGGTGTTCTCCAGCCTCTCGGTGGTGCTGCCCGAGATCATCCGTTCCACCGGCCTGTCGGCCACCGCCGCCAGCCTGCTGACCACCCTGCCCGTGCTGTGCCTGGGCCTGTTCGCGCCGCTCGCGCCCGGCCTCGGCCGGCGCTTCGGCACCGAGCGCACGCTGCTGGGCTGCATGGCGCTGATCCTGGTCGGCACGCTGCTGCGCGGCACCGGCCACGTGCCGCTGCTGTTCGTCGCCTCGGCGATCGCCGGCAGCGGCATCGCGGTGGCCAACGTGCTGCTGTCGGGCCTGGTCAAGCGCGACTTCGCCGGGCAGGCGGCGCTGATGATGGGCCTCTACACCATGGCCGTGTGCGGCGGCGCCGCGAGCGCGGCCGGCCTCACGGTGCCGATCGAACATGCGCTGGGCGGCGGCTGGACCGCGGCGCTCGCGGTCTGGGCGCTGCCGGCCGCGCTGGTCACGCTGCTGTGGGCGCCGCAGGCGCTGCCGCTCAAGCCGATCGCCAGCGAAGCCGGCTTCACCGTGCGCGGCCTGTGGCGCGACCGGCTGGCCTGGCAGGTCACCTGCTTCATGGGGCTGCAGTCCGCGCTGGCCTACATCGTCATGGGCTGGCTCGCGCCGATCCTGCGCGAACGCGGGCTGGCCAGCGACACCGCGGGCTACGTGGTCTCGGTCTCGGTCATCACGCAGGTCGTGACCTGCCTCGTGATCCCCGCGCTCGCGGTCAGGCTGCGCAACCAGATCGGCCTGGCCGTGGCGCTCGCGCTGCTTACCGTGGCCGCCATGCTGGCCCAGCTGTTCGCGCCGCTCGGCGGCGTGTGGGTCTGGGCCGTGCTGCTGGGCATCGCGCAGGGCGGCACCTTCGCGCTGGCGCTCACCATGATCGTGCTGCGCTCGCCCGATTCGCACGTGGCCGCGCACCTGTCGGGCATGGCGCAGGGCGTGGGCTACGTCATCGCGGCCTTCGGTCCGCTGCTGGCCGGGCTGCTGCACGGCTGGACCGGCAGCTTCAGCGCCGCCTCGTGGCTGTTCGTCGCGGTCGGTGTCGCGATGCTGATCGCGGGCATGGGCGCGGGTCGCACCCTGCACGTCAACGCGGTGACCGTTCCGCGCTAGAAGTCCGGGCCGGCGTGGCGCAGGCGCGACGCGGCGCGCAGTCCGCGCGCGCCTACAACAAGAAGCTCGCGCGTCCGAAGAGCGAGGGGTCCGGAGCATGAGAAACTTCGTGCCATGCCGACGGTCAGACTGCGGCCCCGAGCAGGCACCGCCCCGATCCACCCGCCTCACGGCTTCTCTTCGACGAGCGCACCATGAAGAAACTTGCCGCCCTGGCCTTGCTGGGCCTGATCCAGACCGCCCCCGCGCTGGCCCAGCGCGACATGGACGTCTATGAAGCCGACCGCCGCTACTGCGCGAGCGGCCGTTCGGGCATGGACTTCCACTCGTGCATGGACCGGCTGCGCTTCGACCGCCAGCGCGACCGCGATCGCTGGGAACGCGAACGCTGGGAACGCAGCCGCGACGACCGCGACCGCTGGGAGTACGAGCGCCGCCAGCGCTATGCCGCGCCGCCGCCCCCGCCGGTCTACCGCGAACCGCCGAAGCTCAGCGACATGCAGCAGCGCGCGCTCGACAACTGCGTCCTGCTCGCGCCGCGCGACCAGCCGCGCTGCCGCGCGACCGTGATGTCGACGGTGCGCTGAAGGGTGCCGTTGCGGCAACCCTCCCGCGCGCGGTGACCCCGAGGGGAACCGCGCAGGCCGCCCACGGCGGCCGTGCCGCGCTGCGCAATGCGGCGGACCGGTGCATGATGCGTCGCCGATCCATTTCATGAACGCCTCCTCCGCCCCGCAGGAAGAAGAAGCCGCTGGCTCGCCCGACAGCCCCGCGCTGTCGCGCATGGTGCGCACCGAGCAGATGCTGGCGGTGCGCCGCAGCGTGCTCGCCGCGATCCCGGTCAACCTGGTGCTGAGCCTCACGGTGGCGCTGCTGGCCCACCACTCGGACCTGACCGCGCTCGGCCTGGCCTGGCTGACGCTCTCGCTGGCCGTCAACATCACGCGCATCTTCGTCTGCCGCCGGCCCTTCGTGGCCTCGCCCGGCGCCAACGGCAGCGATCCCGCGGTCGACCACGAGCTGCGCCTGGCCTGGCTGTTCGCGCTGCTCTCGGGCTCGGTCTGGGCGCTGATCCCGATCCTCTGCGAGGGCTACACCTCGCCGCAGACCCTGTTCTACCTGACCGTGGTCTGCGGCATCTGCGCCGGCTCGGTCACCTACGGCATCGCCTACGCGCCGGTGCCGATCAGCTTCATCACGCCCGCGCTGCTCTCGGTGTTCGGCTGCCTGGTCTGGGCCGGCGGCTTCGACCACCTCGCGCTGGCCGCGATGGTGCTGGTCTACCTCGCGGCGCTGGTGCGCGCGGCGCTGCAGAGCGCGCGCGGCTTCCGCGAGGGCAGCCGGCTCAAGAACGAGGCCGTGTCGATGGCCGCGCGCCTGCGCCAGTCGCACACGCTGTCGCTCGAATCGACGCGCCAGCTCGCCTTCCGCGTCGCGCACGACGCGCTCACCGGCCTGCTCAACCGCGAGGGCTTCACCCAGGCCTCGAGCCTGCGCATCGATGCCGGCGGCAAGGAGCGCGAGCACGGCCTGCTGATCCTCGGCATCGACGGCTTCAAGGCCGTCAACGACGCCTTCGGCCACAAGATGGGCGACCGCGTGCTGCAGGACGTGGCGCAGTGGCTGCAGCGCGAGCTGGCCGGGCGCGACGCCATCCTGGGGCGCTGGGGCGGCGACGAGTTCGCCGCCCTGTTCATCGCCGAGGACGGCGGCCCCTCGCCCGACCAGGTGGGGCAGGCGCTGATCGAATCGATCGCCTCGGCCACCGCGCAGTACGGCGGCAAGCTGAGCGCGAGCGTGGGCATCTGCGTCGAGCGCGGCGTGTCCATCGCCGACATGCTGAGCTCGGCCGACGAGGCGCTGCACGAGGCCAAGCGCGCGGGCCGCAGCCGCTGCCGCCGCTTCGACGAGGCCTTGCGCGAGCGCCTGGTGACGCGGCGCGACGTCGAGCGCGACCTGCCCGGCGCGGTCGCCTCGCGCGCCATCGGCGTCTGGTACCAGCCGATCCTGGCCGACGGCGGCCGCCGGCTGCACAGCCTCGAGGCGCTGCTGCGCTGGCAGCATCCGCGCCACGGCTGGATCCCGCCCGAGGACGTGATCCGCGCGGCCGCGAGCACCGGCCTGGCCGAATCGCTGCTGCGCCACATCCTGGCCGAGATCTGCGTCGGGCTGCAGGAACTGGCCGCGGCCGACCCGCGCTTCGAGGCCGTGCCGGTGGCGATGAACGTCTCGCCGCGCGAGATGTCGCAGCTCGCGCTCGACCGCATCGTGCTCGGCGAGATCGCGCGCCACGGCATCGCGCCGCACCGCATCCAGATCGAGATCACCGAGGAGATCGCGCTCGACACCTTTGCCGCCAGCGCCCGGCTGCATGCGCTGGCCGACGCGGGCGTGGCGATCGTGGTCGACGACTTCGGCGTCGGCTATTCCTCGCTGGCCTCGCTGCGCAGCAAGTACGTGCGGCAGGTCAAGATCGACCGCAGCTTCATCCTCGGCCTGGCCGCCTCGCCGGGCAACCGCGTGCTGGTCGAGTCGGTGATCCGGCTGGGCCATTCGCTGCGCATCGACGTGGTGGCCGAGGGCGTGGAGACCGGCGAGGAGCTCGAGGCGCTCAACGCGCTCGGCTGCCCGCTGATGCAGGGCTATCACCTCGCGCGGCCGATGCCGCTCGACAAGGTGCTGCCCTGGGCGCAGCGCCTGCCCGGCTGAACTTCAGCCCGGCACTGGGCCGCCATGCAGCGGCAGCCGCAAGGTGAGCCCCAGCGGGCCGCCCGCATGCGAGGCCGCATAGAGCCGCCCGCCGAGGCCGGCCGCGATGCGTTCGCAGGCGCGCACGGGCGCGGCGCCCACATCGCGCCAATGCACCACCGCCTGCGCGCCCTCGATGCGCGCATGCACGCGCAGCCCATCGCGCGGCGCGGCCGGCAGCGCCTGCGCGGCGATCTGCGCGAGCAGCTCGCGCAATTCGCTCTCCACCGCCAGCACCGGCACGGCCTGCGGCGGCAGCTCGATGGCGGCGCGCGGCAGCGCCGCGCCGAGCAGCGCGCGCAGGTCGTGCACCGCGCTGCGGCCGAGCCGCTGCAGCGCTTCGTCGCGCGCACGCGCCGCGGCCTCGCGCGCCCGCGCCCCGTCGCGCAGGTTCGCGACCAGCAGCGAGCCCATCAGGCCGAAGACGCCCGCGAAGCCGAGCCCGATGACGCTGGCGATGACGAGGCCCAGGTTGCCGGTCTGCATGGCTGCGCGCGCCGGTCTCAGCGCGGCGCGCCGGGTCGGTACTCGAGCGCGCCCGAGGGCGTGCGCTCGCAGCGGCCCGCGAGCGCATCGCCGCGCGGACCCGGCGGCACGGGTCGCGCGCCCTCGGGCTCGCCCTCGCACATGTCCCAGGCCGGCAGCGGCATCAGGCGCGCGGTCAGCGGCCCGGGCATCGACAGGCGCGGGGTCATCGGCGGCGGTGGCGGGCCGTAAGCCATGGGCGGCGGCAGCACGATGCAGCCGCCGAGGCTGGCCGCGGCCAGCGCGCCGGCCAGGCAGCGGATGTGGAATGTCATGAAAGCTTCTCCTCTTTTCTTCTGCGGCCGCGCGCGGCACACGCGCCCGCGCGCCACGAAGTGCGCGCGGGCGCATGCCGGCGTCAGAACGCGTGGCGGATGCCGAAGTCGTAGCCGGTCGAGGACTTGGGCAGGCCGGTGTAGCCCACGCCCGTGGTGCCGTAGCCGGTGGTGCTGGCGGCCGTGAGGCTGCCGGTGTAGGCCGCGTCGTTGCGGTTGCTCACGCGCGCGATGGTGGCGTAGAGGGCCGTGCGCTTCGACAGGTTGTGCACGTAGCCCAGCGCGAGCTTGTTGACGCGCGGGTCCTCGCCGAAGATGCCGGCGGCGCCCTCGTTGTAGCGCACCGTCGAGTACGAGGCGCGGATCAGGCCCGGGCCCACCGGCACGGTGGCGCCGATCAGGTAGCCCTTGTAGCTGTCGTGCGTGTTCGAGAGGCCGGTGTCGAACTTGTTCTGCACGTTCGAGATCTCGCCGAACAGCTTGACCGGGCCGAAGTCGTACGAGGCGCCGAGGTTGACGGTCTGCACCTTGCGCGTGAGCGTGGTGGTGTCGACCGCCACGTTCTGGCCCGCGGCCAGCGCGATGTCGAGCGGCCCGTTGGCATAGCCGAAGCGCCCGCCGACGTAGCGGCCCGCGCTGCTGCTGGTGGCGGCCGTGAGGTCGGTGGCGCTGGTGCGCACGTTCTCGTTCAGGCTGTACTGCACCTGGCCGTAGAAGCCGCCGAGGTTGGGCGGCAGGAAGTACGCGACCATGTTGCTGGCGCGCGTGTAGTTGCTGTTGCCGATGCCCGTGCTGGCGCTCACCGTGCTGATGACGTTGGTGCCCGAGCCGTTGGTGCCGAAGGGATCGAACACGGTGTCGTTCCAGAAGGTGGCCGTGTAGTCGCGGCCCAGCCGCACTTCGCCGAAGCCGCCCGACAGGCTCACGGTGGAGCGCCGGTTGAAGTTGGCGATGCCGGTCGCGCCGTCGTCGTTGGTGATCGGCGCCTCGAGCCAGAAGCTCGCGGCCAGCCCGCCGCCCAGGTCCTCGGTGCCCCTGAAGCCGATGCGGCTGGAGTTGTAGCCCGAGTTGGCCAGGCTCCATTGGCTCTGCTTGCTGGTGATGCCGGTGATCGCGTTGCGCGAGGTGGCCGACTGGTAGCTCACGCCGGCGTCGATGACGCCGAACAGGGTGACGGACGATTGGGCGCAGGCCAGGCCGGTGACGGTCAGCGCGGCCAGGGCCGTGAGGGATTTCTTCATTCAGGTTTCTCCGGTTTCGGCGCTCTTCATCGAGCGGCCGGAACGGATGCTCTCGTCCAAATTTGGAGGAATCTGGTGCATGGGGGCGAATGTTGTTTTTGCGCGCAATCGATGCGCGAACACCCCAATGCCGTCCTTACCAAAAGTCTCCCAAAAGCCGCGCGATGCTTTAGGGCCTGTTGACGCTATGCAAGGGGTGGGGGGGGGGGGGGGGGGGGGGGGGGGGGGGGGGGAGGGTGCG
>NZ_JBWKMZ010000029.1:0-42243 GCF_059415325.1 Variovorax sp. GW821-FHT10D07 | reverse complement strand
CCTTTGCGGGGCAACGCGACCCCTTGCATAGCGTCAACAGGCCCTAACTCGAAGGAGCCACCATGACCATCGCATTGCAAAGCACCCTCGCCGCCTCGCTCGGCGTGCAACAGCTCGCCAACGCATTCAGCCCCGCGTTCGACCACCTGCGCATTCTTCGCAACCTGATCATCCCGATGCCCGAGGGCTGCGCGGTGCGCACCGCGCGCATCGACGCGGTGGTGGTCTGCGAGACCGGCGTCTACCTGTTCGAGATCAAGGCCTGGCGCAACGCCTTCGTCTACCGCAAGAAATCGGACCAGGCGCCGCCGCGCTGGTTCCTGCGGTTGCAGGGCTGCAACCGCGCGCGCGAGGTGAAGGACCCGGCCTGGCAGGGCGGGCGCAAGACTACGCAGCTGCGCAGCCTGCTGCCCGACGACCTGCGGCTGCAGTACTTCGTGCTGCTGCCCTGCGAAGGCGTGGCGCTCGAGGGCGTGATGCCCGCGGCCGTCATCACGCAGCAGGACCTGCCCTACATCGCGCGGCTGGTGCGCAACAACGGCCGCACCGCGCGCAGCTATCCGCTGCTCGATGCGCAGGCGGTCGAACGCACGGTGCAGCGGCTGCTCGAGGTGCAGGGCGAACTGAGCCTCGAGGACCACCTGCGCAACTGCCGCGCCTGCGGCGAGCCCGGCGCGCGGGCCCCGATGGCGGCCCCGGCCTGGCCGACCGCCAACGCCATCGGGCTGCAATAAAGGAGAGAAAGTGAACTCGGCGCGGCGTCCCAAATTTCTCCGACATTGGACGAAACCATGCGCCGATGAACTCTCCGAAGTCCCTCGCGGGCCTGGCGCTGCTCGCTGCGCTGATCGCACCCTCCACCCGGGCCGCCGAGCCCTTCGCCGTGCAGGACATCCGTCTCGAAGGCCTGCAGCGCGTGGAGGCGGGCACCGTCTTCGCGACCCTCGGCCTGCGCGCCGGCGACACCTACAGCGACGAACGCGGCAGCGAGGCCATCCGCGCGCTGTTCGCGCTGGGCCTGTTCAAGGACGTGCGCATCGACGTCACCGGCCGCGTGCTGGTGGTGATCGTCGAGGAACGCCCGACCATCGCCGACGTCGACTTCGTCGGCACCAAGGAATTCGACAGGGCCGCGCTGCAGAAGGCGCTGCGCGAAGTGGGGCTGGCCGAGGGCCGGCCCTACGACAAGGCGCTGGCCGACCGCGCCGAGCAGGAGCTCAAGCGCCAGTACCTGGGCCGCGGCCTCTACAACGCGCAGGTGGTCACCACCGCCACGCCGAGCGAACGCAACCGCGTGAACCTGAGCTTCGGCGTGACCGAGGGCGAGCCCGCGCGCATCCGCGCGGTGCACGTCGTGGGCAGCCGGGCCTTCAGCGAGAGCACGCTGCTCGACCTGTTCGACCAGGACAGCGGCGGCTGGCTCAGCTGGTACACCAAGTCGAACCAGTACTCGCGCAGCAAGCTCAACGCCGACCTCGAGACGGTGAAGAGCTACTACGTCACGCGCGGCTACCTCGAGTTCCGCGTCGACTCGACCCAGGTCGCGATCTCGCCCGACCGCGAGGATCTCACGGTCACGGTCAACATCAGCGAGGGCGAGAAGTTCACGGTGGCGGGCGTGAAGCTCGCGGGCGACTACCTGGGCCGCGACGACGAATTCAAGACGCTGGTCGCCATCAAGCCCGGCCAGCCCTACAACGGCGAGCAGGTCACGGCGACCACCAAGGCCTTCACCGACTACTTCGGCATCTTCGGCTATGCCTTCGCGCGCGTGCAGGCCGAGCCCGAGATCGACCGCGCGAACAACCGCGTGACGATGGTGCTGAAGGCCGAGCCCTCGCGCCGCGCCTATGTGCGGCGCATCCACATCGGCGGCAACGCGCGCACGCGCGACGAGGTGATCCGCCGCGAGTTCCGCCAGTACGAAGGCGCCTGGTACGACGGCAACAAGATCAAGCTGTCGCGCGACCGCGTGGACCGGCTGGGCTTCTTCACCGAGGTGAACGTCGAGACGCAGGAGATCCCCGGCTCGCCCGACCAGGTCGACATCGCGGTGACGGTGGCCGAGAAGCCCACCGGCTCGCTGCAGCTCGGCGCCGGCTATTCGTCGACCGACAAGATCTCGCTGAGCTTCGGCATCACGCAGGAGAACGTGTTCGGCAGCGGCAACTACCTGGGCCTGCAGGTCAACACCAGCTCGTACAACCGCACGATCTCGCTGACCGCCACCGATCCCTACTTCACCAAGGACGGGATCTCGCGCACCGTCAACCTGTTCCACACCACCACGCGGCCCTACTACGAGGCCGACGGCAACTACAAGCTCGCGAGCGACGGCGGCTCGGTGCGCTTCGGCATCCCGGTGGGCGAGCTCGACCGCATCTACCTGGGCATCGGCGTCGAGCGCTATGCGTTCACGCCCGGCAGCAACGGCACCTACACGCTGGTCGACGGCTCCTACGTCTACACCGGCACGCCGCAGGCCTACCTTGACTACTTTCAGTGCACCGGCACGGCACCGAGCGTGAGCTGCGCCAACCGCAGCATGGTGGCGTTTCCGGCCACGCTGGGCTGGTCGCGCGACGACCGCGACAGCGCGCTGATCCCGACCCAGGGCCGGCTGCAGAGCGCGAACCTCGAGGTGGGCGTGGGCGGCGCGCTGCGCTACCTGAAGAGCAACTACCAGTACCAGCAGTACTTCCCGCTGTCGAAGCAGTACACGCTGGCGCTCAACGGCGAGCTCGGCTATGCGCGCGCGCTCGGCGACGCGGCCTTTCCGATCTTCAAGAATTTCTACGCGGGCGGGCTGGGCTCGATCCGCGGCTTCGAGCAGAACTCGCTGGGGCCGGTCGATGCCGTGTCGGGCGGTTCGCTGGGCGGCACGCGCAAGGCGATCTTCAACCTCGAGTTCAGCACGCCGTTCCCGGGCGCGGGCAACGACCGTTCGCTGCGGCTGTACACCTTCCTCGACGCGGGCAACGTCTTCGCGAACCGCACGGCCAGCATGAGCGATGCGCAATGGAAGGCGCAGAACAAGCTGCGCGCCTCGGCCGGCCTGGGCATCAGCTGGATCTCGCCGCTCGGGCCGCTGCGGCTGGCCTACGCGGTGCCGCTGCTCTACCAGAAGGCGGACACGGCCAACGGCATCGCGGCCGACCGCACGCAGCGGCTGCAGTTCCAGATCGGCACCTCGTTCTGAACGCCATGGCCCGCATCCTGCTGGTGGAAGACGCCCGGCACAGCAGTGCCGCCGTGCTGCACGGCCTGCTGCACGACGCCGGCCACGAGGTCGAGCAGATCGCCGATGGCGCGGCCGCGCTCGAGCGCATCCTGCATGCGCCGCCCGCGCTCACGCTGCTCGAGGTGGCGCTGCCGCGCATCGACGGCCTGCGGGTGCTGGAGGCGGTGCGCTCGCTGAGCGACCATCCGATCATCATGCTGACGGCGCGCACGCGCGAGGCCGACCGGCTGCGCGGGCTCGACCTCGGGGCCGACGACTACGTCTGCAAGCCCTTTTCGCCGCGCGAGGTGGTGGCGCGCGTGAACACGGTGCTGCGCCGCCATGCGCAACGCCGGCACGCGGCACGGCCCTCGGCGGCCGTGGCCTTCGCCGAGGCCGACGGCGGCGCGCGGCTCGAGGGCCGGCCGCTGGCGCTGACGCGACGCGAACTGCTGCTGCTTCGCGCGCTCTCGGGCGACCCGGGCCGGGTGTTCAGCCGCTCGACCTTGCTCGAGGCCGCGTTCCCCGAGGCACTCGAAGTCAACGAGCGCGCGGTCGACGGCCACATCAAGAACCTGCGCCGCAAGCTCTCGGCCGCCGCGCCCGCGCACGACTGGATCCGCTCGATCTACGGCGTGGGCTTCAGCTTCGCGGAGCGGCCGGCCTGAGTTTCAACGTGCCTGGTAGCGGCAGGCCCCCGCGCCGCGGCGCGTGCCCGGCTTCGGCGCGGTGGGGCTGTAGATGTCGACGGGCTGGCCGGGCCGGGGGCGGGCCTGCTGCGGCAGCGCGGTGCGCTCGACGTCCATGATCGGCGCGAGCGTGGAGACCGGCATGCGGCGCGCCGTGCCGCGTCCGCCGGGCTCGGGCGGGCATTCGTCGCGCACCGCGACCACCGTGCCGGCCGCGAGGCCGCAGAAGGCCAGCGCGCCCGCGAGGCGCTGCATGCGCCGGGTGCGGCGCTCGGCGGGCGCCGCGGGAAGCATCGTCGTGCCCCGCATGGCTCAGCCTCCGGCGCGCGGTGGCGGCGGGACTTCCTCGGGCAACGCCATGGCCTCGGGCGCCCGGGGGCCATGCACCGCTTTCACGGGGCCATGCCCGAGCGCGCGGGCCGGCCAGGCCGAGGCGGCGAAACCCGCCGAGGCCGACAGGCCGATCGCGCCGAGCATGGCCAGCAGCGCGCGCCGGTCCAGCGACGGTGAACGCTCCGCGGAGGTCATGCCGACTCCTCGCCGACGGCCGTGCCGCCGACCACGCCAGGCCGCGTGGCGCGGCCCTCGGCCCAGTGGATCGCGAAGATCCAGGCGGGAGCGAACAGCCCGAACAGCGCGAGGAGCGCGGGCCACAGGAGGTCGATGCACGGTGTCATGGCCGCCATCGTGCGTGCCGATTCGGGAGAAAAATGGGAGATCGGCCCTCCCAGATTCCTCCACATTTGGCGGTCATGATCGACGGCTTGCCGATGACGCCTCCGTCCGCCGCACCGCCTGCCATGCCCGCGCCACCCGCATCGCCTGTCGCAGAATGCGGCCCTCACCTCCCGAGACCATGCCGCGTCTGCGCCTGACCCTCTCCCGCAAGATCTTCCTGGCGCTCGCCGCGCTGCTGATCGTGCTGCTGCTGAGCTTCGCGGGGCTCTCGATCCTCGCGCTGCAGCGCGGCCTCGGCGCCTACGTGGCCGAAATCGAGATCCGCCGCATGGACTGGCTCTCGCAGCTGGTGCTCAAGCACTACGTGCTCAACGGCGACTGGAAGAGCCTGCGCGACAACGACGAGGCCTGGCACCGGCTGCAGATGGGCCGCGTGGCGACCGTGCTCGACAACGCCAGCGCGCCCGACGACCGCCGGCTGCCGCCGTGGTACGAGTACCGCACGCTGCGCGTCGACCCGCCCGAGGGCGCCGCCGACAACGGCCCACCGCCGATGCCGCCGGGCCAGCTCGAGCTGCTGCCGCGGCGCGCGATCCCGGCCATGCCGCCGCCCTTCTTCTTCGCCGATCCGCGCGCGATGGCCGACTCGATCTACCAGCGGCTCGCGGTGCTCGACGCGCAGGGCGCACGCGTGGTGGGCGCGACCATCGATCCCGAGAACGCGGCACGCCTGCCGATACGGCGCGGCCGGGCCGTCATCGGCTACCTCGCGCTGGCGCCGCTGCAGGGCCTGGAGAGCGAGGCCGACCGTGCCTTCCTGGCGCGGCAGTCGGGCGTGATCGTGCTCACCGGCCTCGCGGGCCTGATGTTCGCGCTCGCGCTGTCGTACCTGCTGGCGCGGCGCTGGTTCAAGCCGGTCGACGACCTGACGCAGGCGGCGCAGGACGTGGCGCGCGGCCGGCTGTCGACGCGCGTGGTGGTGCAGGGCTCGGACGAACTCGCGCTGCTGGGCAAGACCTTCAACGACATGGCGCAGCGCCTCGACACGGTTGAGGCCTCGCGCCGCGCCTGGCTGGCCGATGCCGCGCACGAGCTGCGCACGCCGCTGGCCGCGATGCGCGCCGAGATCGAGGCGCTGCAGGACGGCGTGCGCACCTTCGACGAACGCACGGCGTTGCGGCTGCACCGCCAGGTGATCCGTCTCGGCCAGCTGGTGGACGACCTGCGCAGCAGCATGCGCGCGCCGCAGAGCGACCTGCCGACCACCACGGTCTATCCGCTGTCGCTGCTCAAGGAGGCGCTGGACCACACGCGCGACCGCTTCGCGCAGCGCGGCATCGCGGTGGACCGCCGCGCCATCGACCTGATCGCGGCGCGCAAGCAGCCGGCGATCGAGGGCGACGCGCACCGGCTGCACCAGGTCTTCATGAACCTGCTCGAGAACACGCTGGCCTACACCGATCCCGGCGGCGTGCTGCGCATCGACGTCACGGTGGAAGGACCATGGACCGGCCACAGCCTCACGCTGCTGTTCGACGACAGCGCGCCGGGCGTGCCCGAGAGCGAGCTGCCACGCCTGTTCGACCGCCTGTTCCGCGGCGAGACCTCGCGCAGCCGCGAGCATGGCGGCTCGGGCC
This sequence comes from Variovorax sp. GW821-FHT10D07, assembly GCF_059415325.1. Taxonomy (NCBI): domain Bacteria; kingdom Pseudomonadati; phylum Pseudomonadota; class Betaproteobacteria; order Burkholderiales; family Comamonadaceae; genus Variovorax; species Variovorax sp. GW821-FHT10D07. Next base: position 36,019 of record NZ_JBWKMZ010000029.1, on the reverse strand, counting down.
TGGGACTCTCGATCTGCCGCGCCACCATCGAGGCGCATGGCGGCACCATCGATGCCTCGCCCTCGCCGATGGGCGGGCTGCGCGTCACCCTCACCCTGCCGCTGGCCAACTCACCTTGACCTCCCCATGAGCTGCCCATGACCCGCATCGTGATCGTCGAGGACGAAGCCGACATCGCCTCGGTGGTGCAGGACTACCTGCGCCACGCAGGCTACGAAACCGCGCACTTCGCCGATGGCCAGAGCGCGCTCGAGAGCATCGTGGCCTCGCCGCCCGACCTGACCTTGCTCGACATCATGCTGCCGCGGCTCGACGGCATCGAGGTGCTGCGGCGCGCGCGCGAGCACACGGCCCATCCGATCATCATGCTGACGGCGCGCATCGAGGAGGTCGACCGGCTGCTGGGCCTGGAGCTCGGCGCCGACGACTACGTCTGCAAGCCCTTCTCGCCGCGCGAGCTGGTGGCGCGCGTGCGCGCGGTGCTGCGCCGCGCGGCGCCGGGCGTGTCCGAACAAGGAGCGCCGGGCCGCGCCGCGAACGAGGCGGCGCCCGGGCTGGTGCTCGACGACGTGCACTGGCGCGCCTCGCTCGAGGGCACGCCGTTGAACCTCACGCGCCGCGAGTTCGGGCTGCTGCAGGTGCTGTCGCGCCATCCGGGGCGCATCTTCTCGCGCGCGCGGCTGCTCGAGCTGGCCTACGACGACACGGTGGACGTGACCGAGCGCGCGATCGACAGCCACGTGAAGAACCTGCGCCGCAAACTCGGCGCGGTGACGCCCGGGCATGACTGGATCCGCTCGGTGTACGGCGTGGGCTTCGCGTGGGAAGCACCGCCGCCCGCGGACTGAACCGCCCCGCTACTGCGGACCGCCGCAGAACGGCACGGCCGAGGTGTCGGCCGCGGTGAAGCGCGTGGTGCCGCTGCGCCGCGCGCTGCGCGGCTTGTGCGCGGGCCATTCGCTCTCGGTCCAGCTGAAGCTCCAGCCATGGGGGGCGCCGGGCCGCGCGGCATCGGCATAGGCGATGCGCAGGCTGCCCGCGGTCTCGTCGTGGCAGTGCGGCGAGGTCTTGTATTCCTTCTCGGAGAAGCAGGCGCGGATCATCTGCGAGCACCAGAAAGGGATGTCTTCGTAGGCCGGCTTGGCGGTGGCCGGGTCCCCTTCCAGCGGAACGAAGTCGGCGACGACGAAGCTGGCGCCGCCGCCCGAGTACATGTCGCTGAACGCGCTCTGCACCGCGACCGCCCAGCGGCCGTCGGCCAGCGGATAGAGCGCCGGCGCAAGCGAGCGCTGCGGCTCGCGGCCACCGCCGAGCTTCGAGGGCGTGCCCTGGTAGGCCGAGAAGTCATGCAGCCGCTGCAGGCGCCAGCTTCCGTCCGCATTTCTCTGCACGTGCGCCATCGCGAGCGGCTTCACCGACAGCACCACGTACTCGCCCTCGGCACTGCCGCGCGGCCGGTAGAGGCCGAGCTCCTCGGCGCTGCAGGACTTCGAGAGCAGCGCACACAACGTGGGGCGCCATTGGGCATCGACCGCTTCGGGTTTGGCGACGCGATCGAAGACCTGGGCTGTGGGGGCGGCCGTCGCTGCTGTTGTTGCCACGAATGAGAGGGCGGCGATGGCGGTTCGCCAGGTTCGGATGGAGGGCATGGCGAGGATCTTAGGGCGGGCTTGTTGCGGTTCGGGGGGCGTGCACAGGACAGCGGGTACTTCCCTCCGCGAATGTCCCCCGGCCTTCGGCCTCCTCCTTTATTTCGCTGCGGGAAGCACCCACTGCCCTGTGCACGGGAGGCGCAGTGGTGGTGCCGGCGGTTCAACAACCGCTGCGTCCAGGCTCACGTCGATGGGGTACTCCCCGCAGCGAAATAAAGGAGGAGCCGAAGGCGGGGGACATTCGCGGAGGGGAGTACCCCATCGGCGTGAGCCCGCTACGACCTCCACTCCTGATCAAAAACAACGTCCACGAAAAGAAACGTTGATTTATTAAAGAACATCGTTCTATCATCCGCCCGCGCCGCAAAGACGGCGCACTTCCAGCCCGCGGCCAACGCCCGGGCTCCAAGCCACCCGGCAGGAGGAGACACAACATGAGACAGCAGATCGCGATCGCATCGGCGGCATTGCTGGTGCTCGCGGGAACCGCGGCCCAGGCGCAGAGCAGCGTCACCCTGTACGGCACCGTCGATGCCAGCCTGCGCTACGAGAGCCATGGCGCCGAGTACACCGCCGAGGGCGTTCCCTATCGAAGCCGTTCGCGGCTGCGCATGAGCCGCGGCGGCGGGCTCTCCGAGAGCTTCTGGGGCCTCAAGGGCAGCGAGGACCTCGGTGGGGGATTGCAGGCGCTGTTCCAGGTCGAGAGCCACTTCGACATCCGCAACGGCGAACGCGTGCCCGAGGGCGATCCGCAGCACTTCCAGATCGCCTCGGTCGGATTGCAGTCGGACCGCTGGGGCCAGCTGACCTTCGGGCGCCAGTACAACGTGGCGATGGAAGCGGCCTCGCTCGCCTATGGTTCGAACCTCTGGGGCGACTACTTCAACGCCTTCAAACCCGAGCACACCCTGCTGGCCGCGAGCAAGACCAACAACATGGTCCACTACGGCGCGCAGCTCGGCGACGTGGTGCTGCTCGCGCAGTATGCGATCGGCGAAGGCGAGGGCTCGGCGCGCCGCGGCAGCCAGGTCGGCGCGGGGCTGGCCTACATTCCCGAGAAGGGCCCGGTGAAGCTCGCGGCGGCCTTCATGCGCAGCACCGACGATGCCTCGCATGCGCGCTTCGACATCGCCACCGCCGGTGCCCAGTTCCTGATCGGCGAGAACCTCACGCTGCAGGCCGGCTACATCGGCAACCGGCGCGACAACGCCTTCACCTCCTTCGCCAACGGACCGTTCACGCCGGTCGATCTTGCCGGGCTCGGCATCATCTCGCCGGTCCAGGTGCTCGACGCCAACTTCCCAGGCGGCTTCGCCAAGCGCCGCATGGCCTTGGGTGGCCTCACCTGGAAGGCCACGCCCTGGCTCACGCTGGCCTTCAACGCCTGGTTCACGCGGCAGCGCGGCCACACCAGCGACTTCGACGGCTCGGCCAGCCAGTACCAGGTGGTGGCGGGCTACCTGCTGTCGAAGCGCACCATGCTCTATGCCGAGGTCGACCGCTCGATCTACCGCGGCGGGCTGGTGGGCGCGCAGCTCGTGGGCCTCAATGCGCAGAGCCCCACGGTCGACCGCACGCAGACCGGCGTCACCTTCGGCGTGCGCCACAGCTTCTAGGACCCGTCGACGCGATGCCTCCCCGCCACTCCTCCATCGACACGCGCGGACCACGCCGCCGCACCGTGCTGCAGGCCGGCGCCGGCGCGCTGCTCGCCAGCGGACTCGGCGCGCGCGCGGCCGATGTGCCCGCGCCCGTGCCTGCTTCACCCGCCACGCCCGCCGCGGCCACCGCCGCGCTGCCCTGGCGCAACTGGTCCGGCCTGCAGCACTGCCAGCCTCGCCTGCTCGCCACGCCGGCCGACGAGACCGAGTTGCGCGCCGTGCTGCGCGCTTCGGCCGGCACCGGCCTGCGCTGCGTCGGCGCGGGCCATTCGTTCACCGCGCTGGTGCCCACCGACGCCACGCTGCTCTCGCTCGACGCCATGTCGGCCTTCGTCGGCACCGACGCCGCCGCGCAGACCGCCACCCTGCAGGCCGGCATGCGCCTCGCCGTGCTGTCGCAGGAGCTCGATGTGCGCGGCCTCGCGCTGCGCAACCTGCCCGACATCGACGTGCAGTCCTTCGCGGGCGCGATCAGCACCGGCACCCACGGCACCGGCCTCGCGCTGCCCGCGATGCATGCCGAAGTGACCGCGCTGCGCCTCGTGACCGCCAACGCGGAAGCGATCGAATGCAGCGCCACGCGCGAGCCCGAGCTGTTCGCGGCGGCACGCGTCTCGCTCGGCTGCCTCGGCGTGATCAGCGAGGCCACGGTGCGCACCGTGCCGGCCTTCAACCTGCACCGCCGCGTGTTCCTGCGCCCGCTCGCGGCCATGCTCGACGAGGCACCGGCGCTCGCGCGCCGGCATCGCAACTTCGAGTTCTACGTGCTGCCCTTCACCGGCTATGCCGCGGGCATCGCGAACGACCTCTACGAAGGCAGCGACACCGTGCAACCGCCCTCGGCCGACGAGGACATGCTGCGCGACCTGCGCCGGTTGCGCGACTGGCTCGGCTGGTTCCCGGCGCTGCGCCGCCGCGTCGCCGCGGCGCTGATCGACGGCGACCAGACCGAGGAGGCGAAGAACCGCTCGTGGCGGCTGCTCTCGACCCAGCGGCCCACGCGCTTCAACGAGACCGAGTACCACGTGCCGCAGGCCCAGGGCATCGCCTGCCTGCGCGAGGTGATCGCGGCGCTCGAGCGGCGCAACGACGTGTTCTTTCCGCTCGAGTTCCGCTTCGTGCCGGCCGACGATGCCTGGCTCAGCCCCTTCCATGGCCGCGACAGCTGCTCGATCGCCGTGCATGCGGCAGTGGGCGAACCGCACGACTACCTGCTCTCGCAGATCGGCCCGATCTTCCGCAAGTACCAGGGCCGGCCGCACTGGGGCAAACTGCACGACCGCGGCCCCGCCGAGCTCGCCGCGCTCTATCCGCGCTGGAACGATTTCCTCGCGCTGCGCGCACGGCTCGATCCGCAGGGCCGCCTGCTCAACCCCTATCTGCGGCAACTGTTCGGGATCGCATCATGAGTGGACGCCGGAGAAGAAAGCTGTTGCTGGGCACGCTCGGCACCGTCGGGCTGGGCGCGGCCGCCGCGTTCGCGCTGCGCCCCGGCGACGCGGGCGCGCCGCACGAACCCTACTTCCGCGTGCTCAACGACGAGCTGCGCCGCAACGGGCCGATGCGGCCCTGCATGGTGATCGACCTCGACCGGCTCGACGCCAACATCGAGCGCGTGGCCGGCGGCCTGCAGCGCGCGGGCAAGCACTACCGCATCGTCGAAAAGTCGCTGCCCTGCCAGTCGCTGATCGCCTACGTGGCGAAGCGCTCGGGCAGCCGCCGGCTGATGTCCTTCCACCAGCCCTTCCTCAACGTCGACGCGGCCGTGTTCCCCGACTTCGACCTGCTGCTGGGCAAGCCGCTGCCGGTGCAGTCGGCGGCGCTGTTCTACCGCCAGCTCAAGGGCCCGTTCGATGCCGCGCGCCAATTGCAGTGGCTGGTCGACACGCCCGAGCGGCTGCAGCAGTACCTCGCGCTGGCCGGCGGCCTGGGCACGCGACTGCGCGTCAACATCGAGATCGACGTCGGCCTGCACCGCGGCGGCGTGGCCGACAACGCGACGCTCGCGCGCATGCTCGAGATGATCGACGCCAACCCGGCGGCGCTGGAGTTCGCGGGCTTCATGGGCTACGACGCGCACGTGGGCTTCGGCGTGCCCAAGGTGCTCGGCACGCCCGAGGAGCTGCTGGCGCGCGCGATGGCGATCTACCAGGGCTTCGCCGACTTCGCGCGCACGCACCGGCCCGCGCTGTGGAACGAGCGGCTCACGCTCAATGCCGGCGGCAGCCCGAGCTACACGCTGCACGGCGCCGAGAAGCTCAGCACCGAGATCAGCGTGGGCACCGCGCTGCTCAAGCCCACGCACTACGACATCGAGACCCTGGCCGAGCACGAGCCCGCGGCCTTCATCGCCACGCCGGTGCTCAAGGCCACGGGGCCGGTGCAGATTCCCGCGCTCGATGCGAAGTCGAGGATCTTCTCGTGGTGGGACGTGAACCAGCGCCAGACCTTCTACATCTACGGCGGCTGGTGGCTGGCCGACTACGCCTCGCCGCGCGGCCTGCAATTCAACGGCATCCTGGGCCACAGCGCGAACCAGGAGAACGTCAACGCCTCGCCCTCGGTGGGCCTGCGGGTCGACGACCAGGTCTTCCTGCGGCCCGCGATCGCCGAGGGCGTGCTGCTGCAGTTCGGCGACCTGATCACCGTGCGCGGCGGCAAGATCCAGGACGCCTGGCCGGTCTATCACCAGACCGGCTGACGCCCGGCCGGCATACTTGCCGCCGACCATTCCCCGACACGCCGAGGCCTCCATGACCCCAGAGCTGCGCCCCCTCTTCGACGCCCAGCGCGCCGCCAGCCTGCGCGACCAGGCCCCGCCCTGGAGCGTGCGCGCCGACCGCCTGCGCCGGCTGCGCGCGCTGGTGCGCGAGCACCGCGCCGCGATCGCGGCCGCGATCAGCGCCGACTTCTCGAACCGGCCGCGCCAGGAGACCGAGCTGGCCGAGGTCTTTCCCACGCTCGAGGGCATCGACCATGCGCTGCGCCACGGCAAGCGCTGGATGCGCGTGCGCCGCCGCAGCACCGGCCTGTGGTTCAAGCCCGCGTCCTCGCGGCTGATGCCGCAGCCGCTCGGCGTGGTCGGCATCGTCGTGCCCTGGAACTACCCGCTGTACCTCGCGGCCGGGCCGCTCACGGCGGCGCTGGCCGCGGGCAACCGCGCGATGCTCAAGCAGTCGGAGTACACGCCGCGCTTCGCCGAGCTGTTCGCGCGGCTGGTGGGCGCGGCCTTCGCGGCCGACGAGATCGCGGTGGTCAACGGCGACGCCGAGGTGGCGCGCGAATTCGCGAGTCTGCCCTTCGACCACCTGCTGTTCACCGGCTCGACCGAGGTCGGCCGCCACGTGATGCGCGCCGCGAGCGAGCACCTGACGCCGGTCACGCTCGAGCTCGGCGGCAAGTCGCCGGCCATCGTGGGCCGCGGCGCCGCCTTCGACAAGGCGGTGGAACGCATCCTCGTGGGCAAGACGCTCAATGCCGGCCAGACCTGCATCGCGCCCGACTACGTGCTGGTGCCGCGCGAGCAGCAAGCGCGCTTCGTCGAGGCCGCGCGGCGCGTGTTCGCCGCGCTCTACCCCGACCTGGCGCGCAATGCCGACTACACGAGCATCGTGAGCCCGCGCCATTTCGCGCGGCTCGAGGCGCTGGTGGACGAGGCCGAGGCGCAGGGCGCCGCGGTGGAACGGCTCGGCGATGCGCCGGCCGATCCCGCGTCGCGGCGGCTGCCGCCGGTGCTGCTCACGGGCGTGGGCGACGGCATGCGCGTGATGCAGGAGGAGATCTTCGGCCCCGTGCTGCCGCTCGTGCCCTACGACACGCTCGAGGAGGCCATCGGCTACGTCAACGCCCGGCCGCGGCCGCTCGCGCTCTACCTGTTCGAGAAGCAGCGCGCCGACATCGACCGCGTGCTGGCCCAGACCGTGGCCGGCGGCGTGACCGTCAACGACACGCTGTTGCACATCGCGCAGGACGACCTGCCGTTCGGCGGCGTCGGCGCGAGCGGCATGGGCGCCTACCACGGCGAGTTCGGCTTCCAGACCTTCTCGAAGATGAAGCCGGTGTTCCACCAGTCGGGCCTCAACGGGCTCGGCCTGTTCAAGCCGCCCTACGGCAAGACCTTCGAGCGGATGCTCAGGCTGCTGGCGCGCTGATCAGCCCTTGGCGGCGGGCGCGAGCTGCGCCAGCGCCGCCTTCGCCTTCGGCCCCGCGAAGCGGTGCACGATGCCCAGCAGCAGCACGTCGACCAGCAGCTCGAGGTGCGCCATCGCGTCGATGCGCTCGATCCAGGGATCGTCGCCGCCCGACACGCGCAGCGAGGTCATGCCGTGGATGCCTTCCCACAGCAGCTGCGTGATCACGTGCAGCTGGGTGTCGTCGGCTGCCACGAAGCCCTCGCGCACCAGTTCCGCCGCGAGGCCGCGCACCAGCGCATAGGGGTCGCGCTCGGGATCGCCGAACACCAGCGTCGAGGTCTCGACCGGCGCCGCGGGCCGGCGTTCCATGAACACCAGGAAGTACTGGTCGGGATGGCGCAGGCCGTTCTCCACGTAGGCCCGGCAGGCCAGCCGCACGCGCACCAAAGCGCCCTCGCCGCTCGCGATCGCCGCCTGCACCAGCTTGTGCATGCGGATGATGTCCTCGTCGATCGCGTTGGTGATCATGCTGGCCTTGTCGCCGAACAGCGTGTAGACCACCGTGTTCGAGAAGCCCGATTCCTCGGCCACCTTGCGCATCGTCACCTCGCGCGCGCCGTCGCGGATGATCAGCTTGCGCACCACCTTCAGGATGTCCTTGCGGCGCTGCTCGAGTTCGCGCTGCTTGCGCTCCTGGAGGTTGTTCTTGACCATGGGAGATGCGGTGCGGGTCGGGTACGGGCGGTTCGGAATGCGGGCATCTTATAGTCAGCGCCCGCGCCCCCGCGCGATGCCCTGCGGCCCGCCGGGGCCACCGCCGCGGCGAAGGATCGGGCAAGAACCGGCGGACACAGGGCCGGAAACGGCCAGCCCCGGAACGGCCATGCACCGAAGATGGGCTCTGCGAGAAGAAAGTTCGCGCGCGCCTCGGCGCTGTCGGCGCCGGCCCCCTTGTTTCGGAGAAAAAGGCAAGAACCGCGTTCGATCCGGATACCGCCTGGAGCGCGCCGGGCGCGAAACTTCTCACCATGCCGGGAGCCCCCATGGCGCCTGTGCATCCCCTTCAGCACGAGGAGTTTTCCATGACCGCAATCCAGGACAAAGTCGTTCTCATCACCGGCGCGAGCAGTGGCATCGGCGAAGCGACCGCGCGGCTGCTCGCGCGGCGCGGTGCCCACGTGGTGCTCGGTGCGCGCCGCACCGACCGGCTCGCGGCGCTCGCGGCCGAGATCCGGGCCATCGGCGGCTCGGCGAGCTTCCAGCGGCTCGACGTCACGCTGCGCCCCGAGATGGAGGCCTTCGCCGAACTCGCGCTCGAGCGCCACGACCGCATCGACGCGCTGGTCAACGCCGCGGGCGTGATGCCGCGCTCGCCGCTGTGGATGCGCAAGATCGAGGAGTGGGAGCTCATGATCGACGTCAACCTGCGCGGCGTGCTGCTCGGCATCGCGGCCGTGCTGCCGACGATGCAGGAGCAGGGCTGGGGCCACATCGTGAACCTCGCGCCGGTGTCCGTCACGGGCGTGACGGCGGAGTCGGCCGTCTACCACGGCACGCAGTACGCGGTGGACGCGATCTCCGAGGGCCTGCGCCAGGAGCATGCGGGCCGCGTGCGCGTGAGCGTGCTCCATCCCGAGCTGGCACCGCCGGGCGACCCGCGCCTCGAGCGCATCGCCGCGGGCCTGGCCGGCGAGCGCATGTCGACGCGGCGGCGCCTGCTGGCACCGGCCGACGCGGTGGCGCGTTCGATCGTCGGCGCGATCGAGGGCGGCTACTACGCGGCGCACCCCGTGCCCGCGCTGCTGCGCTCGCCGGGCGGCCGCTCGGACAGCGCGCCCGAGGAGCCGGCCGACTACGCCTTCTGATTCAATAAGTCTTGTAGGGCAGGAACTTGCCGGAGAGCACCACGTTCACGCGGTCGCCCTTGGGATCGGGCTGGCGCTGGATGTCCATGCTGAAGTCGATGGCGCTCATGATGCCGTCGCCGAACTCCTCGTGGATCAGCTCCTTGATGGTGGTGCCGTAGACGCTGACGATCTCGTACCAGCGGTAGATCAGCGGATCGGTCGGCACCGCCGAGGGCAGCGAGCCCTTGTACGGCACCACCTGCAGCCACTTCTGCTCCTCGGCGCTGAGGCCGAAGATGCGCCCGACGATCTTGGCCTGCTTCTCGTCGAGCGTCATCTGGCCGAGGCAGGCGGCGGTGGTCCATTCCTTCGAGAGGCCGAGCTTCTTCGCGACATCGGCCCACTGCAGGCCCTTGGCCACCTTGGTGGCGATGATCTTCTCGGTGACGTCGTTGCGGTTCATGTTCAGGTGCTCCTTGAGTGCCGGACACGGGCAAGCAACAGGCGTGCCGCCCGGCCCGGCGCGATCAGGCGCGTTCCCAGCGGAACTTGCGCTCCGACTCCGCGATGGGCTGGTCGTTGATGCTCGCGTAGCGCCGCTGCATCAGGCCGTTGGGCGCGAACTCCCAGTTCTCGTTGCCATGGCTGCGGAACCAGTGGCCCGAGTCGTCGTGCCATTCGTACTCGAAGCGCACCGCGATGCGGTTGTCCATGAAGGCCCAGAGCGTCTTCTTCAGGCGGTAGTCGAGCTCGCGCACCCACTTGCGCTGCAGGAACTGCACCACCTGCTCGCGGCCGTTGACGAAGTCGGCGCGGTTGCGCCATTCGGTGTCGGGCGTGTAGGCCAGGCTCACGCGCACCGGGTCGCGCGTGTTCCAGGCGTCTTCGGCGGCCTGGACCTTCTTGAGCGCGGTCTCGAGCGTGAACGGGGGCAGCGGCGGGCGGGATTCGGATTCCATGGCGGTCTTTCGGTGAAGAGGGGAACGTTGGAAGGGAAGGTTGGAAGGAAAAGGCGGTGTAGCCCGGCCGCAATGTGCCACATGTAGACAGACCTGTCTACATGGCCGCGGGAGTGCCTACAATCGCGCCATGGACCTGGACCTTTCCGCCCTGCCCGCGCGCGAGCGCATCCTGCTCACGGCGCACGACCTCTTCTATGCCGACGGCATCCGCGCCACCGGCATCGACCGCGTGATCGCGGCCTCGGCCGTGACCAAGGTCACCTTCTACCGCCACTTCCCCTCGAAGGACGACCTGGTGCGCGCCTTCCTCGACCACCGGCATGCGCGCTGGATGGCCTGGTTCGTCGATGCGCTGGGGCGGCGCGGCGCGCACGAGCGCAGCGGCGACGCGCAGGCCCTGCTGCTGCTGGCCGACGTGATGGCCGAATGGTTCACCGACCCGGTGTTCCGCGGCTGTGCCTTCATCAACGCCGTGGCCGAGGTCGGCGGCAGCGTCGAGGGCGCGGCCGAGCGCGCGCGCGATCACAAGCGCGAGATGGTCGAGGTGATCGCCGACCTGCTGCCCACCACGCTGCCACAGCGCATGGCGCTCGCGCAGGCCGCCGCCATCGGCATCGACGGCGCGATCGTCAAGGCGCAGATGGGCGGCGCCGAGCTGGTGCGCGAGGCGGTCGAGGACCTGCGCCGGCTGCTGCGCGCGCTGGCCGACGCCGCGGCGCCTACTTCACCACCATCGCGGTGAACGGCCACACATAGGCCTGCAGGGTCACGAGGATGCCGACCAGGCAGGCCAGCGCGATCGAGTGGAAGAACACGTAGCGCAAGATCTCGCCCTCGTGGTTGAACCAGCGCGTGGCGGTCGAGGCCACCACGATCGACTGCGCATCGATCATCTTGCCCATCACGCCGCCCGAGCTGTTGGCCGCGCCCATGAGGTTGGGACTCAGCCCGAGCTGGTCGGCCGCCACCTTCTGCATGCCGCCGAACAGCACGTTCGAGGCCGTGTCGGACCCCGTGAGCGCCACGCCCAGCCAGCCCATCAGGGTGCCGAAGAAGGGATAGAGCACGCCGGTGTTGGCGAAGGCCAGGCCCAGCGTGGTGTCGAGCCCCGAGTAGCGCGTGAGCGTGCCCAGCGCGAGCATCAGCACGATGGTGAGCAGCGAGAACTTCACCAGCCACAGCGTGCGGCCGTAGGCGGCCACGAGCTGGACCGGGTTGTACTTCATGACCAGGCCGCCCACGAGCGCCGACACCAGGATGCCCGTGCCGGTGGCCGAGAGCAGCAGCAGCTGGTAGACCGCGCCTTCCTTGGTCGGCTTGGGCACCACCGGCGCCACCTTCTCGATCATGTTGTGCAGTCCCTCGATCGGGAAGTTGGGCGCGAAGATGCCGTTGAGCCAGGTCTTGACCGAGGGCAGGCCCCAGATGAACACGAACACCGTGAGGATCAGCCACGGGGTCCAGGCCCGCACCACCGCAGCGGTGGGGTGCTTGGCGGGCGCGCCCACCGGCGCGGCCTCGCCGCCGTCGGCCTCGTGGCCCTTGAGCGAGACCGAGGTCCACGCCTTGGCGGGCTTCCACACGCGCAGGAACAGCACCAGGCAGACCATCGAGACGATGGCCGCGATGATGTCCACCAGCTCGGGGCCGATGAAGTTCGACACCAGGTACTGCGGGATCGCGAACGAGACGCCGGTGACCAGAATCGCCGGCCAGACCTCCCACATGCCCTTGCGGCCCGCGAAGGCCCAGATCAGCCAGAACGGCACCAGCACCGAGAAGAAGGGCAGCTGCCGGCCGATCATCGCGGTGACGGCCATCAGGTCGTAGCCGTGCACCTTGGCCAAAGTGAGCACCGGCGTGCCGAGCGCGCCGAAGGCCACCGGCGCCGTGTTGGCGATCAGCGAGAGCCCCGAGGCCGCGAGCGGCGAGAAGCCCAGCCCGATCAGGATGGCGGCCGTGACCGCCACCGGCGTGCCGAAGCCGGCCGCGCCCTCGAAGAAGGCGCCGAAGGCGAAGGCGATCAAAAGCAGCTGCAGCCGCCGGTCCTCGGTGATGCCGGCGATGGAATCCTGCAGCACCTGGAAGCTGCCGTTCTGCTGCGTGAGCTGCTGCAGGAAGATGATGTTGAGCACGATCCAGCCGATCGGCAGCAGCCCGGTGATGCCGCCGAGGAAGGCGGCCTTGCCCGCCATGTCGGCCGGCATGCCGAAGGCGAAGACCGCGATCGCCAGCGCGCTGAGGAGGCCGAGCCCGGCCGCGAAGTGGGCCTTGACGTGCAGGAGGCCGAGGCACACCAGCATCACCACCACCGGTATCGCGGCGAGCGCCGTCGATACCACCATGTTCCCGAACGGGTTGTAAACCTGTTGCCAAACCATGTGTCTGTCTCCGTACTGTTGTATTCGATGTAACGGATGCGCTGCAACACACTGCGATCGCTCAGACCCCCTGTTCCTTTCCACCTGTCCCCTCTGCACTGCATTGCGGCGCGGCGAAACGAAGCGCCGGGGCGGTCGGGCCCGCGGCGCTTCGATACCATCGTACGCCCGCGGGCCCCGCGGCGCACCACCTGCGGACAACCGTGGGCCGCCCCGCGCCCTCGGGTACAACCTCCTTCTACGCACTGCCCTCCACACCTTCATGGCTTCCACGCGCCTCCCGTCCACCCAGGGCCTGCTCGCCTTCGAGGCCGTCGCGCGCCTGCGCAGCGTGAACCTGGCGGCCGAGGAGCTCAGCGTGACGCCCAGCGCCGTGAGCCACCGCATCCGCCAGCTCGAGTCGCAGCTCGGCCTGCGCTTCTTCGCGGGCAGCGACTTCAGCCTCAGCGCCGACGGCATCGTCTACCTGGCGCGGGTGCGCGAGGCCATCTTCGCGCTCGAGCAGGTGCCGGGCCGCGAGGCCGCGCCCCACACCCGCCGGCTGCGCGTGGCCGTCACGCCCACCTTCTCGCGCCAGATCCTGATGCCGCAGCTCGCGCGTTTCTGCGAGGCCCATCCCGAGGTCGAGCTGGTGATGCAGGTGACGGCGCCGATGCGCGAGAACGCGCTCGACGAGGCCGACATCGAGTTGCGTTTCGGCGCCGGGCCGTTCCGCCAGCGCGAGTTCCTGCAGTTCCCGGCCGATGCGCTCACGCCCGTGTGCAGCCCGGCCTACCTGAAGCGCCACGGCCCGTTCGAGGGTTTCGCGACCCGGGCCGAGGTGGAACGCGCCCAGCTGCTGCGCACCCCGCTCGAGAACTGGCGCATCTGGTTCGCGGCCCACGGCATCGGCCTGCCCGAGCCGGCCAGCGGCGCCCAGTTCACCGACCTGGGCCTGCTGCTCGAGGCGGCCGCCGAGGGCCTGGGCGTGGCGCTGATGCGGCTGCACCTGGGCCGCGCCTGGATCGACGGCGGCCGGCTGGTGCGGCTGTCGCCGGTCAGCGTGCCCTCGCCCAACCACTACTTCCTGTGCTGGCGGCCGGGCGCGCTGGAGCGCCCCGAATGCGCGGCCTTCGTGGCCTGGGCCCGGCAGTCGCTCGAGGGCTGACGAGGCGGGAAGCGGCCGCCTGAATTTTTTTCAGATCGCCGCGCAGCGTTTTTCAGCCCCGCCGGGGCCCGCCGCGGCCACACTCACGGCGCCGCGCGTTGCGCTGCGGGAGGGGCTGCTGCCCAATAATGGCGGCGGCCCGGCCCCCAGGCCCGCCCACGACAACAACCCCGTTCCACAGGAGACTCCCCGTGCCCGACCTTTCCAAGATCACCTGCATCGAAGACCTGCGGGTGGTCGCCAAGCGGCGCGTGCCGAAGATGTTCTACGACTACGCCGACTCCGGCGCGTGGACCGAGGGCACCTACCGCGCCAACGAGAGCGACTTCCAGAAGATCAAGCTGCGCCAGCGCGTGGCGGTCAACATGGAGGGCCGTTCCACCCGCACCACCATGATCGGGCAGGACGTGGCGATGCCGGTGGCGATCGCGCCCACGGGCCTCACGGGCATGCAGCACGCCGACGGCGAGATCCTGGGCGCGCTCGCGGCCAAGGCCTTCGGCATCCCGTTCACGCTCTCGACCATGAGCATCTGCTCGCTCGAGGACATCGCCGAGAACACCGACCGCCATCCGTTCTGGTTCCAGCTCTACGTGATGAAGGACCGCGACTTCATCGAGCGCCTGATCGACCGCGCGCGCGCGGCCAACGTGTCGGCGCTGCAGCTCACGCTCGACCTGCAGATCCTCGGCCAGCGCCACAAGGACATCAAGAACGGCCTGACCACGCCGCCCAAGCCCACCATCAAGAACCTGCTGAACCTCGCGACCAAGCCGCACTGGTGCCTCGGCATGCTGGGCACCAAGCGCCGCACCTTCCGCAACATCGCGGGCCATGCCAAGGGCGTGAAGGACCTGTCCTCGCTGTCCTCGTGGACCGCCGAGCAGTTCGACCCGGCGCTGAACTGGGGCGACATCGAGTGGATCAAGAAGCGCTGGGGCGGCAAGCTGATCCTCAAGGGCATCCTCGACGCGGAAGACGCGCGGCTGGCCGCGAACAGCGGCGCCGACGCGCTGATCGTGTCGAACCACGGCGGGCGCCAGCTCGACGGCGCGCCCTCCTCGATCAGCGCGCTGCCGGCCATCGCCGACGCCGTGGGCCGCGACATCGAGGTCTGGATGGACGGCGGCATCCGCAGCGGCCAGGACGTGCTCAAGGCGCGCGCCCTCGGCGCCCGCGGCACGATGATCGGCCGCAGCTTCCTCTACGGCCTCGGCGCCTACGGCCAGGCCGGCGTGACGCGCGCGCTGCAGATCATCCACAAGGAACTCGACGTGACCATGGCCTTCTGCGGCCATACCGACATCAACACGGTGGATTCGGGCATCCTGCTGCCGGGCACGTTCTAGCCGGCTGCCATGGGTCCGTTCCGGGGGCGCGGGCCGCGCGCAAGGCCCCATCGGCGATAGGCCGATGCGGCACCGGCTGACACGACCCGGTCATCGTGCGGCGCAGAATGGTCCGGCAACAACAACACGGCCGCCGGCCCGTTCGGTGGCCCACAGGCACCATGAGCGCGACCACGCCCCTCCACGCGAGCCCGGGAAGCCCGGCGGCTTCCGCATCCCCACCCCACTACACCGCGGAAGAAAAACGCCACCGCGTGTTCGCGATCATGGCGGCCTCCTCGGGCAACCTGGTCGAGTGGTTCGACTTCTACGTCTACGCGTTCTCGGCGCTCTACTTCGCGCCGGCCTTCTTCCCCAAGTCCGATCCCACCGCGCAGCTGCTCAACACCGCGGGCGTGTTCGCGGCCGGCTTCCTGATGCGGCCGATCGGCGGCTGGCTGTTCGGCCGCATCGCCGACCGGCTCGGGCGCAAGACCTCGATGCTGATCTCGGTCACGATGATGTGCGGCGGCTCGCTGGTCATCGCCTGCCTGCCGACCTACGCGGCCATCGGCGCCTGGGCGCCGTTCCTGCTGCTGATGTGCCGGCTGTTCCAGGGCCTGTCGGTGGGCGGCGAATACGGCACCACCGCCACCTACATGAGCGAGGTCGCGCTGCGCGGCCAGCGCGGCTTCTTCTCCTCGTTCCAGTACGTCACGCTGATCGGCGGCCAGCTGCTCGCGGTGCTGGTGATCGTGGTGCTCGAGCAGCTGCTGAGCGAGGCCGAGCTCAAGGCCTGGGGCTGGCGCATCCCGTTCGTGATCGGCGCCATCGCCGCGGTGGTCGCGCTGCTGCTGCGCCGCACGCTGCACGAGACCCAGAGCGACGAAGCGAAGAAGAACAAGGAGGCCGGCAGCATCGGCGGCCTGTTCAGGCACCACACGCCGGCCTTCCTCACCGTGCTGGGCTACACGGCCGGCGGCTCGCTGATCTTCTACACCTTCACCACCTACATGCAGAAGTACCTGGTGAACACGGTGCACCTGCCGATCAAGACCGCGAGCTACGTGATGACCGGCGCCCTGTTCGCCTACATGTGCATGCAGCCGCTGTTCGGCGCACTGTCGGACCGCATCGGCCGGCGCAACAACATGCTGCTGTTCGGCGGCCTGGGCGCGATCGCCACCGTGCCGATCCTCACCGCGCTGCAGCACACCACCAGCCCGGTGCTGGCCTTCGTGCTGATCATCGTGGCGCTGGCCATCGTGAGCTTCTACACCTCGATCAGCGGCATCGTGAAGGCCGAGATGTTCCCGCCCGAGGTGCGCGCGCTGGGCGTGGGCCTGGCCTACGCGGTGGCCAACGCGATTTTCGGCGGCTCGGCCGAGTACGTGGCGCTGGGGCTCAAGTCACTGGGCCACGAGTCGGCCTTCTTCTGGTACGTGAGCGCGATGATGGTGATCGCCTTCCTCGTAAGCCTGCGGCTGCCGCGGCAGGCCAGCTATCTGCACCACGACCATTGACCTGCGTGGCCGTGGCTATCCCCGGCATGAGGATTTCCAAACCCGCGCCGGGGTGAAGCGCGGCACCATGGAGCCTCAGCCAGGAGAACCACCATGACGCTTAACAACCTCAGAAAACTCGTCGGCGGCGCGATCTCGCTCGCGGGCGCCGCGGTGCTGATCTCGCAGCACCTCTGACGCACCGACTGCACCGCGCGGTGCTCAATCCGCGTACACGCCCGCGGCCTTGATGATCGGGCTCCACTTCGCGATCTCGGCCGCCACGAACTTCTTGTGGCCCTCGGGCTCGATGCGCCCGTCGGTCGCAACCACGGCGCCCAGCGCTTCCTCGCGCTTGATGAAGTCGGCGTCCTTCAACGCGGCCTTCAGGGCTTCGTTGAGCTTCTTCTGGATCGGTGCCGGCGTTCCCTTGGGCGCATACAGGCCGTGCCAGATCGTGACCTGGAAGTCCTTCAGGCCAGCTTCCTGCAGGGTGGGCAGGTCCTTCAGCAGCGGCGTGGTCAGGCGCTTGGGCGAGGTCACGGCATAGGCCTTGACCTTCTTGGCCTCGATCTGCGGCGAGGTGTTGGTGGTCTGGTCGCACAGCAGGTCGATCTGGCCGCCGATCAGGTCGGTGATGGCCGGCGCGGTGCCCTTGTAGGGCACGGGCGTCATCTCGGTCTTGGTGGCGCTCTGGTAGAGCAGGCCGCACAGGTGCGAGGCCGAACCCACGCCGGCATTGCCGATGTTGATCTTGCCCTTGTTGGCCGTCACCCACGAGGACAGCTCGGCGTAGTTGTTGGCCGGCAGGCTGGGCTTGGCGATCAGGGTCATCGGCACGTCGTTGACGATGCCCAGGTATTCGAAATCGGTCTCGACCTTGAACAGCACGTTGCGCACCAGCGTCGGCACGGTGGCCATGGCGATGTGGTTGAGCAGCAGGGTATAGCCGTCGGGTGCCGCGCGCGCCACCTTGGCCGCGCCGATCGAGCTGCCCGCGCCGGGCACGTTGTCGATGATCACGCTGGCACCGCCCAGCGGCTTGCGCAGCGCCTCGGCGAGGTCGCGCGCGACGCGGTCGGTGGGGCCGCCGGCCGCGAAGGGCACGACGATGGTGACGGGCTTGCCCGCCGGGAAGTCCTGCGCCTGCACGGTGAAGGCGCAGGCGGCGGCCACCGTGGCGAGGGCGAAGGCGAAAGCGGAACGCTGGGTCATGGAGTCTCCGGGTATTGAAAGGTCGAATGCGAAAAGAGGGTCAGGGCGCGCGTGCCGGCACGCGCTGCTCGAGCGGCGGCGGCTGCCAGGCCGGCTGAATGTGGCAGCCGTTCTTGCCGTCGGTGTCGTAGCGCGGCATCAGCGCGGCGCAGCGCTGCGCGAGCCCCGCGGGCGTGGGCTTCTCGCCCTTGTCGATCCAGTCGAGCAGCGCGGCGAACAGCGCCGGGTATTCCGAATCGCTGAGGTAGCTGTGCTCGCGCTCGTCGCTG
Organism: Variovorax sp. GW821-FHT10D07; assembly: GCF_059415325.1. Taxonomy (NCBI): domain Bacteria; kingdom Pseudomonadati; phylum Pseudomonadota; class Betaproteobacteria; order Burkholderiales; family Comamonadaceae; genus Variovorax; species Variovorax sp. GW821-FHT10D07. The sequence continues at coordinate 17,922 of NZ_JBWKMZ010000029.1, read as the reverse complement.
AAGCTCTGCACCAGCAGCTCGCCGGTGCCGGCCGCGTCGCGGATGCGGCGGTAGGCGCTCTCGAGCTCGACGAAGGCGGTCGGGTCGTCGATGGCATGCAGCCCCACGGTGGGCAGCGCGGTGCGGCCCGTGGGCTGGCTGTCGGCCGCGAGCGCGCCCTTGGCCTGCGGATCGGCCGCGTAGCGCAGCACGCCGGCATTGAGCGCGGCGGCCTCGGCCGGCGCCGCGGCGTAGCTCACGCCGACATTGCCGAAGGGATTGCGGCCCTGCAGCCGCAGCTGCGTCAGGTCCTGGAACAGCCAGGTAGCCCAGTTCAGGTGGCCGACCAGCGAACGCTCGGGGATCTTCACCGCGGTGAGGAGGGTCTTGAGCCGCGCGGCCTGCTCGGGCGTGCGCTGCGCCGCGGGCAAGCCCACGCCGGTGCAGTCGCGCACGCGGTCGGCCAGTTCCTTGCGCGTGAGCTTCGCATCGAGCGGCAGGCCCTGCCACAGCGGGTACTGCGGCTCGTCGGGCTTGGGATGGTTGCGGCAGACGTACTGGTAGACCACGCGCAGGTCGAGCCGGAAGTCGTAGGCGCTGTTGCCGCCGCCGAGCACGCCGCTGGTCAGCAGCAGGCCGTCGTAGGGGCCCTTGGCACCGCCGGCCGGCGCATAGAGCTCGGCCGCCTTCGCCGCCACGCCCGCGCCATAGCTCTGGCCGTGCAGCAGGGTGCGGCGCGGCTCGCCGAACTGGCGCACGAAGAGCTGGCGCAGGCGCTCGGTGTCCTCCGCCGCCATCGTCACGCCATAGCCGCCGCGCCGGTAGGTGGAACCGGCCCAGGCATAGCCGGCCTTCACGGTGACGGCCCAGCGCTTGAGGTCCTCCTCGCTGCGCTCGAGCTTGGGGGGGCCGGTTTCAGGGCCGCCGTGCGCGTGCATCACGAGCACGCCGCGGTTCCAGTCCTTGGGGATCGCGATCCAGTAGAGCGCGCCGGTGCCGTCGGCGCCGGTGTAGCAGCGGGCGCCCTCGGGGACCGGGGCCGGGCAGGTGGCGGCGCGCGGTCCTTCGACGCGCGCGGCCTGCGCCGGCAGCGTGGCGAACAAGGCGGTAGCCGCGGCCAGCGCCGCCGCGAAGGCGGGCCGCGCCCGCCGCTCGAGATGCATCGTCAATGGCGTACTCCGAGTTGCAGCGCCGCGCTCGTGCCCGCGCCGGACACGAAGCCGAGCACGCCGCTGTTGAAGAGGAAGTGGTCAAGCGCACCGAGGCTGGATTCCACCACGCCCGGCACCGGCTTGTCGTAGCTCAGCGTCGCGGTCGTGCCCGCGAGGTTGAAGCCGGTGCCGGTCACGGTGGCCGCGGCGTTCTCGCCCTTCACGCTGGCCATCACGTAGCTGCCGTCGGCCGCGCCCGCGGTCAGGCTCAGCTGCGTCGCGTGCAGGCGCAGGCCGAAGCTGGTGGCCGATTCGCGCACCAGGTGCATCGGCACCGCGGCGCCGTTCACCAGGCCGATCACCATCGAGCCGGTGAGCGTGCCGCCGGTGGTGGTGGCGCCGCCGGTCGGCGCGGTGGTGCGCAGGTCGAAGGCATTGCGCGTGCCGTTCCAGCTGATGTAGCCCTTTTCGGTCTCGGTGCAGTTGGCGTCGTAGACCATGAAGCTGCCGGCATTGCCCGCCGCGCTGCGGCAGTACTGGAAGGTGCCCGCGTTGCGCAGCCGCACCGCGCCGGCATAGGGCACGGCGCTGCCGCTGCCCTGCTGCACACCGACCGTGTTGAAGATGTTCGCGACCGGGTTGAACACCGCGGGCGAGGCCGAGTTCTCGAAGGTGTTCTGGAACGCGAGCAGCGGTGCGAAGCCGCCGCCGCTCGGCGCGTTCACGCCGCCCAGCAGCACGCCGCCCGGCGCGAAGGCGAACACCGCGCCGCTCTCGCCGCTGGTGTAGCTGCACTGGCCCTGCGACACCAGCGTGCCGCTGCGCGTGGTGCCGGCGGTGCGCTGCAGGCTGGCATCGACGGTGACGGTGTAGGCCATGGTCGCCGGGTCGATCTGCACGCGCAGCTCTTCGCCGAAGCTGTCGCCGCCTTTGTAGGTGGCAACGGCCGCGGGCAGGTTCGGGCAGGCCAGCGGATCGCCAACCTCGGTCACGCAGCTGTAGTTGACGGCCGCATCGAGGCTGCCGCTGCCGCGGTACTTGGGCCAGGCCGGGAACTGGCACAGCGGACGGGTGCGGCCATAGGTGCCGGCCACCGCATCGACCGCCACGCCGGTGGCGGGCGCGAGGCCGCCCTCGACCCAGCCCTCGAGCGCCGCGAGCGAATCCCAGTTGGGGATGAACACGCCGGTGCCATGGCCCATGCCGGGCACGGTGTAGAAGCGCACGTTCTGGTCGACCGAGGCCTGGCCCACGGTGGCGATCAGCTGCTTGTAGTAGTCGATGGTCGAGTTCGGGCTGATCACCTCGTCGGCCAGGCCGTGCAGCATGATCAGCTTGCCGCCGTGCGCGAAGAAGGGCGCGAGGTCCGGGTTGGTGGCGTCGGTGAGGTTCGACACCTCGGTCACGCGCGCCGCGTAGGCGCCGGGGTTCAGTGGATCGAAGGTCAGCGTGTCGAAGCCCTCGATGCGCGTCACGAAGTACTTCACCCACTGGTCGCCGGTGACGTACATGTTGGCGTCGGCCGAGGTGGCCGGGTTGGCCGGCACCTTGCGCGTGCCGAGGTCGCGCGTGGTGTACGGGCCCGCCACCAGCGCGCCTTCGAGCAGGTTGTAGCCGCCCGCGCGCTTCACGCCGTTGCCCAGCGCGTAGCTCGTGAACTCGAGCGGCGACTCGATCGTGCGCACGGTATCGAGCTGCGCGTCGGACAGGCAGCCGTCGCCGGTGTCGGTGCCGCCGGTGCAGCGCAGCGAGGCGAGGATCTGCGTGTTGAGCTGGCGGCAGCTCTCGACGTTGCTCACGATGCCGTCGGCCGCGCCGTCGAGCTTGTCGCAGGCCTGCAGCACGGTCCGCTGCACCAGCAGCGTCTTGGCCACGTTCATCCAGCCCGCGCCGCCGTTGTTGTAGAGCGCGCGGCCCACGGCCACATTCGACAGCCGCGTGCCCGTGTAGTTGAGCGCGGGCTCGTTGGCGATCACGCCGTCGTAGTCGAGCGGCCAGCGCTGGATGTAGCTCAGCGCATCGCGCCCGCCGGTCGAGGTGCCGAGGAAGTAGGCCTTCTTCGGCTTGCTGCCGTAGCGCGCGAGCACCAGCGCCTGCGCCACGTCGCGCGTCTTCTTGAGCGACTGGCCGCCGTAGTTGGCGAGCTGCTCGTCGTTGGCGGCGAAGCGGCCGTCGGTGATGCTGCTGGCCTGGTGGCCCGAGTCGTCGCCGTAGGTGGCATAGCCGAGCGCGAGCGGCGCGGGCTTTTCGCGCGGGCCGAAGCGGATCACCTCGGTGCCGTCGATCAGCACGCCGTCGAAGCCGCCGCCGCCGAAGTGGATGGTCTTCTGGTTCCACTTCTCGGGCAGGTTCAGCGCGAAGTTGATCAGCTGCGAGTTCGGGTCCACCGGCTGGATGGTGCCGCGCACGCGGCAGTAGTCGCCGTAGTTGTTGCCGGCATCGCCCGCGGCCACCGCGGTGGCGCTGGTCACGGTGGCGCCCTGCGTGGGCAGGCTGATCTGCGCGGCGGCCAGGGTCATGCCGGCGAGCTCGGCGCAGGCCTTCGCGGTCTGGGCCGGCGGCGGCTCCACCGGCGGGTTGCCGCCGTCGCCACCATTCGCGGGCGGATTGACGGGCAGGAACGGAAAGCCGCCGCCCCCTCCTCCTCCGCCACCGCAGGCGGCCAGGATCAGCGAGAGGCCCAGTGCGGTGGCACCGGCGCGCAGCATGGAGGGAAGGCCGAGTCGGGTCGGCACGGATGTCGGCAAGGGGCGCGGTGGGCGCATGGTCTTTGTCTCCGGAACACGGCCTCGTGGGGCCGCTCATTGAATAGGCGGCCGGACGATAGAAGCAGCCTGACCTAGGGTCAAATAAAATAACAAGGCACTTTCAATATGAAAAAAGTATGGAGATAAGACCGCTGCGCTACTTCGTGGCCGTCGCCGAGACCGGCCACATGACGCGCGCCGCCGAGCGCCTGGGCATCCAGCAACCGCCGCTGAGCCTGACCATCAAGGCGCTGGAACGCGAACTCGGGGTGCTGCTGTTCAAGCGCCATCCGCGCGGCGTGACGCTGACCGACGCCGGCCGCCAGTTCCAGGCCGAGGCGCTGCGCATGCTGCAGGACATGGACGCGATGCGGCAGCGCATGGCGCGCGTGGCCAGCGGCCAGGCCGGCAGCCTGGCCGTGGGCTTCACCAGTTCGGCCGCCGCGCACCGCTTCGTGCCCGAGGCGCTGCGCGCGTTCCGGCGCGAGTACCCCGACGTCGAGCTGCAGCTCAGCGAGAACAACGCCGCCGAGATCACCGAGGCGCTGGCCGCGGGCCGCGTGCATTGCGGCCTGCTGCGCGTGCCGGTCGACCGGCCCGCGGGCCTGGCGTTCGAGACCCTGCTGCGCGAGCCGGTGCTGGTGGCGATGCCCAGCGACCACCGCTTCGCCACCGCGCGCAGCCAGCGCACGGCTTCCCGCCCGCTGCCGCTGGCAAAACTCTGCGAGGAAGACCTGATCCTGGTGCGGCGCCCCGGCGCGCCCGGCCTCTATGCCGAGCTGCTCGCGCTGTGCCATGCCAAGGGCCTGCGCCCGCGCGTGGTGGCCGAGGTCGAACGCATGATGACCAACCTCAACCTCGTGGCCGCGGGCGTCGGGCTGTCGGTGGTACCGGCCTCGATGACCGGCGTGCATGCGCACGCGATCGCCTATGCGCCGCTGGCCGACGGCGGCGCGCTCGACGCGCCGCTCACGCTGGTGTCGCGCGCCGACGAGGACAACCTGCCCGCGCGCCGTTTCGCCGCGCTGCTGCGCGGCCTCGCGGCCGGCGACGCGAAGGGCCGGCCATGACGCGGGCGCTGCATCGCCGCGTGCTGCTGGGCGCGGGCGCGTCCTTCGTCGGCCTCGCCACGCTCGGCGTGTCGCGCGCCAGCACCGCGCCGGCCTGGCCCAGTCGGCCGGTGCGGCTGATCGTGGTCTACCCGCCGGGCGGCGTCAGCGACGGCATGGCGCGCGTGCTGGCCGAGCCGCTGGCGCAGTCGCTCGGCGTGCCGGTGCTGATCGAGAACCGGCCCGGCGCCGGCGGCAGCGTGGGCATGGATGCGCTCGCGCGCGCCGTGCCCGACGGCCACACGCTGGCCTTCTCGGCCATCAGCCCGCTCACGCTGCATCCGCTGCTCGCGCGCGTGGCCTACGACCCGCTGCGCGCCTTCGTGCCGGTGGCCAGCCTGATGCGCACGCCGGTGCTGGTGGTCGGCACCCAGGCCTTCACCGGCCGCGGCTTCGGCGACCTGATCGCGCAGGCGCGCGCCCAGCCCGGCGCGGTGCGCTGGGCCAGCTCGGGCGTGGCCACCATCGGCCACCTGGTGCTCGCGCAGGTGCGCATGCAGAGCCGCACCGACATCACCCACATCCCCTACCAGGGCGGCGGCCCGCAGCTCAACGATGCGCTGAGCGGCCAGTTCGAGGTGCTGTCGACCAACGTCGCGGCGCAGCAGCTGCAGTACATCGAGAGCGGCCGCTTCCAGGCCCTCGCGGTCGGCGCGCCGCGCCGCATCGAGGCCCTGCCCGAGGTGCCCACGCTCGCCGAGCTCGGCTACGAGCGCGCCAACCGCGATTCGCTGTTCGGCCTGTTCGCGCCGGCGCGCACGCCGCAGCCCGTGGTGCAGCGGCTCAACGCCGAGATCCAGCGCCTGCTGCGCGGCGAGACGCTGCGGCTTCGGCTGCGCGAGGCCTACAACCTGCCGGCCGGCGGCAGCAGCGAGGATTTCGCGCGCGAGATCGCGCTCGACCGGCGGCGCAACCGGGCGCTGGTGGCGGGAGATCGCTCGCAGTTCGATTGAGGCCGCATCGCGCGGCCGGCGCGGTGCTCACAAGGTGTGAAGAAACCGTAGCGAGCGCGCCGAGGTCGCGCTGAGGACCGGAGCCGTACTCCGTACGGTGAGGACCGGAGGTGCGAGATCGGGGCGCGCAGCAGGGTTTGTTCACATCTTGTCAGGCTTCGGCGACCCAGAGCCCCGGATAGTCGTGCACGAAGCCATCGGCCGTGACGCCCAGCACTGCCTCGTAATCGAAGCGCTTCGCCACGTAGCGGTACGCGTTGTCGCCGCTGCGCTCGTAGCGCTGCATCAGCTCGCCGAGGCTGCCGCCATCGAGGTCGATCCAGGCCGCGGGCGCATCGGCGCCCTCGCCCTTCGAGAGATTGAGGCGACGCAGCTGCAGCAGGTTGGTCGCGGGCGTGAAGCCCAGGTCGAGGTCGACGCAGTGCGAGAGATCGGGCACCGGTTCGTCGTTGAGCTTCCAGCGGCCCTGTGCGTCGCGCGTGATCGAGAGGTCGACCGTGCTGTCGCCGAGCCAGCCGCGCACCGTGCCCCACTGCGCATGCCAGTGCAGGTCGCAGCGCACGCGGTAGTGCAGCTGCGCCACCCGGCCGTCCTCGGCGCGGAAGGCCGAGGCGCCGTCGAGCTGCCAGGCGCTGGCATTGCGTTCGAGACGGCAGGCATCGTGGCCCGGGACGTCGAGCCTGCGCCAGAGGATGGAAGCGATGGTTTGCATGGGGCGGATGATGGCGCGGGCGGTGGGGCGGCGCAAGCATTGCCCCGCCACGCCGCAGGTGCTGGTCAGGTTCGGGAACTAGCGTCGCTCGCCATGACGCCGCCCGACGCCTGCCTCGCCACCCGCCTGCTCGACCGCCTCGATCGGCTGGCGATGCCGCTGGCGCTCGCGATCGCGCTGCTGCTGTTCCTGCAGTGGCCGCTGCGCGGTCTCGCCGGGGCCGGCTTCGGACCGACGCAGGCCAACGACCTCGCGCAGTGGCTGTTCGCGCTCTACGTGGCGGTGGCGCTGCGGCATGCGGGCCGCCGCGGCGCGCACCTGGTGGCGCGGCCCGACCTTGCCGCGGGCAGTCCCGCGCGCTGGCGCCGCGCCGGTGCCGCGCTGTGCGTGCTGCCGTGGGCGCTGTTCCTGGTGGCCGTGTCGGCACGGCCGGTGCTGGGCTCGGTGGCCGCGCTAGAGCGCTTTCCCGACACCTTCAACGCGGGCTACTTCATGGTCAAGATCGCGCTGCTGCTGCTCGCCGTGCTGCTCGCGCTGCAGGCGGCGCTCGAGCTCTGGCAGGCCTGGCCGTGGCGGCGCACGCGATGAGCGCCGGTACCGGCTGGCTCGGCCTGGCGCTGCTCGCGGTGGCGCTCGCGCTGATGATGAGCACGGGCTGGCCGACCTATGCGGTGCTGCTCGGCGTGTCCACGCTCGGCGCGGTGACGGGCCTGGCGCTCGGCGCCTTCGACATGGCGCTGCTGCAGAACCTGCCATGGCGCATCGTCGGCCTGCTCGAGCACGACCTGCTGCAGGCGCTCGCGCTCTATGCGCTGGTGGGTGCGCTGCTCAACCGGCTCGCGCTCGCGCAGCACCTGTACGAGGGCCTGCGCCGCCTGCTCGCGCGCATCGCGCCGCGCGCGGCCGCCGAGATCGCGGGCATGGTGCTCGGCCTGCTGCTGGCGCCGATGAACGGCTCGGTCGGCGCAAGCCTGCTCACGCTGGCGCGCACCGCGGGCGAGGGCTGGGCACGCGAAGGCCTGCCGGCCCCGCGCCGCACGGCGCTGGTGGCGGTGACCGGCACGCTCGGCGTGATCGTGCCGCCCTCGCTGGTCCTGCTGCTGCTTGCCGACGCGATGCTGCGTGCCCACACCGAGGGCGTGAACATGGCGCGCAGCCTGGGCCTGCCGGGCGCCGCGGCCGAACGCATCGTCAACACGCAGGACATCCTGCAGGCCGCGTTGCTGCCGGCCGCGGCGCTGTTCGCGGGCTGGCTCGCGATCGCCGCCTGGAGCGCGCGGCGCGAGCGGCCCGTCCTGTCGGCCACACCGACCGCGCGCGAGCCGCTCACGAGGCCGCAGCGCTGGACCCTTTCGATCGTGCCGCCCGTGATCGGCACGCTGCTGGTGCTGATCGCGCTCGGCCGCGTGCGGCCGGTCGAAGGCGCCGCCACCGCCTGCATGCTGCTGCTGGGCTGGGGACTGGTCTCGGGCCAGCTGCTGCGCGCGGGGCTGCTGCGCCAGGTGCTCGACGACGCGATGGCACTGACCGGCGCGCTCTATGCGCTGCTGGTCGCGGCCACCACCTTCTCGCTGCTGCTGCGCGGCTTCGGCACCGATGCGCTGGTCATGCGGCTGATGCTCGCGCTGCAGGGCCATCCGATGATCGGCCTGGGCGCCGTGCTCGCCATCCTGCTGGCCTGCGCCTTCGTGCTCGATGCCTTCGAGCTGATCTTCCTGGTGGTGCCGATCGTGATGCCGCCGGTGCTCGCGCAACTCCCCGACGCGGCCTGGATCGCGACGCTCGCGCTGCTGGTGCTGCAGGCCGGCTTCCTGCTGCCGCCCTTCGGCTATGCGCTGGTGCTCGCGCGCGGGCAGACCGTGCCGCGCCCGCCGCTGCGCGCGGTGGCGCTCGCGCTGGCCCCTTACCTCGTGCTGCTCGCGCTGGTGATGGCCGCGGCGATGGCCTGGCCCGGCAGCACGCGCTGGCTGCGCGATGCGCCCGAGTCGGCGGCCGCGCAGGCACCGATGGACGCCGACACGGTCGACCGCCTGATGCGCGAGATGGCCCCGCCGCCCGATCCGGCCGACGGCGTGCCCGCCACCGAATCGCCCTGAACGAAGCCGCGGGCGCTACTGCACCGCCGCCAGCACGCGATCGAAGAACTCCGCCGCCGTGCGGCCGAAATCCTCGGGCAGGTAGTCGCGCTCGAAGTCGCGCGCGAACGCGGCCTCGACGTCGTCGTGCGAACCCCGGTAGTCGGTGATCTCGGCACGCAGCGCGGCCAGCTCGGCCGGGGTGCTCGATTCGCGGTACGAGGCCATGATCTCGGCGCCGGTCTCGCCGAAGAGGATGTCGGCATCCTGGCCGAAATAGACCTTGGTCAAGTGGTCGATCAGTTCGAATCGCATCGTGGGATTTTTCGTGCTGGCTGTCAGAACGGATGGGCGGTGAGGATGTAGAAGGGCTTGCCGTTGTAGGCCTTCATGTTGAGCGTCACGCGCACCTTGGTGAGCTGGCTCACGGCCGTGCTGCCGCGCTGCACGCCGATGCCGACCACGGTGCCGATGTCGTGCTCGAAGGCCATCGGCTTGGAGCCCACCTGCGCCGAGCGCGACCAGGCGCGGATCGCGCGCGCATTGGCGCGCACCGTCTGGCTGATGGCCGACTCGGCGGTGGCGAGGTCGAAGAACGACGACGACTTCTGCAGGCTGGGCTTCTTCGCGAAGCGGTCGAACAGGTCCTGCGCCGATTTGCCGACGTGTTCGCGGATGGTGTGGCCGCCGGCCTTGGAGCCGGCCACGCCTTCGTGCTCGATGAGGCGCACGGGCTCGAGCTTGAAGCGGCTCGCGCGCACCGCGATGACGCGCGATGCGGCGAGGCCGCCGGCCACGAACAGCGGCACCGCGACGTCGACCGCGAGCCCCACCTGCGCGCCGGTCTCGGGCGAGGCACCCATGGCCTGCGCGGCGGCATCGGCCGTCATGGAGGTGGCGGTGCGCTGCGAGCGGCCGGTCCAGATCTGGCGCGCGGCGGTGGCGGTGACGTCGCTGCCGTGGGCACCGAGCACCACGCAGCCGACCTTGCTCGCCATCGTGGGTTCGGGCGCGACGCACAGCACGCCCGCGCCGACCAGCTCGATGACGCCGCCGACCAGCGCCGCGGTGCCCCAGAGCCGGTTGCTGAGGCTCGCCGACTCGGGCACGTCCTCGCCACCGAGCACCGCCGCCAGCTGCACCGGCGTCAGCGCGACCGAGAGGCCGCCTTCGTCGTCGTCACCCATGGTGGATTCCTTTCCCTAGAACGTGTTCATGATCTTTTCATGGTGCCCGCAAGGCAGCAAAGCGTCGCAATCTAGGCGCGCGCCGCCGTCCAGGCTGATGCCTGGACAAGGTGCGCAACGACGAGTGCGGCGCTTTGCTGCCTTGCCCTTCGGGTTGCCCCGCAAAGCTGGCATCTGCGGCGTTGCAAATGCTCGTCGGGCCACCAGCCCGGCTGCGCTTTGCGCCTTGCACCTGCCAGCTTTGCGGGGCAACGGGCACCATGAAAAGATCATGAACACGTTCTTGGCCCTTGCGGAGGATTGAAATTCCGAAGCATTCTTGCACGGCCCGGGCGAACATCGGCGCAGCGCGAGACAATCGTTACCGTGAGTTCCAAGCCTGCCGCCACGCCCCCGATCCGCCGCATCGCCCACCTCGACATGGACGCCTTCTACGCGTCGGTCGAGCTGCTGCGCTATCCGCAGCTCAAGGGCCTGCCGGTGGTGATCGGCGGCGGCCGGCGCAGCGTGGACGAGGCGATCCGCCACCTGCCGCCCGGCGGCACGCTGGCCGACATTCCGGTCGATGCCTTCGCGCGGCTCAAGGACTACGTGGGCCGTGGTGTGATCACCACCGCGACCTACCCGGCGCGGCAGTTCGGCGTGGGCTCGGCCATGGGGCTCATGAAGGCCGCCAAGCTGTGCCCCGACGCGATCCTGCTGCCCGTGGACTTCGAGGAAATCCGCAAGTACTCGCGCGGCTTCAAGTCGATCATCACCGACATCGCGCCGCTGATGGAGGACCGCGGCGTGGACGAGGTCTACATCGACTTCACCGAGGTGCCCGGCGGCCAGCGCGAGGGCGGGCGCACGCTGGCGCGGCTGATCCAGAAGTCGATCTTCCAGGCCACCGGCCTGACCTGCTCGATCGGCGTGGCGCCCAACAAGCTGATCGCCAAGATGGCGAGCGAATTCAACAAGCCCAACGGCATCTCGGTGGTCTACCAGGACGACATCGAGACCCGCATCTGGCCGCTGCCCTGCCGCAAGGTCAACGGCATCGGGCCCAAGGCCGACGAGAAGCTCAAGCGCCTGGGCATCGAGACCATCGGCCAGCTCGCGGCCTGCGAGCGCGGCTGGCTGATCGACAACTTCGGCAAGTCCACCGGCGCCTGGATGCACGAGGTGGCGTGGGGCCGAGACGACCGCCCGGTGGTGACCGAGAGCGAGCCGGTCTCAATGAGCCGCGAGACCACCTTCGAGCGCGACCTGCATGCGGTGCGCGACCGCGCGGAGCTCGGCGAGATCTTCACGCGGCTGTGCGAGAAGCTCGCCGAGGACCTGCAGCGCAAGGGCTATGTGGGCAAGACCATCGGCATCAAGCTGCGCTACGACGACTTCAAGATCGCCACGCGCGACCAGACCATCGACCGCTTCACCGACGACGCGAAGACCATCCGCCGCACGGGCGGCCTGTGCCTGAAGCGCGTGCCGCTCGAACGCCCGCTGCGCCTCCTGGGCGTGCGCGTGGGCGCGCTGGCGCGCGCGGGCAGCCCCGAGGCGCTGGCACCGGCCGGCGGCGCGCAGCGCCCGGCCGCCGCGCCCGAGTCGGCCACCGCTTCGCTGTTCTGACGCCATGGCCTTCATCGCACGCTGGCTGCGCCGCTTCTCGCTGCTGCTGCTCGGCCTCGTGGTGCTGATCGGGCTCTACGTGGGAACGGCCTTCGCGCTGGTGTTCTGGCCCAGCCATGCGAAGGCCACGGCGCCGGCCGCGCCCTATGTCGAGGCCTGGGTGCTGAGCAACGGCGTGCACACCGACTACGTGTTCCCGGTGCGCTCGGCGCTGATCGATTGGCAGAAGTTGTTCCCGCTCGCGGACTTCCCGGCCGTGCCGCCCGGTGCCGAATACGTGGCGCTGGGCTGGGGCGACCGCGAGTTCTACCTGCACACGCCGACCTGGGCCGACCTCACGGCCGCGCGCGCGCTGGGCGCGCTGTCGGGCCGCAACCGCGCGCTGCTGCACGTGAGCTATCTGCGGCGCGACCAGTTCGGGCCCGGCGCGTTCCGACTGCCGCTGTCGATGCCGCAGTACCTGCGCCTGATCGAGCATGTGCGCAGCACCTTGCCCGCGGGCCAGGCGACGGCCATCGCGGGCGCGCACTACAACGCGCAGGACGCCTTCTACGAGGCCAACGGCGCCTACCACCTGTTCGAGACCTGCAACACCTGGACCGGCCGCGGCCTGCGCCGCGCGGGCGTGAAGGTCAGCCGCTGGACGCCGTTCGACTTCACGGTGACCTGGCATCTGCAGCCGGCGCCCTGAGCGCGGCCCCGTGCCTCAAGGCCGCGGCACGCCGCCCTGCCACTGCCCCCAGTTCGCCACGATGTGGTCGACCACGCGCGTGCCCACCAGCGCGATGTTCTCCACCGTCTCGGCGAAGCCGCCGGCCGTTTCGCCGGGCGCGGGGTCGAGATGCTGCAAGGTGGTCTCGTTGGGATTGCCCTGGTCGAAGTTGACCGCGCCGCGCAGGCTCATCACGCGGTCGGTGCCGTGGGTGCGCTGGATCACGAGCGTGATCGCGGCGGCCTCCATCTCGGTGATCACGTAGTCGTCGGCGCCATAGAGCTTCGCGATGTACTGCGCCTGGTTCGACATGCCGGGGCCGTGGAAGAAGGTGTCGCCCGTCATGTGGGTGCCGGTGCCGACGAAGGGCGCGCGGCGCGCCGCGGCATCGGGATAGCGCAGCCGGTAGCTGCGCGCCGATTCGGAATCCTTGAGCGGCGTGTCGGCCGTGAGCTTCATGGCCCAGCCGACGAGGTCGGGGTTGAGCTTGAAGCGGCGGTACGACTCGTAGCCCTTGCGCGGCATGAAGGTGGGCTCGCCGGGCTTGTTCTCCTCGGGTGCCCAGCGGTGGCCGAGGTCGTAGTCGACCAGCCAGGTGGCCCAGCTCACCTCGCCGATGGTGCCGCGCGAAGGCGGCGTGCCGGCCACGCCCGAGATCACGTAGTAGGCCTGCGAGAAATCGAACTGCGGGTTCAAGAGGATCGCCTGCATCGAGGCCGAGGAATTGACCTTGCCCATGCCGAGCACCGCGCCGCAGACGCCGTCGGCATTGCAGTAGACGGGCTGGAGCGCGCCGGGCACGGCCATCGGCTTCGCGCCCTTCCAGTAGCGCTCGTACCAGTGCTGGAACTCGCCCGCGCGATCGCCGCTGTTCTGGCCGATCTCGAACATGGCGGCGACGAACACCTTCACCTTCACGGGCAGTTCGGCGCGGGCCTCGGCGCCGGGCGCGGGCGGCATGGTGGCGGCACTGGCGGCACCGGCCAGCAGCGCGGCGGCGGCCAGCGCCGAGAGGCGGGCGAAGCACAGGGAGGAGGAAGACGGCATGGGGGACTCCGTGGGTTCGAGGATGAGGGCAGGACACGCAAGCGCGGCCATCGCACCGGCGGCGCTCGCGGCGTCCTACAGCCGCGCATTGTCGGCGCTGGCACAACGGGCCTGTCTACACCACGCAACCACCATGCCGGACACAGCATCCTCCGCGAGACGGCCTCCGTCCAAGCCCACGCCGATCGCGAACGGGCTGGTCTACGTGAACCCCGACATGCCGGGCATCCGGCGCCTGCGGCACGGCGCGAAGTTCCGCTACCGCGACGCGCGCGGCCAGTGGGTGCGCGACGCGGACGAACTCTCGCGCATCCGCATGCTGGCGATTCCGCCGGCCTACGACGAGGTGTGGATCTGCCCGCTGCCCAACGGTCACCTGCAGGCCACGGGCCTCGACGCGCGCGGCCGCAAGCAGTACCGCTACCACGCCGACTGGCGGGCGCTGAAGGACGAGACCAAGTTCGACCGGCTTGAGGCCTTCGCGCGCGCGCTGCCGCGCATCCGCGCGCGGGTACAGCGCGACCTCCAGGCCGGCAAGGTCACGGGCGCGCCGGCCCGCGCGCAGGTGCTGGCCGCGCTGGTGCGGCTGCTCGATACCACCCTGATGCGCGTGGGCAACGAGGAGTACGCGAGCAGCAACGGTTCCTACGGCCTCACCACGCTGCGCAACCGGCATGCGGCGGTGAAGGGCGCGGCGCTGCGGCTGCGCTTTCGCGGCAAGAGCGGCGTGATGCACGAGGCCACGCTCGAGGACCCGCGCGTGGCGAAGATCGTGCGCGGCTGCCAGCAACTGCCGGGGCAGGCGCTGTTCCAGTACGTGGGCGAGGACGGCGAGCCGCACAGCGTCTCGTCGACCGACGTCAACGACTACCTCGGCGAGGTGGTCGAGGGCCAGAAGGGCCTGGACGGCGAGCGCTTCACCGCGAAGGACTTCCGCACCTGGCATGGCACGGTGCAGGCGTTGGAGCTCACGCGGCTGGCCTGCGAGCCGGGTCGGGTCGCCTCGGACGGCAACCGCTACACCGCGAAGGACATCCTCGCGACCGTGGCGCGCCAGCTCGGCAACACGCCCGCGGTCTGCAAGAAAGCCTATGTGCATCCCGCGGTGCTGTCGCTGGGCAGTGCGCTCGCGAGCACCGAGGCCGATGCGGCGTCGGCCCTGCTCGAACGCATCGCGGGGCGCCGCAGCGCGCGGCCGTCGCGCGGGCTGCACGCGGCGGAGCGGCGGCTATTGGGTTTTCTGCAGGCGCATCGGCGCGAAGCCCAGGCCGCGACGCGGCAGCGCAAGAGCGCCAAGCCCGCATCGGGTTCAACGGCCTCGAAGAAGGAAACGAAGCACGCACCGCTGCCGGTGCGCAAGGCCGCGCCGGCGCGGCCGCGTGCTCAGCCCGCGCCGAGCGAGAAGCGCACGCTGTCGCGCTCGAGCGCGATGCGGTAGCCGAGGTCCTCGGCCAGGCTCTGCAGCGCGACCGCGTCGATGGCCAGCGCGCGTGGTGCGCGGTGCGCATCGAGCACCGGATTGACGGCGCTGGCCTCGCGCGGCAATGCCGCGAAGCGCAGGCCTTCGGGGCCATCGGCCTCGATCCGGATCGCGCCAGCCTCGGGCGCGCCGTCGTGCAGGTAGCCGAGCGCGCCGAGGAACAGGTAGCGCAGCGCGGCCGCCGAGGGCCAGCGCTTCTCGTCCTCGCCGGCGGCGAGCGCATCATCCACCTCGAGCGACACGCCATGCAGGTCGAAGGCGGCGCGCATCAGCGCGACGCAGCGCGCCACCAGCGCCGCGCGCGTGATGCCGTCGTCGGTGGTGGCCAGCTCCCAGTCGCGCAGCGAGCGGATGCCCTCGACCAGTTCGGACACCTGGCCGTCGACCAGGCCCATGCGCTCCTCGCTGACGGCGCGGTCGATGGTCTCGGCGCCGAGCTGGCGCTTGAGCATCAGCAGCGCCATGCGGATCACCGACACCGGCGCCGCCATGTCGTGGCGCAGCGCGGGCAAGGCGCGGGTCAGCAGTTCGTGGCGCACGCCGGCGGCGATCCAGCTGCGGGCTCCGGGAGAGCTCTTCATCGCGCTACGGCTCCCGCCGCGGGGGCGGCTTGCAAGGAACGATGCCCGAGCGTCGGGCCAGGGAGGGAAGCGAGGAAGGGGGGGAGGTTCAAGGGAAATGTCCCGGTGCGAGGCAAGCGACAGAGTATCGGCCGCGCCTCGCCGCCCGGGTGTAGGAACCTGCCTACGCAGGTTCCCGTTCACCGTCGCTCAGGGCTTGCCGAGGTAGGTGCGCACGTCCTTGACCTCGACGCCGGCGGCCGCCACCGCCGAGCGCAGTTGCGCTTCGGTCACGCCCAGGGTCTGGGTCCAGTAGCGCATCTCGTGCGCCTCGTTCACGTTGATGCGCGAGCGGTCGGGCTGTCCGCGCTTGCTCAGGTCGTCTGCCATGGTGCTGTCCTCCAGGATGGTTCAGGGAATGGGCAGCAGATTGCGTCCGTTCGATGAAGGCGCCGGAAAGACCGCAGCGCGTCCCGTTGCAGGACATGTCCGAAGCGCGGCGAGTCGCGCGCAATCGACGGCCGCGACCGGGCATCCGCCTTGGCCGAAGGGAGGCTTCCGAAATCCGAGAGACGCGCGCCGCGCGCGCGGATAGATTCAGGCGATGCACAGCAACGACACCCGCTTCCCCGACATCCGCGACGCCGTGCGCGACCTCTGCGCGCAGTTTCCCGACGAATACTTCCGCAAGATCGACGAGGCGCGCGGCTATCCCGCCGAGTTCGTGGACGCGCTCACCCAGGCCGGCTGGATGGCCGCGCTGATCCCGCAGGCGTACGGCGGCTCGGGCCTGGGCCTGACCGAGGCCTCGGTGATCATGGAAGAGATCAACCGCTGCGGCGGCAACTCGGGCGCCTGCCATGGCCAGATGTACAACATGGGCACGCTGCTGCGCCATGGCAGCGAGGCGCAGAAGCAGCGGTACCTGCCGAAGATCGCGAGCGGCGAACTGCGGCTGCAGTCGATGGGCGTGACCGAGCCCACCACGGGCACCGACACCACGAAGATCAAGACGACGGCGGTGAAGAAGGGCGACCGCTATGTCGTCAACGGCCAGAAGGTGTGGATCTCGCGCATCCAGCATTCCGACCTGATGATCCTGCTGGCGCGCACCACGCCGCTGGCCGAGGTGAAGAAGAAATCCGAGGGCATGTCGATCTTCATCGTCGACCTGCGCGAGGCCATCGGCCAGGGCATGACGGTGCGGCCGATCCTCAACATGGTGAACCACGAGACCAACGAGCTGTTCTTCGAGAACCTCGAGATCCCGGCCGAGAACCTGATCGGCGAGGAAGGCCAGGGCTTCAAGTACATCCTCGACGGGCTCAATGCCGAGCGCACGCTGATCGCGGCCGAATGCATCGGCGACGGCTATTGGTTCATCGACAAGGTGACGGCCTATGCCAAGGAGCGCGTGGTGTTCGGTCGCCCGATCGGCCAGAACCAGGGCGTGCAATTCCCGATCGCCGAGGCCTTCATCGAGGTCGAGGCCGCGAACCTGATGCGCTACGAGGCCTGCCGCCTGTTCGACGCACGCGAGCCCTGCGGCGCGCAAGCCAACATGGCGAAGTACCTCGCGGCCAAGGCGAGCTGGGAGGCGGCGAACGCCTGCCTGCAGTTCCACGGCGGCTTCGGCTTCGCCTGCGAATACGACATCGAGCGCAAGTTCCGCGAGACGCGGCTCTACCAGGTGGCGCCGATCTCGACCAACCTGATCCTCAGCTATGTGGCCGAGCACATGCTCGGCCTGCCGCGTTCGTTCTGAGCGACGGGTCCGCCGCCGTCTTCTCAGTCGAACAGACGGCCATTGCCGGGCGAGCGCGCATCGAGCCCGGCCTTGCGCACCAGGTCGCGAAAGCCCGCGGGCGAACTCGAGACCACGGGCACCTGCAGCATCGACTCGAGCTCGCGCACGGCGTCGAGCGTGACGAGTCCGCCGCAGGAGATGAGGATGCCGTCCGCCCCCGGCCGTGCCTCGAACACCCGGCGGCCCAGGTCCACCAGCACCTGCGTGCCGACCTGGCCGACCTGCTGCACATCGGAGATCGACAGGCCTTCGATGGCCAGCGGTTCGAAGTCGCTCTGTTCGAGGTAGCGCCGCAGCTGCACGTTGACCTCGTCGATGTAGGCGGTGGCCACGGCGACGCGCTTCACGCCGAGGCTGCGCAGTCCTTCGACGATGGCGTTGCTCATGGTGGTGCAGGGCAGGCCGGTGGCGCGCGACATCTCGACTTCGAGTTGCCGGTTGAAGGCGGCACCGCGGAAGAAGCTCAGCGAAGTGCCCATGAGGGAAATGGCGCCGACGCCCTCCTCCTTGAGTTCCAGCGCCTTGCCGATCACCGAGTCGATGACTTCGGTGTAGCCGCGCGTCGAGATTTCTCCGAGGCCCAGGCCGCGTGCACTGAAGCGGATGCGGGTGCCGTAGAGAAGTGGGCCGTCGATGGGGACTTCGCCTGCTTTCGGGGGGACTATGAGGCCCAGGTGGGGCATTTTTGGTTGCCTTCGTTTTTAGGGTTCGGGGTGCGTGCACAGGACAGCGGGTACTTCCCTCCGCGAATGTCCCCCGGCCTGCGGCCTCCTCCTTGATTTCGCTGCGGGA
>NZ_JBWKMZ010000028.1:0-56948 GCF_059415325.1 Variovorax sp. GW821-FHT10D07 | reverse complement strand
GGGTCGCCTTTCTTTGCTTACTTTCTTTGGCGAGACAAAGAAAGTAAGTCGCCCGCCGGGGCGAGACCCGGCCAACGCCCTTCGCAAGAAGAGCAAAGCCAAGAACAACCCAAACCCAGGAAGTCAACATAGAGCCAGCATCTCCAGACAAGCCCTCCGATGCGCCTCCCCTTGCGAAGGCTTCAACACCCGCCCGCCAACACGAACCCCATAGTCCACCCCCAACCGATCCGCCATCAACACCCAGGCACACAACCGAGAAACCCGCCCTTCGACATCACCCAACCCAGTAGCCTGCGCATCCAGCCAAAGCTCTTCGCGTTGCGTCTGCTGAGCATCCCGACTAACGAACTCCTCGGACCCCGCAGCCAACGCCTGCGCCGCCTTCTTCCAGACCACCAGCTTCAACGGATCCCCCCGCCGATAAGCCCGCACCCCGTCATACTCCCCAGCCCCCAGAGACCGCACAACAGAAGAAACAGCCGCAGACCCCGACAACGGCTCACCGGCAGGCAAGGGCGGCGGATGCACCTCAGGCGCCGGATACACCAGCATCCGAGAAGCCGGCCGCCACACCGTCCACACCCGAAAAGTGCCCAGCGGAAACCGCGTCTCCGCCGTCAACGCCGGCACCGGATGCAACCCCCTTCGCTCCGGCAGAAAAGCGATCTCCACCGTCGAACTGCCCTGCGCCGGCACATCGGTCCAGGCCCATTGCCCGCTGCCGCGCACCGCCATCCCGATCCCGTAGCGCACCCCGCGCCGCGCGTTGTGCAGCACCACCCGGAACACCGCCGCGCTCCCCGCGTAATGCGCATCGGGCGGCATCAGGTGCATCGCCAGCCCGCGCAACGTGCCGTGGCACACGTGCATGCCCACCGCCACGCTGCCCGCGAGCAGGAAGGTCAGCAGGTAGCCGAGGTTGAGCTGGTAATTGATCGACGCCACCAGCAGCACCAGCAGCGTGAGCGCCAGGGTCCAGCCGGCGCGCGTGGGCACGATGTAGACGTTGCGCTGCGTGAGCTCGAGCGTGTCCGACGGCGGCCGGCGCGAGAGGAACCAGCCGTCGATGCGCGAGCGGATGGCGCCGACGGCGTTCACGGCAGCGGCACCGCCGCGATCATCGCCCGCACCTGCTCGACCGCGCCGCGGCCGGCATCGCCGACCGGCGTGAGGCGGTGCGCCACGGTCTGCGGCAGCACGGCCTGCACGTCGTCGGGCGCGACGTAGTGGCGGTTGGCGAGCAGGGCCTGGGCCTTGGCGGCGCGCAGCACGGCGATGCCGGCGCGCGGCGACAGGCCCTGCAGGAACCAGCGGCCCGAACGGGTGGCGGCGATCAGGTCCTGCACGTAGTTCAAAAGCGGCTCGGCCGCATGCACCTGCTGCACGCGCTGCTGCAGCGCGGTCAGCTCGCCGGGCGTGAGCAGCGCGGGCAGGGTGGCCAGCATCTCGCGGCGGTCGATGCCGGACAGCAGCAGGCGCTCGGCGGCGCGGTCGGGGTAGCCGAGCGAGATGCGCATCAGGAAGCGGTCGAGCTGCGACTCGGGCAGCGCGAAGGTGCCGAGCTGGTCCTGCGGGTTCTGCGTGGCGATCACGAAGAAGGGGGTGGGCAGGGGGCGGGTCTCGCCCTCGATCGTGACCTGCTTCTCCTCCATCGCCTCGAGCAGCGCGCTCTGGGTCTTGGGGCTGGCGCGGTTGATCTCGTCGGCCAGCAGCACCTGCGAGAAGATCGGGCCCGGATGGAACACGAAGGCCTGCTGGCCGCGGTCGTAGATCGCCACGCCCGAGAGGTCGCCCGGCATCAGGTCGGCCGTGAACTGCACGCGCGAGAACTGCAGGCCGAAGGTGTGCGAGAGCGCATGGGCCAGGGTGGTCTTGCCGACCCCGGGCACGTCCTCGATCAACAGGTGGCCGCCGGCCAGCAGGCAGGCCACGCAGTCGCGCACCTGGGCCTCCTTGCCCACGATCACCGTGTTAAGCTGGCTCAGCAAAGTGGCAAGCTTCGCGGCAACGTCCATATTTGTATCCATATGCAAACGATACCGTAAGACCCGGCAGCCCCGCGCCGCGTGAGGTCTAGACGCGACACCGAGACATGGGCAAGACCGGTTACTTCACTCATCGCGACTGCTGGAAGCACGACATGGGCCGGGGTCATCCCGAATGCCCCGAGCGCCTGGATGCCATCGAGGACCGGCTGCTCGCCACCGGCGTCGGCGATGCGCTCGAGCGGCGCGACGTCCCGCTGGCCACGCTGCCGCAGATCACCCGGGCGCACAGCACCGAACACGTCGAATACCTCGAGGCGCTGCACCAGCGGCTGGTGGCCGACGAGCCGGTCGGCGGCCCCGACCATGCGCACATCGACCCCGACACCGCGCTCAACCGCTTCACGCTGCTGGCGGCCCGGCGCGCCGCCGGGGCGGCCATCGCCGCCACCGACGCGGTGATCGCCGGCGAGGTCGAGAACGCCTTCTGCGCCGTGCGTCCGCCCGGCCACCATGCCTGCCGCGAGCAGGCGATGGGCTTCTGCTTCCTCAACAACGTCGCGATCGCGGCGCGCCATGCGCTCGAGGTGCACGGCTTCGACCGCGTGGCCGTGGTCGACTTCGACGTGCACCACGGCAACGGCACCGAGAACATCCTGTCGGACGATCCGCGCGTGCTGATGGTCGGCTTCTTCCAGCACCCGTTCTATCCCTACAGCGGCACCGAGCATCCGGCATCGAACATGCTCAACCTGCCGATCCCGGCCTACACCAAGGGCATGGACGTGCGCGAGATGATCGAGGCGATCTGGATGCCCCGGCTCGAGGCGTTCCGGCCGCAGATGGTGTTCGTGAGCGCCGGTTTCGATGCGCACCGGGAAGACGATCTCGGGCAGCTCGGTCTCAACGAGAACGACTTCGCCTGGATCACCGACCGCATCCGCGACGTGGCGCGCCGCCATTCGCGCGGACGCATCGTCTCGATGCTCGAGGGCGGCTACAACCTCGACGCGCTCGCGCGCAGCGTGGAAGCGCACATCCGGGTGCTGGCCGACCTCTGATCCGAAGGGCGCGGGCGCACCCCGGTGGTGCGCCGAGCGCGCCGTGTGTGGGCCCGGCCCCTTTTGCTGCAAGAGATGAACTTCAACGACTTCACCCAACGACTCGCGCAGGTCGATGCGCGCGGCATCGCCATCGAGCTGGCCGCGCTCGCCGCCTGCATCGCCCTGGCCTGGGGCATCTGCCGCTGGTTCGGGCGCGACCAGCCCAAGGACTCGATCTGGTTCGGCGAGCGCACCTTCGACGGCGTGCTGTTCCCGCTCATGGCGCTGGTGTTCGCCGAGCTCGCGCGGCGGCTGGTGGCCGAGTACCAGACCATCCTGGTGCTGCGCATCGGCGTCTCGGTGTTCCTGTCGCTGGCCGTCATCCGGCTGTTCGCGCGCGTGCTGCGCGCCGTATTCCCGGCCTCCAATCTCGTGCGGCTGCTCGAGCGCACCATCTCGTGGCTGGCCTGGCTCGCGGCCGTGCTCTGGATCATCGGCCTGCTGCCGCCGGTGCTGGCCGAGCTCGACGACATCACGCTGGCCTTCGGCAAGACCAAGGTGAGCCTGCAGACCATCATCCAGGGCGCGCTGTCGGCCGGCCTGGTGCTGGTGATCGCGCTGTGGATCGCCTCGACGATCGAGAAGCGCATCCTGCGCGAGGCCGTCACCGACCTGTCGATGCGCAAGGTGGCGTCGAACGCGGTGCGCGCGCTGCTGCTGCTCGTGGGCCTGCTGTTCGCGCTGTCGGCGGTGGGCGTGGACCTCACGGCGCTGTCGGTGCTCGGCGGCGCGCTCGGCGTCGGCCTGGGTTTCGGCCTGCAGAAGCTGGCGGCCAACTACGTCAGCGGCTTCGTGATCCTGCTCGAGCGCTCGATCCGCATCGGCGACAACGTCAAGGTCGACACCTTCGAGGGCCGCATCACCGACATCAAGACCCGCTACACGCTGATCCGCGCCGGCAACGGCCGCGAGGCGATCGTGCCGAACGAGTCGCTGATCACCTCGCGCGTGGAGAACCTCTCGATCGCGGACCGCAAGTTCAACATCACGACCAGCATCGTGGTCGGCTACGAGAGCGACGTGGCGCAGGTGCAGGCCATCCTCTGCGATGCCGCCAAGGCCCAGTCGCGCGTGATGACCGACCCGGCGCCGGTGGCCTTCCTGATGAACTTCGCGCCCGACGGGCTGGAGTTCACGCTGAACTTCTGGGTCGCCGATCCCGACAAGGGCAAGGACAACCTGCGCTCGGCGATCAACGTCGCGATCCTCGAAGGCCTGCGCGCCGCGAAGATCGACATTCCCTATCCGCAGCGCGTGCTGCGTGTGGAGTCGCTGCCACCCGGGATTTCGCCGCCGGCGGACGCTGCTCTATAATCGAGGAAAAGCACGACCGTTCTTTTTTCGCCCCGCGGCGTGAATCGGAATCAGATCAGAGACGGCAAAGGTCGCGTCCTAGAATGACCGGTTGCTCTCGAAGCCCCCTTTTTGCAATCCCAATGGAGTCAAGTCAATGAAGGTTCTTGTGCCTGTCAAACGGGTCGTCGACTACAACGTGAAGGTGCGCGTCAAGAGCGACGGCACGGGCGTGGACATCGCCAACGTCAAGATGAGCATGAACCCCTTCGACGAGATCGCCGTCGAAGAGGCCGTGCGCCTGAAGGAGAAGGGCGTGGTGACCGAGGTCATCGCCGTCTCGTGCGGCGATGCCAAGTCGCAGGAAACCCTGCGCACCGCGATGGCCATCGGCGCCGACCGCGGCATCCTGGTCGAGACCTCGGAAGAGCTGCAGCCCCTGGCCGTGGCCAAGCTGCTCAAGGCGCTGGTCGACAAGGAGCAGCCGCAGCTGATCATTCTCGGCAAGCAGGCCATCGACGACGATGCCAACCAGACTGGCCAGATGCTGGCTGCCTTGGCCGACCTGCCGCAAGCCACTTTCGCTTCGAAGGTCGAAGTCGCCGGTGACAAAGCCAACGTGACCCGTGAAGTCGACGGTGGCCTCGAGACCGTCTCGCTCACGCTGCCGGCCGTCATCACGACCGACCTGCGCCTCAACGAGCCGCGCTACGTCACGCTGCCCAACATCATGAAGGCCAAGAAGAAGCAGCTCGATACCTTCAAGCCCGAGGACCTCGGCGTGGACGTCAAGCCGCGCCTGAAGACCCTGAAGGTCTCGGAACCGCCGAAGCGCGGCGCCGGCATCAAGGTGCCCGATGTGGCGACCCTGGTGGACAAGCTGAAGAACGAAGCCAAAGTGATCTGAGGAAGACAACGAACATGACCGCACTCGTCATTGCCGAACACGACCAGGCCAGCATCAAGCCGGCCACCCTCAACACCGTGACCGCTGCACTCGCCTGCGGTGGCGACGTCCACGTGCTCGTGGCCGGCGCCAACGCGGCAGAAGCCGCCAAGGCCGCTGCCCAGATCGCCGGTGTCACCAAGGTCATCGCAGCCGACAGCCCGAGCCTCGCCGAGAACCTGGCCGAGAACGTCGCGGCGCAAGTCCTCGCGATCGCTTCCAACTACAGCCACATCCTGTTCCCCTCGACCGCCAACGGCAAGAACGTCGCGCCGCGCGTGGCGGCCAAGCTCGACGTCGCGCAGATCAGCGACATCACCAAGGTCGACAGCCCCGACACCTTCGAGCGTCCGATCTACGCCGGCAACGCCATCGCCACCGTGCAGAGCAGCGATGCGACCAAGGTCATCACCGTTCGCACCACCGGCTTCGATGCGGCCGCCGCCACCGGTGGCAGCGCAACGGTCGAAACGGCCGAAGGCGTGACCGACAGCGGCAAGAGCAGCTTCGTCGGCCGTGAAGTCACGAAGAGCGAGCGCCCCGAACTGACGGCCGCCAAGATCATCGTCTCGGGCGGCCGCGCCTTGGGCAGCGCCGAGAAGTTCACCGAAGTGATGGCGCCGCTGGCCGACAAGCTCAACGCGGGCCTGGGTGCCAGCCGCGCCGCCGTCGACGCGGGCTACGCGCCGAACGACTGGCAAGTGGGCCAGACCGGCAAGATCGTCGCGCCGCAGCTGTACATCGCAGCGGGCATCTCGGGTGCGATCCAGCATCTGGCCGGCATGAAGGACTCCAAGGTGATCGTGGCGATCAACAAGGACGAGGAAGCGCCGATCTTCTCGGTGGCCGACTACGGCCTCGTGGCCGACCTGTTCACGGCCGTGCCGGAACTGGTCAAGGCGCTCTGATCGCGCCATTGCATTGAGCCAGAGGGCATCGTTCGCGATGCCCTTTTCACATCCGCAGTATCGGGAGACATGAGATGAGCTACACCGCCCCCCTCAAGGACATGCTGTTCGACATCGAGCACCTGGCCAACATCGGCGAGATCGCCAAGCTGCCCGGCTTCGAGGACGCCGGCCTCGAGACCGCGCAGGCCGTGCTCGAGGAATGCGCGCGCTTCAACCAGGACGTGATCGCGCCGCTCAACGTCGCGGGCGACCGCAATCCCTCGTCGTTCAAGGACGGCGAGGTCACGACCACGGCCGGCTTCAAGGAAGCCTTCGCGCAGTACGTGTCGGGCGGCTGGCAGGGCCTGCAGCATCCGGCCGACTTCGGCGGCCAGGGCCTGCCCAAGACCATCGGCGCCGCCTGCGGCGAGATGCTGAACTCGGCCAACATGAGCTTCGCGTTGTGCCCGCTGCTCAGCGACGGTGCCATCGAGGCGCTGCTGACCGCGGGCTCCGACGAGCTCAAGGCCACCTACCTCGAGAAGCTCGTGAGCGGCCAGTGGACCGGCACGATGAACCTCACCGAGCCGCAGGCCGGCAGCGACCTCGCGCTGGTGCGCAGCCGCGCCGAGCCGCAGCCCGACGGCAGCTACAAGGTCTTCGGCACCAAGATCTTCATCACCTACGGCGAGCACGACATGGCCGAGAACATCGTGCACCTCGTGCTGGCGCGCGTGAGCGGCGCGCCCGAGGGCGTGAAGGGCATCAGCCTGTTCGTGGTGCCGAAGTTCCTGCTGAACGCCGACGGTTCGCCGGGCGCGCGCAACGACGTGCACTGCGTGAGCATCGAGCACAAGATGGGCATCAAGGCCTCGCCGACCGCGGTGCTGCAGTACGGCGACCATGGCGGTGCCGTCGGCTATCTCGTGGGCCAGGAGAACCGCGGCCTCGAGTACATGTTCATCATGATGAACTCGGCCCGCTACGCGGTGGGCATGCAGGGCATCGCGATCGCCGAGCGCGCCTACCAGCATGCCGTGGCCTATGCCAGGGAGCGCGTGCAGAGCCGTCCGGTCGACGGCTCGATCAACGCCAGCGCGGCGATCATCCATCACCCCGACGTGAAGCGCATGCTGATGACCATGCGTGCCTACACCGAAGGCTGCCGCGCGATGGCCAGCGTGGCCGCCGCGGCCTACGACGCCGCGCACCACCATCCCGATGCCGACGCGCGCAAGCAGAACCAGGCCTTCTACGAATTCATGGTGCCGCTGGTCAAGGGCTACAGCACCGAGATGAGCCTCGAGGTGACCTCGCTGGGCGTGCAGGTGCATGGCGGCATGGGCTTCATCGAGGAGACCGGCGCGGCGCAGTACTACCGCGACGCGAAGATCCTCACGATCTACGAAGGCACGACCGCGATCCAGGCCAACGACCTCGTGGGCCGCAAGACCGCGCGCGACGGCGGCCAGACCGCCAAGGCCATCGCCGCGCAGATCGAGAAGACCGAGGCCGAGCTCGCGAAGAACGACAGCGCCGCCGCCAAGGCCGTGCTCAAGCGCCTGAAAGCCGCGCGCGAGGCCTTCGTCGAGGTGGTGGATTTCGTCGCGGGCCATACCAAGGCTTCGCCCAACGCGGTGTTCGCGGGCAGCGTGCCCTACCTGATGCTCGCGGGCAACCTGGTGGCCGGCTGGCAGCTCGCGCGTTCGTTGATCGTGGCGCAGGACCAGGCCTCGCACAACGTCGACGTCGACTTCATGCAGGCCAAGATCACGACCGCGCGCTTCTATGCCGAGCACATCCTCGCGAAGGCGCCGGGCCTGCGCGACAGCATCGTCGACGGCGCCGAGAGCGTGAACGCGCTGGCGCTCGAGGCCTTCTGACATCCGGACTTCCGTACGCGAAGGTCGCAAAGGTTACGCAAAGGACGCGAAAGAGAAATCAAAATTTGGTTTTGCTTTTGCACACTTCGCGGAATCTTCGCGTCCTCCGCGTCCGGCTGTCCGCTTCCGAATTCAACAACCCCTGAGACAACGACCATGTCGAAACTGCCCCCCGTGCTCGCGAACCTGCCGCTGCCGATCATCGGCTCGCCGCTGTTCATCATCAGCAACCCCAAGCTCGTGATCGCGCAATGCAAGGCCGGCGTGGTCGGCTCGATGCCGGCGCTCAACGCGCGGCCCGCGGCGCAGCTCGAGGAGTGGCTGATCGAGATCACCGAGGAGCTCGCGGCCTACAACAAGGCCAACCCCGACAAACCCGCCGCGCCCTTCGCCATCAACCAGATCGTGCACAAGAGCAACGACCGCCTCGAGCACGACATGGAGATGGTCGTGAAGTACAAGGTGCCGATCGTCATCACCTCGCTGGGCGCGCGCACCGACGTCAACGACGCGGTCCACAGCTACGGCGGCGTGACCTTGCACGACGTGATCAACAACAAGTTCGCGCAGAAGGCGATCGAGAAGGGCGCCGACGGCATCGTCGCGGTGGCGGCCGGTGCCGGCGGCCATGCGGGCATCAAGAGCCCGTTCGCGCTGATCCAGGAAATCCGCCAGTGGTTCGACGGCCCGATCGCGCTGTCGGGCGCTATCGCCACCGGCGGCGCGGTGCTCGCGGCGCAGGCCATGGGCGCGGACTTCGCCTACATCGGCACCGCCTTCATCGCGACCGAGGAAGCGCGCGCGAGCGACGCCTACAAGCAGGCCATCGTCGAGGGCACTTCGGACGACATCGTCTACTCGAGCCTGTTCACCGGCGTGCACGGCAACTACCTCGCGCCCAGCATCGTCAACGCCGGCATGGACCCGGCGAACCTGCCCGAGGGCGACGTGAAGACCATGAGCTTCTCGGGCGGCGATGGCAGCAAGGCCAAGGCCTGGAAGGACATCTGGGGCTCGGGCCAGGGCATCGGCGCGATCAGCGAGGTGTCGAGCGCCGGCGTCTTCATCGAGAAGCTCAAGCGCGAATACCAGGAGGCTCGCCAGCGGCTCGCGCTTTGAGAACGCGTTCCTAGCGTGAACGACCTGCCGGCCCCGGCGGCGAGTGCCGCGCCTGCTCCCGCCGCGCGGCGGGAGCGCATGCCGCTGCTCGACGCGGCCAAGGGCCTCGCCTGCGCGGTGATCGTCGGGCATCACTTGTCGCGCTACGGACCGATGCCCGCGGGCGCGTTGTCGCTCGCGCCCGATTTCCTCGGCTGGCTGGCCAGCGACGGGCGGCTCGCGGTCCAGATCTTCCTGGTGATCGCCGGCTTCCTCGCCGCGGCCAGCCTCGCGCCCGACGGGCTGCTGCGCATCGATCGCCCGCTGGTGCGCATCGTGCAGCGCTACGGCCGGCTGGTGATGCCCTACCTCGCCGCGCTCACCGTCTGCGTGCTGGTGGCGGCCGCGGTGCGGCCCTGGCTCGACGCCGACCTCGTACCGGCCTCGCCGAGCATCGGCCAGTTGCTCGCGCACGGGCTGCTGCTGCAGGACCTGCTGGGCTACGAGGCGCTGTCCACCGGCGTCTGGTACGTGGCGATCGACTTCCAGCTGTTCGCGCTGGCGCTCACGTTGATCGGCCTGCCGGCGCTGCTCGCGCCCTCGGCCGACCAGGCACGCCGGCCCGGCGAAGCCGCGCGCCGGCGCTGGCTCGCGGTGCTGCTGGTGCTCGGCGTGGCCGTCGCGTCGCTGGCGCTGTTCAACCGCGATGCCGAACTCGACGACACCGCCTTCTATTTCTTCGGCGCCTACGGCCTCGGCATGCTGGTGTTCTGGATCGGACGCGCCACGCGCGCGAGCACCTGGCAGAGCGCGGTCGCCTTGCTGCTGCTGGTGGGCACGGGCGCGCTGGCGCTCGAATGGCGCAGCCGCATCGCGACCGCGCTGGTCACGGCGCTGCTGATCGCGGTGGCGCAGCGGCGGCAGTGGCTGTCACCGCCGCGCTGGCCGCTGGCGGCGGTCGCGCTGCAGCGGCTGGGGCGCATGTCCTATTCGCTGTTCCTGATCCACTTCCCGGTGCTGCTCGCGGTGAATGCCGCCGTGGTGCGGCTCGGGCCGCACGCGCCCTGGGTCGACGGGCTCGGCATGCTCGCGACCTTCGGCCTGTCGATCGCCGCGGCCGCGCTGCTGTACCGCTGGGTCGAGACCCGGCCGGCCTCGTGGCGCGCCGTCGCCGCGCTGTTCGCGGGGCTGCTGATCAGCGGCATCGTCGTCTCGCACTGAGATCCCGCCGGCCATTGCGGCCGCACGCGTTCCTTCGTTGACTTGCGCCCGCCCGGCGAAGCGGGCAGGCTTCGCCGTGCTCGCTGTCCGGTCAGGTTTTCGGTATCATTGTGGAAATTTCAGTAAATACTGAAAATTCACGAAATCAAAAACAGATGAACCCTTCCGCCCACCGTCGACCCCTGCGTGCCCTGGCCCGGCCGGAGATCGGCGGCGTGGTGCAGGGCGCGGCCGCGCTGTTGTGGCTGCCGCAGGCGGCGCTGCTGGCCTGGGCGGTGCAGGCGCTGGCCGATGGCGGCGGGCTGGCCGCGGTGCTGTGGCCCGCGCTCGGCATCCTCTTGTTCGGCTGGCTGCGTGCCGCCTGCGAAGCCTGGGGCGCGCGGCGCACCTTCGGTCGGGCCCGCGCTCGGCTCTCGGACTTGCGCGCCCAGGCCGCGGAGGCACTGGCCGGTGCCTCGCCGCTCGACCGCGGCCGCGTGCCCTCGGGCCTGGCCGCGAGCGCGCTGGCCGAGCAGGCCGAGGCGCTGGTGCCGTACCTGGTGCGCTACCAGCCCGCGCGCTGGCGCGCCACCGTGGTGCCGCTCGCGATCCTCGCCGCGGTCGCGAGCCAGACCTGGGTGGCGGCGCTGGTGCTGCTGTTCGCGGCGCCGCTGATCCCGCTGTTCATGGCCATCGTCGGCTGGCGCGCCAAGGCGGCCAGCGAGGCGCAGATGGTGCAGATGGGCGGCATGAACGCCTTCCTGCTCGATCGCCTGCGCGGCCTCGCGACCCTGCGCGCGCTCGGCGCGGTCGATGCCACCGCGGCGCGGCTCGCCGACTCGGCGCAGTCGCTGCGCGAACGCACCATGGCCGTGCTGCGCATCGCCTTCCTGTCCTCGGCCGTGCTCGAGCTGTTCTCGGCGCTGGGCGTGGCGATGGTGGCGGTCTACGTCGGCTTCCATCTGCTGGGCACGCTGGGCTTCGGCACCTGGAACGGGCCGCTGAGCCTGGGCCAGGGCCTGTTCGTGCTGCTGCTCGCGCCGGCCTTCTTCGAACCGCTGCGCGAACTCTCGGCCGTGTGGCACGACCGCGCGGCGGGCGAGGCCGCGCTCGAGGCGCTCGAGGGCCTGCAGCGCGAGGCGCTGCCGCTGCCGGGCGCCCACGCGCCGGACGTGCACGTGGTCTCGATGCAGCCCTCGAACGCCGCGCCCTCGGTGGTCGTGCACGACCTGCACTTCGCATGGCCCGGCGAATCGCGCCACGTGTTCGAAGGCCGTGAGCTGCGCGTCGCCGCGGGCGAGCACATCGCGCTGGCCGGTGCCAGCGGTGCCGGCAAGACCGCGCTGCTGTCGCTGCTCGCGGGCCTGGTGCCGGCGCAGCAGGGCGAGATCCTGATCGGTGGCGTGCCGATGAACGACCACACCGCCGCCGCGCTGCGCGCGCGCATCGGCTGGATGGGCCAGAAGCCGCACGTGTTCGCGGGCCCTGTCGCCGCCAATGTCGCACTGGGCCGCGCGCTCGACGCGGGCAGCGTCGAGGCCGCGATGCGCTTCGCGCAGCTCGAGCCTGTCGCGCAGGCGCACCCGGGCGCGGCGCTGGGCGAGGGCGGCCTGGGCCTGTCGGGCGGCGAGGCCGTGCGCCTCGCGCTGGCGCGCATCGCGGTCCATCCGCAGGCCGACCTGCTGCTGGTCGACGAGCCCACCGCCCACCTCGACACCGAGACCGCGCGCCGCGTGGCCGATGCGCTGCTCGCGCTCGCGCGCGGCCGTACCCTGATCGTCGCGACGCACGACCCTGCGCTGGCCGCGCGCCTGGACCGCGTCGTGCAGCTCGGCGCCGATGCCGCGGAGAAGGCCGCATGAAGCCGAACACGCATCGTCACGCCGGCGAGCTGCGCCTGGTGCTGCGCCCCTTCTTCGCGGCCCAGTCGCGCGCCTTGCGCTGGGGCGCGCTGCTGGCCGCGGTGACCGTGCTCACGGGCATGGCGTTGCTCGGCCTCTCGGGCTGGTTCATCACCGCCACCGCGCTCGCGGGCCTGCATGCGGCCACGGCCTTCACCTTCGACGTGTTCGCGCCCTCGGCCGGCATCCGGCTGCTGGCGCTGGGCCGCACCGCCTCGCGCTACGGCGAGCGGCTGGTCACGCACGACGCCACCTTCGGCGCGCTGGCCGCGCTGCGCGTGCGGCTGTTCCGCGGCTGGGCGCGGGCCGAGGCGGCGCGCGCGCTGGCGCTGCGACCCGCGCGCCTGCTGTTCCGGCTCACGAGCGACATCGATGCGCTCGAATCGCTCTACCTGCGCCTGCTGGTGCCCGCCGCCGCCGCACTCGGCGCCGCATTGCTGGCCGGCGTGGTGCTCGGCACGATGCATGCCGCGATGGGCGCGGCGCTCGCGGCCTGGCTCGTGGCCGTGGGCTGGGGCCTGGCCTTCGCGGTGTCGCGCCGCGCGCGCCGTCCCGCCCTGCGGCGCGCGCGCGCCATCGAGACGCTGCGCGAGCGCGCGGCCGACCTGGTGGCCGGCCAGACCGAGCTCGCGATGGCCGGCCGCCTCGACGCACAGCGCGAGGCGCTGGCCGCGGCCGACCGCCGGCTGGCGCGCGCCGACCTCGCGCTCAACCGTCTCGAGAGCACGGCCGGCCTGGCCTATGGCGGCGCGGGCACGCTCACGCTGGTGGCCGTGCTGCTCGCGGTGGCGGCGCTGGTGGGCGAGGGCGCGATCGGCGCACCCGCCGCCGCGCTCGCGCTGCTCGTGGCGCTTACCGCGCTCGAACCCTTCGCCGCGCTGCGCCGCGGCGCGCTCGACGCGGGCCGCACCTGGCTCGCGGTGCGTCGCCTGGCACCGCGCATGGCGCAGGACGATGCGCCCGTCGCGCCAAGGCTCCCGGAAGACGCATCGCTCGCGCTGCGCCTCACGGCCATCGAGGCCTTCCATCGCGCCAGCGCCGTGCCCGCGCTCGAAGACCTCTCGCTGGCCATCGCCGAAGGCGAGCGCGTTGCCATCGTCGGCCCCAGCGGCAGCGGCAAGTCCACGCTGCTCTCGGTGATCGCGGGCGAACTCGCGCCGCGCCGGGGCGAGGTGGCCGCGCTGCCCTGCTGCCTGCTGACCCAGCGCACCGAACTGTTCGAGGACACGCTGCGCGACAACCTGCGGCTGGCCGATCCCACCGCCGACGACGAACAGCTGTGGGCCGTGCTGCAGGCCGCGGGCCTGGCCGACGACGTGCGCGACCTGTCGGCCGGCCTGTCCACGCGCCTCGGCGAGGGCGGCCTCGGCCTCTCGGGCGGCCAGTCGCGCCGCCTCGCGCTCGCGCGCCTCATCCTGCGCCCGGTGCCGCTGTGGCTGCTCGACGAGCCCACCGAGGCGCTCGATGCCGCGGTCGCGCACGACGTGCTGCAGCGCCTCGCGCGCCATGCCGAGGGCCGCACGCTCGTGATCGCCACCCACCTGCGCCGCGAGGCCGCGCTCGCCGACCGGCTGCTGCGCATCGAGGACGGCCGCATCGCCGCCGACCTGCGGCGCGGCAGCGAGGCCTTCGAGCACGCGCTGCGGCAACTGCGCGCCGATTGAACGACACCGAAGCAACGCCAACCACCCCACCACGAAGAACACAGGGAACACAAAGGAAGCCATCATGGATCTCGACATCGTCGCCTTGTCGCGACTTCAATTCGCCGTCACGGCGCTCTACCACTTCCTCTTCGTCCCGTTGACGCTGGGCCTCTCGGTCGTCATCGCGATCATGGAGACCGTCTACGTCATGACGGGCCGCGTGATCTGGCGCGACATGACGAAATTCTGGGGCGTGCTGTTCGGCATCAACTTCGCGATGGGCGTCGCCACCGGCGTGGTGATGGAGTTCCAGTTCGGCATGAACTGGAGCTACTACAGCCACTACGTGGGCGATATCTTCGGCGCGCCGCTGGCCATCGAAGGCCTGATGGCCTTCTTCATGGAGGCGACCTTCGTCGGCCTGTTCTTCTTCGGCTGGGACCGGCTCTCCAAGGTCGGCCACCTCGCCACCACCTGGGCCGTGGCCATCGGTTCCAACTTCTCGGCGCTGTGGATCCTGATCGCCAACGGCTGGATGCAGAACCCGGTGGGCGCGGCCTTCAATCCGCAGACCATGCGCATGGAGGTCACCGATTTCGCCGCCGTGCTGACCAACCCGGTGGCGCAGGCCAAGTTCGTGCACACGGTGTCGGCCGGCTATGTCTGCGCGGCGGTGTTCGTGCTGGGCATCTCGGCCTGGTACCTGCTCAAGGGCCGCCACATCGAGCTCGCCAAGCGCTCGATGACGGTGGCCGCCTCCTTCGGCCTCGCGGCCTCGCTGTCGGTGGTGGTGCTGGGCGACGAGAGCGGCTACCTCTCGACCGAGCACCAGAAGATGAAGCTCGCTGCCATCGAGGCCATGTGGGAAACCCAGCCCGCGCCCGCGGCCTTCACCGCCTTCGGCTTCCCCGACCAGGCCGCGCGCGAGACCCACTACGCGATCCACATCCCGGGCGTGATGGGGCTGATCGGCACGCGCTCGCTCACCACCGTGATCCCGGGCATCGACGAGCTCGTGAAGCGCGCCGAGGCGCGCATCCGCGAGGGCATCAAGGCCTACGACGCGCTGCAGAAGATCCGCGAGGCCGGCGGCAAGCCGGTCACGCAGGGCGTGCGCGACGCCTTCGAGAACAACGGCGTCGACATGGGCTATGCGCTGCTGCTCAAGCGCTACGTGGACGATCCGCGCCAGGCCACCGACGAGCAGATCGCGAAGGCGGCCTGGGACACGGTGCCGCAGGTGGCGCCGCTGTTCTGGCTGTTCCGCATCATGGTGGGCATCGGCATGCTGCTGATCCTTTTGACCGGCACTTTCTTCGTGCTGTCGGCGCGCCGTACGCTGGACCGCCATCGCTGGCTGCTCAAGGCCGCGGTGCTCGCGATCCCGCTGCCGTGGATCGCGGCCGAGGCCGGCTGGCTGGTGGCCGAGTTCGGCCGCCAGCCCTGGGTGATCGAGGGCGTGCTGCCGACCGCGGTGGCGGTTTCGAACATCGGCATCAAGTCGGTGCTGTTCACGCTCGCGGGCTTCGTCGCCATCTACACCGTGCTGCTGGTCATCGAGCTCAAGCTGATGGTCAAGGCGATCCGCAAGGGGCCGGTCGCCGAGCACTCGCCCGACGAGGGCGATGCGCGTTCGCACGCTCCGCCCGCCCACGCCGTTTCGACCACCGGGAGCGCCGCATGATCCTCCACACACTCCTCGACTACGACACCCTGCGCTTCATCTGGTGGGCGCTGATCGGCGTGCTGCTGGTCGGCTTCGCCGTCACCGATGGCTTCGATCTCGGCAGCGGCATGCTGCTGCCGTTCGCGGCGCGCAACGACGTCGAGCGCCGGCTCGTCATCAACAGCGTGGGCCCGGTCTGGGAAGGCAACCAGGTCTGGCTGATCCTCGGCGGCGGCGCCGTGTTCGCCGCCTGGCCGCAGCTCTACGCCGTCTCGTTCTCGGGCTTCTACCTCGCGATGTTCGTCGTGCTCTCGGCGCTGATCCTGCGGCCGGTGGCCTTCAAGTTCCGCAGCAAGCGCGAGTCGCCGCAATGGCGCGCGCGCTGGGACGGCGTGCTGTTCTTCAGCGGCCTGGTGCCCGCGCTGATCTTCGGCGTGGCGGTGGGCAACGTGCTGCAGGGCGTGCCGTTCCGCTTCGCGACCGACATGCACATCCACTACGACGGCAGCTTCTTCGGCCTGCTGAATCCGTTCGCGCTGCTGTGCGGGCTGGTGTCGGTGGCGATGATGGCGATGCACGGCGCAGCCTGGCTGCAGCTGAAGACCGCCGGCCCCGTGGCCGAGCGCTCGCGCCGCTACGGCATGGTCGCGGCCGCCGCCACCATCGTGCTCTACGCCGCGGCGGGCTTCTGGATGGCCTCGGCCATCGGCGGCTACCGCATCACCAGCGTGGTCGATACCGTGGGACCATCGAATCCGCTGCTCAAGTCGGTCGAGCTGCAGGCCGGTGCCTGGTTCGCGAACTACGCGGCCCACCCCTGGACCCTGGCCGCGCCGGTGGCCGGCTTCGCGGGCGCGCTGCTGGCGCTGGCCGGGCTCGCGCTGCGGCGCGAACTGCTCGCGCTGCTGGCCGGCGCGCTCGGCATCGCCGGCATCATCCTGAGCGTGGGCGCCTCGATGTTCCCGTTCATCCTGCCGTCCTCGATCGATCCGCGCGCCAGCCTCACCGTGTGGGACTCGTCCTCGAGCCACCTCACGCTGTTCATCATGCTGGTGGTCACGGCCATCTTCATCCCGCTGATCGTGGCCTACACGACCTGGGTCTACCACGTGTTGTGGGGCAAGGTCGACGAGAAGGCGATCCGCGAGGAACGCGGTCACGCGTACTGATTGCAAGGAAGGAAAAGAACGATGTGGTACTTCGCCTGGATCCTCGGCCTGCCGCTGGCGGCCGCCTTCGCGGTGCTCAATGCGATGTGGTTCGAGCTGATGGCCGACGACGCCGTCCGCAAGGAGAAATTCGAGACGCGCGAAACGCCCGAAGGGCAGGAGCGGCTCTAGCCCTTCGCGCGCCGGCGCGCGGCCGCGCCGGCGACGCCGAGCAGCTCGCGCCGGAAGTGCTGGCCGAAGATGTTCGCGAGCTCGTTCTGCGAGGCATGCGGCGGGCGCAGCTCCGCGAACGAGAACTCGATCTTCTGCGCGAGCTTGCGCACCTGGCAGCCCGCGCGCCGCGCGAGCTCGGCCGAGAAGGGCTCCACGATCGCCACGCCCAGCCCCTCGGCCACCAGGCCGCTGACCGAGGCCGACCAGCTCGCATCGAGCACCATCTCGCGCTCGACGTTCTCGTTCTTGAACAGGGCGTCGGTCTTCAGCCGCGTGGTGTTGCCGTTGGCCAATGAGACGAAGCGCTCGCCCTCGAAGTCCTTCGCGCGCACCACGCGCTTGCCGGCCAGCCGGTGGCCTGCGGGCAGCAGGCAGACGCAATCGAGGTGCATCACCTCGCTGGTCACCACCTGGTGGGTGTCGATCGGCGTCATCGCATAGCCGATGTCGAACAGGCCCGTCGCCACCAGGCCCACGACCTCCGCGGAGTTGTAGGTCTCGAGCGAGATGCTGACCTCGGGGCACTGTTCGTTGAAGCAGCGGATCACGCGCGGCAGGAACACCGTCGTGAGCGCGGCCATCGCGACGATGCGCAACTGGCCGTGCCGCCGCGAGCGGATGCGCTCCGCCGTGCGGCTGATGCGGTCGAGTCCCACGAAGGCGCGTTCCACCTCGGCATAGAGGGCCACGGCTTCCGGCGTGGGATTGGCGCCGCCCTTGCCGCGCGTGAACAGCGGGAAGCCCAGTTCGTCCTCGAACTCGCGAACGATCTTGCTCACGGCGGACTGGCTCACGAAGAGCATGTCGGCCGCGCCCGTCATGCTGCGCGTGAGCATCACGGCCCGGAAGACTTCGATGTGACGCATCGAATTCATGTATGAGATCCTGGAATGGATAGGTGAAAAATGGTTCGTTGACCGAATTCTAGGGTTCTCTTGTAATCGTTCGCACCCCTTGGCACTCGAACGAAAGACATGAAATCACTCGTCAGCGGACTGCTGCATGAACCCCTGGCCGACGCCGCGCAGCAGGCCATCTTCCGACCCTGGATCACCGACGCATTCGCGGCCGTGCTGCCGCATCTCACGCAGGTCAACCAGGCGCACCTGGTGATGCTGGTCGACCGCGGCCTGATGGACGCGCCCTCGGCCGCCATGCTGTTGCGCGCGATCGCTCGGCTGCAGGGCGAAGGCCCCGCGGCCTTTGCCATCGACGCGAGTCTGGAGGACGTCTATTTCAATTACGAGGCTGAGCTGATCCGCCGCGTCGGGCAGGGCATCGGCGGGCGTGTGCACATGGCGCGCAGCCGCAACGACCTGCAGTCCACGCTCGACCGCATGCGTGCGCGCCGCAATGCGATGTTGCTGCTCGAAGAGGTCTGCAGCCTGCGGGCCGCGCTGCTCGCGAAGGCCGAGCGTTTCAGCGACTG
This sequence comes from Variovorax sp. GW821-FHT10D07, assembly GCF_059415325.1. Taxonomy (NCBI): domain Bacteria; kingdom Pseudomonadati; phylum Pseudomonadota; class Betaproteobacteria; order Burkholderiales; family Comamonadaceae; genus Variovorax; species Variovorax sp. GW821-FHT10D07. Next base: position 38,523 of record NZ_JBWKMZ010000028.1, on the reverse strand, counting down.
CGTGATGCCGGGCTATACCCATCTGCAGCATGCGCAGCCGATCACCTTCGGCTTCTACTTGCTGGGCATCGAGCAGTCGCTGCAGCGCGACACGCGGCGCCTGTTCGAGGCCCACGAGACGATCAACCGCTGTCCGCTGGGGGCCGGTGCCCTGGCGGGCACGACCTTCGCGATCGACCGCGAACAGACGGCGCGGTTGCTGGGCTTCGATGGCGCGGTGCCGCATGCGCTCGATGCGATCGCCTCGAAGGATGCGATCCAGCAGTTGCTGGTGGCCGGCATGTTCCTGAGCATCAGCTTCGGGCGCATGGCGCAGGACTTCTACCAGATGTCGACCTACGAGTCCGGCATGCTCGAGCTGCCGGACAGCCTCGCGATCACCTCGAGCATCATGCCGCAGAAGAAGAACCAGGCCGTGCTCGAGTTCGTGAAGGGTCGGCAGTCGCATGTGCTCGGAGCCGTCGTCACCGCATTCGGTGCGTTCCGCGGCACGCCGTTCTCGCATGTGCTCGACGGCAACGCGGACAGCCTGCGATGGGCCTGGCCCACGCTCGATGGCCTGGCGAGCCTGCTGCCCGTGGTGCGGCTCGTGGTCGAAGATGCCGAGCCGCAGCCCGAGCGCATGCGGCACCTGGCCGCAGCCAATTTCTCGACCGCGACCGATCTCGCGGATTTCCTGGTCGGCACGCTGGGCCTGGCCTTCAAGGAAGCGCATCACGTGACCGGCCGCATCGTCCGGCTCGCGCTGGAGCGCGGCCTGCTGCCGGGTCAGGTCGACGCGGCGCTGGTCGCCGAAGCCTCGATGCAGGCGCTGGGCCGCGAGATCGCGATCCCCGATGCGACGCTGGCCACCGTGCTCGATCCCGCGCGCGCGGTCGAGCGCCGCGTCGGTTGCGGCGGGCCGTCCCCATCGGACACGGCCGCGTTGGCGCGGGCCGCTGGCGAATGCCTGTCGTGCGATCGGCGGCGCGTGTCGGAACTCGAGCAGGCCGCGCGCCACGCCACGCGCGAACTCGACGAGCGCGTGCAGGGCCTGATCGCCAGCGCTGCGAACTGAAGCCTTTCCCACCATCGAACAAGGAGACAGACAATGACTTTCCCCCTCTCGCGCCGCGCGCTGCACGCGCTCGCCGCCTGCCTTGCGCTGTGCGCTTCGGCCCCCGCGTTCGCCGACGACACGGTGAAGGTGGTCGTTCCCTTCGCGGCCGGCGGCACGCAGGACCTCGTGGCGCGCGTGATCGCACCGGCCCTGTCGAAGGCGCTCGATGCCAGCGTCATCGTCGAGAACCGCGCCGGTGCCGGCGGCACCATCGGCATGGCCTATGTCGCGAACAGCGCGGGCGACGGCCGCACCATGGCGCTGGTGTCCTCGAGCCATCACATCAATGCAGCGCTCTATCCGAAGGTCTCCTACGACGCCGTCAAGAGCTTCGCGCCGGCCGCGCATATCGGCAAGACCGGCTTCGCGCTGATGGTGTCGGCCGCGGTGCCGGCGCGCAATGTGGCGGAGTTCGTCGCCTATGCCAAGGCCAATCCCGGCAAGCTCAACTACGCCTCGGCGGGCAACGGCAGCGCCACGCACCTGGGCATGGCCTACCTCTGCGCGGTCGCCGGCCTGCAGATGCAGCACATCCCGTTCAAGGCCACGGGCGAGGCGCTCAACGAGGTCCTGTCTGGGCGCGTGCAGGCCATCATGCCGGCCTCGATCGGCGCGCTGGCCTACCTCGACGATCCGCGCATCCGGGTGCTGGGCCTGACATCGCCGGTCGGGCGCGAAGGCGCGCTGGCCAGGCTCAAGACGCTGTCGGAGAGCGGCGTGCCGCAGTTCAACTACGACTCCTGGTACGGGCTGCTGCTGCCGGCCACCACGCCCGCGGCGACGGTCGAGAAGATCAACCAGGCCGTGGCCCGGGTGCTGGCCGATCCCGCGGTGGTCGCGGCGCTCGACAAGGCGGGGATCGTGCCGATGAAGATGAGCACGGCCGAGTTCAAGGCCTTCGCGGCGAAGGACGCGGCCGAGATGCGGCAGCTGGTGCAGGTGTCGGGCGCGAAGGTCGAGTAGGCCCGCCGGGCCGGCCCGGCTACTCGGCAGCCTTCTTCTTCGCGGCCCGTCCGCCCGTGATGCGGTCCTTGAGCGTCAGCACCCGCGTCACCGTCGCGCCCATGCCCATGAGCTGCATCGCGGTCTCGGGCGACAGCCGCTGCACGTCGTCGAACCACTTCATCAGCCGGTCGATCAGGTCGTGCATCTCGCGCATGCGCTCCTGGGCATGGCGCTCGGCCTCGCTGTGGGGCGACTCGAGCAGGGCATTGCGCAGCATCGAGAGCGTGGGCTCGATCTCGCGGCGGCGGCGTTCCTCGGCCAGCACGCGGAAGATCTCCCACACGTCCGACGGGGCCTCGAAGTATTCGCGCCGGTCGCCGGGCTGGTGGCGCAGGCGCACCAGGCGCCAGGCCTGCAGCTCCTTCAGGCCCATGCTCACGTTGGAGCGCGAGAACTCCAGCAGCTCGGCGATCTCGTCGGCATTGAGCGGACGTTCCGAGAGGAAGATCAGCGCGTAGATCTGGCCGACGGTGCGGTTGATGCCCCACTTGCTGCCCATCTCGCCGAAATGGGCGACGAACTGGCGGTTGAGCGGGGGCAGGTCGGAGGTGGGAGGCATGGGGCGATTGTCGCCCGGGCGTTGCGGCCGTTCCGGAACCTTCTGAAAACTCAGGGCGTCGGCGGGGAATCGCCGCCGCCCGCCGCGGCCACGCGGCGCCGGTACGAACCCGGCGCGCCGCCGGTCCAGGTCTTGAAGGCGCGCTGGAAGGCCGCGCTGTCGGCAAAGCCCAGCTCCGCGGCCAGCGCCGCTAGCGGCACCGCGCTGGTGGCCAGCCGCACGATCGCCACGTCGCGCCGCAACTGGTCCTTGAGCGCCTGGAACGAGGTGCTCTCGGTCGCCAGGTGGCGCTGCAGGGTGCTAACCGACATGTGCAGGCAGGCGGCCACGGTCGCGAGGTCGGCCCAGGCCGGGCGCTTCTGCTGCAGGATCTCGCGCACCTTGGCGCTGATGGGCTGCTCGGCCAGCCGCGGCAGGATCACGTTGCCGGGCGAGGCCGCGAGGAAGTCGCGGATCGCATGCGCGTCGCGGTGCATCGGCGTGCGCAGCGCCTCGGCGTCGAACCACACGGCCGAGCAGGGCTGGCCGAAGCGCAGGGTGCCCGGGAACACCTTGGCATAGCCGGCCGCGTAGGGCGGCAGCGCGAAGCCGAAGTCGAAGCGCCGCGCCGCCAGCCGCCCGCCGTGCAGCCAGGCCAGCAGGCGCCAGTACACGCGCAGCATCAGCTCGTGCAGGAAGTTCTGGTGGCCGATCGCGGGATTCTCGATCGCGATGCCGAAGCCCGCGAGCTCGCCCTCGCGCAGCAGCACCAGCCGCAGGTCGTCCTGCAGCAGGCTGAAGGTGTGGGCCACGCGGCGCAGCGCATGGCCGAAATCGGGGGCGCCGAGCGTGGAGCGCGCGATCAGCGCCAGGCTGCCGCGGCGCATCCGGCGCGTGAGGAAGCACAGCGACTCGTCGTCGAGCCGGTCCATCAGCAGCGCGAACAGCGCCACGTACTGCTCGGCCGTGACGCGCGCGCCCGGCTCGGCCAGCAGCGGCGGCGGCACGCCCGCGTCTTCCAGCGCCCGGTCGATGTCGATGGGGGCGGCGGCGCCGCGGGCACGGATGCCGGAGAGCATGCCTTCGACGAAGGCGATCGGGATGGTGACGGGCGGTTGCAGCATGGGAGAGGGCGATTCGACCGTACACGGGACGCGGCGGGCCGTCGATTGACGTTTTCTGCAATGCGAACGACGCGAAGCGCAATCGCCGGCCCGGGCCCGGATTTCTACCATGCGCTCACGCCAGAAACAGACCTACAAAGGCGTGACGACAAGACCAACGATTAGGAGACGAGCCACCATGTACCTGACCCAGGCGCTGCACCGCGCGATGCAGCAGAAACCGGACAAGACCGCGGTGCGCTTCGGCAGCCGCAGCAAGAGCTTCCGCGAATTCGGCGAACGCGTGGCCCGGCTCGCCGGCGCGCTGCAGAAGCTCGGCATGAAGAACGGCGACCGGGTCGCGATGCTGTCGCTCAATTCCGACCGCTACCTCGAATACCAGATGGCCGTGCCCTGGGGCGGCGGCGTGCTCAATCCCTGCAACATCCGCTGGTCGCCGGCCGAGATCCTCTATTCGCTCGAGGACTCGGGCTCGCAGATCCTGCTGGTCGACGACGCCTTCCGCGCCGCCGCCGAGCAGCTGCGCGGCCAGTCCACCACCCTGCGCGAGCTGATCTACTGCGGCGACGGCGCGGTGCCCGCCGGCATGCTCGGCTACGAGGCGCTGCTCGACAGCGCGGCGCCCGTGCCCGACGCCTACCGCCATGGCGACGACCTCGCCGGCATCTTCTACACCGGCGGCACCACGGGTTTTCCTAAGGGCGTGATGCTGAGCCACGCCAACCTCTGCGCCTCGGCGCTGGCCGCCCAGGCCGAGGGCATGGCGCCGGCCGAGGGCTGCTACCTGCATGCGGCGCCGATGTTCCACCTGGCCGACATGGGCATCTCGGGGCCGCACTGGTTCCAGGGCAACACGCATGTGGTGATCCCGATGTTCAACCCCGAGTCGGTGCTCGATGCGATCGAGCGCGAGCGCGTGACCCATACGCTGCTGGTGCCGACCATGATCCAGATGCTGGTCGACCATCCCGCCATGCGCGACAGGCCGCGCGAGCTCGGCAGCCTGCGCGGCATCGCCTACGGCGCCTCGCCAATCTCCGAGGCCGTGCTCAACCGCGCGATGGCGGCGCTGCCGGGCGTGGACTTCGTGCAGGCCTACGGCATGACCGAGCTGTCGCCGGTCGCCACCATCAACCCCGCCTGGTACCACACGGTCGAGGGCCGCAAGGCCGGCAAGCTGCGCTCGGCCGGCCGCGCGAGCTTCTGCATGGAAGTGCGCATCGTCGATGCCGAGGGCGCCGAGGTGCCGCGCGGCACGGTGGGCGAGGTGGCGGTGCGCGGGCCGAACGTGATGCTCGGCTACTGGAACAAGCCCGAGCAGACGGCCGCCGCGGTGCGCGAGGGCTGGATGCACACCGGCGACGGCGCCTACATGGACGACGACGGCTTCATCTTCGTGGTCGACCGCATGAAGGACATGATCATCAGCGGCGGCGAGAACATCTACTCGGCCGAGGTCGAGAATGCCATTGCCCAGCATCCGGCGGTCGCGGCCTGCGCGGTCATCGGCATCCCGAGCGAGGAGTGGGGCGAGGCCGTGCATGCGGTGCTGGTCGCCAAGCCGGGGCAGCCGGTCACGGCCGACGAGCTGATCGCGCATTGCAAGACCCTGATCGCGGGCTACAAGTGCCCGCGCAGCGTGGCGCTGGTCGAGGCGCTGCCGCTCTCGGGCGCCGGCAAGGTGCTCAAGACCAAGCTGCGCGAGCCGTTCTGGAAAGACCGCCAGCGCGCGATCGCCTGATCTTTCGTTTCGCTTCCATTCATTACACAGAGAGGAATTCCCATGACCCAGGATGTGCATGTCGTCGGTGTCGGCATGATCCCCTTCACCAAGCCCGGCGCGAACCTGCCCTATCCGCAGATGGCGGCGCAGGCCCTCAACGCGGCGCTGGCCGATGCCGGCATCGGCTACGAGCAGGTGCAGCAGGCCTACGTGGGCTATGTCTACGGCGACTCCACGGCCGGCCAGCGCGCGCTCTACGAGGTCGGCATGACCGGCATCCCGGTGGTCAACGTCAACAACAACTGCTCGACCGGCTCGACCGCGCTGTTCCTCGCGCGCCAGGCCGTGGCCAGCGGCGCGGCCGACTGCGTGCTCGCGCTCGGCTTCGAGCACATGAGCCCGGGCGCGCTGGGCGCGGTGTTCAACGACCGGCCCAGCCCCTTCGACCGCTTCGAGGCCATCACCGACGAGCTGGTGGGCAACGAGCAGGTGCCGCTCGCGCTGCGCTACTTCGGCGGCGCGGGCCTGGCCCACATGCAGCAGTACGGCACGCAGCTGTCGACCTTCGCGAAGATCCGCGCCAAGGCCAGCCGGCATGCATCGAACAACCCGGTGGCGCTGTTCCGCACCGTCGTGACCGAGGACGAGGTGCTCGCCACGCCCGTGATGTGGCCCGGCGTGATGACACGGCTCATGGCCTGCCCGCCGACCTGCGGCGCGGCCGCCGCCATCGTCTGCTCGGCCGAGTTCGCGCAGCGCCACGGCCTGGACCGCAGCGTGCGCATCAAGGCCCAGGCCATGACCACCGACCGTCCGGTGAGCTTCGAGGCACGCGACATGCGCGAAGTGGTCGGCTTCAGCATGGCGCGCGAGGCGGCGCAGAAGGTCTACGAGGCGGCGGGCGTCGGCCCGCAGGACATCGACGTGGTCGAGCTGCACGACTGCTTCGCGCACAACGAACTGATCAGCTACGAGGCGCTGGGCCTGTGCCCCGAGGGCGGTGCCGAGAAGTTCGTGGTCGATGGCGACAACACCTACGGCGGCAAGGTCGTGACCAACCCCTCGGGCGGGCTGCTGTCCAAGGGCCACCCGCTGGGCGCCACCGGGCTCGCGCAATGCACCGAGCTGGTCCAGCAGCTGCGCGGCACGGCCGACAAGCGCCAGGTCGAGGGCGCGCGGCTCGCGCTGCAGCACAACCTGGGCCTGGGCGGCGCCTGCGTGGTCACGCTCTACGAACGCGTCTGAAGAAAGGCCCGGCGATGATCGACAGGAAATGGATCGGCCACGAGCTGCCCGCCTCGGTGCTGCCGCTGGAGCGCACGCGGCTGCAGTTCTTCGCCAAGGCGATCGGCGAGACCGATCCGGTCTACACCGACCCCGCCGCGGCGCGCGATGCCGGCTATGCCGACCTGCCGGCGCCGCCCACCTTCCTGTTCGCGGCCGAGCTCGACTCGGGCGCGTCCAACCAGCTGCTGGCCGACCTGGGCATACCGCTGGCCAAGCTGCTGCACGGCGAGCAGGGCTTCAGCTACCACCGTGCGGCCTGCGCGGGCGACACCGTGACGGTGCGCTCGACCATCACCGACATCTACGACAAGAAGAACGGCGCGCTCGAGTTCGTGGTGAAGAGCTCGCGCGCCACCAACCAGCGCGACGAACTGGTGGCCGAGCTGCGCACCGTGATCGTCTGCCGGCATTGAGCCCGAGGAACCCCATGACCGCACCGAACCACGACACCGTGCAGGTCGGCGACGAACTGCCGCCGCTGCAACTGCCGCCGGTCGACCGCACCACGCTCGCGCTGTTCGCGGGCGCCTCGGGCGACCACAACCCGATCCACATCGACATCGACTTCGCGCGCCGCGCCGGCATGCCCGACGTGTTCGCGCAGGGGATGCTGGGCATGGCCTGGCTCGGCCGGCTGCTCACGCAGTGGGCACCGCAGTCGCAACTGCGCCGCTTCGACGTGCGCTTCCAGGGCCTGACCCACCTGGGCCATGCGGTGCGCTGCACGGGCCGCGTGGTCGAGAAGCTCGAGCGCGACGGCGAGCGCTGCGTGCGCGTCGAAGTCAGCAGCACCAACCAGCACGGGCAAGTGCGCATCGCGGGCGAAGCGCTGGTGGCGCTGGCCTAGGGATCGGCAACGAAGAAAGACATCCAGACATGACATCCAGACTCGAAGGCAAGGTCGCCCTCATCACCGGCTCGGGCCGCGGCATCGGCCGCTCGATCGCGCTGAAGCTCGCCTCGGAAGGCGCGCGCGTGGTGGTCAACGACCTCGACGCCGGCCCCGCGGACGAGACCGTGCAGGCGATCCGCGCCGCCGGCGGCCAGGCCGTGGCCTGCAACGGCAGCGTGGCCGCGCCCGACTTCGCCGAGCGCTTCGTCGGCACCGCGGTCAGCGAGTTCCAGGGCCTCGACATCATCGTCAACAACGCCGGCTACACCTGGGACAGCGTGGTGCAGAAGATGACCGACGAGCAGTGGTACGCCATGCTCGACGTGCACCTCACGGCGCCGTTCCGCATCCTGCGCGCGGCGCAGCCGGTGATCCGCCAGCTCTCGAAGACCGAGACCGAGGCCGGCCGGCGCACCGTGCGCAAGGTGGTGAACATCTCCTCGGTGGCCGGGCTGTTCGGCAACGCGGGCCAGGCCAACTACGCGACCGCCAAGGCCGGCATCGTCGGCATGACGCAGACGCTGGCCAAGGAATGGGGGCGCATGAACGTCACCGTCAACTGCGTGGCCTTCGGCTTCATCCAGACCCGGCTGACCGCGAGCGCGGCCGATGCGACCACCGCCAACATCGACGGTCGCGAGATCAAGGTCGGCATCAACCCCGGCCTGCTGTCGATGATGGAGCAGACCATTCCGCTGGGCCGCGGCGGCACGCCCGAGGAGGCGGCCGGCGCGGTCTACCTGCTGTGCATTCCCGAGTCGGACTACGTCAGCGGCCAGACGCTGATGTGCACCGGCGGCCTCACGGGCATCTGAGATGCCGCTCGAGCACGGCATCGGCTGGTCGGTGGAGGAGGGCATCGGCCGCATCGTGCTGCGCCGTCCCGAGCGCGCCAACGCGATCGGCGCCGCGAGCAGCCGCGCGCTGGTGCGCGCGATCGACGAGGTGCTGGCGGCCGCGCCGCGCGTGGTGCTGCTGACCGGCGAAGGCCGGGTGTTCTGCGCCGGTGGCGACATCGAGGAGTTCGTCGCGGCCGGGGAGAAGCTGCCCGCGCTGGTCGATGAGATCCTCGATCCCTTGCACCCGGCGCTGCTGCGGCTCGTGAACGGCCCGGCACCGCTCGTGACCGTGCTCAACGGCGCGGTCGGCGGGGCGGGCGTGGGGCTCGCGCTGTCCGGCGACTTCGTGCTCGCGGCCGAGTCGATGAAGCTGCGCACCGGCTACGCGGCCATCGGCCTGTCGCCCGACGCGGGCAGCTCGTGGTTCCTCGTGCGGCGCATCGGGGCGTTGCGCGCGCAGCAGTGGCTGATGCTCAGCGACCCCATCGACAGCCAACGCTGCCTCGCGGCCGGCGCGGTCGATGCGCTGCATCCCGATGCCGAACTGGCCGCGGCCGGCGAGGCGCTGGCGCGGCGGCTGGCCGCGGGCGCGCCCGGGTCCTTCGCCGCGATCAAGGCGCTGTGCGCCGATGCGCCGGGCCGCACGCTCGAGGCGCACCTGGCGCTCGAGCACCGCCTGCTGCGCGAGCGCGCGGGCAGCGCCGATGCGCGCGAGGGCGTCGCGGCCTTCCTGCAGAAGCGCGCGCCGCGTTTCGGCGCCGGCTGAATTCAGGCCGCGGGTGGATTCGTCGGCGGCAATCCGCCGGCCGGCGCGTCGCTGGCCACGGGCGCCTTCTCCTTGCGCCGGAACAGCTTGCCCGCGCCCCACAGCGCGCCGCCCACCGCCACCGCGATGATCTTGGCGAACTTGGCCAGGAAGGCCGCGATCACCGCGAACAGGCCGAGCTTCTTGACCGCCGCGCCCGCCACCAGCGCCGCGAGGCCATAGGCCGCGACCTTGTCGGTGGAGGCATCGAAGTCGGCGTAGCGCTTGCCGTCGTCGTACTGCAGCGCCGCCAGCAACTGGGTCGCGTCGGGCTTGTACTTCTCGAGGTCGTTGGCGTTGGTCACGAGGTTCAGGCTGATGTAGCCCTCGCGGCCCAGCGCATAGGTGTTGTAGTTGACGCCCTGGCCGCCCGAGGCCTCGTCCTTGTGCTTCGAGAGCGCCGACCACACGAGGCGGTGCACCGAGGCGTCGTACTGCGGCTTCTGCGCCCAGCCCGTGACCTCGATCGCCGGGATACCGCGCTTGGCGCGCTCCTCGTTCGCGGCCTCGGTGCCTTCCTTGAGGCTCTTGAGCAGGTCGTCGGCGTTCCAGTCCTTGGCGTCGTCGTCCTTGATGTAGCCCTCCTTCACGAACTTCACCACGGCGAACCAGTCGGCGTCGTTGTTCGGGAAGACCGCGCCGATGAAGCTGTCGTCGACCCGGTTGCCCATGCTGCGCATGAGCTGCGCCGCGGCCGGCGTGGGCACCCAGACATAGCCGGGCGGCAGCTTCAGATGGGCCTGGTCGCGCAGGGCGATGTCGGCCGGGCCGGTCTTCTGCACCGCGCGCGCGGCCTTGAACGCGGCCTCCTGCTCGGCTTTGAGCGAGCGGGCCGGCACGGCGGCCGAACTCGGGGGATTGGACGACGGCGCGGCGGCGGCGGGGCCGGCGGCCAGGACGGCGAACGCGAACAGGACGGCCGCCGACAGGCGGGCCATGGGGATCCTCATGCTCTCTCTCCTCGGTTGTTATCGGTTTTGCGAGACGCCGGGAGTCTATCGGTCGAACCGCACGGCGAAAGGGGTGCCTCGACCGCGAAGAAAGGCACGCCGGAGCCCTCGCGAAGCCCTGTGCGCCCTCGGTGGCGCCCCCTCGTCATGGCTCTGCGGCACACTAGCCGGCTGTTTCGAAGTGCAACGCTTTTTTCAGATGACCGACACATCACTCCAGGCCGCCGCAGAACACGTCCGCCATGCGATCCGATCGGCCACCGACGGCCTCGTCGGCCGCGACCAGCTGGCCGAGCTGATCGTGCTCGCGGCCGTGGCCCAGGAACACCTGCTGGTGATTGGCCCGCCCGGCACGGCCAAGAGCGCGGTGGTGCGGCGCGTGGCGCAGGCGCTGGGCGGCCGCTACTTCGAATACCTGCTCGGGCGCTTCACCGAGCCCTCGGAGCTGTTCGGCCCGGTCGACCTCAACAAGCTGCGCGCCGGCACCGTCGAGACCGACGTGAGCGGCATGCTGCCGGAGGCCGACGTCGCCTTTCTCGACGAGGTCTTCCTGGGCTCCACCGCCATCCTCAACACCCTGCTGGGCGTGCTCAACGAGCGCCGCTTCCGGCGCGGCCACACGCAGCTGCATTGCCCGCTGCGCGTGTGCGTGGGCGCGGCCAACGCGCTGCCCGACGACGAGAGCCTCGCGGCCTTCGGCGACCGCTTCCTGCTGCATGCCTTCATCGAGCCGCTGCCCGACCACCAGCTCGAGGCCATGCTCAGCGGCGGCTGGCGCTCCGACCATGCGCCGGCCGCGGGCGGCGGCGCGCTGGCGGACCTCGACGTCCTCTGCCGCCATCTGCAGCAGGTCGACCTCGGCGGCGTGCAGCCGGCGCTGGCCAATGCCATCCGCCAGTTGCGGCAGGCGGGCGTGACGCTGTCGGACCGGCGCATCGTGAAGTCGCAGCGGCTGCTGGCCGCCGCCGCGGTGCTGGCCGGCCGCCTGCAGACCAGCGAGGCCGACCTCTGGCCGCTGCTGTACGTGCTGCCGACCCACGAGGCGCAGCAGAGCGCGCGCGACGTGCTGCGCGATGTCTTCGCCAACGCCGCCCATCCGCACCTGCTGAGCGCGGTGGAGGAGGCGACCTTGCAGCCGCTGTCGCGCGCCGCGCGGCTGGCGGAAGCGGCGCGCGGCTGCCTGGCCGAGGAGGCCGCGCCCGAGCGCATGCGCATCGAGAGCGTTCTGCGCGAGATCGACGCGAACTTCGGCGGCGAGCACCTGCCCGAGGCGCTGGTCGAATGGCGCGGCCGGCTGGTCGAGCGCCTCGCCGTCGCCGCATGAGCCTGGCCGGTTCGATCGACTGGCGCTGGCGGCCGCGCGGCGAGCCGTTGCCTGCGGGCGCCGCGGTGGCCTGGGGCGCGACGGCGCGCGCGTTGCACCAGCGGCTGCTGAGCCTCGAGCCCGCGCAGTGCGAAGGGCTGTCGGCGACCGCGGGGCGCGACCTGCTGGTCGTGGTCGGCCGGGCCGACGCGCTGCCCTGGGTCGACGGCATCGCCTATGCGGGGCCGAGCGAAGCGGCACCGGGCCTGTGGCTGCCGGTGCTCGAGGCGCCCGACCGCCCGATCGACCTGGTGGCGCGCGCGCTGCAGCGCCGCCATCCGCAGCGCCAGCCGCTGCTGCTGTGGCCGCGGCCCGAGGCCGTGCTGCCGCTCGACCGGCTGCTGCCGCTGTCGGCGGCCCTGCTTTCGCGCATCGAGGGACATTGGGAGGGCGTGTCCGCATGACCGCCGCGCCGGCCGCCACCGAACTGCCCGAGGCGCTGCGGCCATGGCATCCATGGCTGGCCTGGTTCGCGCCCGAGCTGACGGGCGAGCTCGGTGCGCTGCTGCAGCGCATGCAGCCGCTGCTCGGGCGTTTCCGCGGCCAGGTGAAGGCCACGGCGCCTGAATTCGACGGCCTCGACGACCTGCGCCGGCGTGGCCGTTACGAGCGCCTGCTGGCGACCGAATGGCTGCTGGCGGACGAGCTGCCCGACGAGTTCCTGCGCCGCGCGGCCTCGAGCGAGCACCTGTTCCTGGCCCCGCGCCCGCGTGCGCGCGAGGCCGAGAAGGGCATCGTCGCGCTCTTCGACGCCGGGCCGCTGCAATGGGGCGCGCCGCGGCTGGGCCAGCTCGCGCTCTGGATCCTGCTGGCGCGGCGCGCGGCGCAGACCGGCAGCCTGCTGCAGTGGGGCACGCTGCAGCAGCCCGGCGTGCTGCGCGACGCGCAGGACGCGAAGCAGTTGCGGGCATTGCTGCTGGGCCGCAGCTTCGTGCCCGCCGATGTGGCGCAGGCGGCGGCCTGGCGGCTCGCGCTCGAGAAGCTCGAGCGGGCGCCCGGCGAGTGCTGGCTGATTGGCGAGGCGGCGGTCGATCCGCCCGCCGCCGAACGCTGGACCAGCCACCGCGTGCGCCTGCGCCGCGCGGTGCAGGGCGACGTGCTCGAGGTCTCGCTGTCCGACGTGGCGGGGGTGCGGCATGCGCAGCTGCCGCTGCCCGCGACCAAGGCCGCGGTGCGGCTGCTGAAGGGCGAGTTCGCGCCGTCCCCGCCGAAGGACCTGCACCAGCGCCACCGCGCCCGCGTTTCGCTGCAGCGGCCGCCGGTGATCGGCTGGCAGGGCCGGCACGTGGCGGTGCCGCTGCTCGACCAGCCCGGCGCCGCCGTGTACTTCGTGCCGCAGCAGGGCCAGAAGAAGGCCGGCAAGATCGGCCATCAGCACTGGCGCGACCAGGCCGCGCCGCTGGCGCTGGCCTTCGGCGGCAAGCGGCTGGGCGGGGTGCTCAACAGCGAGGCGGCGATGTACTTCTGGCAGGTGCCAGGCCTCGCCGCGATCGTCGAGGCGCAGGAGGAAGACCGGCTCTCGGCACCGCCCGGCCTCGGCGTGTGGCTGCCGATGGCCTGGCTGCGCCACCGTGGCGTGCAGAAGGTCTGCCTGCTCGACCGCGCCGGCCGGCTGGTGAGCTGGACGGCGCGTGCAGCGAGCCGGCCGAAGCCCGAGGAAGCCAGTCCCGCGCTGGTGGAGCGCAGCGTGCTGTGCATCAGCCAGTGGGCCGACGATGCGCTGGTCTACGTGGCGCGCCGCTCGGGTCAGCTGATGCTGTGCCGCCTCAGCGTCGATACCGGCCCGGCGACCGTGCTGCCGATCGGCACCGCTCCCGAGGACACGCGCGTCTTTCTGGCCGGTGGCAGGCACTGGCGGCTCGGCCTGGGCGCCTGCGCGGTGCGGCTCTCGGCCGACGACGGCGGCGAGGGCCGGGAGCGCTGGCGCATCCATGCGCCCAATCCAGACTACCGGGGACCGTACCGCGAGCATCCGCATGCCTGGCATGCGTTCGAGATCGGCGCGCACAAGGCGATCGCGCTGATCTTCGATGCGCACCGGGGCCGCTTCGCGATGACGGGCCTGTCGTCCGACCGCAGCGCGCTGGTGCTGCATTCGAGCGCCGGCGCCGAAACCGTCTACCACGCGCCCGAGCGCATCGAGAAGATCGCCGTCTGCCCCAACACCGGCCTGGCCGCCATGCTGACCCTGCACCGCAAGCTGATCCTGTTCGACCTGTCGCTGCGCGTGCTGCTGGGCTTCTTCCATGCCGAGGGAGGCGCGAATGGCTGACGCCGGATCGTCGCCGCGCATGCCCGCGGCACAGGTGCATCGCCCGCTGCTCAAGGGGCGGCAGCCGGTCGCGGGGCTGTGGTTTCCCGCCGACTGGCTGCACGAGGCCGCGCGCGCGCAACGCATCCTCGATGCCTGGCGGCCCGGCGCGCAACTGAGCCGCTTCGAGGCCGGCGACCTGCTGCGCTTCGCGCAGCCGGTGCTGCTCGATGGCGATGCGGCGGCCGGCTGGCCGCTGCGGCGCGAGGGCGCGACGCTGTGCTCCGCGGAACTCGCGAAGGAAGAGCGGGCCCTGCTGCCCGTGGCCGACGTCTGGCTGGTGCAGGGCGGCGAGGTGCGGCCGCTGCAGTTCGCGCAGGCCGTGGCGGTGGATCCCTCCGAGTGGCTGGCGGGCGGCCCGGCGCTGCTCGACACCTTCGACTGCCGCGAACTCCTGCCCGAGCCCGTGGTGCTCGACACCGAGGGCCGCACGGTGCGCGAACTGCTCGGCGATGCGATCCCGCCCGCGAGCCAGGCGCAGGTGGAGTTCCTGCAAAAGCTGGCGCAGGACGCCAAGGCACGCCGCGCGCCATCCGCGACAGAGGGGGACGCGGAGGGTAAGCCGCCACGGTACTGGCTCGCCTGGGTCGCCTTCGCGCTGGTGCTGCTGGGCTTTCTCATGTTCAACGCGCAGCAGCCAGGCGGTTCCTCGTCCGCGACCGCGAGCACCTCGCCGTTCGCCGATGGCTCGGCCGGGGCTTTCCTCGGCATGATGCTGCTCGTGGCGCTCGCGGTATGGGGGCTGCGCGTCTTCCATCGCCGTGCGTCGAGGCAGCCGCGCCCGCGGGTGCCGCTGGTGCCCACGCCGCCGCCGCCCGCGCAACGCGCCGAGCGCACCGCCCCGATGGCGGGGCCGGCCGGTCGGCCCTCGCGCCAGGGCTGGGTGTGGGTGCTGGTGGCGTTCGCGCTGCTGGGGCTCTACCTCGCGGGCGAGGACAGCCGCTCGCCCACGCGCGCCACCACACCGCCGGCTTCTGCTGCGTCGCAGGGCGTGGTGGCGCCCGACGGCACGCTGGCCCTGGTGCTGCTGGCCTCGCTGGTCCTGATCGTGCTCGCGTCCTGGGCCCTCTGGCGCAGGCAGGAGCGGGCCCGCGCGCGCCGGGAGATCGACGTCGCCACCCGCAAGGGCGCGCCGGCACCGGCGCCCGCCACGCTGCCGCCGCGCGGCGAGGGGCAGCCACAGCGCTCGCGCTGGCGCGACTGGCTGGCGCGCATGGCGGTCGCGTCGCGGCTGTCGAAGCTGATCGGCCGCCAGCAGGCGGCCTACATGCAGCGCATGCTCAAGATGTTCGACGACGGCGACCTGATGGAGGCGCTGCGCCATGCCATCCCGTTGGGCGGCGAGGGCCACGATGCCTTCGACGGCGGCCAGGCCTTCAGCACGCCGGGCCGGCGCGACAGCCTGTCGCTCAGCGGCGCGCTCGGGCCGCGCTCGAGCATCTACCTGGGCCACGACTTCGAGGCGCACCTGCGCCAGCTCTACCGCCGCAGCTTCGAGAAGCTCGACCGCGAGGGCCGCATCGACGAGGCCGTGTTCGTGCTGGCCGAGCTGCTGCAGTCGCGCCAGGAGGCGCTCGACTACCTCGAGAAGCACGGGCGCGCGCTGCAGGCGGCCGAACTCGCGCTGGCCTGGGACCGGCCGTCCGTGGTGATCGTGCGGCTGCTGTGCCTGGCCGGCGACTGGCGCCGCGCGGTCGCGGTGGCGCGGCGCGACAACGCCTTCGCGCAGGCCGTGCTGCAGTTGCAGGACAAGTGGCCCGATGCCGCGAACCGGCTGCGCCTGGAGTGGGGCGAGGCGCTGGCGCAGCGCGGCGAATGGCTGCGCGCGGTCGACGCGGTCTGGCCGCTGCCGGCGGCGCGCGAGCAGGCCATCGCCTGGCTGCTCGCCGCGGAAGCGGCCGAAGGGCAGCTGGCGGCACGCGCGCTGGTGCAGCGCGCCGTGCTGCTGCCCGACACGCTCGCGGCCTGCGCGCCGCGGCTGCGGGCGCTGCGCGACGACTCGAGGCTGCACCGCGAGCGCGCCGCGCTGGCGACCGAGCTGCTCGCGGTCACGCAGCACAACGACGGCTCGCGTGGCCTCGCGGCCGCGGTGATTCCCGCGCTGGTGGCCGACCACGCGCATGGCGAGGGGCGCCTCGGGGCCAAGGAGATGCAGGGCCTGCTGCGGCTGCATGCCGACCCGCTGTTGCAGGCGGACATGCCTGGCGGGGAGATGCCGGGGTTGCGGGGCGTGCCGCTGCTGAACCGGCCCTCGGTGCTGGCGCTCGAGGCGCCCGCGGCCGGCGCGCATCCGGTGCACGACGCGACGCTGCTCGAGCCGGGCCGCTACCTGCTCGCGCTCGGCGAGGCGGGCGTGCTGGTCTGCGATGCCGCGGGCCGGACCCTGGCGCGCTTTCCGGTGCCGGCCGACCGGCTCGTCGCGGCGTACAGCGGGCAGGTCGCGCTGGCGCTGGCCCGGCGCGACGGGCTGTGGCGCGTGAGCCGTATCGACCTCGTGCAGCGCCGGGTCGTCGATCTCGGGATGGTCGCCGTCGACGGCTTCGGCACGGAGTTCGACGGCATCGGCTGGACCGTGACCCGGGTCAACCGCATCCAGGTGCTCGATACCGCGCGTTCGCTGCAGGAGGTGCTGTGGCAGGTCGCCGACCTGCCGGGGTCGGTGCTCGACCTGCGCGTGTCGAATGAGCGCGAGCAGTTCGTGGTTGCCGATCCGTCGGGCACGCCGACGCTCTGGCGCTACGGCGCGGGGCAGCGGCGCCTGCAGGGCCGCGAAGCGATCGCGAAGCCCGAGGGCGTGACGTCGATGCGCCTGCTGCATCCGGGTTTCGGCGCCTTCCACCTCGTTGCCGAGGACGATGCCGAGGATGACGTCGATGGCGAGGCGAAGCTGCGCCTGCACTGGCACATCACGGCGAACCACGCGGGCGAGCTGCGGGTCTCGGGCCGGGAGGCGCGCACGCTGCGCGCGCAGGTCGACATGGCGTGGCTGGTGACGGCGGTGCAGGCGTCCGGGTCGGCGTGCCGGGTGCAGTGGCTGCGGGTGCACGACGGCGGGCTCGGCGCCACGCTGCACTGGCCCGGCGAGTTCGGGCCGCGCATGCGGCCGGTCGCCGATGGCTGGCTGCTGTTCGACGGCGAGGGCCGCGTGCTGCACCTCGACACCGAGTGCAGCACGAGCGTGGGCTTCGGCCTGCGCTGAGTGCCCGCGATTCCTACTTCCAGGGCGTAGGCGCCGGAATCTCGCACACCGGCTCCACATCCACGCTCTTGAAGTCGGCCGGCGAGACGATCTCCAGGTACTCCATGTCGGGCGAGTAGTCGAACAGGTAGTGCCGGATGCCGGGGCGCTGGTGCACCACGTCGCCGGCCTCGACCAGGGTTTCCTTGTCCTCGTACATGAAGCGGGCCCAGCCCTTGACCATGATCACGATCTGGAAGTCGGCCTCGTGGCGATGCCAGCCGGTGCCCGCTTCCGGTGCCATGTTGGCCTTGACGAGGTGCGCGATCACCTTGCCGTTGGTGGCGGCGGCCACGCCGAGGTCGCGGTAGAGGAAGAAGTCGCGCAGTCCGCCCGAGACGAATTCGGTGTCGCCCGGTTTGACGTGGGAGAACTGGGTGGCGGTACGGTCCAGCATGGAAGCTCCTTTGCGGCGAGTGGGGATGCTGCGCCGCAGCACGCATAAAGCGTTCCCGGCGCCGACCGCGATATCCCCACGCCTTGACGCTGGCGCGCGGGCTCCAGATACTCAACCGCATGGTTCACTCAGATGCCGCCGCACCGCCCGCGCCCGCCGCCCTCGATGCCGTGTTCGCCGCGCTCGCCGACTCGACGCGCCGCGCGGTGCTCGAGACCCTGGGCGAGCGCAGCCTCAGCGTGACCGAGCTGGCCGCGCCGCATGCGATGTCGCTCACGGGCTTCATGAAGCACCTGCGCGTGCTCGAGGACGCGGGGCTGATCTCGCGCACGAAGGAAGGCCGCGTCGTGCGCTGCGAGCTCTCGCCGCGGCCGATGCAGGAGGCCGCCGTGTGGCTGTCGCGCTACGAAAAGTTCTGGACCGGGCGCCTCGATGCCTTGGCGCGCTTTCTCTACCACCAGGAGCAAACCGAATGGCGGAACCTGCCAGCCCAGACACCGGGCGTCCCTCCCTCACCCTCCGCCGCCACTACGCCGTCGCGCCCGACAAGGTCTGGCGCGCGTGGACCGACCCGCAAGCGCTGAGGCACTGGTTCGGCCCCGAGGAGATCGTCGCGGTGCCGCATGCCGAGGTCGACCTGCGTGTGGGCGGGCGCTTCCGCGTGGCGATGCTCGCGGCCGACGGCGAGACGCACGACGTCAGCGGCACCTACCTCGAGATCGTGCCGCGGCGCCGGCTGGTCTTTAGCTGGGCCTGGCGCAGCACGCCCGAGCGCGAATCGCGCGTGACGGTGCGCATCGAGCCCGATGCGGCCGGCACCGGCTGCGAGCTCGAATTGCTGCACGAGCAGTTCTTCGACCAGGCCGCGCGCGAGGGCCACGAACACGGCTGGACCGGTTCGATGGTGCGGCTCGAACGCTGGCTGGGCACGCCGGAACCCGCCGCATGACGGACCCGGTGCACGCCACGCTCGAGGCGGTCTACCGCGGCGAATCGCGCCGCATCTTCGCCACGCTGGTGCGCCTGCTCGGCGATTTCGACCGCGCCGAGGAGGCGCTGCACGAGGCCTTCCGCGCCGCGCTCGAGCAGTGGCCGGCGCAGGGCGTGCCCGCGAACCCGCGCGCGTGGCTGGTGTCGGCGGGGCGCTTCAAGGCGATCGACGCCATCCGGCGCCAGGCGCGCTTCTCGCCCTGGGACGAATCGGTCGAGCGCGCCGAGGCGCTGGCCGACCCCGCGCCGGGCTGGGACGCCGACACCGACGAACTCGAGGACGACCGCCTGCGCCTGGTCTTCACCTGCTGCCATCCGGCCCTTTCGCCCGATGCCCAGGTGGCGCTCACGCTGCGCGAGGTCTGCGGACTCGCGACCGAGGAGATCGCGCGCGCCTTCATGGTGCCCGCGCCGACCATCGCGCAGCGCATCGTGCGTGCCAAGGCCCGCATCCGCGACGCGCGCATTCCCTACCAGGTGCCCACGCGCACCGAGCTGCCCGAGCGGCTCGACGCGGTGCTGCGCGTGGTCTACCTGGTCTTCAACGAAGGCTATGCCGCTTCCTCGGGCGAGAGCCTGACGCGCGCCGATCTCTCGGCCGAGGCGATCCGGCTGGGCCGGCTGCTGGTCGAGCTGCTGCCCGGCGCCGAGGCCGCGCCCGAGGCGCTGGGCCTGCTGGCGCTGATGCTGCTGCACGATGCGCGCCGTGCCGCGCGCACCTCGGCGCAGGGCGAGATCGTGCTGCTCGACCAGCAGGACCGCGGCCTCTGGCACCGCGCGCAGATCGAGGAGGGCGCCGCGCTGGTGGAGCGCGCGCTGCGCTCGCGCCGCTTCGGCCCCTATGCGCTGCAGGCGGCGATCGCCGCGGTCCATGCCGAGGCCGAGCGTGCCGAGGCCACCGACTGGGCGCAGATCGTCGGTCTCTACGACGTGCTGCTGCGGCTCGATCCCTCGCCCGTGGCCGAACTCAACCGCGCGGCCGCGATCGCGATGCGCGACGGTCCGGCCGCGGGCCTGGCGCTGGTCGATGCGCTGTTCGCGCGCGGCGAGCTGACCGACTATCACCTCGCGCATGGCGCGCGGGCCGAGCTGTGCCGCCGCCTCGGCCGGCTCGGCGAGGCGCGCGGCGCCTACGAGCGCGCGCTCGCGCTGGCCCGGCAGCAGCCCGAGCGCCAGTTCCTCGCGCGGCAACTGGCGTCCTTGCCCGGCTAGAAAAATAGTTGCAGTTCGTCGCGCCCGCATGTCGATCCGGCGCCTCGCCGATCGACCAGTGGTGTCCTCATTCCATCCGAAAGGAGATTCCGCATGAAATACCTCTGCCTCGTCCACTGCGACCCGGCCCTGTTCGCCACCCTGTCGCCCGACGAGCGGCGCGCGCTCGACGAAGACTCGATGGCCTACGACCGCGAGCTCGAGAAGAACGGCCATTTCATCGCCGCCGACGTGCTGGCGAGCGCCAGGTCCGCCAAGGTCGTGCGCGTGCGCGACGGCAAGGCCTCGCATGTCGACGGGCCGTTCGCGGAGGTGCGCGAGCAGCTCTGCGGCTTTATCCTGATCGAGGCGCGCGACCTCAACGTCGCGATCCAGCTCGCGGGCCACATCCCGATGGCGCGCCACGGCAGCATCGAAGTCCGCCCGATCCAGAGCATGGACGCCGCCGAGGGGAATGCCGCATGAAGTACCTTTGCCTGATCTACGAAACCGAGGCTCCGCCGCTCGACATGGCGCACTACATCCAGGAACATATCGACTACGACGCGCAATTGCGCGCGCGCGGCCAGCTGGTCGAGGCCGAGGCCCTGCAGCCGGCCGAGACCGCCACCACCGTGCGCATGCGCCGCGGCCGGCTGTCGGTGACCGATGGCCCCTTCGCCGAGACCAGCGAGCAGCTCGGCGGCTTCTACCTGGTCGAGGCCGGCAGCGAGGACGAAGCCCTGCGGATCGCGGCCGGCATCCCGTCCGCGCGCAACGGCTGCATCGAGCTGCGGCCGATCCTCTCGTTCGGCACCGGCCCCGAGGGCCCTCGATGAGCGGCGCCGCGCCGCCGCGCGCCACGGTGCGCGAATGGACCGGCCTGGCCGTCATCGCGCTGCCGTGCATGCTCTATTCCATGGACCTCACGGTGCTGAACCTCGCGATCCCCGCGATCAGCGAGGCGCTCAAGCCGACGGCGGCGCAGCTGCTGTGGATCGTCGACATCTACGGCTTCCTGGTCGCGGGCCTGCTGGTCACCATGGGCACGCTGGGCGACCGCATCGGGCGGCGCCGGCTGCTGCTGATCGGTGCCGTGGCCTTCGGGCTGGCCTCGGTGCTGGCGGCCTTCTCGAACAGCGCCAACATGCTGATCGCCACCCGCGCGCTGCTCGGCGTGGCCGGCGCGACGCTGGCGCCGTCCACGCTCTCGCTGATCCGCAACATGTTCCTCGATCCCGGTCAGCGCACGCTGGCCATCGGCGTCTGGATCTCGAGCTTCTCGGCGGGCGCGGTCATCGGCCCGGTGGTCGGCGGCGTGCTGCTCGAATACTTCTGGTGGGGCTCGGTGTTCCTGGTCGGCGTGCCGGTGATGGTGCTGCTGCTGGTGCTCGGCCCCGTGCTGCTGCCCGAGTATCGTGATCCCGAGGCCGCGCGGCTCGATCTCGCGAGCGTGGCGCTGTCGCTGGGCGCGGTGCTGCCCGCCATCTACGGCGTGAAGCAGACGGCCGAGCACGGCGCGAGCGCGCTGTCGCTCGCCGCCATCGTGGTGGGGCTGGCCATCGGCTGCCTGTTCGTGCGGCGCCAGCGCCGGCTGGCCGATCCGATGATCGACCTGCGGCTGTTCCGCGCGCCGGCCTTCAGCGTGGCGCTGGGCGCCTACATGCTGTCGTGCTTCGTGATGTTCGGGTTGTTCCTCTACGAGGCCCAGTACCTGCAGATGGTGCTCGGGCTGTCGCCGTTGCAGGCCGGCCTGTGGAGCGTGCCCAGCGCGGGCGCCTTCATCGTCGGCTCGATGGCGGCGCCCGCGCTCACGCGGCGCGTGCGGCCGGTGCATGCGATGACGGGCGGACTGGTGGTCGCGGCACTGGGCTTCGCGCTGCTGGTCGCGCTGCCGGTGCAGGGCGGCCTGGCGCTGCTGGTGGGCAGCATGGTCGTGTCCTCGCTCGGGCTGGCGGTGGTGTTCACGCTGTCGACCGACCTGGTGGTCGGCAGCGCGCCGCCCGAGCGCGCGGGCGTGGCCTCGGCGATTTCGGAAACCAGTTCCGAATTCGGCGGCGCGCTGGGCATCGCCATCCTCGGCAGCGTGGGCGCGGCGGTCTACCGCGGCATGATGGTCGACGCCGTGCCCGCCTCGCTCGGCGATGCCGCCGCGGTCGAGGCCGCGCGCAGCACGCTCGGCGGTGCCGTGGCGCTGGCCGGGCAGCTCGGCGGCGCGGCCGGTGCCGAGCTGCTGGCCGATGCGCGCACGGCGCTGCTGCGCGGCTTGCACCTGATGGCCGGCATCGGCGTGGTGGTGCTGCTGGCCATCGCGGCGCTGCTGGCCGTGGTCATGCGCCGCTCGGGACAAACCCGGCCCGCCGCGGCCGATGCGTTGCCCTGAGCCCGGGCCGGGCCCATACTGGCCGCGTCAGTCACCGAACGAACCCCACGGAGCGCCCATGAGCAACGAACTGCGCAAGAAGCTGCACGACCTCGCGGAGCTGGTCGACAACACGCCCGACCCGCAGACCCGCGCGATCGTCGAGGCGATCCGGCTGCAGACCGCGGTGCTCAACGAGCGGCTGTTCTCGATCGAGCTGCAGCTCGGCGCGCTGGCGCGGCGGCTCGAGGGCGCGACCGAATAGGCCGCGCGGGCATTGCCCTCGGGCATTCGGGTGCCGCGCCGCCCGGCCCCGCATTGCGGGGGATAATCCCCACCCATGAGCGGCAACACCTTCGGACATCTCTTCGCGGTCACCAATTTCGGGGAATCCCACGGCCCGGCCATCGGTTGCGTGATCGACGGCTGCCCCCCGGGCATGGCGCTCAGCGAAGCCGACATCCAGGCCGACCTCGATCGCCGCCGTCCCGGCACCAGCCGCCACGTCACCCAGCGCAACGAGCCCGACGCGGTGCAGATCCTCTCGGGCGTGTACGAGGGCAAGACCACCGGCACCCCGATCGCGCTGCTGATCCAGAACACCGACCAGCGCAGCAAGGACTACGGTCAGATCGCCCAGCAGTTCCGCCCGGGCCACGCCGACTTCACGTACCACAAGAAGTACGGCATCCGCGACCCGCGCGGCGGCGGACGCTCCTCGGCCCGGCTCACAGCGCCCACGGTCGCGGCCGGCGCGGTCGCCAAGAAGTGGCTGGCCGAGAAGTACGGCATGGTGTTCCGCGGCTGCATGACGCAGATCGGCGAGATCGCGATCCCCTTCGAGAGCTGGGACCACGTGCCGAACAATCCCTTCTTCGCGCCGATCGCCGACGTGAGCGCGCTCGAGGAGTACATGGACCGGCTGCGCAAGGCCGGCGACTCCTGCGGCGCGCGCGTGCGCGTGACGGCCACCCGCGTGCCCGTCGGCCTCGGCGAGCCGCTCTACGACAAGCTCGATGCCGACATCGCCTACGCGATGATGGGCCTCAATGCCGTGAAGGCGGTCGAGATCGGCGCCGGCTGGGACAGCGTGACGCAGCGCGGCACCACCCATGGCGACTCGATCACGCCGACCGGCTTTCTCAGCAACAACGCGGGCGGCATCCTCGGCGGCATCAGCTCGGGGCAGGACCTCGAGGTCAGCATCGCGATCAAGCCCACCAGCTCGATCATCAGCCCGCGCCAGTCGATCGACGTGAACAACAACCCGGTCGAGGTGGTCACCAAGGGCCGCCACGATCCCTGCGTCGGCATCCGCGCCACGCCGATCGCCGAGGCGCTGCTCGCTCTGGTCGTGATGGACCATGCGCTGCGCCACCGCGCGCAGTGCGGTGACGTGCAGGGCGACAACGAGAAGACCCAGGCCACTTCGCCGCAGGCGTCCTTCCTCTAGTGTCCACGGCGCCACCCGTGGCCGGGCGCGGCCACCTGTTGGCGTTCGCTGGCCTGTCGGCCAGCTATTTCGCGCACATCGGCTTCTTCAATCCCTACCTGCCGCTGTGGCTCAAGGACCTGGGGCTGCCGATCTTCACCATCAGCCTGCTGGCCTCGGTGCAGTCGGTCACGCGCGTGTTCGCGCCCTATGCCTGGGGCGCGCTCAGCGACCACACGGGCCAGCGCGTGCTGCTGCTGCGCATCAGCGCGGCGATCGCGCTGCTCAGTTCCTTCGGCCTGTGGTGGAACGGCGGCGCGTGGTGGCTCGCGCTGGTGCTGCTGCTGATGTTCACCCACACCAGCTCGATGATGTCGCTGACCGAGGCCGCGATGGCGCACCTCGTGGCCGGCGACTGGGGCCGCTACGGGCGCATCCGGCTGTGCGGCTCGGCCGGCTTCCTGGTCACGGTGTTCGTCGCGGGCGAGTGGTTCGACCGCTTCGGCATGAAGCACTTCCCGGCCTGGGCCGCCGGCACCCTGGCCGTGGTGCTGCTCGCCACCCTGCGCCTGCCCGACAGCCGCGAGCCCGTGGCCGCGCACGACGCACCCGGCGAACCCATCGGCCCGGTGCTGCGCAACCGTGTCGTGCAGTGGTTCTTCGCCGCGCTGTTCTTCCAGGTGATGTCGCACTTCTCGGTCTATGCCTTCTTCTCGCTCTACCTCGATTCGCTCGGGTACGGCAAGAGCACCATCGGCCTGCTGTGGGCGCTGTCGGTGGTGGCCGAGATCGTCTGGTTCTTCCTGCAGGGCCGGCTGATCGGCCTGCTGCCGATGCCGCGCTGGATGCTGGTGTGCGGCATCGCGGCCGTCGCGCGGCTGGGCCTGACCGCCGGCCTCGGCGGCTGGATCGCCGCGCTGGTCGTGGCCCAGTGGCTGCACGCGCTGAGCTTCGCGGCCCACCACACCACCTGCATCGCCGTGGTGTCGCGCCGCTTCCCGGGTCGGCTGCGCGGACGCGGCCAGGCGCTGTTCACCGTCATCGGCTACGGCTTCGGCGGCGTGCTCGGCGTGCTGCTGGGCGGCGCGGTGGCGCAGGCCTTCGGCTACCGCACGATGTTCGCGCTGGCGGCGCTGCTCGCGGTGGCGGGGACCTTGTGCGCGTGGAAGGTGATGCGGCTGGAGGCCGCGGCGCGGCGGGCTGCCAGCCCGGCGTGATGCGCGGTCAAACCAGCAAAGGCCCGAGGTAGATCGCCAGGGCCAGCAGCCACGACAGCGTCAGGCCGAGGAACAGCAGCAGTGTGGCCTGCGTGGCCTGCGGCGGCCAGTGCCTGCCCAGCGGCGAGCGTTCGAACAGGATCTGCAGCAGAAAGGCACCGCTGCTGCCTGGAAACGGCAGCAGATTGAAGGCGGCGATCTTCGCCGCGACCAGGGCCAGCAACGGCAGGAAGGCCTGGCCGTCGGCCGCCTCGTGCGCGAGCCGCAATAGCTGCTGCGCGTGCGCGAACGGAGAGAGCGCACCCTCGATGTATTGGACGAAGCCGCTGCCGAAGGACCCGAGGCCATCGAACGGGAACACCAGCAGCGCCAGCATCAGCAGCGCGCAGGGACCGGCGGCGGCGATCAGGACCCGGGTGGCGCGCGGTTGGACGTCGAGGGCATCGCGCTTCGCATCGCCTTCGAGCCACTCGGTCTCGGCGTGCTTGAGCTGAATCCCGCCGCCGAACGGGAGCGGTTTGATCCGCAGCTTGCCGATGCGCAGCAGCGTGGGGCCCAAACCGTAGTCGATCTTGCGGATCGGGATGCCGAAGCGCATGGCTGCCAGCGCGATGGCGCCGAGGTGAAGGGCCAGGCAGAGTGCGACGGCGAGAGGGATCCAGGCCATGCGGTCTATGGAAGGCGCGCGTGCCCGGCGGTGCGGCGCTTCACTGCAGCTTCGGCCGCAGCACCAGCACCATCGTCGATGGCACGGTGCCGTCGTCGGTCAGCGGCATGCGGTCGGTCCTGAGGATCGCGCGCAGCGCGGCGGCATCCCATTCGGGAACGCCGCTGGCCTTCGACAGCCTGGCGTCCATGATCCGGCCGTCGGGTCGCAGCGCCAGCGTGTATTCGACCGCCGGATTGCCCGGCACGTCGTTGGAGAACGCGATGTTCGGGCGGACCGCCGCCGTGACCCTTTCGCCATAGCTGCGGCGCGGTGCCGGGGGCGTTGCCGTGCCCGCAGGCCGGTCGGCATCGTTCAGTGTGAACTGGATCGAGGCCTTGTACCAGGCGCCCACGCTGCGGCTGTCCGTGCCCTTCCTCGGAACGACCCGGGCCTCGCGCACCGCATCGATGGCGGCGTTGTCCAGGCGCGCGTAACCCGAGCCCTGCAGCACCACGGCATCGCTCACCGCGCCTTGGGCATCGGCCCTGACCTTGAGCGTGACGGTCCCTTGTTCGCCGAGCCGCTTCGACAGGGCGGGGTAGATCGGGCGCGGGGCGGTCGTGTACCTGGCGGCCGGCGGATCGGGTTCGATCGACGGGCGCTGGGGTGCCGACATGGCAGGGGCGTTCGGGGCTCGCGTCAGCACGTCGAGCGACGGATCCGAGGGCAGTTGGGTTCGGCTGTTGCGCAGCGCGTCGGCCATGGCGGCCGCTCCCGCTCGCCCGGCGAGCTCGCGGGCCGTCGGGGGCGTCTTCCGGGTCTCCCACGTGGGCGCCGCCTTCAGCAGCACGATCAGCAGCACGACCCCGCAGAAAGCCAGGAACCAGGTCACCATCTGCGAGGTGCTGACCGAGTCGTCGTATACGGGCGCCTTCGGGTTGGCGCGCGGCGCGGAGGCGCGGGTAAGGTCCGCGTTGCGTTCGTTCCAGGCTTCGATGTTCGCGGTGTTCGAGGTCAGCCGCAGCCAGGTCGGGTAGTGGGCCGCCGCGTGCATGACCGGGCCAAGCCCCAGCGCCAGCGCCCGCGGCTCGGGTCGCGCCGTGCGCCGCAGCAGCTCCAGGTACTCCAGTTGGCTGTCGCGTGCGAGCGGCGCCTGCTGCCCCTGCGCATCCTGCTCGACGATCGCGCGGTCCACCACCTGCCCGGCCTGTCCCAGCCGCAGCAGCCGCGCCGAGTCGGTGCGCCAATCGAAGAAAACGAGCGCGGCCTCGAACAGGTGCTCGTGGCCGGGCCGCCAGCCGCAGGCCAGCAGGTGGGCGATGTTGGCCTCGAACAGGAAGCGCGCATCCATGTCGAGCAGGCGCGGGTCCTCGAGCGTGTGTTCGAGCAGCGCGGTGGCTTCGGGGACGCTGCGCAGCGGCTCCTGCTGCAGCCGGGTGTCGAGCGCGACGAGGATGTCGCGCACGGGGTCGGCGCGCGGTTCGGCGGGGGCCGGGGGCGGCGCCGGTTCGGGGGCGGTCTCGACCACGGCTTCGGGCGGGGCGGGCGGCGGGGGCGGCGCTTGCGCCGCCTCGGCCTCCTGCACGTCCCGCGCCTGCCGCGCCCAGTGCAACGCGGCCTCGTAAGCCTCTCGCAACTGCTGGAACTGCAGCGGTTGCGCCGCCTGGTCGAGCTGCTTGAGCTGCACCGCATAGGCGCGCCGCACGGCGCGCTCGTCGGCATCGGCGCGCAGGCCGAGCTCGAGCAGGAAACCGGGGACCTCGGTCATGGTCGTCGCCCCCGCTTCAATCGGCCAGCGGGCCGTCGCGCTCGATCTGCTCCAACTGCTCCTGGAACTGGCGCTGCATCGCCGCGATCTGCCGCTTGTCCTGCAGCGCCAGCACGCGTTCGAATTCGGCGATGCGGATGCCCAGCCACTCGCGCACGTCGCCGCGCAGCTGCTGGTAGATGCGCTCGGCGCGCGCCAGCAGGGTGCGGTTCTCGATGCGGTCGCGCGGATGGATCTTGAGCGCGCTCAGCGCCGCCAGCCGCTCCTTGATCTCGGCCTCGCTCAGCAGGCCCGGGTTGCCCTCGATCAGCAGGCTGAAGGTCTCCTGCGTCTTCTGCACCGTGGCCTCGACCTGCAGCAGGCCGTTGACGTCGTAGGTGAAGCGCACCTCGACCGCGGCATCGCCCGGGGACGCCCCCGCGCCCAGGCTCGGCAGCGGCACGTGCAGGGTGCCCAGATGCACGTTGTCGCGCACCATGCGCGACTCGCCCTGGAACACATGCAGGTCGACCGAGGTCTGGCTGCCCGAGTTGGGCACATAGCTCTTCGAGCGGCTCACGGGCACCGTGCTGTTGCGCTCGATGATCGGGTCGAAGTGGCCGTGCGTCACCGTGGTGTCGCTGAGCCAGCGGCTGACCGCCACGCCCAGCGAGTAGGGCGCCACGTCGGTCATCACCACTTCCTTGAGCGCCGCGTCGCGCGCCTTCAGGCCGGCCTGTACCGCCGCGCCGAGTGCCACCACCTCGTCGGGGTTGAAGTCGATCGAGGGGAAGCGGCCGAACATGGTGGTGGCCAGGCGCCGCACCACCGGCATGCGGGTGGCGCCACCGGCCAGCACCACCGCGTCGAGCTCGCCGGCGCGCAGGTTGGCGTCGCGCAGCGCGCGCTCGACGGGCGCACGCAGCCGCTTGAGCAACGTGGCGCAGGCCTGCTCGAGCGTGCCTTCGTCGAGCGCCAGCCGGTGCTGCGCCGCCGCGTGCGCGACCACGATCTCGGCCGTCGGCTGGGTGCTCAGCGCGCGCTTGGCGGCCTCGGTCTGCGCGGCCAGGCGCTGCATGAAGTGGGCATCGGTGCGCAGGCTGGCCGGCAGCTTGTTGCGCTCGAAGAAGAGCGCGATCAGCGCCTCGACGAAGTCCTCGCCGCCCAGAAAGTTGTCGCCCGCCGAGGCGCGCACCTCCATCACGCCCTCGAACATCTCGAGGATCGACACGTCGAAGGTGCCGCCGCCGAGGTCGAACACCAGGAAGCGGGTTTCGGCGCGCATGTCGTGCATGCCGTAGGCCAGCGCGGCGGCCGTCGGCTCGTTGAGCAGCCGCTCGACCTTCAGGCCCGCGAGCTCGCCCGCGGCGCGCGTGGCCTTGCGCTGGGCATCGGAGAAGTAGGCCGGCACGGTGATCACCGCCTCGGTGACCGGCTCGCCGAGCATCGCCTCGGCATCGGCCTTGAGCGAGCGCAGCACCAGCGCCGAGAGTTCCTCGGGCCGGAACTCGCGCTTGCCCAGCCGCATCGTCTTGTTGCTGCCCATGTAGCGCTTGAACACCGCCGCCGTGCGCTCGGGATGCGTCTGCAGCCGCTCGCGCGCCGCCTTGCCGACCAGCACCGAATCGTCCTCGTCGATGCTGACGCACGAGGGCGTCAGGTACTCGCCGAGCCCGTTGGGCACCAGCACGGAAGCGCCATCCCGCCACACCGCCGCCAGGCTGTTGGTGGTGCCCAGGTCAATTCCAACGATCATTCTTCTCGCCCCTTCGCGGGTCCCTCTTTTGTTGCCCTCCATCGTATGCGAAGGGCGTGTGGGCCGGGTGTCCGCGAAGGGGCGCGGGCCGCGCGAGCGGCCCGCCGGGGGCTACTTCTTCTTGCCGCCCTTGGCCGCCTTCTGCGGCTTGACCACCACCGCCGACACCGCCGGATCGCTGCTGCGCCTGGCCTTGCCCGACTGCTTCTCGAAGCGCGCGAAGTACTCCGACGCCAGCTTGCGCAGCGAGCGCCCGATGTTGGCGTAGTCGTACTCGTTGAGGTTGGCCAGCGAGACCCGGCCCGAGGCGTGCTTGCCGCCGAAGCCGCGGCCCGGCAGCAGCACGATGCCGGTCTCCTCGGCGATGCGGAACAGCGCCTCGTTGGGCTGCAGCTGGGTCACGATCCAGTCGCCGAAGCGCTCGCCGTGCATCTGGGTGGCGATCTCCTGCAGGTCGAGCAGGTGGTAGTAGCTCACCGAGTTCGGGTCGGCCGACAGCGGCAGTCCCAGCTCGCGGTAGAGCGCCTCCTTGCGCCGCTTCACGATGCGCTTCATCGCGTGCTTGTAGGCCTCGGGTTCGTCCATCAGGCAGAACAGCGAGAACATCACCATCTGCGCCTGCACCGGCGTCGACAGGCCGGCCGTGTGGTTGAGCGCCACGGTGCGGCTGTCGGCCACCAGCCGGTCGATGAACTTGAGCCGGCGCGGCTCGGTGGTGATCGAGCTGTAGCGCGCGTCGAGTTCCTTCAGCGCCGCCTCGGGCAGGGCCGCGATCTGGTGGTCGAGCACGTTGTCCTCGTGCGTGGCCACCACGCCCATGCGCCAGCCGGTGGCACCGAAGTACTTC
This sequence comes from Variovorax sp. GW821-FHT10D07, assembly GCF_059415325.1. NCBI lineage: Bacteria > Pseudomonadati > Pseudomonadota > Betaproteobacteria > Burkholderiales > Comamonadaceae > Variovorax > Variovorax sp. GW821-FHT10D07. The sequence continues at coordinate 8,761 of NZ_JBWKMZ010000028.1, read as the reverse complement.
GAGAACGAATACACGAGGATGGTGTTGCGCGGGCAGATCGCGAACAGCGAGCGGAAGTCGTCGGCGAAGGTGCCGTAGACGTCGTCGGTGAGGATGATCAGGTCGGGCCGCTGCTTGACGATGTCGGCGATGTAGCCGAGCACCTCGTCGCTGATCTTCACCGAGGGCGGGTTGCTCGGGTTGCACAGGAAGAAGGCCTTGACCTTCGGGTCGAGCAGCTTCTGCAGCTCCTTCTTCGTGTACTGCCAGCCGTTCTCGGACGGCGCGTCGATCAGCGCCTCGATCAGCTGGTAGTCGTTGAGGTGCGGGATCTCGATGTAGGGCGTGAAGATCGGCATGCCCAGCGCGATGGTGTCGCCGGGCTTGAGCAGGTTGTTCTCGCGCAGGCTGTTGAACAGGTAGGTCATGGCGGCGGTGCCGCCTTCCACCGCGTACATGTCGAACCTGCCCACGAAGGGATGGGTGCCGATCATCTCCTTGTGGATGTACTGGCCCACGATGATCTCGCTCAGCCGCAGCATGCGGTCGGGCACCGGGTAGTTGCAGCCCAGGATCGCCTCGCACATCTCGTAGATGAAGTCGCCGGCCGACAGGCCGAGCTGGTCGCGCACGTACGACACCGCCGCCTCGATGAAGCGCACGCCGGGCCGGCCCGCGTTGGCCTTGGTGAAGATCTCGAAGCGCGCCTCGATGCCCTCGCGCTGCGGGAAGCCGCCCACGCCCTCCATGTAGACGAAGGAGCGCTCGCTCTCGGTCATGGCGAATTCGCCGAACGCGAAGAAGCCGTGGCGCGGCGTGGTCGCGAGGAAGTTCGGATTGCCGCGCCCCGCGTTGAGCATCAGGCGGTCGCCCTGGCTGGCCACCTGGATCAGCGCGTCCTTGAGTTCGAAGGGGCTCAGGCCGCTGAGTTTTTTCACGTCGCCGAAATCCATGGAAAGGCTCCTTGGTTGTGAGTAAGGCAGGAAAGGAAGAAGAGGGAGGGCGTGCTCAGACCAGCGCGACGATCAGCGGCCCGAGCAGCGTGAGGAACACGTTGGCCAGCGCGTAGGTGATCGCGAAGGGCACGGTGGGGATCGAGTTCTCGGCCTTGTCGAGCACCTCGCCGAAGGCCGGGTTGGCGCTGCGCGAGCCGCTGAGCGCGCCCGCGAAGATCGCGGTGTTGGCATAGCGCAGCACGTAGCGGCCGAACAGCATCGTGAGGATCATCGGCACGATGGTCACGACCACGCCCACGCCGAAGATCGTGAGCCCGTGCTGCTTGACGGTCTGCACCGCCTGCAAGCCCGACGACAGCCCCACCACCACCACGAAGCCGGCCAGGCCCAGGTCCTTGAGCAGTTGCACCGCGCTGGGCGGCAGCGCGCCGAAGGTCTGGCGCCGCGCGCGGTACCAGCCGAACAGCAGGCCCGAGAGCAGGGCGCCGCCGCCGGCACCGAGCGTGAGCGGAATGCTGCCGATCTTCGCGCTCAGCAGGCCCACCAGCAGGCCGACCACCAGGCCCGCGCCGAGGTAGACGAAGTCGGTCTTGGCGCTCGGCACGATCACGTCGCCGACGATCGCGGCCACGCGCTTGACGTCCTGCTCGGCGCCGAAGATCGTGACCACGTCGCCGGCCTGCACCACGGTGTCGGGCTGCATCGGCAGCACCTGGCCCATGCGGCTCAGCTGCACCACGAAGATGCCGTGCCGCACGCCACCCGCGGTGGCCTCGCGGATCTGTGCCACGGTCTTGCGCTCGAAGTCCTTGTTGGTCAGCACGATGTCGCGCTTGTGCATGGTGAGTTCCATGCCCTCGACCGCGTAGACCTCCTTGCCCAGCAGCGGCGCGCTCGCCACCACCGCGTCGCGCCGGCCCACGGCCAGCACGATGTCGCCGCGGCGCAGCGCGAGCGTGGGGCTGACCTCGACGAAGCGGCCGTCGCGCTTGACGCGCTCGATGGTGATGGTGGTGGCCGGGTCGGCGTTCTCGATGTCGGCCACGGTGCGCTGCGGGTCGGCCGTGAGCTCGTAGATGCGGCCCACCAGCGAGGGCGCGGCTTCCTCCTGGTCGGCGCCCAGCACCTTCACGCCGGCCTGCATCGCGGTCTCGGCCGCGATCGCGTCGTCGCGGATGGTGCGGCCCATGAACTTGGGCAGCAGGTTGACGCAGACGATGATCGCGCCGAAGGAGCCGAAGACGTAGGTCACGGCATAGCCGATCGCCACGTTGGCCTGCAGCCGCGCGGTCTCGGCCGCGTCGAGGCCGAGCTTGGCGATCGCGTCGCCGGCCGTGCCGATGATGGCCGACTGCGTGAGGCCGCCGGCCGCCACGCCGGCCGCCAGGCCCTTGTCGAGCCCGAACCACTTGGCCATGACCACCACCGTGGCCAGGCCGGTGGCCGCCATCACCGCGGCCAGGATGATCTCCTTGATCGACTGCCGCCCCAGCGAGCTGAAGAACTGCGGCCCGCTCTCGAAGCCCACCGCGTAGATGAAGAGCGCGAACAGCACGGCCTTCACGCCGGCGTCGACCTGCACGCCGACCTGGCTCACGATCACCGCCACCAGCAGCGAGCCGGCCACGCCGCCGAGCTGGAACTTGCCGAACTTGATCTTGCCGATCCAGTAGCCGACCGCCAGCGAGAGAAAGAGCGCCATCTCGGGCGACTTCTTGAATGTTTCGTGCAGCCATTCCATGGATCAGCTCCTTCGAGGTTTCGAATTCATTTCGCCGCGTGGTGCACCAGCCCGGCCAGCGCGACGATCAGCGGTCCCATCAGCGGCAGCACCACATTCGAGATCGCATAGGTGATGGTGTAGCCCAGCAGCGGCGTGGCATTGCCGGCCGCGTTCTGCACCGCGCTGAGGGCCGGCGTGCTGCACTGCTGGCCCGCGATCGCGCCCAGCAGCACCGGCGCCTCGAGCTTGAGCAGCCGGTGGCCGATGAACAGCGACAGGCTCGCCGGCACCACCGCCACGGCCACGCCGACCAGCGGCAGCGCCACGCCGAACTTCTTGATCAATGCCAGCGCCTGCGGCCCCGAGGCCAGGCCGACGCAGGCGATGAAGGTGGCGAGACCCAGGTCCTTCATCAGCGCCAGCGCATCGGGCGGCACGCTGAGCCGGTGCGGGTTCTTCGCCTGGTACCAGCCGAAGGCCAGGCCGGTGAGCAGCGCGCCGCCGCCGGTGCCGAGCGAGAACGGGATGCCGCCGAGCTTGACGCTGAAGCCGCCGATGAAGACGCCGAGCAGGATGCCCGCGGCCGCGAAGCTGATGTTGCTGCGCGTCGATGCCAGCACCCGGTCGCCGGCCAGCGGCAGCGCGCGCGCCACCTCGTCGACCGGGCCGTAGAGCTGGAGCACGTCGCCGCGCGCGAGCCGCAAGTCGCCCAGCAGCGGCATCGCATGGCGGTCGCGCGCCAGGCCCGTGACCTGCACCGAGGGCGGCAGCGCCGCGGCCAGTTCGCGCAGCTCGCGGCCGAACCACTCGCGCCGGTTCAGCACCGCCTCGGTGGTCTCGACCACCGCGTCGAAGGCCGTGGTGTCGGCGAACTCGCGGCCCAGCAGCTCGGCCACGTTGACCAGGGCCGCGCGCCGGCCGATGGCCAGCACCCGGTCATGGGCGCGCAGCCGCAGCGCGGGTTCCACCGCCAGGCTCTGGCCGGCGCGCAGCACGCGCTCGATGTGGGCCTGGCCGCCGAGGATCGCCGCCAGCTCGCCGATCGAGCGGCCGCGTCCCGTCGTCACCTCGAACACGCGGCCGACCATCTCGGGCACCGCGCTCGCGGCGCCGGGATCGTCGCCGCCGCCACCCATGGTCTTCCACAGGCGATCGGCCTCGGCACGCAGGTCCACGCGCAGCAGCAGCGGAAACACCTGGCTCGTGAAGACCACGATCGCGATCAGCCCGAACACGTAGGTGATGGAGTAGGCCGTGACCACGTTGGCCTGCAGCTGCTGCATGTCCGCCGCGGGCAGGCCGAGCTTGGAGATCGCGTCGGTGGCCGTGCCCACCACCGCCGATTCGGTGGCCGCGCCGGCCATCAGCCCGGCGGCCGTGCCTTGGTCGAGCGACAGCAGCACGGTGGCACCCAGCACCAGCGCGAGCACCGCCACCACCTCGACCAGACACAAGAGGCCCAGGCGCAGGCCCTTGGCGTCGAGGTTGGCGAAGAACTGCGGGCCGCCCGCATAGCCGAGCGCGAAGATGAAGAGCATGAAGAACACGTTCTTCACGCTGTCGTCGACCCGGATGCCGAGCTGGCCGACCACCAGCGCGGCGATCAGGGTGCCGCAGATGCCGCCGAGCTGGATCGGTCCGAAGCGGATGGCGCCGACGGCATGGCCGATGGCGAGCACGAGGAACAGCGCGATTTCGGGCTGGGTTCTCAGCAGTTCGACGACCTCGCCACTCACGCGTGCTTGACCTCCAGATGCTGAGTCATTCTGTCGGTAATGCGAGTAAATGCAAGTAACTGTTTCGTTTGACAGGCGTCCAAATCCTGGGCTGCGCGCCGAATCCTTGACGTTTCCTGTGCGGGTTTTCGATAACTAAATCATCTTGATTTAGTCCTTTCCTTCGCCGATAGTCCGCTGGCGCCCGGCCCGGCGACGCCCTCCGCATGGCGACCCGGCCGGATTCCAGAACCAACAGGGCGGTCCGATCCAGCCGCCCGCCCAAGGAGAGACAACCCATGCCCCGCATCCGCTGCATCCTGGCCCTGGCGGCCGCGTCCGTCGCCGCATCCACCGCCTTCGCCGCCGGCGAACCCGTGATCGGCTTGGTCACCAAGACCGAGACCAACCCCTTCTTCGTGAAGATGAAGGAAGGCGCGCAGGAAGAGGCCAAGAAGCTCGGCGCCAAGCTGCTGTCGGGCGCGGGCAAGGCCGACGGCGACAACGCGGGCCAGATCACGGCGATGGAGAACATGATCGCGGCCGGCGCCAAGACCATCCTGATCACGCCGAGCGACGCCAAGGCCATCGTGCCGGCGATCAAGAAGGCGCGCGACAAGGGGATCATGGTGATCGCGCTCGACAGCCCGGCCGATCCGCCCGAGGCCACCGACGCGCTGTTCGCCACCAACAACTACACGGCCGGCGTGCTGATCGGCGAATACGCCAAGGCCGCGATGGCCGGCAAGACGCCGAAGATCGTCGCGCTCGACCTGCTGCCGGGCCACCCGGTGGGCGCGCAGCGCCACAACGGCTTCATGAAGGGCTTCGGGCTGGCTGCGAACGACGCCAAGTCGAACGAGCTCTCGAAGGCGCCCGAGATCGTCTGCATGGCCGACAGCTTCGGCGACCAGGCCAAGGCCCAGACCGTGATGGAGAACTGCCTGCAGAAGGCGCCCGACGTGAACCTGGTCTACACCATCAACGAGCCCGCCGCGGCCGGTGCGTACAACGCGCTCAAGCGCGCGGGCAAGGAGAAGGGCGTGCTGATCGTCTCGGTCGACGGCGGCTGCCAGGGCATCAAGGACACCAACGCCGGCATCATCGCCGCGACCTCGCAGCAGTACCCGCTGAAGATGGCCGCGATGGGCGTGGCCGCGGGCGTGGAGTTCGCGAAGACCGGCAAGAAGGCCTCGGGCTACGTCGACACCGGCGTGACCCTGATCGCGGGCAAGAGCGTGGCCGGCGTCGAGAGCAAGGACACCAAGACCGGCGCCGAGCTGTGCTGGGGCAAGAAGTAAGCAGACAGCCCCAGGGAGGCACATCGATGGCGAAATCCGCAACGCACCACATCCCGTGGGGCGCCCTCGGGCCGTGGCTGGCCCTGCTGGGTGCCTGCATCTTCTTCGCGACCCAGTCCGACCGCTTTCTCACCGGCGGCAACCTCTCGCTGATCCTGCAGCAGGTGATGGTGGTCGGCGTGATCGCGATCGGCCAGACGCTGATCATCCTCACGGCCGGCATCGACCTGTCGTGCGGCATGGTGATGGCGCTGGGCGGCATCATCATGACCAAGTTCGCCACCGAGCTCGGCCTGCCGGTGCCGGTGGCCATCCTCTGCGGCATCGGCGTGACCACGCTGTTCGGCCTGCTCAACGGCCTGCTGGTCACGCGCATCAAGCTGCCGCCCTTCATCGTGACGCTGGGCACGCTGAACATCGCGTTCGCGATCACGCAGCTGTATTCGTCCTCGCAGACCATCACCGACCTGCCGGCCGGCCTCACGGGCCTGGGCACCACCTTCACCATCGGCAGCGCCGAGGTGGCGTGGGGCTCGGTGCTGATGGTGGCGCTCTACGGCCTCGCCTGGTTCGTGCTGCGCGAGACCGGCGCCGGCCGCCACATCTACGCGGTGGGCAATAACGCCGAGGCCACGCGGCTGGTCGGCATCCCGACGCAGCGCGTGCTGCTGGGCGTGTACGTGGCCGCGGGCGTGCTCTACGGCATCGCCTCGCTGCTGTCGGTGGCGCGCACCGGCGTGGGCGACCCGAACGCGGGCCAGACCGAGAACCTCGACGCCATCACGGCCGTGGTGCTGGGCGGCACCAGCCTGTTCGGCGGGCGCGGCATCGTGCTCGGCTCGCTGATCGGCGTGCTGATCGTGGGCGTGTTCCGCAACGGGCTCACGCTGATGGGCGTGTCGTCGATCTACCAGGTGCTGGTGACGGGCGTGCTCGTGATCCTCGCGGTGGCGGCCGACCAGCTTTCGCGCAAGGGGGCCCGCTGATGAACGCCGTGACGAACCCGAAGGTGGTGATGCAGGCCCGGGGGCTGGTGAAGCGCTACGGCCAGGTCACCGCGCTCGACGGCGTCGACTTCGAGCTGCGCGAGGGCGAGATCCTCGCGGTGATCGGCGACAACGGCGCGGGCAAGTCCTCGCTGATCAAGGCGCTGTCGGGCGCGATCGTGCCCGACGAGGGCCAGATCCTGCTCGATGGCCAGCCGGTGCAGTTCCGCAATCCGCTCGATGCGCGGCGGGCCGGCATCGAGACCGTCTACCAGGACCTGGCCGTCGCGCCTGCGATGACCATCTACGAGAACCTGTTCCTCGGCCGCGAGCTGCGCCGCCCCGGCTTCCTCGGCAACGTGCTGCGCATGCTCGACAAGAAGAAGATGCTGCTGGAGAGCGCGGCCCGCATGGCGGACCTCAAGGTCGGCATCCAGTCGATGACGCAGGCGGTCGAGACCCTCTCGGGCGGCCAGCGCCAATGCGTGGCGGTGGCGCGCAGCGCGGCCTTCGCGCGCCACGTGGTCATCATGGACGAGCCCACCGCCGCGCTCGGCGTGAAGGAGGGCAACATGGTGCTCGAGCTGATCCGCCGCGTGCGCGACCGCGGCCTGCCCGTGGTGCTGATCAGCCACAACATGCCGCACGTGTTCGAGGTCGCCGACCGCATCCACGTCGCGCGCCTGGGCAAGCGCGCCGCCGTGCTCGATCCGAAGAAGATCAGCATGAGCGACACCGTGGCCGTGATGACCGGCGCCATGCCGCCGAGCGCCTTGCCCGCGGAGGCGCATGCCTGATGCCGCGCCCGCCGCGCGCATGCCCGACCTGCTGCGCCCGCGCGGCTCGAACCAGGTCGGCATGCGCCAGTTCAACGAGCGCACCGTGCTGCAGGCGCTGCGCGTGCACGGCAGCCTGCCCAAGGCCGACCTCGCGCGCCTCACCGGCCTGAGCGCGCAGACCATCGGGCTGATCACCGCGCGGCTCGAGGAGGACGGGCTGATCGTCAAGCAGAGCCGCGTGCGCGGCCGCATCGGCCAGCCCTCGGTGCCGCTCGCGCTCAACCCCGACGGCGCCTTCGCGATCGGCGTCAAGGTCGGCCGGCGCGGCGCCGAGTGGCTGCTGATCGACTTCACGGCCCAGGTGCGCGAGCGCCATGCGATGGCCTACGACTTTCCCGATGCCGAAGCGCTGCTGCCCGCGATCGCGCAGCACACCCACCGGTTGCGCGATGGCCTCGGACCCTTGGCCGCGCGCACCGTCGGCGTGGGGCTCGCCGCGCCGTTCCTGCTCGGCGGCTGGCACCGCACGCTCGGCCTGTCGAAGGCGCAGTCCGACCTCTGGAACGGCATGGACCTGGGCGCCGAGGTGCGCCAGCGCACCGACCTGCCGGTGATCTTCGCGCGCGACACGGTCGCGGCCTGCGTGGCCGAGCTGGTGAGCGGGCGCGGCCACGACCTGAAGAGCTTTCTCTATGTGTTCGTCGACACCTTCGTCGGCGGCGGCCTGGTGCTCAACTCGCACCTGCACGGCGGCGCGCACGGCAATGCCGGCGCGCTCGCCTCGCTGCCGATGCAGCGCGTGCGCGGCGCCAAGCGCGATGGCGATACGGCGCCGCCGCAACTGATCGCCGAGGCCTCGCTGTGGGAGCTCGAGCAGCGGCTGCAGCGCGAGGGCGTCGACCCCGACGCGGCCTACGACGAGCGCGCGCTGCAGCCGCCGTTCGCCGATGCCACCGCGGCCTGGCTCGCCTCGGCTGCCGAGGCGCTGGCCCATGCGATCGCGAGCGGCACCGCGATGCTCGACCTGGCCGACGTGGTGATGGACGGCTCGATGTCGCGCCCGCTGCAGCAGGCGCTGCTCGAGGCCACGCGCGCCGCGCTCGACGGCTGCAACTGGGAGGGCCTGTGGCGCCCGCAGCTGCATGGCGGCCGCGTCGGCGCGCAGGCCTGCGCGCTGGGCGGCGCGATGCTGCCGCTGCACGCCAACTTCGCGCCCGATCACGACGTGTTCCTCAAGGCCGGCTGAGAGGGTGTATTTGAAATGATCTACGCGGCCAGCCTAGTAGCGAGGATACGTGCTTCAGCGAGCCAGACCCAAGCGA
>NZ_JBWKMZ010000027.1:0-74921 GCF_059415325.1 Variovorax sp. GW821-FHT10D07 | reverse complement strand
GGGGTCGCCTTTTCTTTGGTTACTTTCTTTTGGCGAAGCAAAAGAAAGTGACTCGCCCGCCGGGGCGAGACCCGGCCTACGGCCTAACCAGAGAGAAAACCCAAAAAAACACCAGAGCAGTCATAAGCATTCAACGAAGAGTTCGTTGCCCAACCCCCCATCCCCGCCTACATTGCGGCACATGAGCCAAGTCCTCGTCCCCGAGCGCACCCAATCCTTCGAGATCCGCCCCTTCCCCGCCCCCGTAGGCGCCGAAGTCATCGGCCTCGACATCGCGCGCCCCATCCCGGAAGAAGACTTCGCCCGCATCCACCGCGCCCACCTCGACCACCACGTCCTGGTCTTCCGCAACCAGCAGATCACCCCCCAGCAGCACATCGACTTCAGCCGCCGCTTCGGCCCGCTCGAGATCCACGTCCTGCACCAGTTCCAGCTCAAGAACCATCCCGAGATCCTCATCGTCTCCAACATCAAGGAGAACGGCGAGCCCATCGGCCTCGGCGACGCGGGCGTCTACTGGCATTCCGACATCTCCTACAAGCCCAAGCCCAGCCTCGGATCGCTGCTGCATGCGCAGGAACTGCCGAGCGAGGGCGGCGACACGCTGTTCGCCGACCAGCACCTGGCCTGGGAAGCGCTGCCGAGCGAACTGCAGCAGCGCATCCTGCCGCTCAACGCCGAGCACAGCTACCTCGCCAAGTACGAGGAACTGCGCGCCAAGAACCCGTGGCGGCCCAAGCTCTCGCAGGCGCAGATCGACCAGGTTGCGCCCGCGGTGCAGCCGGTGGTGCGCACGCATCCCGAGACCGGGCGCAAGGCGCTGTTCGTCAGCGAGCACTTCACCACCCGCATCGTCGGCCTGCCCAAGGAAGAAAGCGATGAACTCCTGTCCGAGCTGTTCGCGCACAGCGTGAAGCCCGAATTCGTCTACCGCCACCAATGGGCGCCCCATGACCTCGTGTTCTGGGACAACCGCTCGCTGATGCACCTGGCGGCGGGCACGCCCGACCACCTGCGCCGCCGGCTCAACCGCACCACCATCGTGGGCGACGAGCCCCGATAGACCGACCACCTCCGCAGACGAACGTCCTCGACGGACCGGCGACGCCGGGTCCGCGCGGAGCGCTGCACCCCGAATTTCTTCCATTGGAGTCCTTCCCGCCATGAACCGCTTCACCCGCCAGGCCGCATCCCTCGTCGCCGGCCTCGGCCTGCTGGCCGGCAGCCTCGCCGCGCACGCCGAAGGCCAGATCCGCATCGCCGAGCAGTTCGGCATCGTCTACCTGCTGCTCAACGTGGCGCAGGACCAGAAGCTGATCGAGAAGCACGCCAAGGCCGCGGGCGTCGACGCCAAGGTCGAATGGGTCAAGCTCTCGGGCGGCTCGGCGGTCAACGACGCGCTGCTGTCGGGCAACATCGAGATCGCGGGCGCGGGCGTCGGCCCGCTGCTCACGCTGTGGGACCGCACCAAGGGCAAGCAGAACGTGAAGGGCGTGGCCTCGCTGGGCAACTTTCCCTACTACCTGGTGAGCAACAACCCGAACGTGAAGACCATCGCCGACTTCACGGACAAGGACCGCATCGCGCTGCCCGCGGTCGGGGTGTCGGTGCAGTCGCGCGTGCTGCAGTTCGCCTCGGCCAAGCTCTGGGGCGACAAGGAATTCAACAAGCTCGACAAGATCAGCGTGGCGCTGCCGCATCCCGACGCGGCCGCGGCCATCATCAAGGGCGGCACCGAGATCACGGCCCACTTCGGCAACCCGCCGTTCCAGGAACAGGAGCTCGCGGGCAACCCCGCGGCGCACATCGTGCTGAACTCCTACCAGGTGCTGGGCGGCCCCTCGTCGGCCACGGTGCTCTACGCCACCGAGAAATTCCGCAACGAGAACCCGAAGACCTACAAGGCCTTCATCGACGCGCTCGACGAGGCCGCGAAGTTCGTCAGCGCCAATCCCGAGAAGGCGGCCGACATCTACCTCAAGGTCAGCAACGCCAAGCTCGACCGCGAGCTGCTGCTGAAGATCATCAGGAACCCCGAGGTGCAGTTCAAGACCACGCCGCAGAACACCTACGCGCTGGCCGACTTCATGCACCGCGTGGGCGCGATCAAGAACAAGCCGGCCTCGGTGAAGGACTACTTCTTCGACGACGCGCACAACGCCTCGGGCAACTGATGATGAGCACGGCGGCGGTGCTGGATTCGCGGGCCGATGCCCTGGTCCACCGGCAGCGGGTGGCGCCCGCGGCCGAGTCCTCCTTCCCGGACCTGGCACGCGACGAAGTGCGCGCGCCACAGGCCGCGGCGCCGCTGCTGCAGGTCGACGGCGTCAGCCTCGAGTACCGCACGCCCGAGCGCGTGGTGCGCGCCACGCACCGCGTGAGCTTCGACGTGCACCAGGCCGACCGCTTCGTGCTGCTCGGCCCCTCGGGCTGCGGCAAGTCGACCCTGCTGAAATCGGTCGCGGGCTTCATCGCGCCGGTCGAGGGCGAGATCCGGCTGGCCGGCGAGCGCGTGCTGCGGCCCGGGCCCGACCGCATCGTGGTGTTCCAGGAGTTCGACCAGCTGCCGCCGTGGAAGACCGTCCGGCAGAACGTGATGTTCCCGCTGCTGGCCTCGCGCACGCTGGGCCGCAAGGAAGCGGCCGAGCGCGCGCTGCACTACCTCGACAAGGTGGGCCTGTCGAAATTCGCCGATGTGCATCCGCACCAGCTCTCGGGCGGCATGAAGCAGCGCGTGGCGATCGCGCGCGCGCTCGCGATGCAGCCGCGCGTGCTGCTGATGGACGAGCCCTTCGCCGCGCTCGACGCGCTCACGCGCCGGCGCATGCAGCAGGAGCTGCTGGCGTTGTGGGACGAGGTGCGCTTCACGCTGCTGTTCGTTACCCATTCGATCGAGGAGGCGCTGGTGGTGGGCAACCGCATCGCGCTGCTGTCGCCGCATCCCGGGCGCATGCGCGCCGAGATCAACAGCCACGGCTTCACGCTCGACAGCCTCGGCGGCACCGAGTTCCAGCAGACCGCGAAACGCATCCACGACATGCTGTTCGACGAAGAACACGACACCGAGGCCGGCCGATGAGCGCGATCCTTCCCCCCGTGCGCCCCGAGTACGAGCGCACGCTCGAGCCCTTCACCGAGCTGCCGGTCGAGCGCCGGCTGCCGCTGGGCGCGCGCCTGGCCTCGCAGGCCTGGCTGCGCAAGGGCCTGATCCTGGTCGCGATCGCGCTGCTGTGGGAACTGGCGGCGCGCTGGCAGGACAACGACCTGCTGCTGCCCACCTTCAGCGCCACCGCGCGCGCGCTGGTCGAGGGCCTGGCCAGCGGCGAGCTGCTCGAGAAGGTGCGCATCTCGCTCGCGGTGCTGGTGCAGGGTTACCTCGCGGGCGTGGCGCTGGCCTTCGCGCTGACCACGCTCGCGGTGTCCACGCGCATCGGCCGCGACCTGCTGGACACGCTGACCTCGATGTTCAACCCGCTGCCCGCGATCGCGCTGCTGCCGCTGGCGCTGCTGTGGTTCGGCCTGGGCCGCGGCAGCCTGGTGTTCGTGCTGATCCATTCGGTGCTGTGGCCGCTGGCGCTCAACACCTATGCGGGCTTCCAGGGCGTGCCCGAGACCCTGCGCATGGCCGGGCGCAACTACGGCCTCACGGGCCTGCGCTACGTGCTGCAGATCCTGGTGCCGGCGGCGCTGCCGTCGATCCTCTCGGGGCTCAAGATCGGCTGGGCCTTCGCCTGGCGCACGCTGATCGCGGCCGAGCTGGTGTTCGGCGCTTCCTCGGGCAAGGGCGGACTGGGCTGGTACATCTTCCAGAACCGCAACGAGCTCTACACCGACCGCGTGTTCGCGGGCCTGGTCATGGTGGTGCTGATCGGGCTGCTGGTCGAAAGCCTGGGCTTCAAGACGCTCGAGCGCCTGACGGTGCGCAAGTGGGGCCAGCAGCGCTGACCGACCGTGCTCAGCCGGCCTTGGCGCCCTTCTTCGCCTCCTCGCGCAGGCTGCGCAGCTCGGCGCGCAGGAACTCGCCCGATTCCTTGATCGCGCCGCCGCCGAGCTTCACGCGGTAGGCCTGGCCCGTCATCTCCGAGCGCGTGGCGCAGCGCTCGATGAAGTCCTCGGCGGTCACGATCTCCTTGCGGAAATGCTCGTACTTGGCCTGCATGTGCTTGGCGGCCTCGGTGGCGTTGTACTCGCTGCCGTTGCGCAGGAAGGTCATCGAGCCCATCTTGGCCACGCGCTGGATCAGCGTGTCGATCAGCCGGTGCTCCGATTCCGACGGGGTGGCGTGGGCGAGGGCGGCGGCGGTGCCGAGCAGGGCCGCGAGCAGGGCGCGGCGCAGGGGCTGGAAGCTGGTCATGTCGTCTCCGCTTGGCAATTTTCGGGCCATGCTAGGACGGCGGGTCGCGCCGGTCAAACCCCGGGCCGATCCAAGTTCGGCCTGGACCCCGGCGCAAGGTCGGGTCTAATCCGGGGTTCGCGGCGCCCTGCCGCTTTGCCCGCAGTCCTTTGCCATGAGCACTTCCAACGCCGATCTCCCGAGCCTCGCGCAGGCGCTGGCCGACGCCGCCGCCGCCCAGTCGATGCGCCATTTCCGCACCCCGCTGGACATCATCACCAAGGCCGACGAGAGCCCGGTCACGCTGGCCGACCGCGCGGCCGAGACCGCCATGCGCGAACTGCTCGCGCAGCGCGCGCCGGCCGACGGCATCTACGGCGAGGAGCACGGCGCCGAGCGCCTGGAGGCCGAGCGCGTCTGGGTGCTCGACCCGATCGACGGCACCCGCAGCTTCATCACCGGCTCGCCGCTGTGGGGCACGCTGATCGGCGTGCTGCAGGGCGAGCGCGTGGTGTTCGGCATGGTCGACATGCCGGTGCTGAAGGAACGCTGGATCGGCCAGGCCGGCGTGGGCGCCACGCGCGACGGCCAGCCGGTGCACGCGAGCGCCTGCGGCGAGGTCGCCAAGGCGCGCATCGTCACCACCTCGCCCGACATCTTCGCGCCCGCCGACTGGCAGGCCTTCGACCGGCTGAGCCGCCAGTGCGCGATGCGCCGCTTCGGCGGCGACTGCTACGGCTATGCCCAGCTCGCGGGCGGCACCATCGACCTGGTGGTCGAGACCGGCCTGCAGCCCTACGACTACCTCGGCCCGGCCGGCCTGATCGAGGCCGCGGGCGGCGTGATCACCGACTGGGAAGGCCGGCCGCTGGGGCTGAAGTCCGATGGCCGCGTGATCGCGGCGGCCACACCCGAACTTCACCGACAAGCACTGGCCGTGCTCCAGGGCTAGACTGGTTTCATGCTTCGCTGGCTGATCGTCGTCGTCCTGGCGCTGGTGCTCATGAGCGGCCTGACCGCCTGGCTGCGCCGCTTCGGCTTCGGACGACTGCCCGGCGATTTCGAGTTCCGCGCCTTCGGCCGCGAATGGCAGCTGCCGATCGCGAGCACGGTGGTGCTCAGCATGATCGCGGCGCTGGTGGCGCGGCTGCTGTAGCTCCGGCAACGCCGGATTTCACGAAAGAAGACAACCGCAATGAGAGCCTGCGTCGATATCGGTGGCACCAAGGTGGCCGTGAGCCTTTCCGCGTCGAGCGATGCGCCGCTGATCGGCCGGCGCAGCGAACCCACCGCGAAGACCGGCGACAACGACGCGGTGGCGCAGCAGATCATCCGCATGATCGATGCCGTCTGCGCCGAGCAGAACGTCGACCCCGCGAGCATCGAGCGCGTGGGCGTGTCCTCGACCGGCCCCTTCGAACTGCGCGACGGCAAGGTCGAACTCGCCACGCCCAACATCTGCGGCGGCATCGCCGGCCCGGCGCGCGGCCTGCCCAACGACTGGATGACGGCGGTGGTCGAGGCGCCGCTCGCGCAGCGCTACGGCTGGGTGCGGGTCGAGAACGACGCCGTGGCCGCGCTCGAGGCCGAGCGCCACTGGGGCGCGCTGCAGGGCTTCGACCATTGCGCCTACGTGACCTGGAGCACCGGCGTGGGCGTGGGCCTGTGCGTGGACGGCCGCGCGCTGCGCGGCAAGAACGGCAACGCGGGCCATGCGGGCCACAGCTTCGTGGCCGACGACGGCAGCGGCGCGCTCTGCGGCTGCGGCAACATCGGCGACGTCGAGGCACTGGTGGCCGGCAACTCCATCGACCGCCGCTTCGGCCGGCCCGCGCCCGACCTGTTCGCCGCCGCCTCGGCCGGCGAGCGGCATGCGCTCGAGGTGGTCGACGCGCTGTGCCGCGTCATGGGCCGCCTGCTCTACAACCTGGTCGCCACGCTCGACCTGCAGCGCATCAGCCTCGGCGGCAGCGTGTTCCTGCACCACAGCGACTTCCTGCTGCCCCGGCTGCAGGCGCAGATCGACGGCCGGCTGCTGCCGCTGACGCGCGGCGTCGAGCTGGTGCGCGCGGGCCTGGGCGACAAGATCGGCGACTACGCGGCGCTCGCGCTGCTCGACTGAACGCCGCCGGCACCGGGCCGGACTCGCACCGGCCCCGCGCGATGAATTCGCGCCATCACCCCGCCTCTCATTCATTTCGATGATGCGCGCCCGCGCGCGGGCCAGAACACTCGAGCCGAGGGGGTTCATGGAGAACCTTCGTTGACGCAAAAAAAGGAGTGTTCCCATGACTGGTTCCAAGAGGGTGTTCTCGCGTTCGGGCATGTCGCTGGCGAGCGTCGCGGCGTTGCTGGCGCTGGCGGCATGCGGGGGTGGAGGTGGCGGTGGCGGTGGTGGCTTTCCCTTCGTCGGTGTCGCGCCGCCGCCACCCGCGCCCGCACCGCCGGCCGCGCAGAAGCTCGAGGTCAAGGTGGTCGACGGCGTGCTGCGCAATGCCAACGTCTTCCTCGACAAGAACAACAACGGCCTGCTCGACAGCGGCGAGCCCAGCGGCAGGACCGACACGGCGGGCAAGGTCACGCTCGAGATCGATGCCGCGGACGCCGGCAAGTACCCGGTCGTCGCGCTGGTGGGCACCGACGCCGTCGATGCCGAGCTCGGGCCGGTGAAGACCGCCTACGTGCTCAAGGCGCCGGCCGACAAGCCGGGTCTCGTGAGCCCGCTGACCACGCTCGTGCACTACCTGGGCACCGGCGCGGGCGCCACCTCCGCCGAGGCCGAAGCCAACCTGCGCGCGCAGCTCGGCCTGGGCGGCAGCCTGTTCGACGACTACACCGCCAATGGCGACCTGCTCTCGGCCACCACGGCCGCGACGCTGGTCGCGTTCTCGCAGGCGATTTCCCGCACGCTGGCCGACAGCATCGGCACCGCCGACATCAGCGGCGGCACCATCTCGGCCGGCGACATCTCGCTCGAGACGCAACGCATGCTGCTCGACAAGCTGACCTCGGTGCGCAACCTCGTGAACCAGGAGTTCTCGCGCGCCAGTTGCGCGGGCGGTGTCGGCACCAAGCCGTGCCAGGACCTGATGGCGGGCCAGTCGACCTACTACGCGACCAACGCCCAGGAGAACCAGCTGCGCCCGGCCAACATCGGCGTGGCGGTGGGCCTCACCAAGCTGGCCGCCGGGCCGTCCGTGGGCGCCGGCGAGGCCATCGCGGCGACCGGCATCCTCGACTGGTTCACCATCTCCGACAGCAACAACTGGAGCCGCCGCCTGCTGGTCTCGACCGTCGCGGAGAACACGCCGGTGGACGGACTGACGCACTTTCGCGACCAGCGCGAGCGCAGCGTGGCAGGCACGGTCACGCGCTGGGCCTCGGGCGGCGATCCGGCGCGGGTCGGCGACCTGCACTGGAACGGCCGCAGCTGGCTCGCGTGCGCGGACTCGAAGAACACGACCACCGTGCGCGACGCCGCCGGGCGCAACATCTCGGACTACTGCGACGGCCTGAGCGTGAGCCGCTCGCGCCGGATCGATGTCGACATCTCGGGCCAGAAGCTGGCCGACGTGGTGAACCGCATCAAGTCCTCCCCGTACACCAGCAACGGCCCCTATGGATCGCGCTATGCCAACTGGGGCCCGCAGGCCAGCGCGGCGGCGATCAGCGCCGACCTCGGCAGCGCCACCTTCCCGGCCGGCTCCCGGCTGCGCCTGCAAGGCAGCATGGACCTCGCCACCGCGATCGCCTACGACGTGCGCGACAACGCGAAGGTCCAGCTCTATCCGGCGGACATCGCGCAAGGCGGCGACAGCACCCGGGGCAGCGTGGCCTGCGCGGCGAACCCGCTGCCGGCCACCGCGCGCGTCGCGACCCTCGAGACGCTGATCCAGCGCAGCCCGGGCGTGCCCTGCGTCTTCGGCGTGGGCACCCTCGACGGCGACAACGGCAGCTTCCAGAGCGGACCGAAGAACGAATGGTGGGGTGCCACCTCGATCGACCTGGGCACGGTCGGCGGCGCGCCGCTGGGCACCGCGGCCACCATCACCGGCTACTACACCGGCAACTACCTGATGCGCGCGAGCTTCGCGGGCGGCAGCAGCAACGCAGTGACCTTCCTGCAGTGCCAGCAGCGCGTGATCAACGGCTCGCCGCGCAACTGCATCGCGGTCGGTACGGGCTCCTACAAGATCGAGACCCTGGGCGATGCGCGCGTGCTGAGCTTCAGCCCGGTGGGCGACTTCGCGCTGTTCATCGACTACGAGCGCGTCTTCATCGAACGCGGCGGCGAGGTGTCGTTCGGCTACAAGTCGAAGGCGGTCGGCAAGCAGCAGCTGCGGTTGAACCTCGCGGCCTCGAACGCGCTGTTCGCGGCCTATGCCGCGAAGGGTGCCACGGGGCTGACGCCGATCGCGCCCTGAGCACCGGGCCGTTCGTTCAGGCCGTTCAGGCGGCCCGGCGCGCCGCGGCGCAGCACTGCGCCGCAAGCTCGCCGAGCCGCTTCAACCCCGCATCGATGGCCGGCGAATAGGGCCAGCCGCAGTTGATGCGCAGGTAGTGGTCGAAGCGCCCCGAGTTCGAGAACATGGCGCCGGGCGCGATCTGGATGCGCTCGGCCAGCGCCGCCTCGAACAGGGCGTTGGCGCCGATGCGCTCGGGCAGCTCCAGCCACAGCTGCAGCCCGCCGCGCGGCAGGTTGAGCCGGGTGCCGGCGGGAAAGTAGTTCGCGATCGCCTCGGCCGTCTGCTCGCGCTGGCGGCCCAGGTGCTCGCGCAGCCGGCGCAGGTGGCGGTCGTAGCTGCCGGTGCCCATGAATTCGCCGGCCGCGAGCTGGGCCAGGTCCTCGTTGTTGCGCGTCTGGGCGTACTTGAGCATCTCCACGCGCGCATGCCAGCGCCCGGCCGTGATCCAGCCCAGTCGCAGGCCGGGCGCGAGGATCTTGTGCAGCGAGGCGCAGTAGATGACGTTGCCCGTGCGGTCCCAGGACTTGAGCGCGCGCAGCGGGGTCTCGCTGTCGACCAGTTCGCTGTAGGAGTCGTCCTCGATCACCGGGATGCCGTGGCGCTCGCACAGCTGCGCGAGCCGCTGCTTGTGCGCGTCGGGCATCACGCTGCCCAGCGGGTTCTGCAGGTGCGGCACCACGGCCACGGCCTTCACGTTGTCGTAGGCCTGCAGCGCGAGCTCGAGCGCCTCGATCGAGATGCCGGTCTGCGGGCTGGTCGGGATCTCGAGCGCGCGCAGGCCCAGGCTCTCGAGCACCTGCAGCAGGCCGTAGAAGGTGGGCGACTCCACGGCCACCGTGTCGCCGGGCTGCGTGACCGCGCGCAGCGCGAGGTTCAGCGCCTCGATGCAGCCGTTGGTGACCAGCACCTCGTCGGGCGGGATCGTCATGCCGATGCGCAGGCTGCGCTGGGCCAGCACCGCGCGGAACTGCGCATTGCCCTTCTGCGGCGTGGCCGAGGTCAGCAGTTCGGGCTTGTGGCGCAGCGCGCGCGTCATCGCATTGCGCAGCGCCTCGGCCGGATAGAGCTGCGGCGCGCCGCGTGCGATCGCGAAGTTCAGCGTGTCGCCGGCCGTGCGGCCGCGCACCACGAAGTCGGACACGCGCGCATGGATGCCCACGTACTGCGCCGGATCGGGCGGCAGCACGGTCAGCGGCTCCTCCATCGGCGCGATCGCGAGCCGGCGCGGCCGGCGCACGAAGTAGCCCGAGCGGTCGCGCGCCTCGACCCAGCCGTCGCTCTCCATGGCGCGACAGAGTTGCAGTGCGGTCGACAGGCTGATGGCGTGCAGCCGCATCAGGCTGCGCAGGGAGGGCAGGCGGTCGCCCTGCTTGAGCGAGCCGGTGTGGATCGCGTCCACGTAGCGCGCCGCCAGTTGCCGATAGAGCGGTAGCGAGTCCATGGCGTCGATGCTCGCGCGATCGTTCATTGGAAAACAGATGCAGTTGCGAGGGAAAACGACCATAACAGATGGCCGCCGGCCCTGGCTGTTCCGGTGCGAATCGCGCCGGCGTGTGCCTGTTTTCCGGGCCGGGGAATTTCTACGATCGAAGCGCGCCCAGCCCTTCCTTCACCGACTTCCGAACCCGAGGTACCGCCATGATCACCACCCTCTCGCAAGCCCCCGATGCCGTCTTCCTCGAAGCCGGCGATTCCTTCCGCACGGCGGTGGACGCCGGCACCTGGCTGCAGGTGGCCGAGGGCCGCGTGCGGGTGTCGGCGCCGCCGCGCTGGATCGGCGAGGCCGTGTGGACCGCACACACGGTGCTCGGCGAGGGCGAGACGCATGGCGTGGAGCACGGCGGCTGGATCGAGCTGACGGCGCTGTCGCCGGTGCAGTTGCGCATCCATGCGCCGATCGCCGTCGCGCGGCGGTTGCCCGCGCGGGCCGAGCCGCCGGCCGAGCCGGTGTCGGCCGCCTGGGCCGTGCCGCGGCGGCCGGTGATGCGGCTGATGCAGCTGCTCACCGGCTGGTGAGCGGCCGCGTCAGCGCACGCTGGCCGCCTCGCGCAGCGTCTCGAGGAAGCTGCGCCGCCACCAGTGGATGTCCTGCTCGCGGATGCGCGAGAGCAGCGCCTGGTGCCGTTCGCGCCGCTCTTCCAGCGGCATCTGCAGCGCCTGCTGCACCGTCTCGGCGGTGCCGTGGGTGTCGTAGGGATTGACCAGCAGCGCTTCCTTCATCTGCTCGGCCGCGCCCGCGAAGCGCGACAGCACCAGCACGCCGGGGTCGGCCGGGTCCTGGGCCGCCACGTACTCCTTGGCGACCAGGTTCATGCCGTCGCGCAGCGGCGTCACCAGGCCCACGGCCGCGGCACGGCACAGGCCCGGCACGCGCTTGCGCGCGACCATGCGGTGGATGTAGCGCACCGGCATCCAGTCGAGCTCGCCGTAGTCGCCGTTGATGGCGCCGCACAGCGACTCGAGCTCGCGCCGGATGTCGGCATAGGCATCGACCGTCTCGCGCGTGGGCGAGGCGATCTGGATCAGCGTGGCGCTGCGCCGGTTCTCGGGGTAGTGGGCCAGCAGCTCGCGGAAGGCGCGCACCCGGTTCGGGATGCCCTTGGAGTAGTCGAGCCGGTCGATGCCCAGCAGCAGCCGGCGCTGCGAGTACTCGCGCTTCATGGTCTCGTACATGTCGCGCGCTTCCTTGGCATGGGTGAGCGCCGCGAACTCGTCGACGTCGATGCCGATCGGGAAGGCCGCCGCGCGCACCGTGTTGCCGTAGGCGCGGTACATCTCTGCGCCCAGGCTCTCGCCCTTGGCCTCGTTGTGCACGTAGTGCTCGAAGTGCTGCACGTCCTGCTGCGCCTGGAAGCCGATCAGGTCGTAGGCGAACAGCGAGCGCATCAGCCACTCGTGCTGCGGGATCGCCGCCATGATGATCTGCGGCGGCAGCGGGATGTGCAGGAAGAAGCCGATGCGCTGCTTGCAGCCCATGGCGCGCAGCTCGGCCGCCAGCGGGATCAGGTGGTAGTCGTGGACCCAGATGACGTCGTCGTCCTTCAGCAGCGGCATCAGCTTGCGCGCGAACAGCTGGTTCACGCGCCGGTAGCCGCCGATGAAGTTGGCGTCGAAATGGGCCAGGTCGAGCCGGTCGTGGAACACCGGCCACAGCACGTCGTTGCTGTAGCCGAGGTAGTAGCTGTCGTGGTCCTCGCGGCTCAGGTCGATGGTGGCCAGCGTGACCTTGCCGGCCTGCTGGCGCCGCAGCTCGCCCTCGCCGGTCGGGCCGCCCTCGACGATCTGGCCGCTCCAGCCGAACCACATGCCGCCCGACTGCTGCAGGCTCTCGCCGAGCGCGACGGCCAGGCCGCCGGCGGCGGGCTTGCGCGGGTCGGCCACGCGGTTGGAGATGACGACGAGGCGGCTCATATGGCGGAGTCCCAGGGGGCGGACAGACGCATCGCCGCGTTGATGATGCCGACCATGGAATAGGTCTGCGGGAAGTTGCCCCACATCTCGCCCGTGACCGGATGCGTGTCCTCGGACAGCAGTCCGAGCGGATTGCGCGCGGCCAGCATGGTCTCGAAGATCTGGCGCGCCTCGGCCTTGCGGCCGATCTTCGCGAGTGCGTCGATGCGCCAGAAGGTGCAGATGTTGAACGCGGTCTCGGGCTTGCCGAAGTCGTCGGCCGCCTCGTAGCGGCGCATGTAGGGGCCGTCGCACAGCGACTTCTCCATCGCGTCGACGGTCGAGACGAAGCGCGGATCGCGCGCGTCGATCAGGCCCACCTCGGCCATCAGCAGGATGCTGGCGTCGAGCTCGCGGCCGCCGAAGCTCTCGGCGAAGGCCTGGCGCTCCTCGCTCCACGACTTGGCGAGGATCTCCTCGCGCATGCGCGAGGCATGGCCGTGCCAGTAGGCGGCGCGCTCGGCGAAGTTGATGCGGTTCTCCGCGGGCTTGCCCGAGGAGGCGGCCTCGGCGCGCGCGGTCTTGTCGAGCGCGCGCGCGATCTTCGCGAGCCGGTCGCAGGCGGCCCAGCTCATGAGCGCCGAGCTGGTGTGCACGCGCGCGCGGGTGCGCAGTTCCCACATGCCGGCGTCGGGCGTGCCGTAGACCGCGATCGCGCGCTCGCCCACGGCCTCGAGGTGCGGAAACTCCGCCTCGCCCGCGCGCTGCAGCAGCCGGTGGTCGTGGAAGGCCTGCGCGGCGCCCAGCACGATGTTGCCGTAGACGTCGTGCTGGAAGTGCTCCTGCGCCTGGTTGCCCACGCGCACCGGGCCCATGCCGCGGTAGCCGGGCAGGGTCTCGACGAAGGACTCGGGCAGCTCGCGCTCCAGGCCGATGCCGTACAGCGGCTGGATGTGCTCGCCGTGCGAGCCGATCACCACGTTGCCGAGCCAGCGCAGGTAGTCCTCCATGGTGCCGACCTCGCTCAGCGAGTTGAGCGCGCGCACCACGAAGAAGGCATCGCGCAGCCAGCAGTAGCGGTAGTCCCAGTTGCGCTGGCTGTCGGGCGCCTCGGGGATGCTGGTGGTCATCGCGGCCACGATGGCGCCGGTGTCCTCGTACAGCGACATCTTCAGCGTGATGGCCGCGCGGATCACCGCGTCCTGGTACTCGAAGGGGATCGCGAGCCGCTTCGACCAGACGCGCCAGTAGGCGATGGTCTCCTGCTCGAAGCGGCGCGCGGTGTCGGCGATGCCGTCGAGCAGGGTCTCGTCGACGCCGAACATGAAGTTGTATTCGCGCGAGACCACGAAGGGCTGGCGCGCGAGGATGTGCGAGATCGAGGCGTCGGTGTTCAGCCGCAGCGTGACGTCGGGGCCGACGTAGCGGATGTGGTTGCTGCCGCGCGTGACCTCCACCGGCTCGGTCGCGCCCCACTGGAAGCGCGGGTCGAGCGCCACGCGCATGCGCGGCGCGCCGGCGATCGGGCGCACGCGGCGCACCAGCATCAGCGGGCGGAAGTAGCGCGCGCGGCTGTAGAAGCGCGGCGCGAAGTCGGTGATCTCGATGCCCTGGCCCGCGCTGTCGAACAGCTGGGTGCGCAGCACGGCGGTGTTCGGCTCGTACCACTGCTTCGCTTCGGCGAAGTCCTCGATCTCGAAGCCCCAGGCCGCGCCGCCTTCGCCCGGATGCAGCAGGGCGTTGAACACCGGGTCGCCGTCGAAGCGCGGCAGGCAGCACCAGACCACGCGTGCGCGTGCATCGACCAGCGCGCTGAAGGCGCAGTTGCCGATCACGCCGAGGTTGAGCGAGCAGTCGGCCGGGCGCGGAAATTCGCGCGGCTTGGGCGCGGCGGCCGTGCGTTCGTCGACCGGCGCATCGTCGTCGGGGCCGGCCGCGCCGGCCACCGCTTCGCCGCCGCGGTCCTCGGGCGCCTTCTGGAGCTGCCGTGCTTGCGGATCGTCGTGCCGCCCGGCCGGGACTTGTTGTTGTTCTTCCTGCTGGGTGTCGCTCATGCGGGATTCCTTGGCGAAGCTTCTTCGGGAGCGGGGGAGGGCGCGTTCGCGAGCTGGTCGCGCGCCTGCACCAGCCATTCGTAGACGGCGCGCGGCGACTCGAGCCGGTGCTGCGCGAGGCTGGGACCCGAGCCGACCTTGATGCCGACGCCGCCGCGCGGCTGCACCACGGCGAAGCCGCTCTCGTCGGTGGTGTCGTCGCCCGCGAACACCGGCACGCGGCCCGCGAACGGCGCCTCGTGCATGAAGGCGTCGATGGCGATGCCCTTGTTGACGCCGGCGGGCTTGACCTCGAACACGAACTTGCCGTGCAGCAGCTCGAGCTGCGGCCGCTCGGCGATGGCGCGCGACATGGCGTCGCCGCACACGGCCTCGAGCTGCGGCGCGAGCCGGTAGTGCAGCGCGATGGCCGCGTGCTTGCGCTCGACCAGCAGGCCTTCGTGCACGCGCGCGAGCTCGTTGGCGATCTCGAGCACGGGCACCAGGTCGGGCGGATGCTGCTCCTGCATCGCGCCCTTGGCATCGCGGCGCTGCACGCCGTGCTCGCCCGCGGCCGGCAGGCGCAGCGGCGCGAGGAAGCGGTCGAGCACGTCGATCTGGCGGCCCGACACCACGGCGAGGGCGCCGCCGAGCAGGTCCTTGAGGTCGCCGAGCAGCGCGACCAGGGCAGGGGGGACTTCGATCGCCTCGGGCGTGGCCGCGAGGCCCACCAGGGTGCCGTCGAAATCGAGGAAGAGGGCCGCGTCCCGGCCCAGGGGAGGAGGCAGCGGATCGTTGCTGCGGATGGGATTGGACATCGTGAAAGACCTTAGCACGGCCCCCGCGCGCGCCGTGTCGGCCAAAACCGGACGTGCCCCGGGGCCGGGGCCGCGACCTGCGCGCAGGCTCAGGGCGCGGCGCCGGGCGCGAGATCGGCCAGCGCGCGCAGCAGCGCCGTGGCCTCCACCGGCTTGAACAGCACCGGCACGCCCGAGGCGCGCACGCGCTGCAGCCGCTCGGGCGCGGTCTCGCCGGTCACCAGCATCAGCGGCGCCGCGAGGTCGAAGCGCGCGCGCAGGCGCTGGCCGACGTCGAGGCCGTTGTCGCCGTTGGCGAGCCGGTAGTCGCACAGCAGCGCGCGGAAGGGCGCCGGGCCCGATGCCAGCAGCAGCGCGGCCGCTTCCGCCTCGCCGGCCACGGCCTCCAGGTCGATGCCGTGGGCCTGCAGCAGCTCGGTCATCGCCGCGCGGATCTCGGCGTCGTCGTCGATCAGCAGGATGCGGCCCGGCACCGGCGCCGCCGGGGCGGGTGCGGTTTCGGCGCGGACGGCCCAGGGCCCGGGGGCGGCCTGCGCGTCGCAGCGCGGCAGCACGAGCCGAAAGCGCGTGCCGCGTCCCACGCGCGAGCGCAGCTGCACCGGATGGCCGAGCAGCCGCGAGAGGCGGCGCACGATGGCCAGGCCGATGCCCAGCCCGTGCGAGCGCTCGCGCCCGGGGTTGTCGACCTGGTAGAACTCCTCGAACACGCGGTCGAGTTGGCCCGGCGCGATGCCGATGCCCGAATCGACCACCTCGATCCACACCGAATCGCCGAGCCCGTCGCCGTTGCGCCGCACGCGCGCGCGCACTGACACGCCGCCGCGCGCCGTGTACTTGAGCGCGTTGTCGAGCAGGTTCGACAGCATGCGGTGCAGCAGCCGCGGATCGCTGCGCACCCACAGGCCGCTCGCGCGCAGCCGCAGTTGCAATTGCCGCTGCTCGGCCTGCGCCGCGAACATCGGATTGAGCGCGCGGAACAGCACGTCGAGCGAGACCGGCTCGAGCGCCGGCTCGACCACGCCGGCATCGAGGCGCGAGACGTCGAGCATGGTGTCGAGCGAGCTGCCGAGCGCGTTCACCGCGCGCATCAGGCGCTGTGCGTTGCGGCTTTGGGGATGCTCGTTCTCGAGCGCGGCGCCGAACAGCGCAATGGCATGCAGCGGCTGGCGCAGGTCGTGGCTGGCGGTGGCCAGGAAGCGGGTCTTCTCGATGCTCGCGCGCTCGGCCGCGGCGATCTGCTCGCCCAGGCGCTCGGCCAGCGCCTCGTTCTCGAAGCGCAGCACCAGCGAGTCGGTGAGCAGCCGGTGCTGCTGCTGGCCCACGCGCAGCGTGAACAGCAGGTAGGCCAGGCTGAACATCGAGAGGAACAGGTGCATGCCGTCGCCCTGCCAGGCCAGCGCGGTGATCAGGCTCAGCATCATCGGTAGCGTGTAGCCGTAGAGCGCGGGCTTGAGCGGCCACAGCAGCTGCATGGCGCGCGCGCAGCTGCCGATGACGACCACCGTGAGCACCGAGGTCGCGGACAGGTCGTCGCGCGAGATGAACAGCCAGGGCGCGGTGGCGGTCGCCAGGCTCACCAGCGTGACGGTGCGCGCATGGCGGCGCGCCCACAGCGGGGTCTGGTCCAGCGGCAGGTCGGCATGCCAGCGCGGCATCAGGTACAGCGCCAGGCCGAGCAGCAGGTGGGCCGCCATCCAGGCCAGGATCCAGGTGCGCGACGAGGCGATGTACATCGCGGCCCCGAGCGCGACGCCGAGGCCGAAGTGCACCACGATCGAGGCATCGTAGGCGCCGTAGACCGAGGCCAGGTGCTCGCGCAGCACGCGCAGCGCCAGGTCCCGCGGCACCGCGGCCGCGACCGCCGGCGCGGCGTGCGTGGCGCTCGGGTCCGGCGAGGAGGTGGGAGGCGGGGCGGCGATCACCCGGCCCATGCTAGCCGGGGCGTGCGGCGTCGGAAGTGCCCTAAGTCATGGAACCTCCGCCATAGGCGTGAAGACATGCCGCGACGGGCGTGGTATTGCGCGCCGGGGCGGTCGGCCGTTCAGCCGGCCGCGGCCTTCACGGCGTCGATGCGCGCGCGGTGGATCGCCTCGCCGATCTTCGGGCCGGTGGCGCCGGCCTGCTGCGCCTGGCGCGCGACCGCGTCGGTGGCCACGGCCGCGGCCACGGCCAGTACCGAAAGCAGGCGCTCGCGCTGCGGATAGTCGCGCTGCTCGAAGCCGAGCCGGCCGCGCGCGTCGCATTCGCAGGCCAGCAGCGCCTCGGCGAAGCGCGCGGGCTTGCGGAAGGCATCGCAGCGCTCGAGCAGCCGCACCAGCGCGGCGGCGTCGAGCTCGCCGCTGCGGTGGATGTTGCCGTGCTCGCGCGCCACCACCTCGGCCAGCTCGCGGAGGTCGACCGGCACGCGCCAGCGATCGCACACCGCCTGCAGCAGCTCGGCGCTGCGCTTCTCGTGGCCGATGTGGCGCGGCAGGATTTCCGGATCGGTGGTGCCCTTGCCGAGGTCGTGCATCAGGCAGGCGAAGCGCACGCCCAGCGACGCCGACAGGCGAGCGCTGGTGTCGAGCACCATCATCAGGTGTACGCCGGTGTCGATCTCGGGATGGTGCTGCGCGGGCTGCGGCACGCCCCAGAGCCGGTCGACCTCGGGCAGCAGCACCGCGAGCGCGCCGCAGGCGCGCAGCACCTCGAACATGCGCGAGGGCCGCGTCTCCATCAGCCCGCGCGAGAGTTCCTGCCACACGCGCTCGGGCACCAGCGCATCGACCTCGCCGGCCGCGACCATCTCGCGCATCAGCGCCAGCGTGTCGGGCGCGACCTCGAAGTCGTCGAAGCGCGCGGCGAAGCGCGCCACGCGCAGGATGCGCACCGGGTCCTCGCGGAAGGCGTCGGTGACGTGGCGCAGCCGCTTCTCGCGCAGGTCGCGCTGGCCGTCGAAGGGGTCGGCCAGGTCGGTGGGGGCGGGGTCGAAGCTGCCGTCGGCGGCCACGCGCTCGGCCGGCAGCGCGATCGCGTTGATGGTCAGGTCGCGCCGCGCGAGGTCCTGCTCGAGGCTCACGTCGGGCGCGGCATGGATCACGAAGCCGCGGTAGCCGGGCGCGCTCTTGCGCTCGGTGCGCGCGAGCGCGTACTCCTCGCGCGTCGATGGATGCAGGAATACCGGGAAGTCGCGCCCCACGGGCAGGAAGCCCTGTGCCACCATGTCCTCGGGCGTGGCGCCGACCACGAGCCAGTCGTGGTCCGACACCGGGCGTCCGAGCAGGCGGTCGCGCACCGCGCCGCCGACGAGATAGGTTTTCATGCGCGCAGTGTAGGGATACCCCGCAGGGCTTAAAAAGAACGGTCGTTCGATAATCTCCGAGGCAAATCGAACGATCGTTCGCTCGCTCGATGCGCTCGAACGCCTCACCGGCGGCAGACCGGCACCGCGTTTGGAGGGGGAATTTCAACCAAAGGAGTATTCACATCATGAAAAAAACCATGTTGGCGTTGGCAGCCCTCGGGGCACTGACGTCCGGCAGCGCCTTTGCACAGAAGGCCGGCGACTGGGTCGTCGGCGCGGGCTGGTTCCATCTTTCGCCGCAGGACAAGAGCAAGCCGCTGATGCTGACCTCGCCGGTGCAGAGCGTGCTCGCCGGCTCGGGCGCCAGCGTGAGCGATTCCGACACGCTGGGTCTCAACGCGGCCTATTTCCTCGACGACCACTGGGCCGTGGAAGGCGTGCTGGGCATCCCGCCGAAGTTCAAGCTCGAAGGCACCGGCACGCTGGCGCGCGTGGGCGAACTGGGCAAGGCACGCCAATGGAGCCCGACCATCCTCGGCAAGTACTACTTCAACGACGGCAATGCCGCCTTCCGTCCCTTCGTGGGCCTGGGCGCCACCTACGTCTGGTACAGCGGCGTGCAGATCACCAGCAACCTGCAGGAAGCGCTCGGCAGCCAGCTGCGCCAGCGGCCGCTGTCGACCGTGACCACCGCCAAGCTCGACAGCTCCTTCGCGCCCGTGCTCAACGCCGGCCTGGCCTACCAGTTCGACAAGCACTGGGGTATTTCCTTCTCGGTCTCCTACATCCCGCTGAAGACCAAGGCCAAGCTCACGACGACCTCGATCACGGGCCTGCCGATCGCGACCAGCGAAGCGCGCCTGAAGCTCAATCCGATCGTGACCTACGTGGCGGCCACCTACCGCTTCTGACCGGACGCGACGCGGCCTGGCCGGCTCGCGCCGATCGACGACAGCGATCGACGATCAGCGCGAGGTCCGGTAGGGCTCGTCGAAGGCCACGAAATCCTGCTCCGCGAGCGCCTGCTCGATCCACGCGGCGACGCCCGGCAGGGCCGCCACGCGCTCGATGTAGGCCTGCGCCGCGGGCGGCACCGGCAGCCCGTAGCTGCGGATGCGCATGCACACCGGCGCGTAGAAGGCATCGGCGATGCCGAACTCGCCGAACAGCATCGGGCCGCCATGGGTGTCGAGCAGCTCGCTCCACATGGCCGCGATGCGTTCCAGGTCCTCGACCACGCCGGGCTGTTCCTTCAGCACGCGCGCGCCGACCTCGGCCAGCGAGGCCTCGATGTTCATCGGGAAGTGGTTGCGCAGGTTGCCGAAGCCCGAGTGCATCTCGGCGCTGACGCTGCGCGCGCGGGCCCGCGCGGCCTTGTCGCGCGGCCACAGCGCCTTGTCGGGGAACTGCTCGGCCAGGTACTCGGCGATGGCGAGCGAATCCCAGACCGTGATGTCGCCGTCGATCAGCACCGGCACGCGCGCCGTGGGGTTGACCGCGCCGACCACGGCCTTGAAGTTGGAGCCAGCCTCGAAGGCGTCGAAGCGCACCATCACTTCCTCGAAGGGAATGCCGGCCTGCTTGAGCAGCACCCAGGGACGCATGGACCACGACGAGTAGTTCTTGTTGCCGATGTAGAGCTTGAGCATGGATTTCCTCCGGTTGGTTTCGTGGCAAAGCCTTCGATGCTAGGGCGCCGGCAGCGCGCGATTGATACCGTTTGCGGCGCGCATTGATGACGGGCGCGGCCCGCGCGCCGGCGGCTATCGCCGGTCGCTGTCGTCGGTGCGCAGTTCGGGCTCGCTGCTCGAGGCGATGACGCGCGGCGTGGCGCGGCCCGGTGCCTCCTCGCCCTTGGGCGGCCCGATCGTGCGCTCGATCAGGCTCACGAGCCGCGGCACGAACTGCAGCACCACCAGCGCCAGCAGCGCGCTGATCACCGCCGTGGCCTCGCGGCCCAGGCCGCAGGCCATGCCGATCGCGGCCGTCATCCACAGCCCCGCGGCGGTGGTGAGGCCCTGCACGTGGTGCTCGTCCTTGCCCTGCTTGAGGATGGTGCCCGCGCAGAGGAAGCCGACGCCGGCCACCAGGCCCTGGATCACGCGGCTCATGTCGGCCGGCACGATGCCGGTCTGCTGCGGCACGAGCACGAACATGGCCGAGCCGATGGCCACCAGCATGTGGGTGCGCACGCCGGCCGCCTTGCCCTGCTGCTCGCGCTCGAAGCCGAGCACGAAGCCCAGCAGCGATGCGAGCAGCAGCCGCACCAGGATGCGCGTGAGCTGGGCGAGGTCGCCCACGTCCGAGAACTCGGCGGCGATGGTGTCGAGGACCTCGTCGCGCCAGCTCATCTCAGGGCAGGTCCTTGTTGGGCTCGGGCATCGCGGCGTCGCGCGGGCCGACCCGGCCCAGGCGTTCCTTCAGCGACTGCGGCCGGCCGGTGATGATCGCGGCGTAGTTGGTGGTGTTGGCCAGCACCTTCTTCACGTAGTCGCGGGTTTCGTTGAACGGCACGTTCTCGGCCCAGATCGCGGCATCGAGCACCGGGCCGTTGCGCCAGCTGCGCGGGCGGCCCGGGCCGGCGTTGTAGGCCGCGGCGGCCAGCGCCATCGAGTCGTCGAAGTCGTCGAGCGCGAGCTTCAGGTAGTTGGTGCCGATGGTGATGTTGGTCTCGCGGTCGTTGATCTGGCCCGGCGTGAAGTCGGTCATGCCGATCTTGCGCGCGGTCCAGCGCGCGGTGGCGGGCATCACCTGCATCAGGCCCGAGGCGCCGACGCCCGAGCGCGCGTCCATGATGAAGCGGCTCTCCTGGCGGATCAGGCCGTAGACGTAGGCCGGGTCGAGGCCGATATCCTGGCTCTTGCGCAGCACGGTGTCGTGGAAGGGCATCGGGAAGCGCTGCTCGACGTCGATCACGCCCTTGGTGCGCTCGCTGGTGTTGATGCAGCGGTCCCAGACCTCGCGCTGGCACGCGAAGTCGGCCGCGGCCAGCAGCGCGCGGTCGTCCATGCCGCCCCGGTCGTGCAGGTTGGTGGCGTAGTTCCATTCGCGCGTGCCCTCGGGGCGCAGGCCGATCGCGATCGCGTAGAGGCCGCGGTTGAGCGAGGGGTTCAGGCGCGCGGCGTTGCGTTCCTCGGGCGTGAGCGGCGCGGGCCGGGTGGCGGCCATCACGCGCTGGCCCAGCTCCTCGAGCGCCAGCATCTCGTAGAAGCCGCGCGTACCGGCGATGCCCTGGTAGAGCTCGCGCGCCTGGGCGCGGCGCTCGTCGCCGCCGGCATTGACCAACGCGCGGGCCTTCCAGTAGGTCCAGGTCGGGTCCTGCTGGCTGGCCTCGCTCATGGCGTTGATGGCGGGCGCCACGTCCTTCCACTGGCCGGCGCGCAGCGCGGCGCGCACGCGCCAGCCGAGCATGTCGTCCGACAGGTCGGCGTTCTTCGTGACGTTGCCGAAGTAGCTCACGGCCTGCGGCCAGAGCTTGATCGCCGACTGGCGGCCGATGGTGCCCCAGATCCAGTTGCGCTCCTCGGCCGAGAGCATCGCGCTCCACTTGGCGTCGAGCTGCGAGGCGGCCTGCTCGGGATCGGCCATCGCGATCTTGATCAGTGCCAGCGTCACCAGCTCGCGGCGCGACTTGGCGGCCACGGGCCCGCGCGTGACGAGGAACTTGGCCGCGCTCGCGTTGACCTCCTCGAACAGCGGCAGCGCATCGGGCGAGGCCAGCGTGACGGCGCCGCGCGCGGCCTGCGGCCGGTTGGCCTCGATGGCCAGGCGCGCCTTCTTCCAGGCGTCGTTGGGCGAGAGCAGGCGCGCGGCGATCATGCGGTCGGCGGCCGTGAGGCAGCCGTCGTCGCTGTCGCGCTGGGCGAACCAGTTGCGCCGGATCTCGTCGGCCTGGGCCTGGGTGGCGCTGCCGCTGCGCAGCGCGTCGACCAGGATCGCGTAGCAGCGCACCTGGGCGTCGTCGCCCATGCGGAAGCCCGCGATGGCGGCCGAGAAGTTGTCCCAGTCGCGGCGCTGGCCCGTGAGCAGCAGCCAGTCGTTGCGCAGCCGGTCTTCCTGGTAGGTGCCGGGGTAGCGCGCGAAGAAGTCCTGCACCTCGTTCGCGCCGGCTTCCTGCAGCCGCGCCTTGAGCTCCCAGTAGGCGGCCCAGGGTTCGAGCACGTGGCCGCGGGCCTGCGGCAGCAGCGCCGCCAGCCGGGCCTTGTCGCCGCGCTGGAAGGCCTGCTTCATCTGCAGCAGCACCTCGTCGTTGCTGTTGTTCTGCGCCAGCGCCGCGGCGGGCGCGAAGAGGGTCAGCGCGCAGGCCGCGAGGGCCGAAAGAACCAGTGCCGGTGCGACGCTGCGCGGGCGGCGGCACATGGATGCCAAAATGCTTGGAAACTGCATCGGGAGATTATGGACAAGTCAAAGGATGCCGCCACGTCGGCGACGGCGAGTTTTCTCAAGGATCAGCTGCGCAAGGCGTTGATCGAACAACGTCTGGGCATGCCGGACCGGCTGACACGCGCGGACCTGCTGCAGCGCGTGATGCGCATCTGGCTGGTCGGCCGGCCCGACACCGTGATCGGCGCCTACTGGCCGATCAAGGGCGAGTTCGATCCGCTGCCCGCGCTGCATCGGTGGAAGGAGGACGGCGAACTGATCGACGAGCCGCAGCGCCGCCGCATCGGCCTGCCCGTGATCGACAAGGTCCACAAGACCCTGACCTTCCACGCCTGGTACCCGGGCTGCCAGATGGAAGAGGACGCCTACGGCATTCCCAAGCCCAAGGACACCGAGCTGATCGTGCCGACCCTGCTGTTCGTGCCCTGCGTGGGCTACAGCGCGGGCGGCTACCGGCTCGGCTACGGCGGCGGCTTCTACGACCGCACGCTGGCCGCCCTCGAGCCGCGGCCCTTCACGGTCGGCCTGGGCTTCGCGAACGGCTTCCTCGAGGACTTCGAGCCCGAGGCGCACGACCTGCCGCTCGACGCGATCCTCAACGACAACGGGGTGGTCTGGCCGATCGGCTGAGCGGCTGCTTCCTGCGCATACGGGCGCCCGGCTTCGAGCCGCGGCGCCCTTTTTCTCGTCAGTCGAGGTCGTCGACGGTGTCCGGATCGGGCACCTCGCCGATGGTCTCGCGCGTGGTGCCGGCCTGCGCCAGCAGCCAGTCCCAGAAGGCCTTGATCTCGGGCCGCAGCGCGCTGCGCGGGCCGGCGATCAGCCAGTAGGACATCGGCGAGTCCATGCGGTGCTGCGGCAGCACCTCGATCAGGTCGCCGTTGGCCAGGCTCTCGGCAATCAACGAACTGCGCGCCAGCACCACGCCCTGGCCGGTGAGCGCGGCCTGCACCATCTGGTAGGCGTAGTTGAAATAGAGCCAGCGCTTGGGCTGGGCGCGTTCCAGGCCGTGCAGCTCGAACCAGCGCCGCCAGGTCAGCCACTCGAGGTGGGTGCGGTGGGCGTCGCCAGCCTCGATCAGCGTGAAGCGCGCGATGTCTTCGGGCTTCTTGATCGGCGGGCTGCTCTTGATGAGCCAGGGGCTCGCCACCGGCGTGAGGTTTTCGCCGAACAACCGCACGGCCTGCGGGGGCATGGCCTCGCGCGGGCCGTAGCGCAGCGCGATGTCGACGTCGGCCACCTCGAGGTCGACCGCGAGGTCGCTGGCGTCGATCCGGATGTCGATCTCGGGGTTGTCGCGCTGGAAGGCCTCCAGGCGCGGGATCAGCCACATCGAGGCGAACGAGGCGAAGGTGGTCAGCGAGACGCTCTTGCGCCCGGCGCTCTGGCGGATCTGCCGCACCGCGGTGTCGACGCGCGGCAGCGCCTGCTGCACCGCCAAAAGCAGCTGGGCGCCCGCGCTGGTCAGCTCGACCGCGCGCGTGTGGCGCAGGAACAGCGGCACGCCCACTTCCTCCTCGAGCGACTGGATCTGGCGGCTCACGGCCGACTGGGTCAGGGCCATTTCCTCGGCCGCGGCGCGGAAGTTCAGGTGCCGCGCGACCGCCTCGAAGGCGCGCAGGTGGCCGGCGGAGATCGGGCGGGAGCGCAGGTGGGTTTGCGAATGCTGCATGGATCGGGGGCCGGCGCCTGCCTCGGGATTGATGCGAAACCGGAATCAGTAGGCTACCTCCTTTTCATTGGACTGCCAACGGCCGGGAAACGATCATTCATTCCCGAACCGCGCCATTGCTGCCTCCTTTTCCAAGCACCCATTGATTCGCGATTCGGCAAACACCTAGGAGCCCATCATGTCCACTGCCGTCTGCACCACCTCTACGCTGTCCACCCTGTCGCTGCCCAACCGCAACACCGCCGCCGCGATTCCGCCGGCCGTGCGCCGCGGTGCCTGGCAAATCGCGCCCGGCGAGGCGATGAGCCTGAAGGCGCGCGGCGACAGCGTGCTGCGCGTGCGCCAGGGCCGGGTCTGGATCACGCCCGATGCCACGCTCGAGAACCCGAGCGAGGACCTGGTGCTCGCCCCCGGTGAGTCGCTCACCGTGGTGGCCGGCCAGCGCATCGTGATGGAAGCCTGGGACGGCTACGGCGCCACGTACACGTGGGACGCCGCTTGATCCCGCGGGTTTCCTGATCGATCCTGGGCCATCGGGCGGCGGCGCGAGCCGCGCCCGTCATACCAAGGGGCCGGACGGCGCTTCGCGCATCGTCCGGCCCTTTTCCTTTGGCGCGGCCGTCTTCAGCCGTTGATGTCGAAACTGCGGCGCAGCGCCAGGAAATGCTTGAGCGCGACCTCGCCGTCGAGCGCATGCACGCCGGCCATCAGATCGGGGCCCTCGCTCTCGGCCAGCCCGAGCCGGAAGCCGCTGTAACGGCGCGCGGCCAGTTCGCCCTGCCAGGCCACGCGCACGTCGACATGGCGCGGGTCGCGCGCGATGCGGTCCATCAGCGAGCGCAGGGCGTCGGGCGGTCCCTCGATGTGCTGGCAGAAGCGCTGGCCGTCGAAGACCAGCAGCCCGGTGATGCCGAGTTCGCCGTTGCGCGCACGGGCACGCGCGACGATGTTGGCCACCGTGTCGGGCGGCAGGTCCGGCGCAAGCTCGCTGCAGTAGAGGATCTCGGAGAGCGCCGGGGCGGGCGCGGGAGCTTGCGTCTGTTCGTCGGAAATCATGGGCCGGGATGGGAAAAGCGAGCGCAGTGTAGGCAGCCGTCCGACATCACGAAATGTAAAAAGACATACCGGTCCCACCCCCCTCGATGCCTATAGTCGGTGGTGCCCGACCAGTACCCCACACCCGCCGCCCCGGAGAACGGGCCCCATCCCTGCAGCCGTTGCGCGCTGCGTCAGCTGCCGGCCTTTTTGCCGGTGTCCGCCGACCAGTTGCGCACCATCGAATCGTTCCGCATCGGCGCGCGCCGCGTCGAGGCCGGCGGCTCGATCATCGAGGAACACCGGCGCAGCCCGCAGCTGTTCACGCTCTATTCGGGCTGGGCCTTCCGCTACAAGACCCTGAGCGACGGCCGGCGGCAGATCCTCAACGTGCTGCTGCCTGGCGACTTCGTCGGGCTGCAGGACGAGTTCGCCGACGGCCAGACCCACGGCGTCGAGGCCCTGACCGAGGTCTCGCTGTGCGTGTTCGCGCGCGAGAGGCTCTGGGAGCTGTTCCATGCCGAGCCCAAGCTCGGCTACGACATCACCTGGCTGGCCGCGCGCGAGGAAAAGATGATCGACGACAACCTCGTGACCACCGGCCGGCGCAGCGCCGTCGAGCGCGTGGCGATGCTCTTGATGCACCTGTACCGCCGCGCCGAGCGCGTGGGCATGGTGCGCGACGGCTGGGTCGAGTTCCCGCTCAACCAGCAGCACATCGCCGATGCGCTCGGGCTGTCGCTGGTCCACACCAACAAGACCTTGCGGCGGCTGTCGCAGCTCGGGCTCTACAAGCTCGACGACCGCTGGCTGCGCATCCTCGAGCCGCGCGCGCTCGAGGCGCTGGGCGACTACTTCGAGCGGCCGCTGCGGCCCACGCCGCTGATCTGAGCCAGGGGCGGCTCAGCCGGCCGCGCCCGAGAGCTGCCGCAGGTCCTCGCGGTAGGCCTGCAGCCGCTTGACCGCCTGCGCGCGCTGCGCCGCGCTGGTGCCGTTGTGCAGCGCGGCCAGGTTGCGGCAGCCTTCCTGCAGCAGCGCCTGCTGCTGCTCGCGCCAGGGGCCCGGGGGCGGATCGGCGATGCGCTGCAGGTAGGCATGCAGCGCGGCGCGCGCCTCGGTGGGCGGCGTGCGGTTCGCGACGAAGCCGCGCAGCAGCACCAGTGCCTCCTGCTGGCGCTTGCGGCGCTCCACGTCCTGCAGCTTCGGGTCGAACACCGACTGCGCCACCTGCTGGCGCAGCAGCTCGCGCTGCTCGGGCGAAAGCCGGCCGTAGAAGTCCTCGAAGCGGTCGAGGAACTGGTCGTAGCGCTTCTCCTGCACCCGGGCCGGCGAGCGGTCGAGCCAGTCCTTGCGGTAGTCGGCGTTGTTCTTCGCGTACTTGCGCTCGAGCTGCTGCAGCTGGGCCTCGCTGAGGCTCAGCAACAGCTCGGTGCCCGCGGGCTCGGCGCGCTCGCTGACCGCCAGCAGCCGGTCGCGGATGCGGTCGGTCATGGCGCAGGCCTGGGCCGGCGTCACCTCACCGGGCGCCAGCGTCTCGGCCTCCTGCAGCAGCGCCGCGATCTTCGGCAGCTCGTTGCGCCGGTGCCAGTCGAGCAGCTGCGCGAGCTCGTCGCGCACCTTGGGCGTCTGCGAACCGTCGAAATCGAGGTAGCCGTCGAGCCACCAGTAGCTGAGCTCGGGCAGGTTGTTGTAGGCCAGCTTGATGGCGCTGCAAGCCCCCAGGACGGCCACCAGCGCCATCACGCCGATAATCCGCGCCAGCTTGAAACAACGCATCCGGGTAGAAAAAGGCATGAATCAGATTCCGAAGCAGGGCAACCAGGGACCGGTCGACGTCGTGATCATGGCGGCCGGCAAGGGCACGCGCATGAAGAGCAGGCTTCCCAAAGTGTTGCATCGTTTGGCCGGCCGCGCACTGTTGTCGCACGTGACCGGCACCGCCGCGCGCATCGGCGCCCGGCACGTGGTGATCGTCACGGGCCACGGCGCCGAGCAGGTCGAGGCCGCCATGGCCGCCTCGCCCGAGGCCGCCTCGCTGCGCTTCGCGCGCCAGGAGCCGCAGCTGGGCACCGGCCACGCGGTGCAGCAGGCCACGCCGCTCCTGCCCGACGACGGCACGGTGGTGATCCTCTCGGGCGACGTGCCGCTGATCGCCGAGGACACCTTGCGCACCCTGATCGCCGCCAGCGGCGGCGAGCGGCTGGCGCTGCTGACCATCGAGCTGGACGACCCCACCGGCTACGGCCGCATCATCCGCAACGCCGCGGGCGGCGAGGTGACCGCCATCGTCGAGCACAAGGACGCCAGCGAGGCGCAGCGCGCGGTGCGCGAGATCAACAGCGGCGTGATGGCCGCGCCCGCGAAGCTGCTCAAGGGCTGGCTCGAGCGGCTGGACAACCGCAACGCCCAGGCCGAGTACTACCTGACCGACATCGTCAAGCACGCCGCGGCCGATGGCGTGCCGGTGGTGGCCCACATCACGACCGACGGCCTGCAGGTGGCCGGCATCAACAGCCCGGTGCAGCTGGCCGAGCTCGAGCGCGCCTTCCAGCGCCGCCAGGCCGAGGCCCTGATGACCCAGGGCGTGCGGCTGGCCGACCCGGCGCGCTTCGACCTGCGCGGCACGCTCGAATGCGGCGGCGACGTCGAGATCGACGTCAACTGCCTGTTCGAGGGCCAGGTCTCGCTCGGCGAGGGCGTGCGCATCGGCGCCAACTGCGTCATCGCCAATGCCCGCATCGAGGCCGGCGCCGTGATCCATCCCTTCACCCACATCGATGGCGAGAAGGCCGGCGTGACGGTCGGCGAGCGCGCGCTGATCGGCCCCTTCGCACGGCTGCGCCCCGGCGCCCAGCTCGGCACCGAGGTGCACATCGGCAACTTCGTCGAGGTCAAGAACTCCACCCTGGCCGCCGGCGCCAAGGCCAACCACCTGGCCTACCTGGGCGACGCCACCGTGGGCGCGCGCGTCAACTACGGCGCGGGCAGCATCACCGCCAACTACGACGGCGCCAACAAGCACCGCACCGTGCTCGAGGACGACGTGCACATCGGCAGCAACTGCGTGCTGGTGGCGCCGGTCACCATCGGCGCGGGCGGCACCATCGGCGGCGGCTCCACCATCAGCAAGACCACGCCGCCGGGCGCGCTCATCGTCGCGCGCGGCAAGCAGGTCACGATCCCGAACTGGCAGCGGCCGCAGAAGAAGCCGAAGGCCTGACGCGCCTCAGCCCGCGGGCGCCAGCGGCGTCAGCGGCACCCGCGGCTCGAACTTCGCGCGCTTGAGGCTGAAGAAGGCCTTGACGTTGCGCACGTTGGCGTCGGCGGTGAACAGCCGCTGCACCAGCGCGCCGTAGCCGGGCATGTCGCGCGCGGCCACCACCAGCACGAAATCCGGCCCCGGCGACACGCGCCAGCACTGCTGCACCGCGTCGTCCGCGATCACGCGCGCCTCGAAGGCCTCGAGCGACCCGGCGTCCTGCCGGTCGAGCGAGATCTCCACCACCGCCTGCAGCCCGTGGCCCAGCACGGCGGCCAGCCGGTCGGGCGACAGCAGCGCCACCTGGCGCTCGATCAATCCCTCCTGCCACAGCCGCTGGACCCGCCGCAGGCAGGTCGGCGGCGAGATGCCCACGGCCGCCGCCAGCTTCTGGTTGGTGGCCGAGGCGTCGCGCTGCAGGGCGTCGAGCAGCTTCAGGTCGATGGCGTCTAATGCAATGGATTCCATGATTCGTGAAATTATGGAATAAAAATTCATCAACCTGAATGTGTGAAAGAAAAGTCCAAATTCATGGAAATTTAGACGGCAAATTTCTTTTCACCCTCCCTACCATTCGCAGCAATTCTTTTCGTTCTCCTTCATTCCTTTCCAAAGGCAAGACAACCATGTGCGGCATCGTCGGCGCGGCTTCCCATCGAAACATCGTCCCGGTCCTGGTCCAGGGCCTGCAGCGGCTCGAGTACCGCGGCTATGACTCCTGCGGCGTGGCCGTGCACGCGGGCGGCCTGACGCGCGCGCGCACCACCTCGCGCGTGGCCGACCTCCAGACCCAGGTCGCCGAGGACAAGCTCGAGGGCCTGACCGGCATCGCCCACACCCGCTGGGCCACGCACGGCGCGCCCGCGGTGCACAACGCCCACCCGCACTTCAGCCACGGCCCGGGCGCCGGCGCGCAGGAAGCGCGGCCCGGCCGCATCGCGCTGGTGCACAACGGCATCATCGAGAACCACGAGGCGCTGCGTGCCAGCCTCGAAGCCAAGGGCTACGTGTTCGAGAGCCAGACCGACACCGAGGTCATCGCCCACCTGGTCGACAGCCTCTACGACGGCGACCTGTTCGAGGCCGTGAAGGGCGCCGTGCGCCAGCTCACGGGCGCCTACGCCATCGCCGTGATCAGCCGCGACGAGCCGCAGCGCGTGGTCGGCGCGCGCGCCGGTTCGCCGCTGATCCTGGGCGCCGGCAAGGACGGTGCCGAGAACTTCCTGGCCAGCGACGCGATGGCGCTGGCCGGCGTCACCGACCAGATCGTGTACCTCGAGGAAGGCGACGTGGTCGACCTGCAGCCCGGCAAGTACTGGATCGTCGACCGCGCCCACAAGCCGGTGCAGCGCCCGGTGCGCACCGTGCAGGCCCACAGCGGCGCGGCCGAGCTCGGCCCCTACCGCCACTACATGCAGAAGGAGATCTTCGAGCAGCCGCGCGCCATCGGCGACACGCTCGAGGGCGTGGAAGGCATCGTGCCCGAGCTGTTCGACGGCATCGGCCAGGACGGCAAGCAGAGCGGCGCCAGCGCGCACCGCGTGTTCAAGGACATCGACCGCATCCTGATCCTGGCCTGCGGCACCAGCTACTACAGCGGCTGCACCGCCAAGTACTGGCTCGAGGGCATCGCCAAGATCTCGACCCAGGTCGAGATCGCGAGCGAGTACCGCTACCGCGACTCGGTGCCCGACCCGCGCACCCTGGTCGTCACCATCAGCCAGTCGGGCGAGACCGCCGACACCCTGGCCGCGCTCAAGCATGCGCGCTCGCTCGGCATGGAGCAGACCCTGACCATCTGCAACGTCGCCACCAGCGCCATGGTGCGCGAGTGCAAGCTGGCCTACATCACGCGCGCCGGCGTCGAGATCGGCGTGGCCTCGACCAAGGCCTTCACCACCCAGCTCGCGGGCCTGTTCCTGCTCACGCTGGCGATCGCGCAGTCGAAGGGCCTGCTGAGCGCCGAGGACGAGGCGCGCTACCTCAAGGAGATGCGCCACCTGCCGGTCGCGCTGCAGTCGGTGCTCGCGCTCGAGCCGCAGATCATCAACTGGGCCGAGGACTTCGCGCGCAAGGACAACGCGCTGTTCCTGGGCCGCGGCCTGCACTACCCGATCGCGCTCGAGGGCGCGCTCAAGCTCAAGGAGATCACCTACATCCACGCCGAGGCCTATGCCGCCGGCGAGCTCAAGCACGGCCCGCTCGCGCTGGTGACCAGCGAGATGCCGGTGGTCGCCGTGGCGCCCAACGACGCCCTGCTCGAGAAGCTCAAGAGCAACCTGCAGGAAGTGCGCGCGCGCGGCGGCGTGCTCTACGTGCTGGCCGACGGCGACTCGAAGATCAAGAGCAGCGAAGGCTTGCACGTGATCCACATGCCCGAGCACTACGGCGCGCTGTCGCCGCTGCTGCACGTGGTGCCGCTGCAGCTGCTGGCCTATCACACGGCCTGCGCGCGCGGCACGGACGTGGACAAGCCGCGCAACCTGGCGAAGAGCGTGACGGTGGAGTGATGAGGGGGAGGGCGAGCCTCGGCTCGCCTGGCATGAGCGGTCGATGGGCGGGCGACAACGCAAGGAGGCGCCATCGCCAGGCTGAATCCGAAGCCGTTTCCTCTGCGTAGATGGCGTTGGTCGAAGACCAACTCCTGCGGTGCGGGCTGCCTGGCCGTGGGGCAGGTTCAACCCCCACCAGAGAGCGCCATGGCTTTGAGCACCCCCAAGGATCTTCCGGCAAGTCGCCGATCGAAGGGCTTCACGCAGAGGGATCACCGCCGGCTCGTCGAGGCGGGAGCGAAACCGGGTCAGGTCGTTCCTGTCGGGCTCTGGCACAGGGACGGGCATTTCGGCAGCGAGGCCGAGGCGCAGGGTGCCTTCAAGCTCGCGTACCAGCAGGCGGTCGACGGCCTGGGTGCATCGACGGCCGGCTGGATGGGCATCTCGCAGGGTGAGCTCGATGCATGGCTGCGGCATGGCACCCTGCCTGCCGTTCGCGGGCAACCATCCGAAGACCCTGCCCATGCCGATCAGGCCGGGCCCGGCGCGCAGGCGGGGGCGTCGAAAGCCTAGAAGAAGGCCGCGCAGGCACGCGGGCGCCTCTCGTCGCGAGACGACACAATCGACCCGCATGGCTTCCCAAGCTCTGCCCGACCTCCTCGCCCCCGGCCTCGCCATCGTCTTCTGCGGCATCAACCCGGGCCAGCGCGCGGCCGCCTCGGGCCTGCACTTCGAAGGCCGGGGCAACCGCTTCTGGCGCGTGCTGCACCTGGCGGGCTTCACGCCGACGCTGATGCAACCCGCCCAGGCGCCGCAGCTGCTGCAACGCGGCTACGGCCTGACCACGGCCGTCGACCGGCCGACGGCGCGCGCGAGCCAATTGGCCGCGCATGAATTCGCGGCCGCCACCGAGGCCTTCACCCGCAAGATCGCCGCCTGTGGCCCGCGCCGCCTCGCGTTCCTCGGCAAGGCCGCCTATGCGGGCATGACGGGGCGCCCGCAGATCGAATGGGGCCGCCAGCCCGAACCCTTCGCCGGCATCGAGACCTGGATCCTGCCCAATCCCAGCGGACTCAATCGCGCGTTCTCGCTCGATGACCTGGTGGCCGCCTACAAGGCACTGCGCGAGGCGGCATCGCCGGCTTGACCACAATTCCATCATGTTGGAGAATAAATCCAACATGAAAGAAGAAGCTCCCGCCCCTCTCAACGACCGCATCGCCCGGCGCGTGCGCGAACTGCGCGCCGCGCGTGGCCTCTCGCTCGAGG
Organism: Variovorax sp. GW821-FHT10D07; assembly: GCF_059415325.1. Lineage (NCBI taxonomy): Bacteria > Pseudomonadati > Pseudomonadota > Betaproteobacteria > Burkholderiales > Comamonadaceae > Variovorax > Variovorax sp. GW821-FHT10D07. Next base: position 42,488 of record NZ_JBWKMZ010000027.1, on the reverse strand, counting down.
CGCTGGCCGCGCAGAGCGGGGTCAGCCGCTCGATGATCTCGCTGATCGAGCGCGGCGAGAGCAGCCCCACGGCGGTGGTGCTCGAGAAGCTCGCGACCGGCCTCGGCACCATGCTGGCCGCGCTGTTCGACGAGCCGCGCCCGCGCGCCGATCCGGTGGCGCGCCGCGCCGACCAGCCGCAATGGCGCGATCCCTCGTCGGGCTACCTGCGGCGCAACGTGTCGCCCGGCGGCATCGCCTCGCCACTGCAGATCGTCGAGGTGCTGTTCCCGCCCAAGGCGCGCGTGGCCTACGAATCGGGCGCGCGCGAGTCGCAGGTGCACCAGCAGGTCTGGATGCTCGAGGGAACGATCGAGATCACGGTGGGCGAGGAGCGCCACCGGCTCGACGCCGGCGACTGCCTCGCGATGGTGCTCGACCGGCCCGTCGCCTACTTCAATCCCACGCGCGAGACCGCCCGCTATGCGGTCGCGATCGTGAGCCCCCATCCCGATGTCTGGAAGTGAGAACGAACGCCATGAACCCCACCAGCCCCACCAGCCTCCACCCGGTGCGCCGCCTGCGGGCGGTGGACGCGGCGCAACTGCAATCGCTGGCCGAGCTGCTGATCGACTGCGTCGACGGCGATGCCTCGGTGAGCTTCATGCATCCGCTGTCGCTCGAGCAGGCGCTGGCCTTCTGGCGCAAGGTGGCCGACGGCGTGGCGCGCGGGGAGCGCGCGCTGATGGTGGTGGAGGATGCGCAGGGCATCGTCGGCACGGTGCAGCTCGTGCTCGACCAGCCCGACAACCAGCCGCACCGCGCCGACCTCGCGAAGATGCTGGTGCACCGGCGCGGGCGGCGCCAGGGGCTCGGCGCGCTGCTGATGCAGGCGGCCGAGCAGGCCGCGCGCGACAGCGGCAAGACGCTGCTGGTGCTCGACACCTCGAGCCCCGAGGCCGAGCGGCTCTACGAACGCTCGGGCTGGCAGCGCAGCGGCACCATCCCCGGCTATGCGCTGCTGCCGCGCGGCGGCTTCTGCGACACCACCTACTTCTATCGCACGCTCGCGCCCTGAGGCCGTCGTGCGGCAGACTGGCGCGATGACCGAATTCGATCGACTGCTGGCCGAGGCCGCGCGCAAGCCGCTGGTCGGCTGGGACCTGTCCTGCGATGGCCGCATCGCAACCACCGCCGTGCCCTGGGATTTCGAACGGGCGGTGGTCCACCGCGCGCGCCAGTCGCCCGACCTGCTCGACATGGGCACGGGTGGCGGCGAGTGGCTCGGCCGGCTGCCGCTGCGGCCCGCGCGCACCGTCGCCACCGAGGGCTGGGCGCCCAACGTCGCGGTGGCGCGCGAGCGGCTCGCGCCGCTGGGCATCGAGGTGGTGGCGGTGGAGGGCGCGCTCGACAACGGCGCGCAGCACGATGGCGACGCGCAGGACGACGCGCCGCTGCCCTTCGCCGACGGCGAGTTCCACCTGGTGGTCAACCGCCACGAGTCCTTCGTGCCGGCCGAGGTGGCGCGCGTGCTCGCGCGCGGCGGCCACTTCCTCACGCAGCAGGTGGCCTCGGACTTCAATGCCGACCACTACCGGCTCGCGGGCCTGGCACCGGCCGAGTCGCCGCTCGAGTGGCGGCTCGACATCGCGCGGCGCCAGCTCGAGCGCGCGGGCTTCGAGATCCTGCGCGCCGAGGCGGGCGCCGAGTTGCTGCGCTTCGCCGACGTGGGCGCCTTCGCCTGGTACCTGAAGAACGTGCCCTATGTCTGCCCCGACTTCACGATCGAAGGCACGCGCGATGCGCTCGCGCAATTGCATCGTCGGCAGCAGGCGGGCGAGGCGATCGAGGTGCGGCAGACCTTGTTCTGGCTCGAGGCGCTGCGCTGAGGCGTTCAGCGCGCCCCGAACTTCGCGTTCTCGAACAGGTCCTTGAACTCGCGTGGCTGCGAGCGCCAGTACTGAACGGGCGCCTTCACCTGTGCGCCGAGTTCGGCGGCCGCGTGCCAGGGCCAGCGCGGGTCGTAGAGGATCGCGCGTGCCAGCGAGATGGCATCGGCCTTGCCCTCGGCGAGGATGGCCTCGGCCTGCCGCGCCTCGGTGATCAGGCCGACCGCGATCACCGGGATGCCGACCTCGGCCTTCACGCGTTCGGCGAACGGCACCTGGTAGCCCGCGCCCAGCGCGATCGCCTGCTTCGGCGACACGCCGCCGCTCGAGACATGGATGGCCGCGCAGCCGCGCGCCTCGAGTGCCTTGGCGAAGGCCACGGTGCCCTCGAGGTCCCAGCCGCCTTCCACCCAGTCGACCGCCGACACGCGCACCCACACGGGCCGCTCGGCCGGGAAGACGGCGCGCACCGCGTCGAACACCTCGAGCGGAAAGCGCAGCCGGTTCTCGAGGCTGCCGCCGTAGGCGTCGTCGCGGTGGTTGGCCAGCGGCGACAGGAACTGATGCAGCAGGTAGCCATGCGCGGCATGGATCTCGATGCCCTCGATGCCGAGCCGCGCGGCGCGGCGGGCGGCGGCCACGAAGGCCCCGCGCACGCGCGCCAGGCCCTCGGCGTCGAGCGCGAGCGGCGTGTCCTCCCCGGGCGCATGCGGCACGGCCGAGGGCGCGAAGGCCTTCCAGCCGCCGGGCTCGCCGGGGCGGATCTGCGCGCCGCCTTCCCAGGGCGCGCGGCTCGAGGCCTTGCGCCCGGCGTGGCCGAGCTGCATTGCCACGGGCATCGACGAATGGGCGCGCACGGCGGCGAGCACGCGCGCCAGGCCCGCCTCGTTGGCGTCCGAATAGAGTCCGAGGTCGCCCGGCGTGATGCGGCCCTCGGCCTCGACCGCGGTGGCCTCGAGGATCAGCAGCCCCGCGCCCGACAGCGCCAGATGGCCGAGATGGATCAGGTGCCAGTCGCCCGGCGTGCCCTCGCTCGCCGAGTACTGGCACATCGGCGCGATCAGGATGCGGTTGTCGAGCGAAAGCGGGCCGAGCCGCATCGGCTCGAAGAGGCGGGGGGTGTCGCTGCTCACGGTGTCGTGGCTCCAGGGGTGCGGTAGGTGCAGGGATTCTGCGGGGGCGGCGCGATCCTTGCCGCGGGCAGGGCGTTGGCCTTGCGGTTCAGGGCGGTATGGATCAGGAGCGCCGCCACCACCATCGCCATGCCCAGCAGCTCGTTCGCCGTGGGCAGGGTGCCGAGCGCCGCGCTCATCAGCAGCGCCGACACCGGCACGAAGTTGAGGAAGGCCGTGCCGGTGACGGCGCCGAGCGTGCGCACGCCATGGTTGAAGGCCAGCACCGAGGCGGCCGAGGGCACCACGCCGACGAACAGCAGCGCCTGCCACGACAGCCGCAGCCCTTCCAGGCTGGGCGCCGCCGACCAGCCGAGCAGCGCGGCACCGACCGCGGCGGCCAGCAGCACCGGCCACGCGGCCAGCACCGTGAGCGCGCTGTACTCGACCGCGTCGAGTTCGGGAAAGCGCGCCGCGCCGCGCGTGTACCAGACCCAGCCCAAGGTGCCGACGAAGGCGATGGCATCGCCGAACAGCGTGGCGTTGCCCGCGCCGCCGTGGCCGCCCTGACCGCCGATGAGACCCGAGACGATCGCCACGCCCGCGAGCGCCAGCGCGGTGGCGAGCAGCGCGGCGCGCGTGGGGCGCACGCCGTCGAGCAGCCAGCGCACGAGCTGCGTGGTCATCGGCGTGGTGGCGATGATCACCGCGCCGTGCGAGGGCACCGAGTGCGCGAGGCCGATCAGCAGCAGCACGCTGAACACCCCGAAGCCGGCCGCGCCGCGCAGCGCCAGCGCGCCCGCATGGCGGCGCAGCCTGCGCCAGGGCGCGGCGCCGCGCGGCAGCACCAGCAGCGCGAACAGCAGCGCCGACAGGCTGTAGCGGATCAGCGTGAACCACACGGGTTCGACGTGGTGGAGCACGCCCTTGCTGACGAGGAACAGGGAGCCCCAGCCGGAGGTGGCGAAGAGCAAGGCGGCGATGCCGTACAGGCGTTGGGATCGGGACATGGAGGGCTTTCGGACGATGAAGGAGTCGATGTCCGAGGATCGGGGCGGGGCTGCGCGAATGCCATTCGCTTCTTTGGAGCGGGCCCTCCGAAAAAACGAAGGGACCGCGCGCCGCCGCGCGCTCACAATCGGCCGCCATGGAGCTCTACCAGCTGAAGACCTTCGTCGCCATCGCCCGCGAGGGCAGCCTCACGCGCGCCGCCGAGCGCGTGTTCACCAGCGCGCCCGCCGTGAGCGCGCAGCTCAAGGCGCTCGAGGACGAGCTCGGCGTGCGCCTGTTCGAGCGCACGCCGCGCGGCATGACGCCCACGCCCGCGGGCCAGAGCCTGCTCGAGGAGGCCGAGCGCACGCTGGCCTCGGCACTGCGCATGCGCTCGGCCGCCGAGCAGCTGCGCGGCGCCGCGCAGGGCGTGGTGCGCTTCGGCACCGTGGTCGACCCGGTCTCGCTGCGGCTCGGCGACGTGCTCGTGAAGCTGGCCGAGCGCCATCCGCAGGTCACGCTGCAACTGCGCCAGGGGCTGTCGTACGAGACCGCCTCGGCGGTCGAGCGCGGCGAGCTCGACTGTGCCTACACGCTGAGCGACGTGGCTTCGCGCGAAGGCCTGGCGCTGCACCGGCTGGCGCCGGTCGACCTGGTGGTCGTGCTGCCGCTGCCGATGGCCGACGCCCATCCGGGCCTGTCGCTCGAGGCGCTCACCGAGCAGCCCTGGGTCGGCACGCCGCCCACCTGCGTGCTGCGCGCGCACCTCGACCGCCTGTTCGCCGGTGCCGGCCGCGAGTATCGCCAGGGCCGCACCGCCGACAGCGAGAGCGCGGTGCGCAGCATGGTCGCGAGCGGCATGGGCGCGGGGCTGATGCGGCTCGACCAGGCCGAGCAGGGCGAGCGCCACGGCGAGCTCGCGATCTGGCCCGGCTGGCGCGCCCACACCTGGCTGTGCTGGATCGAACCGGCCGCGGGTGCGCGGGCGCCGGCGGTCGAGGTGGTGCGGCAGGCGGTGTTCGAGGCCTGGGGCGTCTGAGGCGTTTCGCCCCTGCGGCAAGGCGGCCCCTGTCAGCCTCCGGTCAGCGCGAAACGCCGGCACGCGGGTACGATGCGCGCGGCCTGCCGCTGGCGGGGTCTTCCTCCTTTCTCGCATGCCCGAATCGACCCTTTCTCTCGCCGAACTCCTGAACCGCGCCAGGCAGGCACTGGCGGGTCCCGAGGGCGTGCTGCCCGCGCTGCCGCCGGCCACGCCGGTCACCGGCAGCGTGGTCTTCCTCGCGATCGGCGAGGGCGGCAGCCGCGCGCGCGTGGTCTCGGGCCGCGGCGCCGATGCCGCGCAGGCCTGGGAGGAAGCGGCCGAGGCGCTGGCCGATGCCGCGCAGCGCGGCGAGCGCCCGCCGCAGCGGCTGCGCGCGGAACTGGTCGAGCACGTGCTGCCGATGAACTGGGGCGAGTTCAAGGAACTGCTCGCGAAGACGCGGCGCAATTACTTCCAGCAGGGCGTGTCCTTCGACAGCCGCTTCGAGTTCGCGCTGCTCGCGCCCGAGGCCAACGGCAGCGCGGTCTTCTACGACGGCAGCGTGGACCACTGCCAGCCCAACCCCGGCAACCTGCGGCTGCACACCCGGCGGCGCTTCGGCAAGGAGCTCGACTTTCCCGACGACGACGCCGTGCCCGTGTGGTGCTTCACCACGCGCGCCGTCTACGTCGACGCCGAGGGCGCCTGGCCGATCGTCCCCGAGGGACAGGAGGCCCACCTGCGCCGCCTCGACGACTGGAGCGCCGCGCCGGTGCGCCGCATGGTCGAGGACGCGAGCCGCTACCTGGCCGCGCAGGTCAAGCCCACGGGCGAGTTCCACTACGGCTGGTTCCCCTGCTTCGACCGCGCCATCCCGACCTACAACACGCTGCGCCATGCGAGCTCGACCTATGCGCTGCTCGAGGCCTGGGAGCTCACGCGCGACGCGGCGCAGAAGGAGGCCATCGACCGCTCGCTGGCCTTTCTCGCGGGCTCGCTGATCCGGCCCGCGGTGCTGCCCGACGGCAGCCGCGCGGCCTTCCTGGTCGACGTGGCGCACGAGGTCAAGCTCGGCGGCAACGCGGTCTGCCTGCTGGCCTTCGTCAAGTACACCGAACTGACCGGCGACCGCCGCTTCCTGCCGCTGCTCGAGCTGCTCGCGCTCGGCATCCGCCACATGCAGGACCCCGAGACCGGCCGCTTCGTGCACGTGCTGCACCGGCCCAGCCTCGCGGTGAAGGAGGCCTTCCGCGTCATCTACTACGACGGCGAGGCCGCGTTCGGCCTGATGCGGCTGTACGGCCTCACGCGCGATCCGCGCTGGCTCGCGATGGTCGAGAAGGCCTTCGACCACTTCATCGCCGCCGAGCACTGGCGCGCGCACGACCACTGGCTCGGCTACTGCGTCAACGAGCTCACGCGCCACCGGCCCGCGCTGCGCTACTACCAGTTCGGGCTGCGCAACGTGGCCGACTACCTCGACTTCGTGCGCGAGCGCATCACCACCTTCCCGACCCTGCTCGAGCTGATGATGGCCGCGCGCGAGATGGTGCTGCGCATCGAGGCCGATCCCGAGCTGCGCCACCTGCTCGAGGGCCTGGACCGCGACAAGTTCGAGGGCGCGCTCGAGCACCGCGCGCGCTACCTCGCGAACGGCCACTTCTGGCCCGAGCTCGCGATGTTCTTCCGCCATCCCGACCGCATCGCGGGCTCGTTCTTCATCAAGCACCACAGCTTCCGCGTGCGCATCGACGACGTGGAGCACTACCTGTCGGGCTATGTCGCCTACCACCGCCTGCTGAAGGCGCGCGAGGGCGGCGAGACCGCCGCGCCGTCCGCGCCGCAGGCCGAGGCGCAGGCGCCGGCCGACACGCCCGCGGCGCGCACCGGCACCGTCGCCTTCGGCGGCGACGTGAACCTCGGCCGCCGCCTGCACTACCGGCGCCTCGAGCTCGGCGGCGCGCGCCGCATGCTCAGCGGCATCCCCGCGCTGCGCGAGGCCGACCTGCGCATCGTCAACCTCGAATGCGTGGTCGCCACCACCGGCGAGCAGGGCGTGGAGAAGGGCGAGGCCGGTTCCTACTACTTCCGCGCACGGCCCGAGATGCTGGACGTGCTGACCACCGCGCGCATCGGCATCGTCGCCACCGCCAACAACCACAGCGGCGACTACGGCCCGGGCGCGCTGATGGAGCAGCAGTGGCACCTGCAGGCCGCGGGCATCGCCTGGGCCGGCACCGGCCGCGACCTCGAGGCCGCGCTGCGCCCGGCCTTCGCGATGGCCGGCGGCGTGCGCGTCGCGCTGTTCTCGCTCGACGCCACCCAGCCCCAGTTCGCGGCCGGCACCGACAAGCCCGGCGCCGCCTACCTGCCGCTCGACGAGCCCGCGGCCTGGACCACGCTGCTCGCGCCGCGCATCGAGAAGGCGCGCGAGTCGGCCGACGTGGTGCTGGTGACGGTGCACTGGGGCGACAACCTCGAGACCGAACCCTCCGAGGCCGAGGTCGCGGTCGGCCATGCGATCGTCGATGCCGGCGCCGATGCGGTGCTCGGCACCTCGGCGCACGTGCTGCAGGGCGTCGAGGTCTACCGCGGCCGGCCGATCGTGCACGACGCGGGCGACCTGCTGTTCGAGGCGGTGCGCAGCGACTTCGTCGACGCGGGCGTGTTCACGCTCGCGCTGAGCCCGCGCGGCGTGGAGCAGCTGAGCTTCACGCCGATCGGCGTGGGCTTCGGCCGCTCGCGCCAGTACGCGAACGAGCGCGCGCGCGGCGCGGCCGCGCGCTTCGCGCGCCAGTGCGAGGCGCTGGGCACCCGCATGGCGGTGCTGCCCGAGGGCCGCTGCACGCTGGCGCTGGCGCCACCCGAGCGCGCCTCGCGCCTGGCCGCCGACGCACCGGCGCTGCCCGAGCCGGCATTCGCGCGCGTCGCGCCGCTGCTCGCGCCGCGGCCCGAATGGCTGGTCGACGTGCTGCCGCCCGATTCTCGCCACTTCGCACCCGTGCGCTTCGGCCCGCTCGAGCTGCTGGGCATCCGCTGCGCGCCGACGCAGATCTCGGGCCGCCGCATGCTGTGGATCGAGTCGTTCTGGCGCGCGGTCGAACCGGTGACCGACGATCTGCGCGTGCAGTTCCGCGCCATGCCGATGCGCAGCACGCAGATGCCGCCCTGGGGCGAGAGCATGGACCACGATCCCTGCGACTGGATGTGGCCCACCAGCCGCTGGCAGCCGGGGCGCATCCACCGCGACCGCTACGGACTGCGGCCGCCCGCGAGCAGCCTGCTGCGCAGCGACGTGCTGCAGATCGAGGTGCGGGTGGTCGGCAGCGCCCGGCCCGCGCGCCTGGGCGAGGAGACCGAGGAGACCGTGCCCGCGCCCGAATGGCCGGCGCAGCGCCTGCCCGTGTGGTGCGGGCTGCGCGCTTCGCAGGTGGCGCTGCCGCTGCCCGAGCGGCCCGCGCCCGTGCTGTTCGCGCTGCGCCCCGGCGCCTCGGCCACGCCCGAGCCGGTGTGGACCGCCGAGGCGCTGCAGCGCATCACGCGCGGCCAGTGGCTGGTCGAGCCGCCGCCCGATTGGCTCGCGCGCTCGGTGGTGCGCGGCCCGAAGCACATGGAGCTGCTGCCGGCGCCCGCGCTGTTCGTCGCCTCCGACTACCAGACCCTGGCCGCGCACGAGCGCTACAGCCGGCCGCGCAGCACGGTCAACTGGGACCGCCACCTGCTGCTGCCCGGCCTGCAGGACCAGCTCGCGGGCGCGATCGTGCAGCACCCGGTCGAGGGCCTGGCTCCGGACTTCCCGCTGCTGCAGGTCGAGGACCCGATCCGCGCCATGCTGCGGCTGGGCGCCGCCGCGCGCGAGCGCTACCGCGGCCTGCTGGTCGGCGTGACCGGCACCGTGGGCAAGTCCTCCACCATCGCGATCCTGCGCGACCTGCTGCCCGCGCAGGCGCGCGTGCACACCACCATCGACAACTACAACTCGCGCGTCGGCGTGCCGGCGATGCTGGCCAGCCTCGGGCCCGACGTCGACGTCTGCATCCTCGAGATGGCGCAGAGCTCGCTGTGGATGGACCGCGGCCCGATCTCGCTGATGGCGCGCCCGCACGTGGCGATCGTCACCGAGATCGGCCTGTCGCAGACCCGGCAGGCCGTGAGCGTGGAGCAGACGGCCGAGTACAAGTCGCGCATCTTCCTCGGCCTGGAGCCCGGCGGCGTGGCGATCGTGCCCGACCACATCCCCTGCCTGCTGCAGATGGTGCAGGCCGCCGCGCGCACCGCGGGCGCGGTCTGGGTGGTGGGCCGCGGGCCGCAGGCCGACGTGCGCGTGCTCGGCACCGAGCCCGAGGGCCACGGCTGCCGCGTGCACATCGCGCTGCGCGGGCGCACCCATTCCTACCTGTTCCCGGTCGCGAGCGAGGGGCTGGTGCGCAACTCCACGCTCTCGTTCGCGGCGCTGGTCGCGATGGGCTTCGACCCCGAGGCCGCCTGCGCGCGCATGCCCGGCGTGCGGCTGCCGGCCTCGGTGATGCACGTGCAGGCGCTGCGCACCGAAAGCGGCGTGCAGGCCACGCTGATCGACGACAGCTGGAACGCCGAGGTGATGTCGATGCGCAATGCGATGGCCTTCGTGCGCGACTACGGCCGCGCGGGCGGTGGCGGCAATGGCGCCGCGCCGGTCGCGCGCCGCATCGCGATGCTGGGCCGCATCGTCAACCTCGACCATGCGGCCGAGGCCATGCACCGCAGCCTCGCGGCGCCGCTGCTGGACTCGGGCATCGAGCACGTGGTGACGCACGGCCAGGAGATGCGCTGGCTGCGCGAGGAGATGCCGGCCTCGATGCTGGGCCCGCACTTCGAGAGCGCGGCCGAGGCCGCCGGCTACCTCGGCGCCTTCCTGCGCGACGGCGACCTGCTGCTGGTGAAGGGCGACCGCGACCGCTCCGACTTCGGCGACATCCCCGAGCTGCTGCAGAAGCTATGAACCTGCGCTCGACCTCCGTGCTGCTGTGCGCGCTCGCCGTGGCGCTGGTGCAGGCGGCCTGCGCGCAGCGCGCCGAGATCCGACCGCCCGCGATCCGTGCCATCGGCGACGAGGTGCTGCACTGGAACCAGCCCGCGGTGCGCGAGAACTGCCCCGAGGGCCGCTTCGGCTTCCTCTGGGTGCAGCCGCTCGAGGGGCCGGCCTGCATCCGCTATTTCGCGAGCAGCGACATCGAGGGCGCGCGCGTCGCCATCGTGCAGTTCTCGGGCGACCGCGACGCCGTGATGGACCAGCCGCCCACGCGCATCTCGGGCAACACCGAGGCGCTGCGCACCGCCGACGCGCAGCGCAACCGCGACCGCGCCGGCGTGCCCTGGATCTTCGTCGCGCGGCCCGGCACCTACGGTTCCTCGGGCAACCACCGCCAGCGGCGCCAGCCGGTGGAGTTCCATGCGCTCGATGCCGCGCTCGACGCGCTGATGCAGCGCCACCGGATCCAGCGCCTGGTCATCCTGGGCCACAGCGGCGGCGCCACCGCGGGTGCCGCGCTGCTCACGCTGGGCCGCACGCGCGTGGCCTGCGCGGTGCTGACCTCGGGCGCCTACGGCCTGCTCGAGCGCGCGCGCCTGCTCGGGCGTTCGCGCGATGGCCGCACTGACACCACCGGCAGCACGCGCTTCTACGACCCGCTCGACCATGTCGACGGCGTGGTGCCCGATCCCGCGCGCCGCATCGTGCTGATCGGCAACCGCGAGGACGAGAACACGCCCTTCGCGCTGCAGGAGCGCTTCGCCGAGGCGCTGCAGCGCGCCGGCCATCGCGTGGAGATCCGCACCGCGGCCGCGGAGCCGCCCGACTTCCACGACCTCAAGGACCGCGCGGGGCCGAACGCCGCCGCGGCCTGCGCGCGCGAAGCCATGTACCCGGAGCCGCGCGGCACCGAGCGCTGAAGGGCGGCCGGCCCGCGTACATTCACGCCCATCGAACGCAAGGCGAAGGCACGATGTCCATGAGCGCCGCGCCGGGCCGCCCCAAGCAAGCTCGCACCGCAGTGCGAAGCACGAAGGTACTTTAATGAGCGAACCGAGGATCTCCCAGCGCAGCTACGGCCGCATGCCCGACGGCCGGCCCGTCATCGAGTACACGCTCGACAACGGCCTCGGCCTGCGGCTGCAGGCGATCAACCTCGGCGGCATCGTCACCGCGCTGCTGGTGCCCGACCGCCAGGGCCGCGCCGCCAACGTGGTGCTGGGCCTGCCCGACCTCGCGGCCTACCTCGGGCCGCATCCGCACTTCGGCACCATCGTCGGGCGCTTCGCCAACCGCATCGCCGCCGGGCGCTTCGAGCTCGACGGCCAGGCGCACCAGCTCGCGCTCAACGACGGGCCGAACTCGCTGCACGGCGGAACGCAGGGCTTCGGGAAGCGCTTCTGGAGCATCTACGCGCTGCCGGGCGAGCCGGGCCGCATCGGCATCGAGCTGCGCCATGTCAGCGCGCATGGCGACGAGGGCTATCCGGGCGAGTTGCGGCTCGCGGTGCGTTACGAGCTGAGCACCACGGCCAACACCTGGCGCATCGGCTACCGCGCCGAGACCGACCGCCCGACCGTGCTGAACCTGAGCCACCACGACTACTTCAACCTCGCGGGCCAGGGCAGCGTGATGGCGCACCGGCTCACGCTGCCGGCCAGCCGCTACTGCCCGGTCGATGCCACGCTGATCCCCACCGGGCTGGCCGAGGTGGAGGGCACGCCCTTCGATTTCCGGCAGCCGCTGGCCATCGGCGATCGCATCCGCGACGGCCATGCGCAGATGCTGATCGCGCGCGGCTACGACCACAACTGGGTGCTCGACCGCGCGCAGGAACGCGACGGCCTCGCGCTGGCCGCGCGGCTGGCGCACGAGCCCTCGGGCCGCACGATGGAGGTGCACACCACCGAGCCCGGCGTGCAGTTCTATTCGGGCAACTTCCTCGACGGCAGCCTGCTGGGCAGCGGCGGCGCGGCGATCCGCCAGGGCGACGGCCTGTGCCTGGAGACGCAGCACTTCCCCGATTCGCCGAACCGGCCGGAATTTCCCTCCACGGTGCTGCGGCCCGGCGAGGTGTTCCGCAGCGTCACCGAGCACCGCTTCGGCATCGCCTGAAGCCCGGCGCCGGGCTCAGGCCGCCGACAGCCGGTCGTCGGGCACCGTGCCGAAATCCGTCAGCGCGAAATCCTCGGGCACGTGCACGGCCTGCGCATCGCGCCGCAGCAGGCCGCGCTGCTCCATGGCGCGCATGGTCTTGTTGACCACCTCGCGCGACAGCCCCGAGTACGAGGCGATCATCGACTGCGAGATGCGCTTGTCGAAGCCGCCCGCGTGCACCGGCGCCAGCTGCGTGAGCTGGTGCAGCACGTGGCCCACCAGCGCGCCCGAGGACAGCGTGGAGACGCGCCGCAGCCGTCCGCGCAGCAGGGCCAGCCGCTTCGCCACCAGGCCCAGCAGGCGCAGCGCGATCTCGGGCCGGCGCGCGCACAGCTCGCGCAGCGCGGCCACCGACACCAGGTGCACCGACGAGGGCAGCGCCGCGACCAGCGCCTGCGTCGAGCGGTAGCGGTCCTCCGGCAGCCCGAGGTCGAGGAAGAAGTCGTCGGCGCGGATGAACTCGCTCGTGAAGTCGGCGCCCGGCGTGCGGCTGCGCGCCACCACGCGCAGCAGCCCGCTCGCCACGCAGTAGACGCGGTCGGTGTCTTCGCCGGCCTCGAGCACGGTCTCGTTGCGCCGGAAGTAGCGCAGCTCGCTGTGGCGGGTCAGCCATTCCCGTTCCGCCATCGGAAGGCCGGCCGTGAGGGGATGCAGGTACATGGCCGCGATGATTGGCGCGCGCGGCCGCCGCGTCTTCTCATTGCGCGCAGGCGCCCCGCGGCGAAACGATCAGGGGCCGTCGGCCAGCGCCCGCGCGTCGCGCGGCGTCATGGCATAGGCGGCGCGGAAGGCGCGGTAGAAGGTCGCGAGGCTGTCGAAGCCGCAGAGGTAGGCGATGTCGGTGATCGAGCGGCCCGGCGCCGCGCCCAGCAGCCGCAAGGCATCGGCGAGCCGCAGCGCCGTGAGCGTGCGCGCGAACGAACGGCCGGTGGGCTCGAACAGCACGTGCACCTGGCGCAGCGAGATGCCCAGCTCGCGCGCGACGCTCGAGGGCGAGAGCTCGGGCAGCCGCAGGTCGCGCTGCAGGATCTCGCGCGCCGCGTGCAGCAGGCCCGAGCGCAGCGCGGCGCGGCTCTCGGGCAGGCCCGGCGCGAGGCGGCCGCGCGCCAGCAGCGTCAGCCGCACGGCATGCACCACCTCGGCCCCGGCGTTCGCGAGTTCTCCCGGCCGCGTCGTCAGCGCGCGGAACAGCGCCATCAGCGGCCGCGCGAAGGCGGCCGTGCGCGTGAGCGGCGCCGCGAACAGGTCGTCGGCGCGCGCGCCCAGCAGCATGCCGGGCGCGAGCGGTATGCGCAGCGAGCGGAAATCGAAGCCGTCGCCGCGCATCGGCGTGGCCTCGAACGGCAGGTCGGCATGGTGGACCACGAGGTCGCCCTCGCGCACCAGCCGGCCTTCGTCGCGGCCGCTGCTGACCCAGCCCGGGCCGCGCACCTGCAGGCCGATGCACAGGCTCTGGCCCGCGACGCGCGCGATGTCGGCGCGCGTGCGGCTCACGCGGTAGGAGGAGGCGCGCAGCTCGGAGACGCTGGCGCAGGCGTTCGCGTCGCCGACCGGCGTGGAGAGGAAGTGCCCTTCGAAGGCCGTGCGCCGCTCGCGCGGCAGCTCGATCGTGACGCCGAACAGGTGCCGGCCGCGCACCTCGCACCAGTGGTCGAAGCGGTCCTGCGGGCGGAGGTCGTCGGTCGTGAAGTGCAGCATGGCCGTCGGAGCGAAGCGGGGGATTGTCCGGCGACTCGGCGGCGCCGGCATCGCAATCCCCCGTGCCCGTGGGGCCAGCAGGGTCGGGTCAGCCTGCGAACAGGCTCGCCGGTACACCCGGGCCGTCGACGCGCACGGCGAACAGGCCGCCGGCCAGCGGTTCCGACGCGAGCTGCGCTTCGGTGCGGCCGTTGCGCGCGGTCGAGATGTAGAGCGTGCGCAGGTCGGGCCCGCCGAAGGCGCAGTCGGTGACGTTGCCCGCGGGCAGCGCGATGCGCGCGAGTTCCCGCGCGCTCACCGGGTCGTGGCAGCTCACGCAGGCGCCGTCCCAGTGCGCGATCCACAGCCGGCCGGCCGCGTCGGTGGTCATGCCGTCGGGCAGGCCGTCGGTCGCAGGGAAACGGTGCCAGAGGCGGCGGTTCGCCACCGTGCCGGCCTCCATGTCGAAGTCGTAGGCGTAGAGATGGTTGAGCACCGTATTGTTGAAGTACAGGGTGCGGCCGTCGGCCGACCAGGTCGGGCCGTTCGTGACCTCGAAGCCGTCGTCGTGCCGGCTGCAGCGGCCGTCGCCGTCGTAGCGGTAGAGCGCGCCGGTGGGTGCCTGGCAGTCGAAGTCCATGCTGCCACCCCAGAAGCGGCCGCGCGCGTCGCACTTGCCGTCGTTGAAGCGGTTGCCCGCGCGCTCGGGCTCGGGCTGGTGCAGGTAGGCGGGCGCGGCGGTCTCGGCCTCGGGCGCCGTCGCGGGATCGAAGAAGGCGAAGCCGCGGCGCAGCGTGATCACCAGGCCCGGGGCGGCGGCGCGCTCGGCGATGGCGGTGATCTCCTCGGCGAAGCGCCAGGTCCGGCGCTCGCCGCTCGCGGGGTCGAAGCGGAACAGCCGCGGCGTGAGGATGTCGATCCAGTAGAGCGCCTGCTCGCGCGGCGACCACAGCGTGCCTTCGCCGAGGTTGGCGCCGGCATCCCAGATGCATTCGGGCGTGCCGAGGATCGTCGGCGCGGGGAGGGGGCTTGTCTCTGCGGCGGTCATGGCGCGTGCCTTCTTTCTTGTGTGCCGGATGGCGGGGTCTTCTTGACGCCGCGGATCGTATCAAGGCATATTGATAACTGAAATCAAAAATAACTGTATGCACTGATATGCAATTTGCAATGCATCAAGACCACCCCGTCCGGAGACCTCCTTGACCGCTTCCTCCTCCCTCGCCATCCACCCCAGCCTCTCGGGCCGCACCGTGTTCGTCACGGGCGGCGGCAGCGGCATCGGCGCGGCCATCGTGTCCGCCTTCGCCGCGCAGGGCGCCAGGGTGGCTTTCGTCGACATCGCCGAAGCCGCCAGCGCCGAGCTCGCGCAGCGCATCGCGCAGGCCGGCCACGCGGCGCCCTGGTGGCGCGCCTGCGACGTGCGCGACATCGGCGCGCTGCAGGCCGCCATCGCCGATGCGGCGGCTGAACTCGGCGACTTCGCCGTGCTGGTCAACAACGTCGCGAGCGACGACCGCCACACGCTCGAGTCGGTCACGCCCGACTACTACGACAACCGCATGGCGATCAACGAGCGCCCCGCGCTGTTCGCGATCCAGTCGGTGGTGCCGGGCATGAAGCGCCTGGGCGCGGGCTCGATCGTCAACCTCGGCTCCACCGGCTGGCAGACCAAGGGCTCGGGCTATCCCTGCTATGCGATCGCCAAGTCCTCGGTCAACGGCCTCACGCGCGGGCTCGCGGTGGAGCTGGGCCGCGACCGCATCCGCATCAACACCGTCTCGCCCGGCTGGGTGATGACCGAGCGCCAGGTCGCGCTGTGGCTCGATGCCGAGGGCGAGCAGGCCCTGAAGCGCAACCAGTGCCTGCCCGACAAGCTGATGCCCGAGGACATCGCGCGCATGGTGCTGTTCCTCGCTTCGGACGATGCGCGGATGTGCACGGCGCAGGAGTTTACGGTGGACGCCGGCTGGACCTGAAGCCCGGCCGGCGGCCCGTCAGTCGATCTCGAGCTTGCGCCCGTAGACGCTCAGGCTCGCCGTCTTCAGCGCCTTCATCATCACCTTGGCCGCCGGCGACAGCAGCCGGTCGGTGCGCGTGATGATGCCGAAGGCGTCCATGTGGCAGGGCATGTCCAGCGGCAGCAGCGACACGATGCCGTGCGCGGCGTAGTAGCGCGCCACGTCGGTCGCCAGCACCGCCACCATGTCGCTCTGCTGCAGCATGCGCGTGATGAACAGCAGCGCCGAGCTTTCGATGGTGTTGATCGGCGGCTGCAGCCCCTCCTCCTGGAACATCAGCTCGAAGCGGTGCCGCAGCACGCTGCCGGCCGGCGGCACGATCCAGCCCTCGCCGACCACGTCGCGCAGCGTGAGGCCGCTCACGCCCAGCAGCGGATGGCCGGGTCGCACCAGCGCGCACACCGGCTCCTCGGTCAGCGCCTCGTAGCGCAGCTGCGACTTGTCGTGCTCGGCGAACAGCCGCGCCACCAGGATGTCGAGCTTGCCCTGCTCGAGCCGCTCGATCAGCACCGGGCTGGTCTCGATCTCGAGCGAGATCCGCAGGTGGGGCTGCTCGCGCTTGACCATCGCCACCGCGGGCGGCAGCAGCGTGAGGCCCGGCGCGGTGATCGCGCCCACGCTCACCTGGCCGAAGCGGCCGGCCTTGAGCGCGGTGAGCTCGTCGTGCGCCTGGTTCAGGCTCGCGAGCGCCACCCGCGCGTGGCGGATCATGGTCTCGCCGTACCAGGTCGGCCGCATGCCGCGCGGCAGCCGCTCGAACAGCGGCACCTCGAGCACGTCCTCCAGGTCCTTGAGCAGCTTGGAGGCCGCCGGCTGCGTCATGTTGAGCACCTGCGCGGCGCGGTGGATGTTGCCTTCCTCGGCCAGCGCCACCAGCAGCAGCAACTGGCGCGTCTTGAGCCGCGCGCGGATAAACCAATGGGTGTAGTTCGTCATGAAGGGTGAGAACCTCGGTTCGCCCGGGTTTTCCAGAATGTCTCGATCGATATTCATTTTGTCGAAAAAATGATTGGATCGATATCCGTTTCATTCCTAGACTGCCGCCCAACCCCTACAACAACAGAGACAAGGTCGGCGCCACGGTGTTCCACGGCGAGATCCATCAGAACGTGCGGCAGTACATCAACGGCCGCTGGGAAACCAGCGCGACCACCGGTGTGAGCACCAATCCCTCGGACACCAGCGAAGTGGTGGCCGAGTACGCACGGGCCGACCGCCGCCAGACCGACGCGGCGATCCGCGCCGCCTCCGACGCCTTCCCCCACTGGAGCCACAGCACGCCGCAGCGCCGCGCCGACGTGCTCGACCGCATCGGCGCCGAGCTGTTGGCGCGCAAGGACGAGCTGGGCCTGCTGCTGGCGCGCGAGGAGGGCAAGGTGCTGCCCGAGGCCGTGGCCGAGGTGGCGCGCGCGGGGCAGGTGTTCAAGTTCTTCGCGGGCGAGGCCTTCCGTGGCGGCGCGGGCGCCGGCGGTGGCGAGAGCCTGGCCTCGGCGCGCGCGGACGTGCAGGTCGACGTCACGCGCGAGCCGCTCGGCGTGGTCGGCCTGATCGCGCCCTGGAACGCGCCCTTCGCGGTGCCGGCCTGGAAGATCGCGCCCGCGCTCGCGCACGGCAACAGCGTGGTGTTCAAGCCGGCCGAGCGGGTGCCGGCCTGCGGCTGGGCGCTGGCCGAGATCATCAGCCGCGCGGCGCTGCCCGCGGGCGTGTTCAACCTCGTGATGGGCAGCGGCCGCGAGGTCGGCCAGGCGCTGGTCGACAGCCCGCACGTCGACGCGCTGAGCTTCACCGGCTCGGCCGCCGTCGGCGAGCGCGTGCTGCGCGGCGCCACCGCGCGCCGGGCCCGGGTGCAGCTCGAGATGGGCGGCAAGAACGCGCTGGTGGTGCTGGCCGATGCCGACCTCGAGCGCGCGGTCGACTGCGCGGTGCAGGGCGCCTACTTCTCGGCCGGCCAGCGCTGCACGGCCTCGAGCCGGCTGATCGTCGAGGCCGCGGTGCACGACGCCTTCGTGGCGCGGCTGCGCGAGCGGCTCAAGGCGCTGCGCGTGGGCCATGCGCTCGAGCGCGGCGTGGAGATCGGCCCGGTGGCCGACGCCGAACGGCTCGCGGGGCATCTCGCCTGGGTCGAGATCGCGCGCGCCGAGGGGGCCGAGCATGTGTGGGGCGGCGAAGCGCTGGAGCGCGCCACCACCGGCCACTACATGAGCCCGGCGCTGTTCCTGGCCGAGCCCGGCCACCGCATCGCGCGCGAGGAGATCTTCGGCCCGCTCGCCTGCGTGCTGCGCGCCACCGACTACGAGCATGCGCTCGCGCTGTGCAACGACACGCCCTTCGGCCTGTGCGCCGGCATCTGCACCAACTCGCTGAAGCACGCGATGCATTTCAGGCGCCATGCCGAGGTCGGCATGACCATGGTCAACCTGCCGACCGCCGGCGTGGACTTCCACGTGCCCTTCGGCGGCCGCAAGGGCTCGGGCTATGGCCCGCGCGAGCAGGGACGCCATGCCGCCGAGTTCTACACGCAGGTCAAGACCGGCTACATGCTGGCCTGACGCGCACCCAGGTCCCCCGGTTTCCGACCAGCAGCCCCCATCCACAACAGGAGACGACCCATGACCATGAACCGCCGCACCCTCAACGCCGCGCTCGCCGCCGCCGCCCTCGGCGGTCTGCTGCCGGCTTCCGTCCTCGCGCAGAAGAAGCTCGTGCTGGGCTTCGCGCAGGTCGGCGCCGAAAGCGAATGGCGCACCGCCAACACCGAGTCGATCAAGGCCTCGGCCAAGGAGGCCGGCATCGAGCTCAAGTTCTCCGACGCGCAGCAGAAGCAGGAGAACCAGATCAAGGCGATCCGCTCGTACATCGCGCAGAAGGTCGACGTGATCGCCTTCTCGCCCGTGGTCGAGTCGGGCTGGGACACGGTGCTGCGCGAGGCCAAGGCCGCCAAGATCCCGGTGGTGCTGACCGACCGCTCCGTCAACAGCAAGGACGACACGCTCTACGTGACCTTCATGGGCTCGGACTTCGTCGAGGAGGGCCGCAAGGCCGGCCGCTGGCTGGTCGAGAAGATGAAGGACCAGAAGGGCGAGGTCAACATCGTCGAGCTGCAGGGCACGGTGGGCTCGGCGCCCGCCATCGACCGCAAGAAGGGCTTCGAGGAAATCATCAAGGCCGACCCGAAGTTCAAGATCGTGCGCTCGCAGACCGGCGACTTCACGCGCGCCAAGGGCAAGGAGGTGATGGAAGCCTTCCTCAAGGCCGAGGGCAAGAAGATCAATGTGCTCTACGCGCACAACGACGACATGGCGATCGGCGCCATCCAGGCCATCGAGGAGGCCGGCCTCAAGCCCGCGAAGGACATCGTGATCATCTCCATCGACGGCGTGAAGGGCGCCTTCGAGGCCATGATCGCCGGCAAGCTCAACGTCTCGGTCGAGTGCAGCCCGCTGCTGGGCCCGCAGCTGATGCAGGCGGTGAAGGACATCAAGGCCGGCAAGACGCTGCCCAAGCGCATCGTGACCGAGGAGGGCATCTTCCCGATGGAAGTGGCCGCCAAGGAATTCCCGAACCGCAAGTACTGAGGACGACCATGAAGCGCAACTTCCTCAAGGCTGCCGTGGCGGGCCTCGCGCTCGCCGCCGCCGGCATCGCGCCGCTGGCCCGGGCGCAGGACAAGGGCCTGATCGCGATCTCGATGCCCACCAAGTCCTCGGCGCGCTGGATCGCCGATGGCGCCAACATGGTCAAGTACTTCAAGGAGAAGGGCTACAAGACCGACCTGCAGTACGCCGACGACGACATCCCGAACCAGCTCGCCCAAGTGGAGAACATGGTGACCAAGGGATCGAAGGTGCTGGTGATCGCGGCCATCGACGGCACCACGCTGTCCGACGTGCTGCAAAAGGCGGCTGACAAGGGCGTGAAGGTGATCGCCTACGACCGGCTCATCAAGGGCTCGAAGAACGTCGACTACTACGCCACCTTCGACAACTTCCAGGTCGGCGTGCTGCAGGCGCAGTCGATCGAGAAGGCACTCGACCTCAAGGCCGGCAAGGGGCCGTTCAACATCGAGCTGTTCGGCGGCTCGCCCGACGACAACAACGCCTTCTTCTTCTACAACGGCGCGATGTCGGTGCTCGAGCCCTACATCAAGAGCGGCAAGCTGGTGGTGCGCAGCAAGCAGATGGGCATGGACAAGGTCGGCACCCTGCGCTGGGACGGCGCGGTGGCGCAGGCGCGCATGGACAACCTGCTGTCGGCCTTCTACACCAAGGAGCGCGTCGACGCGGTGCTCTCGCCCTACGACGGGCTGTCGATCGGCATCCTGTCCTCGCTCAAGGGCGTGGGCTACGGCTCGGGCTCGCAGGCCATGCCGGTGGTGTCGGGCCAGGACGCCGAGATTCCCTCGGTGAAATCGATCCTGCGCAAGGAGCAGAGCTCGACCGTGTTCAAGGACACGCGTGAGCTCGCCAAGGTCACGGTGGCGATGGTCGACGCCATGCTCTCGGGCAAGACGCCCGAGGTCAACGACACCAAGACCTACAACAACGGCGTCAAGGTCGTGCCCTCGTACCTGCTCAAGCCGGTCAGCGTCGACGGCAGCAACTGGAAGCAGGTGCTGGTCGACAGCGGCTACTACAAGGAAAGCCAGGTCAAGTGAACGAGCGCGACGCGCACGGCGGCGGCACGATCCTCGAGATGCGCGGGATCACCAAGACCTTCCCGGGCGTGAAGGCGCTGAGCAACGTCAACCTCGCGGTGCGCGCGGGCGAGATCCACGCGGTGGTGGGCGAGAACGGCGCCGGCAAGTCTACGCTGATGAAGGTGCTCAGCGGCGTCTACCCCTGCGACTCGTACGACGGCGAGATCCTGTTCGAGGGCGAGCCGCGCCGCTTCCGGGGCATCGCCGACAGCGAGAAGCTCGGCATCATCATCATCCACCAGGAGCTCGCGCTGGTGCCGCTGCTGTCGATCGCCGAGAACATCTTCCTCGGCAACGAGATCGCGCGCGGCGGCGTGATCGACTGGTTCGCGGCCTATGCGAGGACGCGCGAGCTGCTCGCCAAGGTCGGCCTGAAGGAAGCGCCGACCACGCTGGTGACCGACCTCGGCGTGGGCAAGCAGCAGCTGGTGGAGATCGCCAAGGCGCTCGCGAAGGAGGTGCGCCTGCTGATCCTCGACGAGCCCACCGCGAGCCTCAACGAGACCGACAGCGACGCGCTGCTGCGCCTGCTGCTCGAACTCAAGCGCCAGGGCATCGCCTCGATCCTGATCTCGCACAAGCTCAACGAGATCGCCAAGGTGGCCGATGCGATCACCGTGCTGCGCGACGGCGCCACGGTCGAGACCATGGACTGCCGCGCCCAGCCGATCAGCGAGGACCGCATCGTGCGCGGCATGGTGGGGCGCGACATGGCGCACCGCTATCCGCCGCGCGAGCCGAAGATCGGCGAGACGGTGTTCGAGCTGCGCGACTGGCGCGTGCACCACGCGCAGCATGCCGACCGCGAGCAGATCCACGGCGTGAGCCTGCGCGTGCGCCAGGGCGAGATCGTCGGCATCGCGGGCCTGATGGGCGCGGGCCGCACCGAGCTCGCGATGAGCGTGTTCGGCCGCTCCTACGGCCAGCGCATCAGCGGCGAGGTGCTGATGCACGGCAAGACGGTGGACGTGAGCACGGTGCGCAAGGCCATCGACCACGGCATCGCCTACGTGACCGAGGACCGCAAGGGCCTGGGCCTGGTGCTCGAGGAGGAGATCCGCAAGAACGTGAGCCTCGCGAACCTCGACGCGGTGGCCGACGGCCTGGTGATCGACCCGGGCCGCGAGTTCCAGGTGGCGAACGAATACCGCAAGGCGCTCAACATCCGCTGCGCGGGCATCGAGCAGCCCGTGGTCAACCTCTCGGGCGGCAACCAGCAGAAGGTGGTGCTGAGCAAGTGGCTGTTCACGAAGCCCGAGCTGCTGATCCTCGACGAGCCCACGCGCGGCATCGACGTGGGCGCCAAGTACGAGATCTACACCATCATCGACCGGCTCGCACGCGAGGGCAAAGGCATTCTCATGATCTCTTCCGAACTGCCGGAGCTGCTCGGCATGTGCGACCGCATCCACGTGATGAACGAGGGGCGCTTCGTCGCCGAATTCGCGGCCGCCGAGGCCACGCAGGAACGCATCATGCACGCCATCGTGAGCGCGGGGAGCACGGTCCATGTCGCAGCCTGAAGCGCAGGCGGTGACCGCCGCCGTGGCCGCCGAGCCCAGGGGCCTGCACGCGGGCTTCCTCAAGAACAACCTGCGCGAATACGGCATGCTGATCTCGCTGGTCGCGATCATGGTGCTGTTCCAGGTGCTGACAGACGGCACCCTGCTGCGGCCGCTGAACCTCACGAACCTGCTGCTGCAGAACAGCTACGTGGTGATCATGGCGCTGGGCATGCTGCTGGTGATCGTGGCCGGCCACATCGACCTGTCGGTGGGTTCGGTCTGCGGCTTCATCGGCGCGCTGGCGGCGGTGCTGATGGTGGAGTACGAATGGCATTTCGTGCCGACCGCGATCGTGAGCATCCTCGCGGGCGCGCTCATCGGCGCGGCGCAGGGCTGGTTCGTGGCCTTCCGCAAGATCCCCTCGTTCATCGTCACGCTCGCGGGCATGCTGGTGTTCAAGGGGCTCACGCTGGCGCTGCTCGCGGGCCAGTCGGTGGGGCCGTTTCCCGAGGCCTTCCAGCGCCTGAGCTCGGGCTTCATCCCCGACCCGATCGGCGGCGCGGCGCTGCGCACCACCTCGCTGGTCGTCGGCGCGCTGGCCGCGGTGGCGCTGGTGTTCTTCAAGCTGCGCGGCCGCGCGAAGCTCGCGGCGCATGGCATGGCGCAGGAGCCCTATGCCTTCTTCCTGGCGAAGAACCTGTTCTTCGCGGCCATCATCCTGTTCTTCAGCTACCTGCTGGCCACCTACAAGGGCCTGCCCAATGTGCTGGTCGTGATGGCGGTGCTGATCGTGGCCTACGACTTCGTCACCAACCGCACCACGATCGGCCGGCGCATCTATGCGCTGGGCGGCAACGAGAAGGCGGCGCGGCTGTCGGGCGTGAAGACGCAGCGCCTGGCCTTCCTGACCTTCGTGAACATGGGCGCGCTGGCGGCGCTCGCGGGACTGGTGTTCGCGGCCCGGCTCAACACCGCCACGCCCAAGGCCGGCCTGGGCTTCGAGCTCGACGTGATCGCGGCCTGCTTCATCGGCGGCGCCTCGGCCTCGGGCGGCGTGGGCAAGGTGATGGGCGCGGTGATCGGCGCCTTCATCATGGGCGTGATGAACAACGGCATGTCGATCCTCGGCATCGGCATCGACTACCAGCAGGTGATCAAGGGGCTGGTGCTGCTGGCGGCGGTGTTCATCGATGTCTACAACAAGAACAAGTAGCGCCATGACCGAATCAGCGACCTCCGCGCCCCTGCCCGTGCTCGCGCTGCGCGGCATCCGCAAGCAGTTCGGCGGCATCGCCGTGCTCGACGACGTGCAGCTGAAGCTGTACCCGGGCGAGGTGCATGCGCTGATGGGGCAGAACGGCGCGGGCAAGTCGACCCTGATCAAGGTGCTGACGGGCGTGCTGCCCTCGAGCGGCGGCGAGATGTTCCTCGACGGGCAGGCGATCCATCCGGCGTCGCCGCTCGATGCGCAGAAACTCGGGATCAGCACGGTCTACCAGGAAGTGAACCTGTGCCCGAACCTGTCGGTGGCCGAGAACGTGTTCGCGGGTCGCTATCCGCGCTGCGGCGCGCTGCAGGGCTTTCGCATCGACTGGCGCGCGGTGAACCGCCGCGCGGAAGAACTGCTCGCGCGCATCGGGCTCGAGATCGACGTGACGCGCTTGCTGTCGAGCTATTCGGTGGCGGTGCAGCAGATGGTGGCGATCGCGCGCGCGCTCGGCGTGTCGTCGAAGGTGCTGATCCTCGACGAGCCGACCTCGAGCTTGGACGACGACGAGGTCGAGAAGCTGTTCGAGGTGCTGCGGCGGCTGCGCGCGGAGGGCATGGCGATCGTCTTCGTGACGCACTTCCTCAACCAGATGTATGCGGTGTCCGATCGCATCACGGTGCTGCGCAACGGCCACTGGGTGGGCGAATGGAGGGCGGCGGACCTGGGACCGCAGGCGCTGATCGCGGCGATGCTCGGGCGCGAGCTGGCGGCGCAGTCGGCGCGGCCCGCGGCATTGCCGGCCTTCGACGAGGCCGCTCCTGCGCTGCTGCAGATCGAGGGACTGGCACAAGCCGGCCAGCTGCAACCGACCGACCTGCGCGTGCGTGCCGGTGAGGTGGTCGGCATCGCGGGCCTGCTGGGCGCGGGCCGCACGGAACTGGCGCGGCTGCTGTTCGGGCTCGAGACGCCCGACCGCGGGGTGTTGAAGATCGAGGGCCGCACGCTGAGCTTCTCGAACCCGGCCGATGCGATCCGCGAGGGCCTGGCACTGTGTCCCGAGGAACGCAAGACCGACGGCATCGTGGCCGAGCTGTCGGTGCGCGAGAACATCGCGCTCGCGCTGCAGGCACGGCTGGGCACGCGCAAGTTTCTCTCGCATGCCGAGCAGACGGCGATGGCCGAGCGCTTCGTGGCCTCGCTGGGCATCAAGACGGCGAGTGTCGAAACGCCCATCGGCCTGCTCTCGGGCGGCAACCAGCAGAAGGCCATGATCGCGCGCTGGCTCGCGACCGAGCCACGCATCCTCATCCTCGACGAGCCCACGCGCGGCATCGACGTGGCGGCCAAGCAGGAGATCATGGAAGAGATCCTGCGGCTCGCGCGAGCGGGGATGGCGGTGATCTTCATTTCTTCCGAGATGAGCGAGGTGGTGCGGGTCGCGCATCGCATCGTGGTCCTGCGTGACCGGAAGAAGGTGGGGGAGTTGCCGGGCGGGGCTACCGAGGACGAGGTGTACGACATGATTGCTGCGGCATGAAGCGCTTGTCTTGTGTTGTTCGTTCGGGGCGGGCACGCGCCGACGGGGTACTCCCCTCCGCGAATGTCCCCCGGCCTTCGGCCTCCTCCTTTATTTCGCTGCGGGGAGTACCCCATCGACGCGCGCCTGGACACGGCCGTGGAACCGGCCGCACCACCGCTGCGCTCCTCGTGCACAGGGCAGTGGGTGCTTCCCGCAGCGAAATAAAGGAGGAGCCGAAGGCGGGGGACATTCGCGGAGGGAAGTACCCGCTGTCCTGTGCACGCGCCCCCGCCCTCAAGCAGAGAACCCCCCGATGACAACGACAAAAAGCCGAGTGCACAAGGCAATGCACCACCGCCTCACCTGGCCCCTGGTGACCCTGTTCCTCCTGCTGGCCGTCAACACGGCCTTCAACCCCAGCTTCCTCCACCTCGAATGGCGAGAGGGCCACCTCTACGGCAGCCTCATCGACATCCTCAACCGCGCCGCTCCCCTGGTGCTGGTGTCGCTGGGCATGACCCTGGTCATCGCCACCCGCGGCATCGATATCTCGGTCGGCGCCGTCGTGGCCATCGCGGCGGCGCTCGCGGCCTGGATGATCGGCGGCTCGGTGGCCAGCGACGTGAGCCGCTTTCCCATGAGCCTGGCCATCGTGGCCGCCATCGGCATCGCGCTGCTGTGCGGCCTGTGGAACGGCCTGCTGGTCGCCAAGGTCGGCATGCAGCCGATCATCGCCACGCTGATCCTCATGGTGGCCGGGCGCGGCATCGCGCAGCTCATCGCCGACGGCCAGATCATCACCATCTACTACAAGCCCTTCTTCTTCCTCGGCAGCGGCTATCTGCTGGGTCTGCCGTTCTCGCTGTTCATCGTGGCCACCGTGTTCGTGCTGCTGTATCTCGCCATCACGCGCACCGCGCTGGGCCTGTTCATCCAGGCCGTGGGCATCAACCCGACGGCCGCGCGCGTGGCGGGCGTACAGGCGCGGCGGCTGATCGTCGGGGCCTATGCCTTCTGCGGTGCCTGCGCGGGCGTGGCGGGCCTTTTGATCAGCTCCAACGTCAAGAGCGCGGACGGCAACAACGCCGGCCAGCTGATCGAGCTCGACGCGATCCTCGCCGTGACTCTTGGCGGCACCGCGCTGACCGGCGGGCGCTTCAGCCTCGTGGGCAGCGTGATCGGCGCGCTGATCATCCAGACCTTGACCTATGCGATCTATTCGCTCGGCGTGCCGCCCGAGATCAACCTCGTGGTGAAGGCCGGCGTGGTGTTCGCGGTGATGCTGCTGCAGTCGCCCGAGTTCAGGTCGGAGATCCGGGCGCTGGTGCAGCGGCCGGCGCATGACGGAGCCAAGGCATGAGCGCCGTGATCGAGGCCAGACCCTCGCCCCAGCCCTCTCCCGCGCGCGGCAAAGGGGGCAAGCGGCTCAATCCCAAGTACCTGCCGCTGGCCGCGACCATCTCGCTGTTCGTGCTCGTCGCCACGCTGGGCTCGGTGTTCTACGACGGCTTCTTCTCGGCCCAGGTCTTCCTCAACCTGCTGATCGACAACGCCTTCCTGATCGTCGTCGCCGTCGGCATGACCTTCGTGATCCTCTCGGGCGGCATCGATCTTTCGGTGGGCTCGGTGATCGCGCTCACCACCATGGTGTCGGCCGCGCTGGTCGAGAAGCACGGCTGGAGCCCGGCGGTGGTGATCCCGCTCGTGCTCGCCATGGGCACCGCCTTCGGCGCCTTCATGGGCCTGCTGATCGAGCGCTACCGGCTGCAGCCCTTCATCGTCACGCTGGCCGGCATGTTCCTCGCGCGCGGCCTGTGCTACCTGATCAGCATCGACTCGATCAGCATCACGAACGAGTTCTACACCGAGGTCTCGCAGATCCGCATTCCCATCTGGGGCGAGGCCTCGATCTCGCTGAGCGCGGCGATCGCCGTCGGCGTGCTCCTGGCCGCGGTCTTCGTCGCCCACTGCACGCCCTTCGGCCGCGCCGTCTATGCCATCGGCGGCAGCGAGCATTCGGCCATGCTGATGGGCCTGCCGGTGCGCCGCACGCTGATCGGCGTCTACACCCTCTCGGGCTTCTGCTCGGCGCTGGCCGGCGTCATCTTCACCTTCTACATGCTCTCGGGCTACGGCCTGCATGCCGTGGGCCTCGAGCTCGACGCCATCGCTGCGGTGGTCATCGGCGGCACCCTGCTCACCGGCGGCGTGGGCTATGTCGCCGGCACGCTGTTCGGCGTGCTGATGCTCGGGATCATCCAGACCCTGATCTCCTTCGACGGCACGCTGAGCTCGTGGTGGACGCGCATCGTCGTCGGTGCGCTGCTGTTCGTGTTCTGCCTGCTGCAACGCTTCTTCACCTCGCGCGCACCGCGCCGCTGATCGACCTCCCCATGACCCCCAAGAAATTGCGCTCCGCCGAATGGTTCGGCACGGCCGACAAGAACGGCTTCATGTACCGCAGCTGGATGAAGAACCAGGGCATCCCCGATCACGAGTTCGACGGCCGGCCGATCGTCGGCATCTGCAACACCTGGTCGGAACTCACGCCCTGCAACGCCCACTTCCGCAAGATCGCCGAGCACGTCAAGCGCGGCATCTCGGAGGCCGGCGGCTTCCCGGTCGAGTTCCCGGTGTTCTCCAACGGCGAATCGAACCTGCGGCCCACCGCCATGCTCACGCGCAACCTCGCGAGCATGGACGTCGAGGAAGCCATCCGCGGCAACCCGGTCGATGCCGTGGTGCTGCTGACCGGCTGCGACAAGACCACGCCCGCGCTGCTGATGGGCGCCGCGAGCTGCGACATCCCGGCCATCGTGGTCACGGGCGGGCCGATGCTCAACGGCAAGCTCGACGGCCGCAACATCGGCTCGGGCACGGCCGTGTGGCAGCTGCACGAATCGCTCAAGGCCGGCGAGATCGACCTGCACCAGTTCCTCTCGGCCGAAGGCGGCATGTCGCGCTCGGCCGGCACCTGCAACACCATGGGCACGGCCTCCACCATGGCCTGCATGGCAGAAGCGCTCGGTACCTCGCTGCCGCACAACGCGGCCATTCCCGCGGTCGACGCGCGGCGCTACGTGCTGGCGCAGATGTCGGGCATGCGCGCGGTCGAGATGGCGAAGGAGGGCCTGACGCTCTCGAAGGTGCTCACGCGCGAGGCCTTCGAGAATGCCATCCGCGTCAATGCGGCCATCGGTGGCTCGACCAATGCCGTGATCCACCTGAAGGCGATCGCGGGGCGCATCGGCGTCGAACTCGAGCTCGAGGACTGGACCCGCATCGGCAGCCACACGCCGACCATCGTCGACCTGATGCCCTCGGGCCGCTTCCTGATGGAGGAGTTCTATTACGCGGGCGGCCTGCCCGCGGTGCTGCGCCGGCTCGGCGAGAACGGCCTGCTGCCGCACCCGGGCGCGCTCACCGTCAACGGCCGCTCGCTGTGGGACAACGTGCGCGACGCGCCCAGCCTCGACGACGAGGTGATCCGTCCGCTCGACAAGCCGCTGATCGCCGACGGCGGCATCCGCATCCTGCGCGGCAACCTCTCGCCGCGCGGCGCCGTGCTCAAGCCCTCGGCGGCCACGCCCGAGCTGCTCAAGCACCGCGGCCGCGCGGTGGTGTTCGAGAACCTCGAGCACTACAAGGAGCGCATCGTCGACGAATCGCTCGAGGTCGACGCCAGCTCCGTCCTCGTGCTGAAGAACTGCGGTCCCAAGGGCTACCCCGGCATGGCCGAGGTCGGCAACATGGGCCTGCCGCCCAAGCTGCTGCGCCAGGGCATCAAGGACATGGTGCGCATCTCCGACGCGCGCATGAGCGGCACCGCCTACGGCACCGTGGTGCTGCACGTCGCGCCCGAGGCGGCCGACGGCGGCCCGCTGGCGGCGGTGCGCGACGGCGACTGGATCGAGCTCGACTGCGATGCCGGCCGGCTGCACCTGGACATCGGCGACGAGGAACTGGCCGCGCGGCTGGCCGCGCTCGGGCCCTCCGACGCGCAGCCCATGAGCACGCGCGGCGGCGGCTACCAGAAGCTCTACGTGAACCACGTGCTGCAGGCCGACGAGGGCTGCGACTTCGATTTCCTGGTCGGCTGCCGCGGCGCGGCCGTGCCGCGTCATTCCCATTGAAAGCCCGAGCCATTCCATGACCCCCCGATACCGCGGCATCTTCCCGGTGGTGCCCACCACCTTCGACGAACAGGGCGCGCTCGACCTCGAGAGTCAGAAGCGCTGCGTCGACTTCATGATCGACGCCGGCTCCGACGGCCTGTGCATCCTGGCCAACTTCTCCGAGCAGTTCGTGCTGTCGGACGAGGAGCGCGAGGTGCTCACGCGCACCGTGCTCGAGCACGTGAAGGGCCGCGTGCCGGTGATCGTGACCACCACCCACTACAGCACCCGGGTGTGCGCCGAGCGCAGCCGGCGCGCGCAGGACATGGGCGCCGCGATGCTGATGGTGATGCCGCCGTATCACGGCGCCACCTTCCGCGTGCCCGAGGAGCAGATCTTCGCGTTCTATGCGCGGCTGTCGGACGCCGTGGGCATTCCGATCATGGTGCAGGACGCGCCGGCCAGCGGCACCGTGCTGTCGGCACCGTTCCTCGCGCGCATGGCGCGCGAGATCGAGCACCTGGCCTATTTCAAGATCGAGACCGCGGGCGCGGCCGCCAAGCTGCGCGAGCTGATCCGCCTGGGCGGCGACGCGGTCGAGGGACCGTGGGATGGCGAGGAGGCGATCACGCTGATGCCCGACCTCGATGCCGGCGCCACCGGCTCGATGACCGGCGGCGGCTATCCCGACGGCCTGCGCCCGATCCTGGTGGCGCACCGCGAGGGCCGGCGCGAGGAGGCCTTCGCGCGCTACCAGCAGTGGCTGCCGCTGATCAACTACGAGAACCGCCAGGCCGGCCTTTTGGCCTGCAAGGCGCTGATGAAGGAGGGCGGCGTCATCGCCTGCGAGGCGCCGCGGCATCCGCTGCCGGCGCTGCATCCCGAGACGCGCGCGGGACTGATCGAGACCGCGCGGCGGCTCGATCCGCTGGTGTTGCGCTGGGGGCGCTGAAGGACTGTCCCCTCGGCGAGGGTCAGCGGTAGTAGACCTCGACCGCGCCCTTGAGCTTGAGCAGCAGCGGATGGCCCTTGCGGTCCACCGTCTTGCCGGCCGGCACCTTGATCCAGCCTTCGCTGATGCAGTACTCCTCGACGTCGAGGCGTTCCTTGCCGTTGAAGCGGATGCCGATCTCGTGCTCGAAGGCCGTGGGCAGGTGGAAGGGGCTGCGTGCGTCGGTCGAGAGGCGGTCGGGCAGGGGCGGGCGTTCGGTGGCGTCGGTCATGGCAAGGATTGTCGGTCGAAGGGGCCGGCCGCGGCAGTGGGCGCGCGGCGGCGTGCAATGATAGTGGCCGACCGACCCCCGCCCCCATGAGACCCGACCTGGATTCCCTTGCGCTGTTCCTGCGCGCCGTCGAATGCGGCAGCCTCTCGAAGGCCGCCGCCGAGAGCCACATGGTGCTGTCGGCCGCGAGCCGCCGCATCGCGATGCTCGAGAGCCAGTTCGGCGTGACCCTGTTCCAGCGCAGCTCGCGCGGCGTGACCGTGACCGGCGCCGGCGAATCGCTCGCGGTGCATGCGCGGCTGATCCTGCGCGACGTCGACCGCATGCGCGCCGACCTGTCCGACTACGCGCAGGGCGCCACCGGCCGCGTGCGGCTGCAGGCCAATGCCTCGGCCATGGGGCAGTTCCTGCCCGACGACGTGGCGAGCTTCCGGCGTGCCTATCCCGAGATCCGCGTCGACGTGGAGGAGCACCGCAGCGTGTGGATCGTGCAGGCCATCCGCGAGCGCCAGGCCGACGTCGGCGTGATCACCGGCGAGACCTCGGACGCCAGCCTCAACTTCATCCCCTACCGCATGGACCGGCTGGTGGCCGTGGTGCACCGGCGGCATCCGCACCGCGGCCGCGAGGTCTCGTTCGAGCAGCTGCTCGATTTCGACTTCGTCGGCCTCGAGAGCGACTCCGCGATCGCGCGCACCATCGAGGACGCCGCCGCGCTGGCGCGCAAGGTGCTGCGGCTGCGCGTGCAGGTCAAGAGCTTCGAGGCCGTGTGCCGGATGATCGAGGCCGGCATGGGCGTGGGCATCCTGCCCGAGGGCGCGGCCGCCACCTACCGCAAGGAGATGGGGCTGCGCTTTTTGAACCTCACCGACGCCTGGGCCTCGCGCCGCATGTACATCTGCACGCGGCAGGAGACGCTGGGCTTTCCGCAGCGCCGGCTGGTGGACCACCTGCTGGCGCGCAGCGTCGCGCCCGTCACTTCATCAGGTCGCTGAGGTTCACCGGCTTGATCTTGCCGCCTTCCACCGTGGCCACCAGCGGGTCGACGATGGTGCCGCCCACGCTGTCCACGCCCTTGAAGCTGCCGGCATTGATCTTCTCGGGCAGTGCCTTGAGCGCATCGCCGAGCTTGGCGCGGATCGCCGCCGCGTCGCTGGTGGTGCCCGCGAGCTTCATCGCGGCGGCCAGCGCGTGCACCAGCGTGTAGTTGTAGGAAGACTCGGTGGTCGCGTCCTTGTCGGCGCCGTAGGCCTTGCGGTAGGCCTCGGCGAAGCTCTTCGGGCCCACGCGCTCGTCGTAGGACACCGGCAGCACGCCGATCGAGCCCTCGAGCGCGCCGAGGCCGCCCGTGACCTTGGCCATCTCGTCGAACTTGGCCTGGTCCATCACCAGGAAGCCGCCCTTGAAGCCGAGCTCGCGCGCCTGCTTGGCCACCAGCGCGGTGGGCTCCGAGGGGCCGCCGACGAACAGCACGTCGGGCTTCTCGGCCAGCACGCGGCTCACGCCGCTGTAGAAGTCGGCCGAGCGGTTGTAGGACATGGGGTTGTTCGATGCGATGGTGCCGCCGGCCTTCTCCCAGGCCGGGCCGAACAGCTGGCTCCAGTTCTTCGCGTACTCGTGGTCGCCCGGCAGCATGCCGACGCGCTTGCCGAACTTGTTCATCTCGTAGCGCGTGAAGGGCTCGATGTAGGAGTTGAAGGTCGGCGGGATGCGGATGGTCAGCTTGTTGCCGGTCTCGGTGATCTTCGGCGTGCTCGAGTACGCCATCACGATGAACTTCTCCTGCTCGTTGAAGGCCTGCATCGCGTAGATGCCGCCCGAGTGCGGCACGAACACCGCCGGCGACTGGTGCTGCTGCACCAGCCGGCGCGCGTTGATGGCGGCATCGGCCGGCGAGTACTTGTCGTCGAGCGCGACCAGTTCGAACTTGTACTTCTTGCCGCCGACCTCGAGGCCCGCGGCATTCACTTCCTTGATCGCCATCTCCATGCCGTTGACCACGTTCTTGCCGTAGAGCGCGGCGCCGCCGCTCAGGGGGCCGGTGAAGCCGATCTTCACCGTGTCCTGCGCGAAGGCGGTGCCGGCACCGAAGGCGGCGGCCAGCGCGGCGGCCACGGGCAGCGCGGCGAGGCGGCGGCGGGTGCGAAGGGGCGTGGTGGATGTCATGGCGTTGTCTCCTGTAGTTGGGGGGCGAGGAAAAAAGCGGGGGACCAGCGCGCGGCTCAGGCGCCGATGTAGGCGGCGCGCACCGCCTCGTTGTGCAGCAGCGATTCGCGGTCGCCCTCGAGCGCGATGCGGCCGCGCTCGATGACGTAGGCGCGGTGCGCGATGGCCAGCGCCGAGTAGGCGTTCTGCTCGGCCAGCAGCACCGTGGTGCCCTGCTGGTTGATGCGCTGGATCACCTCGAACACCTGCTTCACGATCAGCGGTGCCAGGCCCAGCGAGGGCTCGTCGAGCAGCAGCACCTTGGGCCGACCGAGCATCGCGCGGCCGATCGCCACCATCTGCTGCTGGCCGCCCGAGAGCGAGCCCGCGGGATCGTTCTGCTTGGCCGCGAGGATCGGGAACAGCGAGAACACCTCGTCGAGCGAGCGCTGGATGCCGGCCTTGTCGCCGCGGTGCACGTAGGCGCCCAGCGTGAGGTTCTTGCGCACCGTCATCATCGGGAACAGCTTGCGGCCCTCGGGGCAGTGCACCAGGCCCGAGGCCACGATCTGCGCCGGGCGCTGGCCCGTGATGTCGCCGTCGCCCAGGCGGATGCGGCCTGCGCTCGGGCGGCGGATGCCGCTGGCGGCCATGAAGATCGAGGTCTTGCCCGCGCCGTTGGCGCCCAGCAGCACCACCAGCTCGCCCGGGTCGGCATGCAGGCTCACGCCGCTGAGCGCGCGGAAGCTGCCGTAGTGGAGGTCGACGCCCTCAAACCGCAGCATGGTCGGTCCCCAGGTAGGCCTCGATCACCTGCGGATCGCGGCGGATCTCGGCGGGCGTGCCCTCGGCGATCTTGGCGCCGTTGTTGAGCACGACGATCTTGTCGGCCAGCTGCATGATCATGTCCATCTTGTGCTCGATCAGGCACACGGTCTTGCCGTGCGCCACCAGCTTGCGGATCAGCGCCGCCAGGCCCACGGTCTCCTCGGGGTTCACGCCACCCGCGGGTTCGTCGAGCAGGAGCAGCTGCGGGTCGGTCGCCAGCGCGAGCGCGAAGGCCACGCGCTTGCGCTCCTCCTGCGTGATGTCGGCCGCGATGCGGTTGGCGATGTGCGAGAGGCCCACGAAATCCAGCGCCTCCTGCGCCTTGTCGCGGCACAGCTTCTCTTCCTCGCGCAGGCGGCGGCTGCCGATCAGCACGTCCCACAGGCCCGAGTGCGTGCGCAGCCGGTGGCCCACGATCAGGTTGTCGAGCACGGTGGCGTTGTCGAACAGGTGCGTGGTCTGGAAGGTGCGCGCGATGCCCAGCCGCGCCACGTGGTCGGGGCGCATGCCCGTGACCTCGCGGCCCTCGAAGGCGATGCGGCCCGCGCTCGGCTTGTGCGTGCCCGCCACCAGGTTGAAGAAGGTGGTCTTGCCGGCGCCGTTGGGGCCGATGATGGCGCTGATCTGGCCGCGCTCGAAGCGCGTGCTCACGCTGTCGACCGCGGTCAGGCCGAAGAACTGCTTGGTGAGGCCCTCGATCTCAAGCATGGCGCTGCACCTCCTGCACGGTGGCGGCGGAGGCCGCGGCCCGCCGCGCATCGGCACGGCGCGCGCGGCGCTTGAGCCAGGTGCCGACGATGCCGTCGGGCAGGAAGATGATCAGCGCGATCAGCACCGGGCCGAACACCACCATGCGGTAGTCCTGCAGGAACTGCAGGCTCTGCGTGAGGCCGGTGACGAGGAAGGTGCCCACCAGCGGGCCGAGCAAGGTGCCGATGCCGCCCACCAGCACGAACATCACGAGATCGAAGGTCACGGCCTCGCTCGCGAGGTCGGGGCCGAGGAAGCGCACCTGGCCCGCGTAGAGCGCGCCCGCGAAGCCGGCATAGATCACCGACAGCACGAACGACAGCGTCTTGGTGCGCATCAGGTCGGTGCCCAGCGCCTCGGCCAGCTCGTCGCTGTTGCGCACCGCCATGAAGCTGCGCCCCAGCAGCGAGCGCACGATGCGCGCCATGACCCAGATGCCCAGCGCGAGGAAGGCCAGCACCAGGTAGTACTGCGACAGCGGCGTGCCGAACTGCAGCGGCCCGATGCCCGTGGGCGAGGGGATGCCCATGATGCCCACCGGACCGTGCGTGAGGCTCTCCCACTTCTCGATCAGCAGGAACATGATGTAGCTCACGCACAGCGTGAAGATCGAGAAGTAGTGGCCCTTCAGCCGCAGCGACAGGATGCCGATGAAGAAGCCCAGCACGCCTGTCACCACGCCCGCGAGCGCGAATGCGATCCAGAACGGCACCTGGTGGTCGACCGTGAGGATGCCCACCGTGTAGGCGCCCACGGCCATGAAGGCGCCGTGCGCGAGGTTGAACTGGCCCGTGTAGCCGGTGATCAGGTTTAGGCCCAGCGCGGCGATGGCCATGATGAAGGCCTGCGTCGCCACCGAGATCAGGTAGTTGTTGGGCGCGAACAGCGGAAAGGCCAGCGCGATCAGCGCGAGCACGGCCCAGCCGGCCTTGCCTTGCAGCAGCGATCCCATCAGCGCGCTCCCTTCGGCGTGAACAGGCCCTGCGGGCGCAGCGACAGGATCACCACCAGCAGCACGAAGGCGATGATGTCCTTGTAGTCGGTCGAGAAGTAGAAGCCGCCGAAGCTCTCGGCCATGCCGATGATCAAGCCCCCGACGATGGCGCCCGGGAAGCTGCCCATGCCGCCGAGGATGATGATCACGAAGGCCTTGGTGATCACCAGGTTGCCCATGCTCGGGTAGACCAGGTTGATCGGCGCATAGAGCACCGCGGCCACCGCCGCCAGCGCGCCCGAGATCGCGAACACCAGGAGCGTGACGCGCGTGGCGTCGATGCCCACCAGCGCCGCGCCATCGCGGTTCTGCGCCATCGCGATGATGGTCGAGCCCAGCACCGTGTGGTTGAGGAACAGGTGCAGCAGCACCATCAGCCCGAAGGCGCCCGCGATGATCAACAGGCGCTGCAGCGGCGCCGTGAGCCCGAACACCTCGACGATCTGGCCGTAGGGCGTGGGCATGCGGTGGAAGTCGGCGCCGAAGATGGCCTGCGCGCCGGCCTCGATGAACAGCAGGATGCCGATGGCGGCGATCATGTCGTGCAGCTCGGGCGCGTTGCGCAGCGGATGGAACACCAGCCGCTCGGCCAGCATCGCGATCACCGCGACCACCACCGCCGCGCCCGCCATCGCGATCCAGTAGTTGAGGCCCAGCCGGGCCATCAGGTAGTAGCCCGCGAAGGCCCCGGCCATGTAGAAGGCGCCGTGCGCGAAGTTCGGCACGTGCAGGATGCCGTAGACCAGCGTGAGGCCCAGGGCCACCAGGCTGTAGACGCCGCCCACGGTCAGGCCGTTGAGCAGTTGCTGAAAGAACAGTTCCACGTCGATCCTCGCAGTTGCCGCAACGGCATTCACCCGCGCACCGGCTCTGGAGGTCGGTGTCGTCGGGGTCCAGCGGGGGATTGTGGAAGCGCGGTGTGGCCGCGTCGACTGAGGTTTGCCCGAACTTGCCTTGTCGCTTCAGCGACTTCGAAAAACGGGTATGGGGTTGCGCGGGGCCCGGCGGTCATGCGGGCGTCGCGCGGATCTGCGCAGGAAACGCCCGCGCGGGGGCGTTTCCGCGCGGGTGCTCAGCGCTTGAGCGCCTCGACCAGGTCCAGCACCATGCGGTCGCCGCCGAAGGTGTCGACGCCGCGCGTGAGCAGCGCGTCGACCGCCTGGGCGATGCCGTGCGCGGACGCGGACTGCTCGGCCATGTCGTTGTAGTAGCCCAGGTCCTTCTTGGCGTTGGCCATCGAGAACTTGAGCGAATCGGTGCTGCCGGTCAGGAGCTTGGGCTTGACGCGCTCGAGCGCGACGCCGTTGCCGCCGCCCTTGGCGAGCACGTCGACGAACACCTCGGGCTTGACGCCCGCGCGCTCGGCGCAGGCCGCGGCCTCGCACAGCAGCGCCACGGTGCCCAGCGAGACGAAGTTGTGCAGCAGCTTCATCGCATGGCCGGCGCCGATGCCGCCCACGTGCGTGACGTTCTCGGCGAAGGCACGCAGCAGCGGCAGGCAGGAGGCCAGCACCTCGGCGTCGCCGCCCACCAGCAGGTTGAGCCGGCCTTCGGCCGCTTCCTTCGCGGTGCGGGTCATCGGCGCGTCGAGGAAATGGCCACCCTTGGTCTCGACGGCGCGCGCCACGCGCGAGGTGGATTCGGGCACGGCGGTCGAGCAGTCGACCACCACGGTGCCGGGACGCAGGGCGGAGAGCGCGCCCTTCTCGCCGAGCATCACGGCCTCGACCTGCGGCGTGCCGGTCACGCAGAGGATCAGCACGTCGACCTCGGCCGCGAGCTTCGCCACGTCGGGCGTGGAGGTCGCGCCGGCCGCGAGCAGGGCGTCGATCGGCTGGTTGCCCGGGTGCTCGAGCACCGTGAGCGCATGGCCGTGGCCCACGATGTTCTGCGCGATGCCGCTGCCCATCAGGCCCACGCCCACGAGGCCCACGCGGCGCTTGGGAGCGGCCGCCTTCTCTTGTTCGTTCAATGCCATGGTTTGGTTCCGCCTTGCTTATCCGTGCTTGATCGCGATGGTCTTGAGGGTGGTGAAGCCGAGCAGGGCCTCGAAGCCCTTCTCGCGGCCGAAGCCCGAGGACTTCACGCCGCCGAAGGGCAGTTCCACGCCGCCGGCCGCGCCGTAATTGTTGATGAAGACCTGGCCGCAGTGCATCTTGTGCGCCATGCGCAGCTGGCGCGCGCCGTCGCGCGTCCAGATGCCGGCCACCAGGCCGAAGTCGGTGCCGTTGGCCAGGCGCACGGCCTCGGCCTCGTCGGCGAAGGGCGTGAGCGCCAGCACCGGGCCGAAGATCTCGCGCTGCGCGATGTCGCTGTCGCCGGGCACGTCGCGGAACAGCACGGCCTCCTGGTAGAAGCCCTGGGCCGAGGCATTGGGCGCCACGCTGCCGCGCGCGGCCACCTTCAGGCCCTGGGCCTCGGCGGTGGCGACCATGTCGCGCACCTGGCGGAACTGCTTCTCGTTGATCAGCGGGCCCATGTCGAGGTCGTCGGCCGGCGGGCCGGCGCGCACGGCCGAGAAGCGCTTCGCGAGCCGCTGCACCACCTCTTCGTAGATCGACTGCTCGACCAGCACCCGGCTGCCGGCCGAGCAGGTCTGGCCGGCGTTCTGGATGATGGCGTTGACCAGCACCGGCTCGGCCGCGTCGAGGTCGGCGTCGGCGAACACGATCTGCGGCGACTTGCCGCCCAGTTCCAGGGTCACGGGGCAGTGGCGCTCGGCGGCCGCCAGGCCCACGCTGCGGCCGGTGACGGTGGAGCCGGTGAAGGAGATGTGGTCGATGCCCGGGTGCGCGCACAGCGCCGCGCCGGCTTCCTTGCCGTAGCCCGTGACCACGTTGAGCGTGCCGGCCGGAAAGCCGACCTCGGCCGCCAGCTCGGCCAGGCGCAGCAGCGAGAGGCTCGCGTCCTCGGCCGGCTTGACCACGCAGGCATTGCCCGCGGCCAGCGCGGCGCCCACGCTGCGGCCCGCGATCTGCATCGGGTAGTTCCAGGGAATGATGTGGCCGGTCACGCCGTGCGGCACGCGCACGGTGAGCACGGTGTAGCCGCGTTCGTAGGGCAGGGTGTCGCCGTGCAGCTTGTCGCAGGCGCCGGCGTAGTACTCCATGTAGCGCGCGAGCGCGGTGGCGTCGTTGCGCGCCACGCGCAGCGCCTTGCCGGTGTCGCGCGCCTCGAGCTGGGCCAGTTCCTCGTGGTGGGCGAGCACGGCCGCACCGAGCTTGGCCAGCAGCCGGCCGCGCTCGAGCGCGCTCAGCGCGCCCCAGGGGCCGTCGAAGTTGTCGCCGACCGCGCGGCGCGCGGCCTTCACGGCGGCATCGATGTCGCCCGCGGTGCCGCGCGCGAGCTGGCCGAAGCGCTCGCCGTCGCTGGGGTCGATCACGTCGATGGTGGCGTTGCCTTCCGAGGGCACGCGCCGGCCGTCGATGAAGTGGGTGGGGTTCATGGGGGTGTCTCCTTGCGGGCGGCGCCGGCGGGGCGCCGCGAAAAATCGGGGGCGGTGCGCGAGAGGCTCGCGCGCCGCCCAGTGTCGGACAAGCGCTTCAGCCGAGTTCGGGCCAGGG
Organism: Variovorax sp. GW821-FHT10D07; assembly: GCF_059415325.1. Classification (NCBI taxonomy): domain Bacteria; kingdom Pseudomonadati; phylum Pseudomonadota; class Betaproteobacteria; order Burkholderiales; family Comamonadaceae; genus Variovorax; species Variovorax sp. GW821-FHT10D07. The sequence goes on along the minus strand of NZ_JBWKMZ010000027.1, from coordinate 4,086 downwards.
CTTCTGCGGCTCGCGGATCTGCTCGAAGGCGCGGCTGAACTGCAGCACGCCGAGGTCGTCGAAACGCCGGCCGATGATCTGCAGGCCGATCGGCAGGCCCTCGGCGGAGTAGCCGCAGTTGATCGAGGCCGCCGGCTGTTCCGACATGTTGTAGGGCACGGTGAAGCCGATGTGCTCGAGCGAGCGCAGCGGGTCGTTGGTGGGCGAGGCATGCTCCGCGGGCGCGGGCATGTTGGGCGACACCGGCGAGAGCACGAAGTCGAAGCCCACCGTGGCCGCCACCGCCGCGGCGCGCGTGGCGATGAACTGGCTGTAGGCCTCGTAGATGTGCTCGCCCGAGAACTCGGCCGCGCTCTCGGCCCAGGTCAGGATGTAGGGCAGCATCTTCGCGCGCTGCTCGGCGCTCATCGTGCGCAGGTCGCTCAGCGAGCGCATGCGCCAGAAGTGGTCCATGCCCTGCAGCATCTTCGGCGTCATGAAGGGCTGCATCGGCTCGACGTGCGCGCCCGCGTCCTCGATGCGCTTCGCGGCGCGGCGTACCGCCTCGGCGATCTGCGGATCGAGCGGCAGGCCGCAGCCCGCCTCCATCAGCAGGCCCACGCGCTTGCCCTTGATGAAATCGGGCTCGACCGCGAAGGCGGCCCAGTCGATCGCGCCGGGCGGCAGCTCGGAATAGTCGCGCGCGTCGGGCTGGGCCATCGAGGCCATCATCAGCGCCGAGTCTTCCACGGTGCGCGTCATCGGGCCGGCGCAGCGGCCCATGTAGGGCGTGCTCAGCGGGATGCGGCCGAAGCTGGGCTTGAGCGAGTAGATGCCGCACCAGCTCGCGGGCAGGCGCAGCGAGCCGCCGATGTCGGTGCCCACGTGCAGCGGGCCGTAGCCGGCCGCGGCGGCCGAGCCGGCGCCGGCGCTGGAGCCGCCGGGCGTGCGCGACAGGTCCCAGGGATTGCGCGACAGATGGTGGAAGGTCGACAGGCCCGAGGACAGCATGCCCACGTCGGGCATGGTGGTCTTGGCCACGAGCACCGTGCCGTCCTCCTTGAGGCGCGCGGCGGGCGGCGAGTCCTGCGCCATCGGCACCAGCGGATAGGCCGCGGTGCCCAGCGGCATCGGGTCGCCCGCGGTCGCGAGGTTGTCCTTGATGGTCACGGGCACGCCGTCGAGCGCGCCGCGCTGCGTGCCGGCGAGCCAGCGCGCCTCGGAGGCGCGCGCCTGCTCGAGCGCGAGCTCGGGGCGGAACAGCCAGGTGGCGCAGAGCCTGGGCTCGAGCGACTCGATGCGCGCATTGACCGAGCGCGCCACCTCGACCGGCGAGAGTTCGCGGCGCGCGTAGGCGGCACCGAGCTCGGCCGCGCCGAGGTCGTACAGGTTCTTCGTCGTCGTCATCGCATCAGCTCCACGAGATGGCCGCGAGGTCGTTCACCACGATCGGCATGCTGGGCCACAGGCCCTTGACTTCCTTGCGCGCGATGGTCGGAAACACGGCCTGGTAGAGGAAGCCGTTGACCGCGTCGGTCGCGAGCATCTTCTGCGCGTCTCCCAGCAGGTCGGCGCGGCGCTTCTTGTTCTCCTCGTTCTGGATCGCGACGTAGAGGTCGCGGAACTTCTTCGAGTCGTAGCCCCAGTAGTAGTCGGGCTCGGTGTACTTCACGAGGTCGAAGGGCTCGACGTGCGCGACCATCGTGAGGTCGAAGTCGTGCGCGCCGCCGAAGGTGCCGCTGAGCCACTGGGCCCATTCCACGTTCTGGATCTTCACGTTGATGCCGATCTGCGCGAGCTGCGCGGCGATCACCTCGCCGCCCTGGCGCGCATACGACGGCGGCGGCAGCTGCAGGCGCAGCTCGAGCGGCGTCTTCACGCCGGCCTCGGCCAGGAGCTTCTTCGCCTTCTCGACGTCGAAGGGATTCATCGCGGTGGTGTCGACGAAGCCCGGCGCGCCCAGCGCGTAGTGGCTGCCGATGGGCTTGCCGAAGCCGTCGGCCGCGCCCTGCACGATCGCGTTGCGGTCGATCGCCGCCAGGATCGCGCGGCGCACGCGCACGTCGTCGAGCGGCTTCTTGCGGTTGTTGATGGTGAGGATCACCTTGCCGCGCGTGCCGACCTCGATCACCTGGAAGCGGTTGTTGCCCTTGAACTGGCTCACCGAGCGCGTGCCCGCGCGCGGGAAGATGTCGATGTCGCCCGACAGCAGCGCGGCGGTCTGGGCCGCGGTGTCCGACATGAAGCGGAACACGAAGCGCTCGATCCTGGCCTGCGCCGGATCGCGGTAGGTGGTGGACTTGACCAGCGTGCACGAGGCGCCGCGCTGCCAGCCGCCGAGCTTGTAGGGGCCGGTGCCCACGGGCTGCGTGGCATTGGTGTCGGCGCTCTTGGGCTCGACCAGGCAGGCGGTGGACTGGCCCAGCATGAAGGGCAGGTCGGGATTGGGCAGCGTGCTGTTCACGCCCACCGTGTGCTCGTCGAGCACCACGGTGCCGATCTCGCTGAAGAAGCGCTTGTCCTTGTTGGTGCTCTTGGCGTTGCCCGCGCGGTCGAAGGAGAACTTCACCACCGAGGCGTTGAAGGGCTCGCCGTTCTGGAACTTGACGCCGCGCTTGAGCTTGAAGACGAAGGTCTTCATGTCGGGCGAGGAGGTCCAGCTCTCGGCCAGCATCGGCGTGACCGAGCCGTCGGCGTTGACCTTGGTCAGCGTCTCGAAGATGTTGTACTGCGTGATCTCGGCGATGGCAGAGGCCGCGCCCGTGGTCGGGTCCAGGCCCGGCGGTTCGAGCGGCATGCCGATGGTCAGCGTGTTCTTGCCGGCCTGCGCGCGCGCCTGCGGCAGGAAGACGCCCGGGATGGCCGCGGCCATGGCGGACGTCATGAGGGTGCGACGCTTCAACATACTTCGATAGCTCCTGGAAAAGACAACAGAAAAAAATCAGTGGGCCGGTGCCTGCAGCACCGCGCCGAGCAGCGTGCGCGTGTAGGGATGCTGCGCGTTCGCGAAGAGCTCCTGCGGCGTCCCGCGCTCGACGATCTGCCCCTTGAAGACCACGCACACCTCGTCGCACAGGTGGTTGACGACGGCGAGGTCATGGCTGATGAGCAGGTAGCTGATGCCGAACTGCTGTTGCAGGTCCTGCATGAGGTTGAGCACCTGGGCCTGCACGGAGACGTCCAGGGCGCTCACGGGCTCGTCGGCGACGATGAGCTTGGGGCGGGTGATGAGGGCGCGTGCGATCGCGATGCGCTGGCGCTGGCCGCCCGAGAACTCGTGCGGGTACTTGTCGAGGTCGGTGGGGCGCAGGCCCACGGCGGCGAGGGATTCGGCGGCGCGCTCGCGCTGCTCCTTCTTCGAGACCTGGGCCAGCGCTTCGAGCGGCTCGGCCACGATGCGCGCGACGGTCTGGCGTGGGTCGAGCGAGCCGTAGGGGTCCTGGAACACCATCTGGAAGTCGCGACGGGCGGTGCGCAGTTCGTCCTTGCTCAAGGAGTGCAACTCGCGCCCTTCGAGCTTCACGCTGCCCGAGGTGGGCTTGTCCAGGGCCATCACGAGGCGTGCGATGGTCGACTTGCCCGAACCCGATTCCCCCACGATTCCCACGCTGCGCCCAGCGTGTACCTCGAAGCTCACGCCATTGAGCGCCTTGACCGTGGGCGGCGGGCCTAGCAGCTTCTCGCGCGGCAGCGCGTAGTGGCGAACGAGGTCGGTGACCTGCAGCAGCGGTGTGTTGTTGGTGGTGGTCGTGCTCATGCCACGGCCTCCGCTTCGATCTCGTCGAGTCGGATGCATCGCACCGCATGGTCGTCAGGCAGCATCACCGCAGGCGGTCGCGTCGACTGGCAGGCATCGACCGTGTAGCTGCAGCGCCCCGCGAAGGGACAACCCGGAGGCAGGTCCACCAGCTCGGGCACGCTGCCGCGAATCGTCGCCAGCCGCTGCCCCTTCGGCGCCCCGATCACCGGCCGCGCCGCGAACAGCCCCTTGGTATACGGATGCGCGCGGTTCGCGAAGAGGGCCCGCGTGGGCCCGCTCTCCACCACGCTGCCGCCATACATCACGAGCATGCGCTGCACGCTGTTGGCGATCACGCCCAGGTCGTG
>NZ_JBWKMZ010000026.1:0-74988 GCF_059415325.1 Variovorax sp. GW821-FHT10D07 | reverse complement strand
CGCGTGTGCGTCCGCACACGCTAGGAGCGCAACGCCGAGGGGCGGGCTTTGGCGAGCTTCCCTCCGGGTTGCCCCGCGAAGGGGCCGTCTGCGGCGTTGCCCGCGCTTGCAAGGCATCAGCCTTGCTGCGCACGGGCGCCTTGCATCCAGCCCCTTTGCGGGGCAACGCGACCCCTTGCATAGTGTTAACAGGCCCTAGCTTCGCGCACGCGTCAACGGATCGTCGGGTCGAGATGCTGGGCCCGCAAGGTGCGCAGCAGGCCATGGTTGATGCGGAACTCCTCCGAGCCGCCCTGGAGCAGCGCACTGTTGGCCAGGCAGCGGAAGACGATGCCCACCACGTGCGAATGGGCGCTGACCTTGTTCATGTCCTGGACGAAGGCGCGCGGCTCGGGCAGCGGCTCGGAGCGCAGCAGATAGCCGACGAACCAGCGCCACAGCATGTTGTAGCCCAGGCCCTGGCGCACGCGCTTGGGGTCGGGCAGCGAATAGACGATCTGCAGCAGCCAGGCGCGCACGATGATCCGCGCATCGGCGACGCTCGCGCATTGGGCGCTCAGCTCGTCGAGCACCGGATCGTCATCCGACAGCAGGCCATCGATCGCCGTGCGCAGATCGACCAGCCCGTGCTCGCTCTGCACGAAGGCCTCGAGCCCGTCGTTCTCGAGCCACAAGGCATGCGAGACGATCCAGACCCAGGGCTCGCCATAGCGGTCGACCAGCACCGGCGTGGTCTGCGCGATCTCGGCCTGCTTCGACAGCTCCTTGTCCAGGGCATGCATCGGGATGCTGCTGGGCTGGCCGTAGGGGATGTTGAATCTCGGTTTTTTCTCTTTCATCATCCGTCTCAGATCGGGCGGCCTTTGCCGGTGCACACGTCCGGGTTGCCGATGCGCTGCACGCTGTTGGTGGCGAAGAAGGTGTTGTAGATGGCCGTGCGCCAGTGGGCCGGCAGCTTGATGAAGGGATGCACGACGTCGCCGCTCGCGCTGCCGTAGTGCTGGGCGAAGAAGTTGCGAATCCGGGTGTTGTCGGCCGCGCTGGCATAGCACTGGCTGAAGATCAGGTGGGTCGCACCCACGATCGGATAACCGCGCGAGGGATTGGCCAGCGGACTCACGCCGGAGACCACATAGCCGATGCCCCAGTTGCGGGCCTGCGTCGCAGCCGCCCCGGTCGGGGGGAGGATGGCGCCCGCACTGGCCGGGGTGCCGAGCGCCGCCGCGACGTCCACCTGCGACGGCAGAAAATTCTGCAGCACGCCGCCGCTCGCGCGGCTGATCGCCACGACCTTGGTCGGGTCGCCGAGGGCCACCCTCTCCGGGCTCACGTAGGCGATCGCATAGGGAGTGGCCAGCAGGGCCGCCATCACGCCATCGCTGCCGGTCACGGGGATGTACTTGCTGGCGTTGCCGACGTTCACGACCGACGCATAGGTGCTGCCGACCGAAGGCACCAGCGTGTTGTTCACGGCGTTGAGGTGGCGCAGGAATATTTCGGTCGTGCCGCTGCTTTCGGCGCGATAGATGACCTTGATCGGCTGGTTCAGGGTCGAGAAGCCGGCGACCTGGTTCCAGTGGGTGATGGTCGGGTCGGCGAATATCTGTGCCAGCTGGGCACTGGTCAGGTTCATCGAGCTGCGGCCCGGGATGTTGTAGGGCACGGTCACCGCCGCGAGAACGACCGGAACCTGGATCAATGGGCCGAAGCTCGCCCTGCCCAGCGTGGGGTGCGCGTCATAGGCGGTTTCTTCGGCGACGGTCACCACCGAGTCGCTGCCGGCGTAATCCACGGTCACCGGCGTCGGGTAGAACGGCACGTTCGGCGTCGACGCGTTGGCGTCATGGTTCCAGACCAGCAAGTTCGAGTTGTTCTGGAAGAACGCGCTCTTGCCCGCGCCGCTTCCCACGCCGACATAGGCGTTGAAGCCGGGAACCGGCGTCCTGTTCAGGATGCCCGTGGAACCGACAGGAAACTGCGCCTTGCCATAGAGACCTTCGGGCAAGGTTCCACCGCCACCCACGACCTGGGCCGATGCGGCAAGGGCCCACGTCGTCGCACCGACGACGAGCAGCGCCTTGCACTGGAAGACAGAGAATTTCATTGACCACTCCTCGAGCGGTTGTCCAACAGAGATCCGAAGGGATTGCGCGAGCACGATTTCGTCCACCCGCTGTTGCAGGGGCAATCGATGCCCCGCTGAAAGTTCGAAGGCCGGCCAGACATGAATGCCTGGCCGGCCTGAACGAAAGGGTTGAAAGCGGGCCTGCAATGCCAAGCCCCGTGGCCGCCATCAAACCCTAGGCATCACACTCAGGCCGGACGGCCCTTGCCGGAGCAGACGCTCGTGAAGCCGATGCTTTCCGGGCTGGTCGAGGTGAAGAACGCGTTGTAAATAGCGGTCCTCCAGTTGGTCGGCAGCTTGATGAACGAATGCGCGGCGATCGCGGCGTCGTTGTCCGTGGTGTTGTAGTGCTGGTTGAAGAAGTTGCGGATCCGGGCGTTGTCAACCGCGCTCGCGTAGCACTGGCTGAAGATCAGGTTGGTCGCGCCAACGATCGGATAGCCCTGCGAGGGGTTCGCCAGTGCTGTAGCGGTCGCACCAGCGCCGATGCCCCAGTCCACGGCGGGAGCCGACGCGCTGGTCGGGGGATTGATGCCGGTCATTGCGGCCGTCACGTTCACTTCGGTCGGCAGCAGGTTGCTCGTCACGCCGCTGATCGTGCGGGTGATGGCCACGACCTTGGCTGCGAGTTGGGCGGGGGTCAGGGTGTTGAGCGGTGCACCCAGCTTGTCCGGGCTCACGTAGGTGATGGAGTAGGGATTGGCTGCCAGGGCTGCCACGACGCCATCACTGCCAGTGGCGGGAACGTACTTGCTGGTGTTGCTGACGTTCACGACCGACGAGAAGGTGCTGTTGACCGAAGGCACCAGCGTGCTGTTCACCGAGTTCAGGTGACGCAGGAAGATCTCGGACGTGCCGCTGCTTTCGGCGCGGTAGATGACCTTGATCGGCTGGTTCAGGGTCGAGAAGCCGGTCACCTGGTTCCAGTTGGTGATGGTCGGGTCGGCGAAGATCTGTGCCAGCTGGGCGCTGGTCAGGTTCACCGAAGTACGGCCGGCGATGTTGTAGGGCACGGTCACCGAGGTGAGGACGGCCGGAGCCTGGATCAGGCGACCAAAGTTCGTCTTGCCCAGTGCGTTGGTGGCAGCATCGTAGGCCGATTGTTCGGCCGTGGTCACCAGCGAGTCGCTGCCAGCGTAGTCCACCGTCACCGGCGTCGAGTAGAAGGGCACGTTCGCCGTGGCGGGGTTGTTGTCGTGATCCCAGACCAGCAGGTTCGAATTGTTCTGGAAGAACGAGTTCTTGCCACCGCCGCTACCGATGCCAACATAGGCGTTGAAGCTCGGATTCAGAGGATTCGCAGGCGAGGACGAGGCCGGGGTCTTGTTCAGAATGCCGATGGACGTGGTGGGGAACTTCGCCTTGCCATAAAGCTCTTCGGGCAACGTTGCACCGCCACCCACGACCTGGGCCGAAGCAGCAGCTGCCATGGCCATCACACCGACCGCGACCAGCGCCGACAGCGCGTTGCGCTTGAAATTAACGGAAATCATCGAATTGCTCCTAAACAAACTGAAAAAGTTTGAGAAAAAATAAGAACCGAATGAGCAGATCTCGGGCACCTCTCCGCCGACAAATACAGCGTCCCAATACCCTTGAATCAACATGCCGCCATTGCCTTGGCGACAAATCAAGTTTGAAGATCGTCGATGACGCTCAGTTGAAAAATTCACCGGAACACGGCTTCAATTTCACCCGAACTTTTCGGTGAGAAAAACGAGGCGGGGAGGACGGCCGAGGACAGCGAAAGGCGTGCTGGATCCTCGGAAAAAATCGGCTAACCCGTTGATTCTTCGAATCAAAATTCCGACGTCCTCACCGACAGGCGGGCGTCACGCGCGGGGTTGTCACCGTCCGGAAACGGGCATCCGATGCGCCGTCTTCCCGAACATCGAGAAGAGACACCCGAACATCTTTGGACATGAGCGCTTTTGGACTCGTTTTCGAGTCCCAATCCGGAGACTCACGCAAGCCCGGCATGAGGCGTGCAATGCGCCGAGTCGGCATTGAATTGACATGCCGTTGCCGAACACAACATCTCGGAGCAATGTTTTCGCCAGACGTTCAATGCGCCGGCGCTAATTCCGGACATTGCGTCCGGTCATCGATTCGGCGCATCGGCGATGCGCGTGCGAAGCGCTCAGCGCCCGGTCCACACCGGCCTGCGCTTCTCGTTGAACGAGGCCAGCCCTTCCTTCGCATCCTGCGTGCCCGCGAGCAGCGCGATCTGCCCCTCGGTGAAAGCGATGCCTTCGTCGAAGGACATGGCCTCGAGCGCGCGCATCGCGTACTTGCCGCGGCGGATCGCGGTCGGCGACTTGTCGGTCAGGCGCTCGAGCAGCCATTGCGTCTTCGCATCGAGTGCGTCGGCCGGCACCACGTGGTTCAGCAGACCGGCTTCCTTCGCCTCGGCCGCGCCGAAGGGCTCGCCGCTCAGGCACCACTCGCGCAGGGTGCGGCGCGGCACGATGCGCTGCAGCAGGCTCAGTACCTGCATCGGGAACAGGCCGATCTTCACTTCGGGCAGGCCGAACTGCACCGTGTCGGCGGCCACCGCGAGGTCGGTCATGCACAAGAGGCCGATGCCGCCGGCCATGCAGCTGCCGTTGATGCGCGCGATGCTCGGCAGGGTGCCGTTCTGCGTCTCGCGCAGCAGGTCGGCGTAGTCGAGCGTGGGCTGCGCGAGGTCGAACGCGAAGCCCGCGCCGGGCTGCAGGTCGCCGCCGGCGCAGAAGGCCTTCTCGCCCGCACCGGTCAGCACGATGGCGCGCATTTCGGGATCGGCATGCGCGAGGCGCCAGCCTTCGCGCAGGCCGGCCACCACCTCGGCGTTGAGCGCGTTGCGCTTGTCGGGGCGATTGATCGTGATCCAGAAGGCGCGGTCGCGCTTCTCGTGCAATACGGCGGCGGTGCTCATGGCGCGGCTCCTTCGGCAACGGGGGCATCGACCTCGATCTCGGCCACGACGCGGCGCGCCTCGACCTGGTCGCCGATGCGCACATGCAGCGCGGTCAGCCGGCCGCTGACCGGCGCGGCATGCACGTGCTCCATCTTCATCGCCTCGAGCGTGAGCAGCGGCTGCCCCGCGCGCACGACCTGGCCGGGCTCGGCCAGCACCGCGACCACGCGGCCGTTCATCGAGGCGCGCAGCTTGCCGTCGCCGCCGCCCGCGCCGCCCTGGCGCGCGGAGGCCGCACGCGTGGTGTCCTCGATGCGCAGCGCACGGTCGCGGTACTGCAGCCACAGCAAGGTGCCGTCGCGCCAGTACGCGGCGCTCTCGTGCACGCCATCGCAGGCGAAGCGCACGCTGTCGCCGCCGTGCTCGATCAGTTCGATCGCAAAGGCCTGCGCATCGAGCGTGACCTGGAACTGGCGCGACGCGATCAACGCGACGCTCGCATGCCGCGTCTGCCCCGCGAGCTCGAAGCGCAGCGAGATCGGCAGCTTGTGCGGCAGCCGCCGTGCCTGCGTGTCGTCGGCGCGCTCGTACAGCAGCACTGCCGCGAGTGCGGCCGCGCGTGCGGCCGCGGCCTCGTCGGCCTGCAGCAGCGCCACCTGGTGCTCGCCGATGAAGGCCGTGGTGGCACCGCCCGCCGCGAACACCGGATGCACGAGGCAAGCGCGCAGGAAGGCCTGGTTGGTGGTCACGCCCAGCGCCACCGCGTCCTCGAGCCCCGTGGCCAGCTTGCGCCGCGCCTCCTCGCGCGTGCGGCCATGGGCCACGAGCTTGGCGATCATCGAGTCGTAGTACGGCGGCACCTCGGCACCCGAATGCAGCGCATGCTCGGCGCGCAGTCGCGGCGGCATCTTCCACAGCGCGAGCGTTCCGCTCTGCGGCACAAAGCCCTGCGCCGCGTCTTCCGCGCACAGCCGCACCTCGATCGCATGGCCCTCGAAGCGCACGTCCTGCTGCGCAAGCGGCAGCGGCTCGCCCGCGGCCACGCGCAGTTGCAGCTCCACCAGGTCGAGGCCGGTCACGGCCTCGGTCACGGGATGCTCGACCTGCAGCCGCGTGTTCATCTCCATGAAGTAGAAGTTGCCGCCGCCGTCGAGCAGGAACTCGAGCGTGCCCGCGCCTTCGTAACGGATCGCCTTCACGGCCGCCACCGCGGCCGCGCCCATGCGTTCGCGCAGCGCGGCATCCACCGCCGGCGAGGGCGCCTCCTCGATCAGCTTCTGGTGCCGCCGCTGCACCGAGCAGTCGCGCTCGCCCAGGTGGATCGCATGGCCGTGGCGGTCGGCGAAGACCTGGATCTCGATGTGCCGCGGCTGCGCGATCGCGCGCTCGAGGATCACCTCGGGATCGCCGAAGGCGCTCTGCGCCTCCGAGCGCGCGCTGCGCAGCAGGGGGGCGAACTCCTCGGCCGACGGCACCAGCCGCATACCGCGCCCGCCGCCGCCGGCCGTGGCCTTGATCATCACCGGGAAGCCGATGCGCGCGGCCTCCTGCGCGAGCCGTTCCTCGCCCTGGTCCTCACCCTGGTAGCCCGGAATGCAGGGCACGCCCGCGGCCTGCATCAGCGCCTTGGCACCGGCCTTGTGGCCCATGGCCTCGATGGCCTCGGCCGAGGGGCCGATGAAGACCAGACCGGCCTCCCTGCAGGCGCGCGCGAAGGCGGCGTTCTCGGCCAGGAAGCCATAGCCCGGGTGCACCGCGTCGGCGCCGGTGCGACGCGCGGCCTCGACGATGGCCTCGATGCGCAGGTAGGACTGCGCGGGCAGCGCCTCACCGATGCACACGGCCTGGTCGGCCTCGCGCACATGGCGCGCACCGGCATCGGCGCTCGAATACACCGCCACCGTGCGGTAGCCGAGGGCGCGCGCGCTGCGCATCACGCGCAGAGCGATCTCGCCGCGGTTGGCGATCAGGATCTTGTGGAAGGGCGTGGGCTGGGTCATGGACTGCTTCCCCTCGCTCATGGCCGCGCCACCGAGAACTGCATGGGCTGCGGCTCGCGCAGCTCGGCCTCGCGACAGACGGCCAGCAACTTCGCGAGCACGGCACGCGTGTCGCGCGGATCGATCACGCCGTCGTCGAGCACGTGCGCGCTGGTGGTGAACACGCTCATCTGGCTGTCGAAGCGCTCGACGATGCGGCGCTCCATCTCGGCGAGCTTGGCGCGGTCGACCTCGCCGCCCTTGCGCCGCATCGCGGCCTCGGTCACGTTGACCATGGTCTGCGCCGCCTGCTCGCCGCCCATCACCGCGGTACGCGCGTTGGGCCACGAGAAGCAGAAGCGCGGATGGAAGCCGCGCCCGCACATGCCGTAGTTGCCGGCGCCGAACGAAGCGCCGCAGTAGATGGTGATCTGCGGCACGGTCGCGTTGGTCACGGCCTGGATCATCTTCGAGCCGTGCTTGATCATCCCGCCCTCCTCGTGCGCGCGCCCGACCATGAAGCCGGTGGTGTTCTGCAGGTAGAGGATCGGCGTGCGCGACTGGCAGCAGGCCTGGATGAAGTGCGCGGCCTTGGTGGCGCCCGCGTTGTCGATCGGACCGTTGTTGGTGACCACGCCCACGGGCAGCCCTTCGATCTTGAAGTGCCCGACCACGGTGGCGCTGCCGTAGCCGGTGCCGAACTCGAGGAACTCGGAGTCGTCGGCGATGCGCGCGATCACCTGCTTCATGTCGACCGGCCGCTTGAGGTCGGCCGGCATGATGCCCAGCAGCTCTTCGGCGTCGAAGCGCGGCGGCTTGAAGCGCCGCGGCGGCGCCGCCGGCAGCTCGCGGTTCCAGTCGATGTGGGCGAGGATCTCGCGCGCGATGCGGATCGCGTCGCGGTCGTCCTCGGCCAGGTAGTCGCCGAGTCCCGACACCGAGCTGTGCATCAGCGCGCCGCCCAGTTCCTCCTCGGTCGCGATCTCGCCCGTGGCGGCCTTCAGCAGCGGCGGCCCCGCGAGGAAGGCGCGCGAGCGGTCGCGCACCATCACGATGTAGTCCGACAGGCCGGTCTGGTAGGCGCCGCCCGCGGTCGAGGAACCGTGCGTGACGGTCAGCACCGGCAGGCCGGCGGCCGACAGCCGCGCGAGGTTGCGGAACAGGCTGCCGCCGGTCACGAATTCCTCGACCTTGTAGGTCATGAGGTTGGCGCCCGCGCTCTCGACCAGCTGCACGTAGGGCAGCCGGTTCTCGAGCGCGAGTTCCTGGATGCGCAGCTGCTTCGGGATGCCCATGGGCTGCAGCGCACCGGCGTCGATGCCCGAGTCGGAGGCATTGACCATCACGCGCAGGCCCGAGACCTGGCCGATGCCCGCGATCACGCCGCCGCCGGGCACGCTCTTGTCGAGGTCGGGGTTGTCCAGGCCGAGCCCGGCCAGCGAGCAGAGTTCGAGGAAGGGCGTGCCGGGGTCGAGCAGCAGCGACAGCCGCTCGCGCGGCAGCAGCTGGCCGCGCTTCTCGAAGCGTTCGCGCGAACGCTCCGAGGTGGCGGCGGCGCGCTGCTCGCAGCCGCGTACGCGCTCGAGCAGCGCGAGCATGTGGGCGCGATTGGCCTGGAAGGCTTCGCCGTGGGGGGAGAGGGTCGATTCGATGGTGGCCATGGTCTGCGGAAGAGTCCATGGCAGCTTAGGCAGCGCCCCCCGGGGCGTCTTGTGCCCAGTGGCTGGGGATCAGCGCACGCCGAACAGCCCGGCCGCGTTGTCCCACGCCACGCGCTGCGCCACCGCGGGCGGCAGCTCGCCGAGCCAGCCGCGGTAGCCGCGCATCAGCTCGTCGTAGGCGCTCCAGCGCTGGTTGACCCAGGTGTCGGAGCCGATCAGGAAGCGGTCGGGAAAGGCCAGGATCAGCTCGCGCCACGGCGCGCACAGCGTGCCGCCCTCGCAGACCAGGCCTGGGCGGTACGACAGCTCGCCCATCAGCTTCGGATAGCGCTCGAGCATCTGGCGCACGCGCGCCACCGGCGTGCCGCCGATGCCGGTATGGGCCCAGATCAGCCGCGTGTCGCGGCCCTGGCTCGGCGTGTTGGCCATCAGCAGGTCGACCGCCTCGTCGTCCACGTGCGCGAGCACGGCGAGCTGCCTGCGCTCGGCCAGCGCCATCAGCTTCTTCGCGACCGGGCCGTTGGCATTGGCGCTCTCGTAGAGATGGAACTCGCCGATGCCGCGGTAGGGCCCGCTCGCGGTGCCGCGCTCGAGTTCGGCCAGCACCATCTCGTGGATGCTCTCGTCGCGAAACCAGTTGTTGTAGTCGGCACGGTTGCGGTACAGCCGCACGAAGGGCACCACGGTGACGCCAGCCTCGCGGGTCTCGCGCAGCGCCGCGAGCGTGCGCGTGCCGTCGTTGGGCCGCGAGTTGCCGACGATGGCACGCACGCCGTTGCGCTGCATGCGCGCGAGCGCCTCGGCCGGCGGGAACGGGCCGCTGCTGCCGTTCCAGGCCTCCTCGTTGTAGTGCAGGTGGGTGTCGAACAGCGGGCCGGTGTAGTCGGCGGCCTGGGCCGCGAATGCGAAGCCGGCGGCGACAGCGGCAACGACCGCGGATGCGGCGCGCGGCCAGCGTCGATGAAGGGAATCGGTGGTCCGGGTCATGCGGGCTCCTCGCGGCGGATGCGGTCGGTACGGTGGGCGGCGGAAGAATACCTGTCGCCGCGCCGGCTCAGCGCAATAACCGTGCCCTGAACTTCTGCACCATCGCCGCCGGCGCGTACGACCGCTTGCTGCGCCGGAAGCCCGCGATGCCCATGTCCTGCTCGAAGTTGAGCCAGCGCACCGGCCGGCCGAACCGGGCCTCGAACTGCTGGCAGAAGTGCTGGAACATGTGCGGGTAGATGCCCGCGTGGCTGTCGAGCCCCTTGGCGAAGCGCATCGCGAACACGCCGGGCTGCAGTTCCTGCGCGAGCACGAAGCCCAGCGGCTCATCGTGCACGAAATGCACGAAGCCCTCGAGCCCGAGCGCCGCCGCATCGGCGATGGCTGCGCGGCACGGCGCCTCGTCGGCCTCGCCCGCGGCCTTGCCCTTCTGCGCCATCCAGGCCTCGAGCACGCGCAGCGCGGCACCGGCCGAAGCGGGACCGAAGGCCTCGGCGCGCGGCGTGCACTGCGCGAGCAGCTGCCGCACCTGGCTGCGCTTCCAGGCCAGCGCGCGGCCGGCGTAGTCGGCGAAGCGGCTGGCGTCGTAGAGGTAGTCGGCGTCGTCGGGCGAGGCGCTCAGCGCGAAGCGGTCGGCGCTCAGGCCTTCGATGTCGCGCCGCGACAGCGGGTAGAAGCAGTCGTGGTCTTCGAGCATCGTGGCCAGCGCCTCGGGTGGTGCCTCTGGCAGCGCGAACAGCGGGGCCAGGTGGCGCGTGCCGTCGTAGGTGCGGCCCGAAATGCGCGGCCAGCCGTCGTCTTCGGGCCCGATGTAGCGGTAGTCGTGGGCCTCGCGGAACAGCCAGAGGTTCGAGAACGTCAGGTCCGACAGGCAGCCCTCGGCGCTGCCCGCGCGCAGCCGCGCGAGCGCCGGCTCGATCGCCTCGCGCAGCGACAGCGACAGCGGCCGCCCCGGCGCGGCGCTCATGCGGCGTCGTAGACCACCGCGCGCACGCCCGGCGCCGGCGGATCGGCCGGCGGCCCCGCGAAGCACTGGGCGATCGACAGCCACTGCGTTGCGCTGCCCGGCGTGCAGCGCAGCGCGGTATCGGCGAGATGGCGGCGCTGGGTCACGACCAGGCAGAAGTCGAGCGCGTCGCCGCGCACCGATTCCGCCGAGGCCGGATCGCCCCAGCGCCAGGTCTGGCCGCCGGGCGCGTCGAGCTCGATGAAGGGGGCGGGCTCGGGCACCGGCAGCTGGCGGTTGACGAAGGTCCAGCCGAAGGTGGTGGCGCCGATGTGGGCGATGTGGCGCAGCCGCGCATTGACGGGCCGACGCCGGCGCATCAGGTCCCAGATGTCCTGGCCATGGGCCCAGGTCTCCATCAGCCGCGCGGTCGCGAACGAACGCGCGCTCATCATCGGCCCGTACCAGGGCAGCCGCGCCTTCGGGTCGAGCGCCGCGAGCGCGTCGGCCAGCTGCATCGAGAGCGGCTGCCACAGCGCGAGCATCGCGGGGCCGTCGAGTGAGCCGTACTTCTCGCGCGCCAGCGAACTGATCTCGCGGCCTTGCGCGAACTGCGCATTGAGCGCCGCGGCATCGCGCACGAAGGCCTCGGGGTCGTTCAGCGCGAGCATCGAGGTCTGGTCGAAGAAGCACAGGTGGGCGATCTCGTCCCAGGGCGACCAGCCGTAGAACACGCTGGGCGCGCGCCACTGCTCGGGCGTGAGCGTGGCGCACAGCGCGGCGAGCTCGGCGTACTCGTCGCGCAGGTCGCGCGCGGTCTCGGCGTTGGGGCCGTTCGTCGAATCGTTCATCGTGGGCGTTGTCCTTCTCGTTCTTCAGAGCCCGAGCTGCCGGGCCGCCAGGTCCTTCATGATCTCTTCCGATCCGCCTCCGATCATCATCACCTTGACCTCGCGGTAGATGCGTTCGCTGCGCGTGCCGCGCATGAAGCCCATGCCGCCCAGCAACTGCACCGCCTGGTCGGCGCAGAACTGCATGGCCTGGGTCGCCTGCACCTTCGCGAGGCACACGCGCGCCACGAGTTTCGCCGGATCGGCCAGGCCGTGCTCGATGCGGTAGGCCAGGTCGTAGACCAGGGTGCGCGCGGCATCGACGCGCAGGGTCATGTCCATGAGCTTGTGGCGCACCACCTGGCGCTCGGCCAGCGGCACGCCGAAGGAGACGCGTTGCCGCGCCCAGTCCACCGCCTCCTCGAGGCAGACCTCGGCGAAGCCGCAGGCCAGCGCCGACATCAGGAGCCGCTCGCCGTTGAAGTTGTTCATCACCAGCTTGAAGCCCTGGTTCTCCGTGCCCACCAGGTTGCGCGCGGGCACGCGGCAGTTCTCGAAGCGCAGGTGCGCGGTGTCGGAGCTCCACCAGCCCATCTTCTTGAGCGACGTGCGCGCGAGCCCCGGCGTGTCGCCCTCGATCACCAGCAGCGAGATGCCGCCCGCCCCCTTGTTCGCGGGATCGGTGCGCACGGCGGTCGTGATGAAGTCGGCGCGCACGCCCGAGGTGATGAAGGTCTTCTCGCCGTTGACCACATAGTGGTCGCCGTCGCGCACCGCGGTGGTCCGAAGCGCCGCGACGTCGGAGCCGCCCGAGGGCTCGGTGATCGCGAGCGCGGCGATCTTCTCGCCGGCCAGCACCGGCGGGATCACGCGCTGCTTGAGTTCCTCACTGCCGGCCTTGAGGATCGGCGGCAGCGCGATGCTGTGCGAGTTCAGCGAGGCCTGCACGCCGCCCGCGCCGCAACGCGCGAATTCCTCGGCCACGATCAGCTGATGGAACAGGTCGGCCGGCGTGCCGCCGAGCGCCTCGGGATAGCCCAGGCCCAGCACGCCGAGCCCGGCCGCGCGCCGGTACAGCTCGCGCGGAAAGGTCTCGGCCTCGTCCCATTCGGTCACGAAGGGCGCGATCTCGCGTGCCACGAAGGCGCGCAGGCCGGCACGGAAGGCTTCGTGCTCGGCGGAGAAGTAGAAGGGCAGCGGTGGGGCGTCCAGGAATTCCATGGTGTCTCCTTGGCGCACGAGGCTAGCGGCGGGCGCTCCACGGGTCTTGCGCCAACAGGCTGCGCCCGGCGACGCGAGGCGCAGCGACTCGACGCAAGCCGCGCCGCGCCCGTCTCGCTAAGCTGGCCCTTCCATCCGCCACCGAGGACCGCCATGCCTTCATCCACCGCCGCACCGACCAAGACCGTCCGCATCGGCGGCGCCTCGGGCTTCTGGGGCGACAGCATGGTGGCCGCGCCGCAGCTCGTGCAGCACGGCCGGCTCGACTACCTGGTGTTCGACTACCTGGCCGAGACCACGATGGCGATCCTGGCCGCGGCGCGCTCGAAGAAGCCCGAGCTCGGCTACGCCACCGACTTCGTCGAGATCGCGATGAAGCCGGTGCTCGCCGAGATCAAGCGCCAGGGCATCAAGGTGGTGAGCAACGCGGGCGGCATCCATCCGCAGGGCTGCGCCGCCGCGCTGCGCGCGCTGGCCGAGGCCCAGGGCGTGCCGCTGCGCATCGCGGTGGTCGAGGGCGACGACCTCGGCGCGCGCATGGCCGAACTGCGTGCCGCGGACACGCGCGACATGTTCACGGGCGAGGCCCTGCCCGAGAAGGTGCTGAGCGCCAACGCCTACCTGGGCGCGCTGCCGATCGCCGCCGCGCTGGCCGCGGGCGCCGACGTGGTGATCACCGGCCGCTGCGTCGACAGCGCGGTCACGCTCGGGCCGCTGATGCACGAATTCGGCTGGCAGCCCGGCGACTTCGACCGGCTGGCCTCGGGCAGCCTCGCGGGCCACATCATCGAATGCGGCTGCCAGGCCACGGGCGGCCTGCACACCGACTGGGAGGACATCCCCGACTGGGCGAACATCGGCTACCCGATCGTCGAATGCCATGCCGACGGCAGCTTCGTCGTGACCAAGCCCGAGGGCACGGGCGGCAAGGTGATCCGCGCCGCGGTGGCCGAACAGCTGCTCTACGAGATCGGCGACCCGGGCGCCTACCTGCTGCCCGACGTGAGCTGCGATTTCCGCGCCGTGACGATCGAGCAGGAGGGCCCCGACCGCGTGCGCGTGAGCCCCGCGCGCGGCCGCGCGCCGACCCCGGCCTACAAGGTCTCGGCCACGCAACTCGACGGCTTCCGCTGCGCGGGCAGCCTGGTGATCGTGGGCATCGATGCCGAGCGCAAGGCGCGGCGCACGGCCGAGGCGATCCTCGAGCGCACCGGCGGCATCCTCGCGCGCCTGGGCCTGCCGCCCTTCACGCGCAGCCACATCGAGGCGATCGGCGCCGAGACGCTCTACGGCCCGCATGCGCGCACCCACGGCGTGCGCGAGGCGATGATGCGCGTGGCGGTCGACCATCCGCAGAAGGCCGCGCTCGAGATCTTCGCGCGCGAGATCGCGCCCGCGGGCACCTCGTGGTCGCCGGGCACCACGGGGCCCGGCGGCGGCCGGCCCTCGGTGTCGCCGCTGGTCAAGCCCTTCGCGTTCCTGCTCGCCAAGGAGCAGGTGCCGGTCGCGTTCGCGATCGATGGCGAGCGGCAGGCCGTGGCGATCCCGCCCGGCGCGGGCGATGGTGCCGCGCCGCCGATGGCGGAACCGCCGCCCTTCGCCGACGACGGTGGCGAACAGGTCGAGCTGCGGCTCATCGACCTGGCCTGGGCCCGCAGCGGCGACAAGGGCGACCTCTCGAACATCGGCCTGGTGGCGCGCCGGCCCGAGTGGCTGCCGCTGCTGTGGTCGCGCGTCACGCCCGAGGCGGTGGGCGCCTACTTCGCGCACCTGGTGCACGGCAAGGTCGAGCGCTTCCACCTGCCGGGCATCGCGGCGATGAACCTGCTGCTGCACGGGGCGCTCGACGGCGGCGGGCCCTCGTCGATGCGCATGGACCCGCTGGGCAAGGGCATGGGGCAGATGCTGCTCGACATGCGGGTGAAGGTGCCGCGCGCGGTGGCGCAGGCGGCGCAACGGCGCTGAAACGAGAGGGGCGGCCCGAACGGTCTCGGGCCTGGGTCAGGCCTGCGCTTCGGTCAAGGCCTGCGCCGCCACCACCGCCTCGGTGCGGTTGCGCACGTTGAGCGCGCGGAAGATCGCCGCGAGGTGGATCTTGACCGTGCCCTCGCTGATGCCGAGGCTGCGGCCGATCAGCTTGTTGGGTTTGCCCTGCGACAGCAGCTGCAGCACCTCGACCTGCCGCTCGGTCAGCACGTTGCGCAGGTGCTCGAGCGTCTGCGAGGAGGCCGGCGCGCGCGCGGTGTCGGCGCCGGGCTGCGGCGCCACGCCGGCCACGATGCCGGGCGGCAGCGCGGTCAGCATCATCGGCGGCACGTAGACGCCGCCGGCCAGCACCAGCCGCACGGCCGACAGCATGACCTCGGGCGAATAGGCCTTGGGAATGAAGCCGAGCACGCCGCGCTCGAGGGCGGCGCGCATGATGGCCGGGTCCTCGTAGCCAGACAGCACGATCACCGGCACGGCCGGATGGCGGCGGCGAATCTCGTCGATGTGGGCCTGCCCGTCGGCACCGGGCATGTTGAGGTCGATCAATGCCAGGTCGAGGTCGTCGGTGGCACCCGCGAGCAGCTCGTCGACGCTCATGACCAGCACGAACTCGATGCCGGGCTCCAGCTCGGACAACTTGGCCTTGACCGCTTCGATGACAAGCCGGTGGTCGTCGGCGATCAGAATTTTCATGACTTAAGGCCTTTCAACGCTTGAGAAGGGGTCACGAAGCTCGCCCCAGCGTGCATTGACTCAGCGACCGCCGACGATACCGGCGAATGCCCCGCGCAGCAAGGCTGGCGCGCTCCACGAACGGCATAGGCCCCAAGCGATATGGCGCCCCCCGGGGCCGCTGAGAAGAATGATCGCCAACCCGAAGGAAGCGAGACATGGGCATGTGCCAACGAAGCAGGCGCCGGTGCAGGGCATCTCTCGTGCGGCGCCCGGCGCTGCCTGCGCGCCTCGCCGCGGCCTGAGCCGGCGCGCGTGTCTTCATGGCCCGCCTGATCGACTGCTATTCGGCCTTCGTCTCGTTCGGGCTCGCGCTCGATGCCGCGATCGCCGCGAACCGCCCCGCGCTCGCGCACGACGCCGCGCAGATCCAGGCCCGCCAGCTGCTCGACGCGGCGCGCGAACGCGCGCGCGCCGCGGCCACGCCGCTTCTGCCCGCGCAGCTCGAATCGGCGGCCTTCGCGATGGTCGCCTGGATCGACGAGATCCTCGCGCGCCACCCGGGCGCGGGCCAGGGCGCGGCACCGCTGCAGGTGCAGCTGTTCGCCTCGAACAATGCCCACAGCGAGTTCTTCCACCACCTCTCGGCGCTGGGCGCGCGCGACGACGAGGTGCGCGAGGTCTACTGGCATGCGCTGGCGCTGGGCTTCAAGGGCCAGTACTACTTCGAGCACGGCGACCGCGGCGAGCTCGGCAAGCTCAAGGACCTGCACGGACGCCAGCTGCGGCAGCAGCCGCTCGCGCTCGGCAGCCTCGCGCAGCAGCACATCACGCCCCAGCCCTACGACGGGCCCGACCCGCCGGCCCCGATCGACATGCACCGGCGCGACCGCTCGCTGCTGCGCGCGAGCGCGGCGCTGGCGCTGCTGGTGCCGCTGCTCTACCTGCTGTGGGCCTGGCTGGCGGGCGTGCCGCGGCCCGAGGCCGACCTCGCGCAGCGCGTCGAGCAGCAGCTACAGAGCTATGCCTGCGCCGACCTCGCGGTGGCGGTGGAAGCCGGCGGCACGCTCAAGGTCAGCGGCTTCGTCTCGCTGCCGGCCGACGTGGCCAACGTGCAGCACGACGTGGGCCAGCTGCCGGGCGTGAAGGCGCCGCGCTTCGAGCTCGGCGTGCGCGTGTGGCCGCACTGCGAGGTGTTCGCGATCCTCAAGCCCTACCAGGCACGCAATGCCGACAAGGCCTACGGCCTCGGGCTGGACCTGCCCTCCGCGCGGCAGCGCCGCCTGCGCGAGGGCGACACGGTGCGCGTGGAGGTCACCGCGCCGCGCCACGACAGCGTGCTGTGGGTCGACTACTACACCGCCGACGGCTCGGTGATGCACCTCAACGCGGGCCGCGCGCCGACCCGCCTGCATGCCGGCGAGAAGCTCGAGCTCGGGCGCGACATCCCCTCGAGCTGGCTCGTGAGCCCGCCCTTCGGCAGCGTGCTGGTGACCGTGATCTCCTCGCCGATGCCGTTCCACGAGACCGCCGACCGGCCGCCGTTCGAACTGGCCTCGGCCTACCTGCTGCAGCTGCGCGAGGCGCTCGCGGCCAACAAGGGCGGCGACCGGCTGATCGCCGACTTCGTGTTCCTCGAGACCGAGGCGCGCTGACGCGCGCGCCGCCGCCATGCACACCCTGCCGCCCGCCCACCTCTTCTGGCCGCTGCTCGCGCTGTGCGCGCTCGGCTTCGCGGTGCTCTGCGCCGTGGTGCGCGATGCCGGGCGCGGCGGGCGTCGGCGTGCGCTGCAGCAGCGCATCGCCACGCTGCGGCCGCCCTCGCGCGCGGCCGATGCGCAGGCCGTCGAGCGCCTGCACGAGGCGATGGCGCGCGCGCAGCAGCGGCTGCGGCTGGCGCCGCGCCCGCGTGCCGCCGGCGAGAGCCTCGATGACGAGGACTTCGGCCGCGGCGCGACGCCGAGCGCGCCGTGGCTGCTGTTCCTCGGCGATGCGGCCGCCGACCTGCCGGGGCTGCTCGCCGCCTCGCCGCTCGACGCGGACCCGTCGGACGACGCGCCGACCGGCCCGGTGCGCAGCGGCTGGCGCTGGTGGACCGGCGGTGCCATGGCCGCCATCGAGATCGATGCGCGCGTGCTCGAGGACCCGGCCGACGCGCCGCACTCGCGCGCCCTCTGGCTCGCGGCATTGCTGGCGCTGGCCGAGCGCCGCGAGCGTCTACCGCTGCACGGCATCGTGGCCTGCATCGGGGCGCAGGCGCTGCGCGAGGCGCCGGCCGACGCGATCGCCTTCCGCATGCGCATCGCGCGGCTGCGCCGGCTGGTCGAGGAGGCCGGCCGCACCCTGCGGCTGCAGTTGCCGTTCTACCTCGTGGTCACGGGCCTCGAAGGGCTCGACGGCTATGGCGCGCTGCGCGGCACGCTGCCGCCCGAGGTGCTGGCGCAGGCCCTGGGCCATCGGCTGGCGGCGGAACAGCCGATGCCCGATGCCGGCAGCGCCGCCGACCGGCTCGATGCGGTGTTCGAGCCGATCGCCGTGCGGCTGCATGCGCTGCGCATGGGATTGCTGCGCGAGCAGTCGGGCGCTTCGGGCCGGCTCGCGGTGCATTCGTTCGTGGAGGGGGTACGAAGCCTGCAGCCGGGGCTCAGGCTGGCGGCCGAGGCGCTGTTCGACAGCCATGGCCGCAAGGCGCGCGAGGCCCGGGGATTGCGCTGGCGCGGCCTCTACCTGACGGTGGCCGGCGGCGCGGCGGGCGGCAATGGCGCCTTCACGGGCGACCTGTTCCATCGCTTCCTGCCGGCGGACGCCTCGCTGGTGCGCCCCGGCCGGCTGCCGCCCGCGGACCGCGACACGGGCCTGGACGCGATGTGAACGCCGCCAGCCCCCGCGCCGCGCGGCGCCTACTTCTCCTTGATCGGCTCCGCCTTCTGATCGATGCGGATCTGGCGCGCGCCGTAGGTCACGGTGATGGTGTTGATCTTGCCGACCTCGAGCGGCCGCACCTCGCGCCAGCGCGCGCGGTCGAGGTCGCGGAACGCGCCCATCACGCCGATCATCTTGGCGTCGGGCTGCAGCACGAAATCGAACTTGCGGCTCTCGCCGGGACGCAGCAGCGTTTCCTCGCGCTGCACCAGCTCGGCGCCGAGCGTGGCCTGGTCCTTCTCGAACAGCGAGAAGAAGTCGGCGCTCTCGAAGGCACCCGGCGTCTTGAGCACGTAGGCGCGCACCGTGAGCGGCGATGCGCGGCCGCGCGCGTCGGGATTGGCATCGGGGCCCGCCACCAGCGTCAGCGACACGGGCGTCTTCACTTCGGGGGGCGGCTTGCTCGCGCAGCCCGCGAGAAAGAGCGCTGCGGCAGCGAGGCCGAAGGCCGCCACGTGCCGGCGCGAAGCCGTGGCCGGAAGGCCTCCATAGGACGAATGGTGTGTACCGAGCGCTCGCATGCTATTCCCTTCGTTGCATTGACCGGTTGAGAGGCATCTTTGATTATCACCAGCCACATTCAACAGGCAACATGCTCACCAACGAACTCGCAGATGCACTGCTCACACCGATCGGCGACAGCGCGCCGAGCGGCACCGACCTCGAGTACGACGCGGACTTCACCGCGCTCGTGACCGCGTCGCAGGGCAAGCCCGAACAGCAGTTCGGCGACACCGTCATTCCCGCGGTGGAGCCGGACTGGCGCAGCGTGGCCGAGCAGTCCGACGCCATCCTGCGCCGCAGCAAGGACGTGCGTGCCGCCGTGCTGATGCTGCGTGCCGCCACCCGGTTGCAGGGCGTGCCCGGCTTCGTCGCCGGCCTGCGCCTTTTGACCGGATTGCTCGACCGCTTCTGGGACGGCATACATCCAACGCTCGATGCCGACGACGACAACGATCCGACGATGCGCCTGAACGCGCTCGCGCCGTTGAACGACGAGACCATGGTGCTGCGCGACCTCTACGACGCCCAGGTGGGCGCGGCGCCGGGCGTGGGCTCGATCCGCGTGCGCGACATCGCGGTGGTCCAGGGCACGCTCGCGGCGAACGGCGAGCCGCTCTACTCCGCGCCGCAATTGCAGGCCGGCCTCGAGGCCCTGCAGGCCGCGCAGCCCGAGCGCATCGAGGCCGCGATCGCCGCGCCGGCGCTGATCGACCAGCTGCAGGCGCTGCTGGTGGAGCGCACCGGCCGTTCCGACGCCATCGACCTGGGCGCGCTGCGCACCATCGCGCGCACCGTGCAGAAGGCCTGCAGCGCCGCGATCGGCGTGCCCGAGGAAGCCGGCGCGGCGGGCACGGACGACGGCGGCGAAGCCGCGGCGGGCGGAGGCGGTGCACGCCCCGCGGCCGCGCGCGGCGAGATCCAGACCCGCGAGGACGCGCTGAAGATGCTCGACCGCGTGATCCGCTTCCTCGAGACCACCGAGCCCGGCAATCCCGCGCCGCTTTTGATCGAGCGCGCCAAGAAGCTGATCGGCGTGAGCTTCCTCGAGATCATGGCCAACCTCGCGCCGAACGCGCTCGACACGATCGAGAACGTGACCGGTCGCCGCGCCTCGGACTGAGGCCGTTGCGCCGCCTCTCCCCCTCCTCCCCTCCCCTTTCCATCCCTGGATCGACCCACCCCGTTTCACCCCCGCAAGGAGCATCGCCATGGCCAAGAGCAGTCAGAAATTCATCGCCCGCAACCGGGCGCCCCGGGTGCAGATCGAATACGACGTCGAACTCTACGGCGCCGAGAAGAAGATCCAGCTGCCCTTCGTGATGGGCGTGCTGGCCGACCTGTCGGGCAAGCCCGCCGACCCGCTGGCGCCCGTGACCGACCGCAAGTTCCTCGAGTTCGACGTCGACAACTTCGACTCGCGCATGAAGGCCATGAAGCCGCGCGCGGCCTTCGCGGTCGAGAACTCGCTGACCGGCGAGGGCGAGCTCAAGGTCGAGCTGACCTTCGAGAACATGGAGGACTTCTCGCCCGCCGCCGTGGCCCGCAAGGTCGGCGCGCTCAACAAGCTGCTCGAGGCGCGCACCCAGCTGTCGAACCTCGTCACCTACATGGACGGCAAGAACGGCGCCGAGGAACTGCTGGCCAAGGTGCTCGAGGACCCGGCGCTGCTGCAGTCGCTGGCCGCGACCAAGAAGCCCGAGGACGGCACCACCCCGCCGGCCGCCTGATCCCTGTCCCATTCCGACTTCCACATCCGGTTCACGAGGAGTAACCCACCATGGCCGAAGCACTCGAACAGAGCGCGTTGAAAGACGTCGCGTACGCGGGCAGCGACTTTTCGTCGCTGCTGCAGAAGGAATTCAAGCCGCGCAGCGACGAAGCCAAGAGCGCGGTCGAAGCCGCCGTGCTCACGCTGGCCCAGCAGGCGCTGGCCAACAGCGAGGTCATCGGCAAGGACGTCACGAAGTCGATCCAGTCGATGATCGCGGCGATCGACGCCAAGCTCACCGAGCAGGTCAACCGGATCATCCACCACCCCGACTACCAGAAGCTCGAGAGTGCGTGGCGCGGCCTGCACTACATGGTGAACAACACCGAGACCGACGAGAACCTGAAGATCCGGGTGATGGACATCTCGAAGCAGGAGCTCGCCAAGAACCTCAAGAAGTTCAAGGGCGCGGCCTGGGACCAGAGCCCGATGTTCAAGAAGATCTACGAGCAGGAGTACGGCCAGTTCGGCGGCGAGCCCTTCGGCGCCATCGTCGGCGACTACCACTTCGACCAGAGCCCGCCCGACGTCGAGCTGCTCGGCGAGATGGCCAAGATCGCCGCCTCGGCCCACGCCCCCTTCATCACCGGCGCGAGCCCGAACCTGATGCAGATGGAGTCGTGGCAGGAGCTCGCCAACCCGCGCGACCTGACCAAGATCTTCCTCACGCCCGAGTACGCCGGCTGGCGCTCGCTGCGCGAGTCGGACGACGCGAAGTACCTGGGCCTGTGCATGCCGCGCTTCCTGGCGCGCACGCCCTACGGCGCCAACACCAACCCGGTGGAGGAGTTCGACTTCGAGGAAGACACCGCCGGCGCCGACCACAGCAAGTACGCCTGGGCCAACGCGGCCTATGCGATGGCCACCAACATCAACCGCTCGTACAAGCTCTACGGCTGGGGTTCGCGCATCCGCGGCATCGAGTCGGGCGGCGCGGTCGAGAACCTGCCGCTGCACACCTTCCCGAGCGACGACGGCGGCGTGGACCAGAAGTGCCCGACCGAGATCGCGATCAGCGACCGGCGCGAGGCCGAACTCTCGAAGGCCGGCCTGCTGTCGCTGATCCACCGCAAGAACTCCGACTTCGCGGCCTTCATCGGCGCCCAGTCGCTGCACAAGCCGGCCGAGTACGACGATCCCGACGCCACCGCCAACGCCAACCTGGCCGCGCGCCTGCCCTACCTGTTCGCCTGCAACCGCTTCGCGCACTACCTCAAGTGCATCGTGCGCGACAAGGTCGGCTCGTTCAAGGAACGCGACGAGATGCAGCGCTGGCTCAACAAGTGGATCATGAACTACGTGGACGGCGACCCGGCGAACTCGTCCGAAGTCACCAAGGCCCAGAAGCCGCTGGCCGCGGCCGAGGTGGTGGTCGAGGAGGTGGAGGGCAACCCCGGCTACTACTCCTCCAAGTTCTTCCTGCGCCCGCACTACCAGCTCGAGGGCCTGACGGTCTCGCTGCGCCTGGTCTCCAAGCTGCCGTCCGCCAAGGGCGCGGCATAGGCCATCGGGTGGGTTTGAAATCCCGCCCGCTTCTTCGTTCTGAGATCACTACCGGCCGAAGCCCCACCCGCAGCGGCCGGTAGCCCCAAAAAACTTTCTCTTTCGTCAACCATCGCCCGCGCATCGCAGGCATCACAGGAGTAGCAAGATGGCATCCGATTTCCACATCAAGTTCGACGGCGTCACCGGCGAGGCCACCCACAAGGATCACAAGGACGAGATCGAGATCCTGTCGTGGTCGTGGGACGTGGCGAACACCTCCGGCGCGGCATCGGGCGGCGGCTCGGGCAAGGGCAAGGCGCAGCCCGGCTTCTTCAACTTCGTCCACATCTTCGACAAGGCCTCGCCCGTGCTGGCCAAGAACTGCGTCAGCGGCAAGCACTTCAAGGACGCGGTCCTGACCTGCCGCAAGTCCGGCGACGGCCAGGGCGAGTACCTCAAGGTCACGATGAAGGAAGTCTTCATCTCGAACGTGGCCCCGGCCGGTTCGCAAGGCGGCGACGTGCTCGAGAACGTGGTCGTGACCTACAAGGACATCGAGTTCGCCTACAAGGCCCAGAACGACAAGGGCGCCACCACCGGCGACGTCAAGTTCGGCTGGAACGTGGCCACCACCGAAACCCGCTGAGATCTGCCCGGACTTCGCCGCGCGAGCGCGGCAAGCTCCACGCCATTCGGCCCGCGTCCTCTGCTCGAGGGCATCGCGGGCCGTTTCTATTGGTGCGGGAGAAAAGAAAAGGGAGAGGAGGCGGCGCGCGCCGCCGCCCGTTCCGTCAACCGAGGACGGTGTCGTCCGGATCGCGCGGCTCGGGCTGCGCCTCGACCGGCAGCAGCCGCGTCTCGTCCTCGGCGGCGTCGATCACCCACAGCGTGAGCGCCGTGTAGTTGTCGTGCCCCGGCTTCGCGCGCGCGACGATCTGCGCCTCGATCTGCTCGACCCACTGGCTGGGCGTGCGCGAGGCATGCAGGGTCTCGACCAGGCATTCGTCGCCCAGCGGCTCCCACACGCCGTCGCTGCACAACAGCAGCACATCGCCCGGCAGCAGCCGCATGCGGTCCGACACCGCGATGTCGGGTTCTTCCTCGAGCGAGCCCAGCGCCGACAGCAGCATGTTGCGCTGCGGATGCAGGCGCGCGCCCTCCTCGTCGAGCATGCCGCCGGCCACCATCTGCTGCACCAGGCTGTGATCGGTGGTGCGCGCGACGATCGCGCCGCCGCGGAACAGGTAGGCCCGGCTGTCGCCGCTGTGCACCCAGGCCAGCGCATGGACCTCGAGGTCGATGGCCGCGAACACCACCGTCGAGCGCATGCCCGCCAGCGTGCCGCCCTCGGCCTGGCGCGTCACCACGTCGCGGTTGGCCTGCTCGATCAGGGCGCGCAGCACGCCCGCGTCGAGGCTGGGGCCGGCCGAGAACGCGCCCAGCACGCTCGCGCGCACCGTGGCCGCCGCCACGTCGCCGCCGCCATGGCCGCCGGCGCCATCGGCCACCAGGCAGGCGACATGGCGCTCGTCGTGCCAATGGCCGTGAACGTCTTCGTTGTAGCTGCGGCCGCCCTGGCGGGACAGCGTGACGATTTCGATTTCCAAGCGGGGCTCCTCGCGTCGGTCGTGCGTGTCGTGGGTTCTTGTTCTGCGGTGCAGCGGTCGCGCGCGCCTCAGTCGTCGGATTTCAGGCGCGCCATCTGCGCCTCGTAGGCCTCGAGGAAGGCCTTGCCGAACAGGTTGTGGAAGTCGTCCTCGGCCTCCGTCGCGATGCCGCCGTACAGCGCCACGAACTGGTCCCACAGCTTGGCCTTGCGGTTGGCCGCGAACAGCGCGTCGAGCGCCGACTTCGAACTGATCTTCTTCTCGAGCTCCTCGGGCTCGAAGCGCGCGATGACATGCGCCAGCGCCGCGCGCAGGCCGACCATCACGCCGAACTGGTGCGCGCGCAGGTCGTTGAAGGCATCGCGCATCGCGGCCTCGGCCGGCATGAAGCCGCGCACGCCCGGCCCCAGCAGGTGCGCCAGCGCGACCTCGACCGTGGGCGAGAACTTCAACGGGTTGTTGGCCTGCGCCGCGATCATCGTGACCTCGGCGCGCACCTCGCGCTTGAACTCCTGGCGCGTGAGCAGCAGCTGCAGCGTGCCTTCGGTGGCGCTGCGCAGCATCGAGCCGATGCGCTCCATCAGGCCCGGCGTGAGCATCTCGGGCGGCTGGTGCGTGCCGCCGAGGCCGCGCAGGAAGGCGGCCAGCAGCTCGTCGTCGCTCGCGATGCGCTCGACGGGCGCAGCCGCAACGGGCGCGGGCGCGCGCGGCGCGGGTGCCGGCGGCGACGCGGACAGCGGCGGCAGGGGGCGGCCCGCGGTGTCGGGGCCGCTGATGCGGATCGGCAGGCCCGTCATGTCGTCGAAGGCGGGCAGCTCGGGCAGCGGCGCGGCGCGCGGCGCGGGGATGGGTGCCGCGACGGGCGCGGGCGGTGGCGGCACCGCGGCCGGTGGCGGCGGCGTGATCGCCTTCGGCGGCGTGAAGCCGAACTGCTCGATCGGCAGGTGGTCGGAACGCGCCATCGGCGTGGCCGGCGCGGCGCGCTGCAGCGCGGCCAACGGATCGGAATCGTTCGCGGTGTTGGGCTGCAGCAGCGGATCGGCCAGCGGCGACAGCGCGAGCGGATCGCCGCCGATGCCGCCGCCACCGGCCGCGCCGCCGAACAGCTCGTCGATGCCCGCGGCCTTGCCGTGCGCGGGCGGCGCGCCGAGGTCGGAGAAGTCGTCGAGCGCACCGAGCCCGCCGGCCGGTGCCGAGGCCGGGTCGGGGCCGAGCAGGTTGGCGAAGGGATCGATCTGCGCGGCCTGCGCGTTGCGCGAGCCGGTGGCCATGGGGTCGGGGAACAGCAGCGAGTCGGCTGACGACGATGACGACGATGAGGATGGCGACGACGCGGGCGACCGGCCCGGCGCGGGTGCGGGCGCGGGCGGCGACCCCAGGCCCGCGAGCAAGTCGGCGAAGGGATCGTCGCTGGTCGCGGTGGCAGATGCCGGCGCCGCGCCCGACAGGCCCATGATGGTTTCGGGGATCGCGAACGGTGCGGCGGCCGGTGCCGGTGCGGGCGCGGCGGCCTGCACGCGCACCACGAGTTCGAAGCTGCCGACCACCAGGCGCGCGCCATCGGTCAGCGCCGCTTCCTTGCCCGAGCCCAGCGACACGCCGTTGCACTGCATCGGGTTGCTGCCGCGGTCGATGGCGAAGTACTGGCCGTCGCGGCACAGCACCTGGGCATGCACGCGCGAGACGGTGCGGTCGGGATCGTCGAGGACCAGCGTGTTGGTGTCGGCGCGGCCGATGGTGCCGCCCTCGGGGCCGAAATTCGCCGACAAGGACGGGCCCGCCGGGACGCCTTGGCGGGTGACAACAGTGATTTGGATCATGAACCGGCCCCCAGGGCGACGCCCCTACAGCTGTGCGCGAGCTTGCGACGAAACTCGGAAGGAGTATTCATTCCGTGGGACGGCTTGGCAATCTCGCCTTAAGAGGTATGTCTTTGCATCGGAAGGCGATGGAGAGCGCCGCGCTAGGGCGCCAGCAGCAGCACCAGCGCCTGGCTCGGCACGACGCGCACCCCGGGGCAGTTGGTGCTGTTCTGCAGCGACACGCTGGTCAGTCGGCTGGCCGGCATGCCGTTGAGCAGCACGGTGAACGCGCCGGTCACATGGCGCGACGGCCCCATGACGGTGCCCGAGGCCACGCCCATGTTCACGCCGGCGTTGTCGCCGTTGGTCATGGGGATCGAGGTCGCCAGGTTGTGCGCGGGGGCCCCCATGAAAAGGATGGTGGGACAGTTCGGGATGGCCATCGGCCCCATCGCGATGTTCGGGTACGGAATGGGCACGGGCCCCGCGGGCGTGGGCGTCAGGCACACATCGGGAAAGCCCATGTCGGTGCCCATCATCTGGCAGTTGGCGAACATGTGCGTGCTCCTAGCCGAAGTGGATCTGGCCGCCGCGCGTCTTGACGAGCTTCTCGCCGTTCACCAGCGTGTGCTCGCCCGACAGCCGCAGCAGCTGACGGGCCTCGCATTCGACATGCGTCGCGGCCACGCGGTCCGTGCCTTCCGTGGTGCGCACGTGGTGCCGGCTGTAGTGGCTGACGCGGTCCATGACCGTCGAGAGCACCGAGCCGACGAGCTTGACCACGCTGCCCACCACGCTCAGGTGGCGCCCCGTGAGCTCGGCCGAATCCAGCGCCACGCGCGCCTCGCGGGCGCGCACTTCGAGCTGGTCGCTGCTCATGCGCAACTGCGGCGCCGTGAGCGAGAGACGGCCGTCGACCTGCAGCTGCGTGTCTCCGCGCAGCTGCAGCACGTGCGGCGTCTCGCCTTCGCGCTGGAGCACGGCCAGGATCCAGAGTTCGTCCGGCGCGACCTGCAGGCAGGCGACGCTGTCGCCGGCGCGCGGCTCGAGCAGGCAGCTGACCGCGCGCTGGCCGCTGCGGCGCAGCGTACCGCTCAGCACCGTGAAGCCGGCGGGTCCGCATTCGCACACGGTGCCCACGCACCAGCCGGCGGCAATGGCCTGCGCGGGCTGGGCCGGCTGCGCGGCCTGGGGATGGGCGGCGCGGCGCGAACGGCGCCGCGACGGGGCTGCTTTCGAGGTCGTCATGTCTTCTGCTCCATGGGCTGCCAGCGTTCCGCGGCCGCCAGTTCGGGGTCCTGCTCGATCGCACGCCCGCGGTCGGACATGCGCGCCTCCTGCGTGTTCGCGCCATGCAGCACGGTGCGGAACATCGACGCGTCCTGCAGGTCGGCGCCCGACAGGTCCGCGTGCCGGAAGTCGGCATAGGTGAGTTCGGCCGACACCAGCCGCGCCCGGGGCAATTGCGCGCCCGCGAAGTGGGTCTGGTAGAGGTCGGCGCCGGCGAAGTTGGCGCCCGGCAGCTTCGCGCCCGTGAACAGCGCCTGGCGCAGCCGCGCACCGGAGAAGTCCACCTGCTCGCCCCGGGTCTCGCAGAACAGGGCCAGCGGCGCATGCGCCTTGGCCAGGCAGGCCCCGTCGAGCACGGCTTCCTGGAAGTTGCACTGGCGCATGTCGGCGCCGGAGAAGTCGGCTCCCGACAGGTTCGCCTTGAGGAACTGGCAGCCTTCGACCCGCAGTCCGGCGAAGGAACGGTTCTGCAGCCCGGTATCGATGAAGGCGACGCGCACCAGCGTCGCGCCGGTCCAGGTCAGCAGCGAGAGGTCGCAGCCGATGACGGTGGTCTGGCGCCAGTGGGCCTCGTCGGCGCAGACGTCGATCAGGCTCGATCCGTCGATCACGGCCGCGTCGAGGTCGGCGCCGCGCAGCACCGCATGGTCCAGACGCGAGCGCGTCAGCATGGCCATGCTCAGTTGGGCCCCGGCGAGCTGGGCATGGGGCGCCTGGCAGTCGGTCCAGACGGCGGCGTGCAGGTTGGCGCCGCGCAGGTCGGCATGGTCGAGCGTGCAGCGATCGAACACGGCGCGCCGCAGGTTGGCGCCGGCCAGCAGTGCGCCGCGCAGGTCGCACTGCTCGAACACCGCCTCGCGCAGGTCGGCGCCGCGCAGGTCCGCCTCGCTGAGCCGCGCGCCCGAGAAGACCGCCCCGCCGAGTTGGGCCCCGCCGAAGACGCCCTTGGCGAGGTCCATGCCGATGACGGGCTCGCCGATGGCCACGGCCATGGACAGCAGTTCGGGACTCATCATGGCGCGGCCTGCTGCTGTTCGGGCGTGAGGCGCGGCCAGGTGCGCGCGCGCTGCAGCAGCGCGTTCTCGAAGCGCGCGTCGCCATCCAGGCGCACGCGCGACAGGTCGGCGCCGAAGAGGTTCGCGCGGCGCAGGTCGGCACCACGCAGGTCCGCGTGGTGCAGCACCGCGTTCGACAGGTCCATGCCCGCCATCGCGGCCTGCCGCAGGCTGGTCTTGCGCAGCATCGCGCCGCGGGCGCGCGCGAGCCGCAGGTCGCAGCGCGCCAACGAGGCCTTCGTGAGGTTGGCGCCGTCGAGGTTCGCGCGCACCAGCTTCGCGCCATCGAGGATGGCCTCGCCGAGGTTGCACCCTGCCAGGACCGCGCCGCTGAAGTCCACCGCGGCGAGGCTGCATTGCTGCACGAACACCGCGCCCTCGGCCTGCGCGCCGACGAGCCGCGCGCCGTCGAGCTTGCAGCCGACGAAGCTGCTGTGCCGCAGCCGCGCGCCCTGCAGGTCACAGCCGCTCAGGTCGCACTCCACGAAGCTGCATTCGGCCAGTTCCGCCTCGGCGAGCGACAGCCCCCGCAGGTCGAGCTTGTAGAAGATCTGGCGGGTGCCGTGGGCGCCGCTCCAGTCCGCGCTGCCCCACTGCGTCTCGAGCAGCGAGGCCCCTTCCAGCCGCGCACGGCGCAGCTGGGTCTCGGCAAGCACGCAGCGGTTCAGCACGGCGCCGCGCAGGTCGGCCTCGTCGAACATCGCGCCGGCGAGTTGCGAGGCGCCCAGGTTGGCTTCGGCGAACAGCGTTCCCGCGCCGATGGCGCCGCGCAGGTCCGCATGGGCCAGCACGGCGCGCGAGAAATCCGCGCCCGAGAGGTTCGACTTCGACAGGTTGGCGCTTTCGAGCCACGCGCCGGCGAAGCTGGTGCCGCGCAGGTCGAGGCCCGACAGGTCGGCGCCGGTGAGGTCGAGGTCCGCGAAGCGGCGCAGGCCGCCCGCCACCGCGCGCTTCATCTCCTCGCGCAGTGCCTTGGCGGCTTCGGCCTCCATCGGCGCCGCGGGCGCCTGGGCATGGGCCGACTGCAGATAGCCCAGCCGCTCGGCCGCCTGCTGCTTGATCAGCGCCGGATAGACCTTGGCGGTGTCCAGCGCCTGCCCCTGCGCGGCGAAGGCGGCGCGCAATTCGTCGAGCTTCGCTTCGGCGCTGAAGCGCGGCGGCCCGCGATGCGCCAGCGAGGTCGGCGGCAGCCCCTGCTCGGCGGCGAATGCCAGCGCCTTCTCGGCCTGGGTCAGCGCATCGTCGAGCACGGCCCATTGCTGGCGCTGCTCCTCCTTCATCTTGCGTTCGATGTAGGGCGCGAGTTCGGCGCCCTTGGGCACCTTCTCGCGCTCGGGCAGGCGGATGCCGAGCGCGTCCGGATCGCCGCCGTGTTCGCGGACCTGCTCGCGGGCCACCTCGACCTCGGCGCGCGCGCGCAGGTACTGCGCATCGCCCTGCAGGCCGTCCATCGCGAAGGCCGCGCGCGCCGCCTCGACGGCGGGATCGTCGGCATTCAGTCCCTCGGGCAGCAGGTCGCCGTCGTGCAGCATGTGGACGGCACCCAGGCGCGGATCGCCGCGCCGCGCGATCGCGTCCACGTAGTGCTCGTCGGGGCGACGCTCGCCGAGCCGCTCCACCGCCCCGACCAGCGAGACGACATCGGAACCGTCGTCGGTGTCGACCTCCGCGAGTCCCTGGAACAGCAGGATCGCGCGTTCGGCATGCGGGAAGAACCACGCCGTGGTGAGCCGCAGCGGCACTTCGCGCAGCTTCGGTTCGCTGGCGCCGGCCACCGCGTAGCCGGCGAAGACGCGCGCGCGCAATCCGGGCAGCTGGCCCTCGATGCGCGGCCGCGTCGCATGCAGGTGGTCGAACGCGAAAGGCTCGTCGCCACGCAGCGGCTGCTCGAACCACTGGTCGGGCGGTGCCAGGTTGAAATGGCGCCAGTCCAGGTCGGGCGCGAAGCCCGGCGCGTGCGCCTGCAGATAGTCGGCGTCGTAGGTCCCGCGGTACTGGGCGCGCTGCGGGTGCGTCGACGCGAGCGCGCCGAAGCCGGCCGGCGCCACCGCGTGGTCGGGCCGCAGCAGCCGCGTGCCGGGCCACTCGACGTTGGGCAGCCGCTGCACGCCTTCGCGCACCTCGCGGCCCGTGCCGGCCGGATTGGCCGCGAAGTCCGCGCCCCCATAGGCATGCGCCCAGTCGATGGGCATCTGTTCGAAGGGCAGCGGCGCGCTCGCGTCCTGACCGTTCCAGTGACGCTCGCCGAACACGAGCAGGGTCTTCTCGCGCGCGCCCAGCCGCGCGCGCACCGCGCAGCCCGTGGGCTGGTCGGCCGGTGCGAACGCGCGCCCGTGGACCAGGAACTCGGCCGTCAGCTTGGCCACGCCCTCGTCGATCATCGGCACGGCCATCTCCTGGCCGAGGAACTCCCACATCGACTGCTCGCTCCACAGCGCCCCGGACGGCCCCTGCTCGAAGGGCACGTGCAGGCTCGCGGTCACGCACAGGCCAAAGCGCTTGCGGTACTCCACCGGACGGGTCGACAGGCCCAGCGCCTGGGGCTTGGTGACTTGCATGCGCGGCCGGCCTCAGGTGCCGCCGTGGGGCGGGACGTAGCGCGGCGGCAGCGGCGGCATCGGCGGCGCGTCCGGAATGACCGGCGCCGCGGGCACCACGGGGGCCTTGCCCGCGGTCTCGGGCGCCGCCTTGCTCAAGGCATCGGCGGTGCGCCGGCCGTAGGTTCCGCCCAGCAGTTCCGCGCCCGCCATGCCCAGTCCGCCCACCAGCGGGATCATCGACAGCTTGCCTTCGTAGGCGCGCCGCTCGGCGATGGCCGCCATGTCGCCCAGGCGGGCGGCCAGGCTCGTCAGCCCCTGGGCGGCGGCCTCCTCGGCCGCCTTCTTGAGCTCGGTCTTGGCCGTCTCGTACTGGGTGAAGGTGGCGTTCACGTCGAACAGGCCCGCGATCAGGGCCGCGGCACCGATGGCGAAGCCCGTGACCATGCCCGCGGTGCCGCCGCTGGCCGCGGCGCCGGCACCGCCGCCGCCCGAGATGATCTTCATCGTCTGCAGGTCGAGGTCCACGCCGTTCTGGCTCAGGTTCACCGAGGCGACGTTGGTCAGCCGCGCCGCGGCCGTGTTCTCGATCTGCACGCCAGCGAAGTTCGCGATGTCGACCGCCAGCGCGTTGCTCATGTTGAGCCCCATGAAGGTCGACCGGTTCATGCCCAGGTTGGCCTCGCTGTTGGAGCCGATGTAGCCGCTCGAGTTGGAGCCCAGCACGGTGGTGTTGGAGCCGATCGAGGTGGCGTTGATGTCGCCCACCGCGATCATGTCGATCGAGGAGTTGGCGATCAGCTTGACCTGGTTGGCCATGATGGCGTGCTTGCCGCCAGTGACGTCGTTGCGCTCGCCGCCGCTTTGCATCTTGCTGTTGCCGGTCACCAGGTAGGCCATGTCGGCGCCCACGGAGGTGGTCTGGAAGCCGACCACGCCGATGTCGTGGTTGGCACCCACCACCGTCTTCTGGAACCCGCCGATCGCCACGTTCTGGTTCGCCGTGACGATCAGGTCCTGCATGCCGACGACCGAGGTCTTCTGGCTCGCATGGAAGATGTTCTCCTGGTAGCCCTGCACCTGGGTCTTCTGCCCGCCCGAGCCGATGGTGTTGCTCTGCGAGATGCCGACGATGTTGGTCTGGATCTCCGCCACCGTGTTCTTCTCGTTGCGCTTGACCAGCGCCGTGCGGTCGCGGTCCACGGTCTCGGTCTGGTCGCGCCCCACGCTCAGCGAATCGTCCACCTCCACCGAGGTCGACATGTTCCGCTCCGCATGGATATTGACCAGCTCGCCCCCCTTCTTGTCCTCGAACATGATCTCGTTGTAGTTCGAAGGCCCGCCGCCCGGCGTGGAGCGGGTCTTGAAGCCGCTCTGCGTTGCCGACTTGTAGGGGATCGGCTGGTCGTCGTTGTAGACGCGGCCGGTGACGATCGGCCGGTCGGGATCGCCGTTCATGAACTCGACGATCACCTCCTGGTTGATGCGCGGCGCGAAGTAGCCGCCCCAGCCCTTGCCGGCCCAGGGCTGCGAGACGCGGATCCAGGCGGTCGAGCGGTCGTCGCGGAAATCCTTGCGGTCCCAGTGGAAGTGCACCTTGACGCGGCCCATGGGATCGACGTCGTGCTCCTTGCCCTTGCCGCCCACGACGATGGCGCTCTGCGGGCCCGGCATGGTCACGCGCGGCGTGAGCCGCGGCGGACGGAAGATGTGGTCGGCGGGCAGCGCGGTGATCAGGAAGGCGCTGGTGCCGCGCACGCCCTCGCGCAGGGTGGGCGTGGTGTCGATCAGCTCGAGCAGGGCATCGGTGCAGCCGGCATTGACCGCGTCGTCGCGCAGCGCCTCGCGCAGCAGCTCCGCGGTCGGCCGCGGCGCGACGAAGGTGCCCATGCCCTCGTAGCCCGGATGGGTGGCGACGAAGACGCAGCCGCCGATCAGGTAGTCGCCGTCGCGCGTGCCGTCCGGATCGCCCTTGAAGGTGAAGGTGTGGCCCACCGCGACATCGGGCCAGCGCGTGACGGCCCAGTGCAGCGTCTGGCGCGCCGGCAGCTCGCCCGCGCGGACCTCGAGCACGACATCGGATTGCTCGCTCGTGAAGAAGCCGCCCGGGTACTCGAACACCTCCAGGTCCGCCAGCTCGTGCGCGGGCACCATCTCGCCGTGCGTGCTCAGCAGCGTGTTGATCGCCTTGTAGTTCACGTCGCGCGACTCGTACTTGCCCGAGCGCAGCTGGCGCGCGCTGACCCAGCGCTCGATCTCGTTGAAGCGCGCCTCGCTCGCGCCGTCGCCGGCGTAGTTCAGGACGCCTTTGGCCGGCAGCGGCCCGTGCGCCATGCCGGTGGAATCGGCCAGGTGCATCACGCCCGGCGAGTCGAAGGAATCGAACCAGTAGTAGACGCCCTCGTCCTCGAGGATGCGCGACAGGAAGTTGTAGTCGCTCTCCTGGAACTGCACGCAGTAGCGGCGCGCCTCGTGCACGCCGATCACGCCCGCGGGCTCGGTCTTCGCATGGGCCTTGATGGGACTGTCGGTCAGCACGGCATCGAGCACGTCGAGCACCGGCTTCTCCTGCAGGATGCACGAGTTGATGCGCTTGGTCAGCAGGCCGAACCACGAACGCAGGCCGATGCGGTATTCGAAGAAGCGCCCGACCTGCCCGCCGCGCACCACGCGCACCGCATGGCCGCGCGCATGCCGCTCGTGCTTCTGGTCGTCGGCGTCCGCGAAGCCGATCACCACGTCGAAGGCGTGGCCCAGGATCTGGCGCGGATCGATGGTCCGGTCCTGCGACAGCACGGTGAGCTCGTAGGACGACGGGCGCGACAGCCCCTCGTGGCCCACGATGCGCCAGAACATCAGGTCCTTGTTGACGGGTGATTCGCTGTCGATGCGGAACTCGTGCTCGGCCATCTTGCTGTCTTTCTGGTTGGGAGCGCCTCAGCGTGCCGGCCGCGGCGCCAGGTCAATCGAAGGCGTAGGTGAAGTCGGCGTCCTTGACGTCGAGCGCGACGCGGCGGATCTCGCCGCCGACGGCCAGACGCTGCAGGTACTCGACCGAGATCGTGGGCAGCACGGTGTTGGTCAGGATGGCGTCGATCACGCGCCCGCCCGACTCCGGGTCCTGGCAGCGCGCGACCACCTGGTCGACCACCGCGTCGCTGTACTCGAAGGGCACGCCGTGGTTGGTCTCGACGCGCTTCTTGATGCGGCCCAGCTGCAGCCGCACGATCTTCTTCATCATCTCGGGCGACAGCGGGTAGTAGGGGATGGTGACGATGCGGCCCAGCAGCGCGGGCGGGAACACCTTCATCAGCGGCGCCTTCAGCGCATCGGCCAGCGCATTCGGGTCGGGCAGCAGCTCGGGGTCGCGGCACATGCTCATGACGAGCTCGCTGCCGGCGTTGGTGGTCAGCAGGATGATCGTGTTCTTGAAGTCGATCATGCGGCCCTCGCCGTCCTCCATCCAGCCCTTGTCGAAGACCTGGAAGAAGATCTCGTGCACGTCGGGGTGCGCCTTCTCCACTTCGTCGAGCAGCACCACGCTGTAGGGCCGGCGGCGCACGGCCTCGGTCAGGATGCCGCCCTCGCCGTAGCCCACGTAGCCCGGGGGCGCGCCCTTGAGCGTGGAGACGGTGTGCGCCTCCTGGAACTCGCTCATGTTGATGGTGATGATGTTCTGCTCGCCGCCGTACAGCGCCTCGGCCAGCGCCAGCGCGGTCTCGGTCTTGCCGACGCCCGAGGTGCCGCACAGCATGAACACGCCGATCGGCTTCTGCGGGTTGTCCAGCCGCGCGCGCGAGGTCTGGATGCGGCGCGCGATCATCTCGAGGCCGTGCTTCTGGCCGATCACGCGCTGGTTCAGCGTGTCGGCGAGCTTGAGCACCGCCTCGACCTCGTTCTTGACCATGCGCCCGACCGGGATGCCGGTCCAGTCGGCGACCACCGAGGCCACGGCCTGCTCGTCGACCGATGGCAGGATCAGCGGCGACTCACCCTGCACCGCGTGGATCTTCGCCTGCAGCTCGTGCAGCTCGGCCAGCAGCGCGGCGCGGTCGGGCGCGGCCTCGGCGGGCGCGGCTTCGCCGGCGGCCGCCGCATCCACCGGCTTGTTCCCCGTGCGCAGCTTCGCGCGCAGTTCCAGCAACCGGTCGACCAGGCCTTTCTCTTCCTGCCAGCGTGCATTGAGCACCTCGAGCTGCGCCTTCGATTCGGCCAGCAGCGTCGACACCTGCGCCGCGCGCTTGGTGACGTCGATGCCGATCGCCTCCTCGCGGCCGATGATCTCCTGCTCGACCGTCAGGCCCTCGATGCGGCGCATGCAGTCCTCGACCTCGGGCGGCGTCGCATGCTGGCTCACGGCCACGCGCGCGCAGGCGGTGTCGAGCAGGCTCACGGCCTTGTCGGGCAGCTGGCGCGCGGGAATGTAGCGGTGCGACAGCTTCACGGCAGCCTCGATGGCCTCGTCGAGCAACTGCACGCGGTGGTGCTTCTCGAGCACGCTGGCCACGCCGCGCAGCATCAGGATGGCCTTGGTCTCGTCGGGCTCGGGCACCTGCACGACCTGGAAGCGCCGCGTCAGCGCCGGGTCCTTCTCGATGTACTTCTTGTACTCGGCCCAGGTGGTGGCGCCGATGGTGCGCAGGTTGCCGCGCGCCAGCGCGGGCTTGAGCAGGTTGGCCGCGTCGCCGGTGCCGGCCGCGCCGCCCGCGCCCACCAGCGTGTGGATCTCGTCGATGAAGAGAATGATCGGCGTGGGCGAGCTCTGCACCTCGTCGATCACCTGGCGCAGCCGCTGTTCGAACTCGCCCTTCATGCTGGCGCCGGCCTGCAGCAGACCGATGTCGAGCGTGAGCAGCTTCACGTCCTTGAGCTGCGGCGGCACGTCGCCGCGCGCCAGGCGCTGCGCGAAGCCCTCGACCACGGCGGTCTTGCCGACGCCGGCCTCGCCGGTCAGCAGCGGGTTGTTCTGGCGCCGGCGCATCAGGATGTCGACGATCTGGCGGATCTCCTCGTCGCGGCCCGTCACCGGGTCCATCTCGCCCTTCTTGGCCTTCTCGGTCAGGTCGACCGCGAACTTCTTGAGCGCATCGCCCTTGCCCATGGCGGCCGGCGCCATCGCGCCCGCGTCCTCGCCGGGCGCGCCGCTGCCCATGCCGGTGCCGTCCTGCGCGCGCATCTGGGCCTCGGGCGAGGCATCGCAGATCTTCACGAAGTTCTCGGCCAGGTCCTCGACCTTGACCTTCTCGAACTGCTTCGACAGGCCGAACAGCGGGTTGCGCAGGCTCTGCGTCTTGAGCATGCCCACCAGCAGGTAGCCGGTGCGCACCTGCGCCTCGCCGAACTGCAGGGTGGCGTAGGTCCAGGCGCGCTCGATCGCGTTCTCGATGTGCGGCGAGAAGTCGCTGATGGCGGTGGCGCCGCGCGGCAGGCGGTCGAGCGCGGCCGTCATGTCCTTGGCGATCACCGAGACGTCGAGGCCGTAGTGCTGGATCACGCGGTGCAGGTCGGAGTCCTGCGCCTGCAGCAGCTGGGCGAACCAGTGCTCGAGCTCGACGTATGGGTTGCCGCGCATCTTGCAGAAGACGGTCGCGCCTTCGATGGCCTTGTAGGCCAGCGAATTGAGTTTCCCGAACAGGGCGGTGCGGCTGATTTCACTCATGGAGGACTCCGTATCTCTTCAAGACGAACGAAAGGGGTTTCATTGAAAGGCCGGCGCGCGCGGATGCGCCTCGCCACCGGGTCGGCTCGCGATGCGCACGTCGCTCGCGTCGCGCGAACGCGGGCGCTCGCCGAGCCACGAGATCCAGCCCAGCCGCGGCGCGTTGCCGCGCTGCTGGCCGAGCCGCGTGGGCGGCACCTGCTCCTTGCGCAGCACCAGTTCGGCATCCCACTCGAGCTCGCCGCCCAGCAGTTGCAGCATCCAGCGCTGCAGCACGGGCTGCGCGTCGCCGATCGGCAGGAACATGCGGTAGCGCGCGAGGTCGAGCGGCCCGACGTGCAGCCGCACGCGGTGCTGGCGGTCCCAGGCGCGGGTGCCGAGCATCGCGCCCATGCCCATGGCGCGCGAGCTCTCGCCGCGGCCCAGCCGCGTGAGTTCGGCGCCCGGCAGGCTCATCCAGTGGCCGACCCAGCGCTCGAGCTTCATCGGCACGCCGAAGTAGCTGCACAGCACCGACTCCACGCCCTCGGCGCTGTGCACGCGGCGCGCGAGCCAGCCCGAGAAGTGCAGCCGCGCGTCGTCGTGGATCTCGTCGCGCCCGATGCGCCCCGGCGTGCCGATGCCCACCAGCGCGCCGATCTGCAGCCGGAAGCGGTCCTCGCCGGGCCGGTCGAGCGCGACCGCGGGCCGCGCCTGCGCCCAGGCGCGGTAGAAGTGCAGCGAGAAGCGGTGCAGGAAGCTGTCGAGGAAGGCGAGCCAGGTCGGGTCGCCGTGGTTCAGGCTGCGCTCGCGGATGAAGTCGCTCAGGTGCACCGGCAGCGGCCCGTTGGGGCCGATGTAGGCGAAGAAGTGCTGGCGCAGCCGCGGCGGCGAATGCGCGCCGGCCGGCTCGAAGCGGCTGAAGGCGGCGGGCGCGAAGGACAACGAGGGCTCCTGGCCCACGCGCACCGGCTCGGCGCTCGGCAGCAGCGCGCGGCCCCAGCGCGGCGTGGTGGCGGCGGCCGACTCGAGCCGGCGCAGCACCGCGAAGTAGTCGTAGGCCCAGGGCTGGTCGGACCACCGGCGCAGCGCGGCATCGACGCGCCCCGCCACCGTTCCCTCGGGTGCCACCGGTGCGGCGGGCGCGGCTAGAGAATCTGGCGCGTCCCGCACAGCGGCCTCCAGCGCATGTTCTCGCCCTTGCCCGCGATGCGCACCACGGTCTCGACGAAATGGTTGACCTCGACATGACGCGCCAGGTAGCGCGCGAGCACGGCACCGAACAGGAACACGCTGTGGCCGTGGAAGGCGTCCTTGTCGACCTCGAGCGTGATCTCCAGGCCGCGCCCGAAGGCGATCGGCCCCTTCATCGGCAGCCGGCGCGCCACCGCCTTGCTGCTGACCGACAGCAGCCCGCGCACCTGGCCCTGGCGCATCTCGTCGGCATGCGAGGCGTAGAGCATCAGCGTCTCGCGCAGCGCGGCCGCGCCCTGCTGCGGCGTGCTGTCGGAGATCGACAGGTAGTTGAGCGCGAGGTGGTCGAGCACGCGCCAGCCCAGCCCCTGGCTCACCACCGGCGAAACCGGCCGCGAGGGCCCGCGCACCATGCGCACGCGCTGCGCGGGGAAGGAGTCGACGCAGTCGAAGTCGTTGTCGCGGCCCATCGGCAGCAGCAGCGGCAGGTCGCGGTTGGTGCACAGCGCCGACACCGCGAGCTGGCGCAGGCTGGCCGCGTACGGCGCCTGCTGCGGATCGACGATCTGCATGTAGACCTCGGAGCCGATGTGGCTGCTGCGGTTGCCCTCGGTGCGCTGGCGCACCGACAGCATGCGCGGCTCGCGCGTGGTCGTGTAGTAGGCGGGATGGCTGTGGCGCGTGCCGTGGAAGGCCGAGTAGAAGGGCCGGAACAGCTGCTCCACCGCGGCCGCCGAGCCCGAGTCCGCGCCCGGCGCGCCGTGGCCGACGACCTCGGTCACGGTGTGCACCTCGAAGTCCTGCGGCCGCGTGCGGTCGGGCACCAGGTGGAACTGGCTCACGCCTTCGCTGAGCGGCACGCGGTCGAGCCGCTTGTTGAACAGGTTGACCACCGGCACGCAGTGCAGCTGCACGTTCTCGGCCGTCACCAGCTTCTCGAGCGCCGCGTCGCCGCGCGAGAACAGCAGCACGATCTCGATCTGCGTCACCGGCATCGACGGCAGCACCGACTGCAGGCCCGAGATCTTGAGGAACTGGAAGCGCTGCGGAAACGCGAAGTACTCCTGCAACAGCCGGAAGCCCGAGAAGCCGGTGGCCGTGACCGGCAGCAGCGCCTCGTCGTCCTCGAAGCCGACCACGCCGATGGCGCTCGGCGGCAGGCTGCGCGCCTCGCCCTGCAGCGCGCCGCCAGCGCCCAGCGGCCGCACCAGCACGCCGATGGGCTGGCCCAGCGCGCATTCGTGCAGCTGCCAGGCCACGT
Organism: Variovorax sp. GW821-FHT10D07; assembly: GCF_059415325.1. Classification (NCBI taxonomy): domain Bacteria; kingdom Pseudomonadati; phylum Pseudomonadota; class Betaproteobacteria; order Burkholderiales; family Comamonadaceae; genus Variovorax; species Variovorax sp. GW821-FHT10D07. Next base: position 36,616 of record NZ_JBWKMZ010000026.1, on the reverse strand, counting down.
CGTCGGCGCCGCCCAGGTGCAGCACCAGGTCGTCGAGCGCGATCTGGCTGAAGTTCAGGTCGGCGGTGGTGCGCAGCACCATGCGCAGGCCGCCGCGGATGGCGCGCGACTGCGGGTGCGTGGCCAGCGGCAGGTCGGGCGCGTAGCTGAAGTACTGGGCACGCAGCAGCTCCAGCGGCCACAGCCGCATCGCGCTCGCGGTACGGAACTCGCAGTAGGTGCTCTGCCCGACCGCGTGCCGCGAGCGCAGGCCCGCGCCGCGCGGCAGGGTCGGCCCCACGGCGAGGTTGGCGTCGTCGGGGTCGTGCACCATGCTGACCACCGCCATCGCGGGCGTGGGCGCGAGGAAGTGCGGATAGACGATGTCGAGCAGGTGGCCGGTGAAGCGCGGGTACTCGGCATCGAGCTTGAGGTTGACGCGCGCCGACAGGAAGGCCGTGGCCTCGATCAGGCGCTCGACGTAGGGGTCGGCGACCTCCTGGCCTTCGATGCCGAGCCGGTTGGCGATCTTCGGAAAGGCGCGCGCGAACTCGGCCGAGCTCTCGCGGAAGTAGCGCAGTTCCTGCTCGTACAGGCTCAGCAGTCGGGGATCCATCGCGGCGCTACCTCCAGGTGGCCAGCGGCCCGCGCGCGGCCCGCGGCAGGCGGGAATCGGCTCGCAACGAAGCGGGATGCGGGGCCGGCGGCGTCATGGCTTCTGGGTCGCGTCCTCGATCTCGATGCGTCCTTCTTCCAGGTCGACCCGGCTGCGCATGAGGAACTCCAGCGGCACCGGCTGCGCCCACAGCATGCCGCGGATCTGCAGGCCGACGCAGTTGTGCGAGTCCAGGGCGGAGCCTTCCATGACGAGTTCCACTTCGAGAGTGCGTGAGAGGATGCGTGGCTCGAACTGCAGGATCGCGTTCTTCAGAGCCTGTTCCATGCTGACACGCTGTATCGACGAGGTGAACTGGCCAGACAGCATAGGCAATCCGTAGTTGATGACGGAGCGCGCGGCATTCGGGTACTGGCGGTCGTCCATGCCGAGGCCGTAGCTGGTGGCGTTGAAGAGCCAGCTCAGGTCACGCAGCACGGCCGCGCGCAGCGCCTGCTTGGTGAGCGTGCGCTTGTCGTCGCCCTCGCGCTGCTCGTCGGGCGCGCTGTCGACCAGCCGGTCGAGCAGCGAGGGCTGCAGCCGCTCTTGCGCCGTGAGGTCAACCACCTGCGCCGCTTTCTTCGCCGTTCGCTTCGCCGCTTTCTTCTTCCTGCGCGGCGGCCGTGAACACGATCTCGCGCACGTCCATCAGCGCGTACTCGCCGGCGTCGGTGCCGAACACGCGCTGGCCATGGCCGGCCCAGACCTCGGGCCGCAGCTCGCGCCACTCGGTGCGGCGCGCGAGCAGCAGCTGGCCGTCGCTGCAGCGCTCGGTGCCTTCGTAGCGCGTGGGGATCAGCGCCAGCGTCTCGCCACCGTTCTCGAAGTCCAGGTGCGCGGGCATCCAGACGCAGTCGCGCAGGTCCTCGGGCGGCTCGATCTTCACGCAGGCGAGCCGCGCATAGGGGATCCAGTAGTACTTGCCGTTGACGAAGGCCTCGAGCACCGGGCCCAGCCGCATGTCGGCGTCGGACAGCCAGTCGAAGGGCACGCCGTCGATGCTGCCGGCGATGGCCGGCGCCGCGTCGAAGGCGCGCTGGCGCAGGTCTTCGGCCAGCTCGGCCTCACCGCGTCCCTGCCGCAGCAGCGACTCGATGAGCAGCGCCAGCCATTCGTCGGGCTGGCCGAAGATCATGGGCGTGCGCGTGCCGGCGAACACCTCGGCGCGCAGGCCTTCGCAGCGCACGGCATCGCCGTACACCTGCTTCATCGGGACGGCGAGCGCATCGAGCTCGGCCGCGACCGTCAACTGGTTGAGCGCGCGCTCCCACTGGCCCAGCACGCACAGCAGCTGCGCCATGAAGACGCGCGGCTTGCTGTCGGCGGGCTTGGCGCGCACGTCGTCGCTCAGCGCCTTGAGGGCGGCCACCGGATCGGCGGCCTTGAGGAATTCGGCGGCAGTGGTCATGGCTGGCTCCGCTTCACTGGGTGGCCGCGATGACCGCGGTGCGCACGGCGCCGCGGATGCCCGAGGCGAGCTGCGGCGCGGTCTTGATCTGCACGTTGCGGCTCTCGAACACGGTCACCTCGCGCGGCTGGCGCGGCGTGCCGCCGGTGAGGATGGCCTGGCTCACGACGCGCGCGCCGGTCAGGATGACCTCGAAGAAGGGCTGCGACGGCAGGTGGTCGCCGCTGGCGCGGTAGACGAAGATCGAGACCTCGAGGTTGGCCTCCTGGCTGAACAGCAGGCTCGCGATCGACGCGGTGGCGGCATCGACCTCGCGCACGATGACGAAGGGATGCACGCGCACCGAGCCCTTGGTCGAGCCGGGCGGCGACACCACCTCCATCTGGTGGCAGTAGCCGCCGATGTCGATGAACTCGAGGCCGCGCTCCGATTCGCCCTTGACCTTGGTGCCGCGGTTGTCGATCGACATCAGGAAGTCGTTGACCGGTTCGCCGGCCATCAGGTCGAGCAGGCGCAGCAGCTCGTCGGGATCGAGGGCGCCTTCTGCAGAAAAGCTCATTGCAATCTCCTTGAAAAAATCATCGGGACGCGGCGTCCGCGGCGCCCCAGGACAACATCGCCGCGTAGAGGCGGCGCCGCGGCGGCTCCACCTGGCCGCGCACGCGCAGGTCGGCCAGCACCGGCTCGACCGCGGCGCCGAACAGCCGCGGCCCGCTCTGCGGCGCGGCCGGCGTGGCCAGCACGAACAGGCGCGCGCCCTCGGCCGACAGCCAGGGCAGCTCGAAGCGCTTGGCGGCCGGCGCCTCGCGCGTGCCGCGCTCGAAGCGGTTGCTCTCGCCGGGGTCGGACGGGTACTCGGCGCGCGGGCGGCCCTGCGCATCGATGCCCGCCACCACCATGTCGACCGAATGGCCGCTGGTGTTGCGCACGTTCAGCGCCGCGCGCTCGCCGTCGCGCAGCGGCAGGAGGCCGGGCCCGCTGGTGCGCAGCGGCCCGCTGCGCGCGAGCCGGTCGCCGTTCCAGATCTCGAGCACGGCCTCGAAGCCGTCGATCGGCATCTGCGTGCCCTCGCCGAGCGCGCACAGTTGGCGCCACCACTTGAGCCGCGCCAGCGTCTCGAGCCGGCGCCGCACCGCGGCCTTGTCGCCCAGGCGCTCGCTGCCGGCACCGAGCGCCGGCGACTGCCATTCGATGCGCTGGCCGGCCGCGCCGAGGTCGCTCCAGCGCAGGTCGGCCGGCGCGCCCGCGCTCACCGGCACCACCGAGGCCGGGTAGTCGAGGCCGATGCCGGGCGGCAGCGGGCCGTCGCTGCGCACGCGCAGCGCGGTCGAAGGCGGTGCGGCCAGCGGCGAGGCGCTCCACAGCACCGCGCCCGGCAGCTCGCGCAGCGCGGCGGGCACCGCGAGGCTCGCACCGTCGAGGTCGACCTGCGATGCGCGCGCCTGCACGCTGCGCACGGTGCCGTCCTCGAGCGTGGCGTTGATGCGCAGTTCCTGCTGCGGCTGCAGGCCGTCGGCCAGGCCGGCCTGCAGCACCAGGCTGTCGCCGCTGCGCTGCGCGCGCCACACCGGCAAGGTGGAGACGGCGCCGGCGCTGTTGGCGAACAGCGGCGCGTCGAGGTTGCCCTCGGCCACCGGCGAGGGCAGCTCGCGGGTCGGGAAGCGCTGCGCCAGTTCGTCGATCACCGGCGGGTAGAGCGCGAGCACGCCGTCGAACAGCTCGCGCCAGGTGGCGGGCCGGCGTTCGAGCGCGCCGGCCACGGCCCAGGTCAGCAGGCCCTGCGGCCGCGCGTTGCGGCCCTGGCGCGGCAGCCGCAGCTCGGGCGTGATCTGGTGGCTCTCGGAGGCGAAGAAGGCGACGTAGCGCGCGCGCGCCACGCGCTCGGTCACGGGCGGCGCGGGCGGCGCGGCGAACGACACGGCCGCCGGCGCGGCGCGCAGTTGGCCCGCGCGCAGGCCGCGCCAGCGCACCTCGTCGTCGGCCGGGCCTTCGGCGACGGCGGGCACGGCGGCGGCGGCATTGCGCGTCATCGAGGTGGCGGCGCAGGTGTCGAACACCGACCAGACGAACACGCCGCGCGCGAGGAAGGCCTGCACCCAGCCGTCGAAGTCGACGTCGCGCACGCCGCCCGCGAGCGCGCTGTCGACGCCGACGGCACCGCGCACGTCGCGCGCGAGGAAGTTCTCGGCCAGCCCGTCGGGCTCCTGGTAGCGCTTGGTGGCATCGCGCCAGCGCGTGCCGTGGCCCGAGAAATAGAGCAGCACGAAGTCGCCGCTGCGCGATTGCGCGAGCAGCCGCGACAGGGCGTCATGGATGGCCTGCGACTCGGGCAGCGCGGCGCCGCTCACGCCGTCGGCCAGCGTCGTGATGTCGCCCGCGCCGAAGCCCTGCCGGAGCAACGCGTCGCGCATCAACGCCACGTCGTTGCGCGGCGCCTGCAGCCACAGCGACTGCGGCTGGTTGACGAGTTCGGAGACGCCCACGAGCAGCGCGCGCTGGGTGGCGAAGGCGCGCGGGGCGAGGCAGGCGAGCGCGAGCAGCAGGAGCCACCGCGCCGCCATCGAACGCCGCGTGCCCCCACCCCAGCCCTCCCCCAGCGGGGGAGGGAGCCGGGCCGGAGGTCGCGCGCCATGGCTCATGGTCGCTCCGACGCCCGTCCCGCCGCTTCGACCAGCGGCGACGCGGCCAGCACCTGCAGGCTCTTCTCCACGTCGGGCACGCGCAGCCGCCACACGCCGTTGCTGCCGGGGCCGCCGACCACGTCGGCCGAGATCGCCTGCAGTAGCCGGTCGGCCTCGTCCACGCGCACGCCGTCCTTCCAGCGCACCGTGAGATCGGCACCGGCACCGGCCGCGGCCGGTGCCGTGGGCACGGCGCGGAAGCGCACGTCGTCCTGCGCCTCGTGGCCACCGAACAGGCCCGCGTTCTGCACCACCACGCACAGGGCCAGCACCGCGAACGCGGGCCGCATCCAGCCGTCGGCGCCGAGCCAGCGCCGCACGCTGCCCCACCAGCCGCCCTCGGGCCCGGGCTGGGGCCGCGCGCGCGGCGCGGCGGCCGGGCCGGGTGCGTTGCGCGCGGCCGGCAGCCAGGCCGCGCCGAGCTGCGATGCCGCGTCGCGGTACAGCGACTGGTATTCGACGCGCGGATCGCGCGGGCCCAGCGGCGTGCCCGACAGCACGGCGAACACGCCGCCCACGGTGCGCAGCGCGATGCGGCCGGGCTCGGGCGCGATGGCGGGCGCGGCCTGCGCGGCCCACTCGTCGTGGACCGCGCGGATCGCGGCGAGCCGCGTGGCCGAGACCTCGCCGAGCACGCGCGCCGCCAGTTGCGGGCTCGGCTCGAGCGTCAACACGTTCCAGGCCTGGATCAGTCCGAAGGCCGGCTCGAAGGGTTCGTCGTCGGGCTCGAGCAGCACGTCGAAGGCCGAGGCCCAGTCGGCCTCGCCGGCCGCCATCCAGCCCTGCCAGAGTTCGCCGTGGATGCAGCGGTCGAGCAGCACGCCGAGCAGCCGGCCCTCGTGCACCACGCTGACCAGCCGGCCCGGCGCCCAGCGCGCGCCGAAGCTGCGCTGCGCCACGGCCTCGCGGCGGCGCGCGAGCTCGGCCAGCGGCAGCAGCAGGTCGACCGGCGGCGGCGCTGCAGCCGCTTCGGGCGCCGCGCCGCGCGCGCCGGGCATGGCGACGGTCGCGAGCCCGGGCGTCTCGGGCGCGAACGCCGAAGCGGCGCCAGGCCCGGTTTCGAAGGCGCTGCGGATCGCGCTGAGCGGTGGCCAGAGATGGGTGGTCATGGCGTCTGTTCCTGAATGGCTATGTCTTCAGGCATAAGACGCTTCAGCGCCCAGGATTTTGAAAACCTGCAGGATCGCCGCCATGTTGTCGGCCTCGATGGCGATGCCCAGCGTGCCCTGGAGCCAGCCGCCGAGCCGGGTCTTGGCGTAGTCGGCGGTCAGGCCCTCGCGCTTGTGCACCAGGCCGAGCCGGCCCGCGCGGTAGTGGTAGGAGGCGATGGCATGGCGCGAGGCGATGCCCGACAGGCCGCCCTCGGCCTCCTTGCCGAAGCCCTCGCACAGCAGGATGCGCTCGGGCTCGGGCAGCTCGGCGATGAAGGCGCGCGCCGCCTGCTGCACCGCGAGGCTGCTGAGGCCGTGCTCGGCCAGGCAGCCCTCGAGGTCCTCGTCGGCGCCCAGTTCGTCCTCGAGCTGGGCCTCGGTGATCTGGTCGCCGATCGACAGCTTGCGCTTGAAGGCGGCCGAGCGCGTGCAGTCGATCAGGTAGCGGCGGAAATAGGCGCACAGCGCGAAGGCGGTCGAGGGCGCGCTGTGGCCCGCGCGCTCCTCGGCCTCGTCGGGATCGGCATCGAGCCGCAGCACCTTGACGTAGATGAACTGCGCCACCAGCTCCTGGCGCCCTTCGCCGAGCACCTGCAGCTCGGGCGGATTGCAGGCCACCAGCGCGTCGCCCACGATGCGGTACATGCGGCCCATGTCGTTCGACGTCAGCGTCTGGCGCCGGCGCCACAGGCGCACGAGTTCTCCGCTTTCCTCGGACGACAGCGTTTCCTGCATGGATTCAACGGCCGGGGCCGGGCCTCGTGGCGGCATTCACGCTGTCATCTCCTCAATCGTCCTCGCAGACACCCTCGGTCGGCACCAGGCATTGCGCGAGGCCGGCGCCCACCGGCGCGCCGCGCGTGCGGATCGCCGAGGACACGGCGGCGCTCGCCACCGCCAGGCCGCGCGGCAGCAGGATCCAGAGCTGGCCGCGTTCCTTCATGCGGCGCGCATTGGTCGCGGCCTGCTGGCCGTTGCCGAAGAAATAGTCGGCCCGCACCGCGCCGCGGATCGCGCCACCGGTGTCCTGCGCGATGGTCAGCCGCTGCATCGGCGCGCCGCTGCCGGGCGTGCGCGTCGAGACGAACACCGGGTAGCCGAGCGGCGTGCTGCGCGGATCGACCGCGATCGAGCGGCCGGCCGACAGCGGCACGCCGAAGGCGCCCACCGGGCCGCCGGGCGTGGTCGCCTCCTTGAAGAACACGTAGCTCGGGTCCTTGATGCCGGTGCCGGCCACCGGGCCGGCCGCGCGCCGGCCGGGCACCATCACCGCGCCGCTGGTGGCGGGCCGCGCCAGCGTGAAGCCGCGCGTGCGGATGGTGGTCGAGACGTTGCCGGCATCGTCGTCGTCGCCGTCGTCGAGGTCGAGCTCGATCGACGAGCCGCGCACCTTGACCGGGCTGCGTGGCTTGCCGTTGGCGGCCTGCGCCAGCGTGGGCCGGAACGGCTGGCCGTTCTGCTCGGCGTAGGCGACGCGGATCATCTCGCCGCTGGCCAGGCGGATGCGGCCCGAGCCCTGGATCTGCATCTCGTAGAGCGCGGTGGCGCTCGAGACGAAGGCCAGCACCTTGGCGTTGGGCGCGCCCTTGGTCTCGATCTCCTCGCGCGTGTAGTACGGCAGCAGCTGCTTGCCCTCGACGCGCAGGCGCACCTTGCGGTCGAGCGTGTCGCGCACGATGCCCGAGAGGTCGAGCGCGTAGAGGCCCGGCGCGCCCATGTCGCGCGTGCTCAGGCCGGTCTGCACCACCACGTTGCGGCCCTGCACGCGCGCGGCCACGGTGCCGTCGCCCGCGGGCAGCTTGCGCGCGTCGGCGAACAGCATGTCCTCGGGCTGGCCGTACACCGGATAGATGAACGGCGGCGCGTAGCTGCGGCTGCCCTGGATCTCGGGCTCGAAGTAGCCCGTGACCACGCCGTCGGGACGGCGGTCGTCGTCGCGGATCTGGTAGACCGAGAACTCGGTCTCGAAGAAGTTGCGGATCGAGGGATTGCTCTTGCCGTCGACCTTGACCGCGCGGTCGCAGACCGACTTCCACTCGGTGCCGCGGCCGTTGAGCACCTTGCAGCTGCCGAGGAAGGCGGGCCAGCTCTCGGCGAAGTCGTCGCGCGTCCAGCCCGGCACGGCATCGAAGCCGACCGCGGTGTAGGTGGCGAGCTGGGTCGAGAAGGTGCGCGCCTGGCCGGCTACGCTGCCGCTCGAGGGCGGGCGCGGCGCCGGCGCGGGCGCGGGCGCCGCCGCGGCCGTGTCGGTGCTGGCGGCGGGCGTCTCGGTCGCGGCGGGCGGCGGCACGGCGCAGCCCGCGAGGAAGGCGGCGGCGGCGGTCGCGGCTGCCACGGCGGCCCGGTGCAGGGCCGGCGCGGGCGTCGGCGCGAGGGCCGGCAGGTGCTTGTTCATGGTGAAGATCTCCTTCGTGGAAAGGTGGCCCGTCGGGTCACGCTCTACAGACGATTACTTCTCGACGATTTTGAAATTGGCGACGCCATAGACGTCGTTGCAGGGGGTGTTGGGCGCGCATACCGGCTTGCCCAGCAGGGGGGAAGGTCCGCTGCCGCGGGTGGTCTCGAGGGCCGCGAGCACCGGCAGCGGAAACTGCGGGAACACGCCCTCGTTCTGCACGCCGGAGGCACCGAAGTCGCGCTCGTGCTCGCTGACCAGCACCGCGAACTGGTTGGTCCCGGCGGGCCCACCGGCCTCCATCGGCCACGAGGCACGCGGCAGCGCGAGGGGGCTGCCGGCGGTGATCTTGTTGTACTTGTCGAGCAGGTTCGGGAACAGCAGGAACATCTCGCCGCCGCTGGACAGCAGGAACACGTAGACGAAGCCGTCGCGCTTGCTGCGCACCTCGAAGGCCAGCTTGTCCTTGCCGATCGCCACCTCGGGCTTCTTCGCCGAGGCCGTGACCTCGAAGCCGGCCGCGGCACCGCCGGCCAGCGACTGCAGCGATTCGAGCGGCGTGCGCGGCGATGGCGCCGGCGCGGGCGGCGGCGGTGGCGGGGGCGGCGGTGTCTGCGCGACCTGCTGCGTGTCGCCGCCGGGCGGCGGCGGCGCGCTCGCGATCGGCGGCGGCGTGTCGCCATGGCCACGGCCCTGGAACCACCACCAGCCACCGCCGGCCGCGGCCGCGAGCAGCGCCACCGAGACCAGCGCCGCGGCCGTCTTGTTGCCGCCGGAGCGCGTGCCGGCCGACGGTGCCGGCGCGGGCGGCAGCACCACCGTCTTGCCGCCACCGCCGCTGCGGCTGTTCGGCCCCGGCGCCGCCGACGTGCCGCGCGCATGCTGCGAGGGATGCGCGGGCGGCGCGATGCTCTGGCTGGTCTCGAGCCCGAGCGCCGCGCGCAGCTCGGCCATCGACTGCGGCCGCGCCTCGGGCCGCACGCCGAGCCCGGCGTCGATCGCCGCGAGCAGCTGCGGGCTGTAGCGCTGGCGCAGGATCTCGTTGCCCGCGAGCGGCACGTAGCTGTCGGACAGGAGGCGCGCCACCGACGGCGGCGGCGCGCGGCCGCACACGGCCACGTGCATCACGGCCGCGAGTGCGTAGACGTCGGTCCATGCGCCCTGCGACATGTCGGGCATCTCGGCGTACTGCTCGATCGGCGCGTAGCCCGGCTTGAGGATCACCGTGATCGCCTGCGTCTTGTCGGTGATCACGCGCCGCGCCGCGCCGAAGTCGAGCACCACCGGCCGGCCCGAGCCTTCGAGCAGGATGATGTTGTCGGGCGCGATGTCGCGGTGGTAGCAGTTGGCGCCATGCATCACGCCGAGCGCCTGCGTGACGCCGTCCATGATGCGCACCAGCCAGGCTTCGTCGACGCCCGCGGGGATCGATACCAGCGCCTGGCGCAGGGTGTCGCCGCGGTAGAAGGGCATCACCATGTAGGTGGTGCCGCGTTCCTGCCAGAAGCGGTAGACCTTGAGCAGCGAGGGGTGGTCGAACTGGGCGAGCAGGCGGGCTTCGTTGATGAAGCTGCGCATGCCGAGGTCGAAGGTTTCTCGGTGGCGCTCCGAGAGGGGGACTACGCTGCCGTCGCCCTGGCGGGTGGAGAGGGAGGAAGGGAGGTATTCCTTGATCGCTACGACGCGTTCGAGGGTGTGGTCCCAGGCTTCGTAGACGACGCCGAAGCCGCCCTGGCCTATGACTCGGGTGATCTCGAATTCTGCGAGGCGGCTGCCTACGGGGAGGAGGCCGGCTTCGTGCGTTCCAGCTTGTGACGGGCCTGTGGTGGGGTTCGTCGGTGGGTTTGTTGGGGCGAACAGCGGGCTGCTGGTGCGCGTGGGCTGGCCGGACGTGATGACTGTGGCGCTGTCGTCCAGGGGGGTGGTTCGGGGGACGACTCTTGTGCGGTCGTCGCTGCCTTCGGGTTTGGTTTCTTCGGTCATCGGGTCCTCCGGGCCTCTTCGGGGCTTGCTCCTGGCGGGAGGCTGTCGGCCGGGTCCCGCCCCGGCGGGCGGCTCACTTTCTTTGTCTCGCCAAAGAAAGTAAGCAAAGAAAGGCGACCCCACTGTCTGCGACCCTCCGCTTCGCTACGGGCAACCTGCGGTGCTCGCGTTTCGCGGGGTCTCGCAGAACTCGCTTCGCTCAAACAGCTGCGAGCCCTTGTCCGCGAAACGCTGCGCTCCTCGGCGCAGCCAGAGGGGATCAGGGTCAACGCGCCATGGCGCGTCCTTGTGTGGGGGGTGCGAGCACGACCGTTACGCCCGATAGCCAAGGCCGCGGCCGAGCGAAGCGAAGGCCCGAAGGGCTTTGGAGGCCGAGCGCAGCGATGGCCCGAACCACTCCCCTCTGGCTGTGCCGAGGAGCGCAGGCGTAGGCGGGATAAGGGCCGCAGCTGTCTGAGCGGAACGCAGTGGAGCGAGTTCTGCGGACCCCCGCCGTAGCCGAGCACCGCAGGTTGCCCGTAGCGAAGCGGAGGGACACAGACAGTGGGGTCGCCTTTTCTTTGGTTACTTTCTTTTGGCGAAGCAAAAGAAAGTGACTCGCCCGCCGGGGCGAAATCCCGGCCGACACCCTCAAAAAAACAATCAGAGGAAGACAAAGCTCACTCCCCTCCCCCAAGAAACAGCGCCTCGAACTGCAGATCCAGAGGCAACCCCACGCAAACCATCCGCAGCCCGCTTTCAACAGAAGGATCCCCAATCCACAAAGAGGCCCCTTCCAAAGGCAAAGCCAACGCACCTCCAGAAGACGAAGCATCCGAACCAGAAGCACCAAACAACCGAGCCAAAGCAGCATCAAACCGCGCCGCATCCAGATCCAGCTCCAACCCTTCCAAAGCAGCCTGCGTAGCCACCCCCCACCACCGCAAGGCAGCCACCAACGCAGCCCCCTCGAGCTCAGAGAGCAGCGGGTCTTCCAACTCCACAGCCACGGTGAAAGGAAAGTACCGCCCCACCCCATCGACCGATGGCATCAACACCCCGATCCACCCCCGCTCCCCCGCCACCCGAGGCCCGAGCACGAAGCACCACACCGGCGCCTCGAGGTAGTGCGAAGTCCAGTCCGCATGCCGATCCCGCAACCGGGCGAGCCCGCGCTGCAGCCACGCATCCCACACCTCCCGAAACGATTCGGGCAAGCGGCGATGCGCGAAGTCCCCCATCCCCGGCAACTTGCCGAACCATCCGGGCAATTGCGTGGAAGCGAACAACGGGGACGAGGCAAGGTTCACAAGCCCTCCGGGCACGAGAACTCGCGCAGTTCCTTCAGCCGGATCGGGTGCTGCACGCTGTTGGTCGTCACCTCGAAGCGGGTGCGCCGGTTGCCGACCTGGAAGGTGATGAAGAACTTCTCGGGCGCGTCGCCGGCCTCGAGCTGGCCATCGTCGAGCGTGCGGAACAGCGCCCACGGCCCATCGACCGCCGAGCCCGAACTGCCCGTGGCCGAGGGCGGGCTCACCTGCACGCGCACCTGGTTGCTGCCCTTCGGGCCGGGCCACTGCACCGCCATCGGCACCACCGGGCCGTGCGCGTACTTCACGAGCTGGCCGTCGACGTCGAGGATGAACTGCGTGATGCTCGCGTCCATCTCCACCGGCTTGAAATCGAGCCGCATCGAGGGACCGCGCCCGCCGCCGCGGAAGAAGATCTCCTTGATGCGCGCCGCGCGCTCGAACTGCGCCAGCGCCTGCGGGGTGATCGCGCCGCGCTCGGCCACGGGCTTGTAGCGCCACGGCCGCGTGCTGGTGTCGACCAGGGCGGCCAGCCGCTTCTGGAAGAAGTCGTCCATCAGGCCGCCGGCGCCGAACATCTGGCCGAAGTCCTCGGGCAGCACGTCGCGCTTGCTGCTCTGCACGAAGGGATAGCGGCCCGCGATGGCGCGCGCGCAGAACTCGGCCACGGGGCGCAGGTCCTGGCTCAGGTTGCCGCGCTCGGCCACCTGGGCCTGCGTGGCGCCGGTCTGGCTCAGGTTCTCGATCATGCTGCGCACCGGCTCGGGCAGGCGACCGGCGTCGGACTTGAGCTTGCCGGCCACGTCGCCGGGCGGCGGCGAGGTGCGGCCCTTGACCGCGGTGTCGACGGCGTTGAGGTAGACGTAGACCTCGTTGAACAGCTTGAGCGCGTCGTCGATCGGCGCCGGCTGGTTCGGGCCGCCGGCGGTGACGAGGCGGCGCAGCGACTCGAAGCGGTCGTCGACGATGCTCTCGATGCGCTTGCCGGGCGCGACCTGGCGGCCGGGGTCTCCGCCGAACAGGTCCTCCAGGCCCTTGCGCGTGTTGCGCACGGTCTCCGAGGCCTTGCTCACCACGTCCTTGTTGGCGTCGGCGGCGGGAATCAGCGTGGTCTGCTTGACCACGGCGCGCAGGAAGTTCGCGAGCGGCGAATCCACGCCCGAGAGGATGCGCGCGGTCTCGATGTTCTTGTCGAGGCCGGTGACGCGGATCAGCCGCACGTCGGCCAGCAGCGCCTCCCACTGCTTGACGTACTCGGCCAGGTAGAGCCGGCGCACGCGGTCGGTGAGCTCGCCGAGCGCGGCCGCGTCGCGCAGCCGGTCGGCGGTGCTGCGGTCCTGGCCCAGCACCCACGGGTCCTCCTGCGCGAGCAGGCCGGTCAGCACCACCACCTCGTTCTGGAAGCGCTTGTGGTAGCCGTCGTAGGTGAACATGCCGGGCACGCCCTCGGTCAGCGGCTTGCCGCTGATGCGCTCGAACACCAGCGGGCCCGAGGGACCGGTGGCCTGCGCCACGCTGAAGGCCGGGATGTCGCGCGAGGCGCGCTGGCGCTTCAGGCGGCTGAACACGCGCTGCTCGAGCGGATAGCTCGCGAGCACGGCGCGCACGCTGCGCACCAGGTTCTCGTCCACCTTGAGCGGCGATCGCGGCGGGCCCTGCGCGATCAGCACGTCGAGCTGGTCCTCGAGCTGCTTGCGCTGGTCCTCGGGAATGCCGCGGTCGAGGCTGCGCGACCAGTCGAGCGTGATCCAGGCCTTGAGCGCCTCGGGATCGAAGTGCTCGGGCTGGTAGAGCATCAGGTAGCTCTTGAGCGCCTCGTAGGTGTACTCGAGGTTGTCCTTCTGCGCGGTGCGCAGCTGGTCCTCGAGCCGCTTGGCGATCTGCGGCAGGAAGGCCTCGTTGAGCGCGCGCTGGTGCACCAGCATGGCGGCGGCATCGAGCTTGTCGCCCTGGTAGAGGCCCAGGGTCATGGCCAGCGGCTCGTCGCCCAGGCGGTTCTCGGGCGTGCGCCAGATGTCGCGCAGGTTCTGCAGCACCGGCGCCACCTCGACCAGGTTCTGCACCCGCGCCGGCAGCGCGGCCAGGTTCTGCTTGGCCGGCTCGACGCGCGCCTCGACCGACTTCAGGTAGTCCATGTTGCGCAGCGTGCTGTAGCCCCAGGCCGCGAGCAGGCCCGCGGTCAGCAGCGTCATCGCGGCCACGGCCGCGAAGCGCAGCGTGTGGCGGCGGCGCTCGAGCTTGACGTCGGCGCCGGCCAGGCGCTGCTCGGGGAACACCACCTCGCGCAGCAGCGTGGTGAGGAAGTAGCTGCGCCCGCTCGACTTCTGCGGCGCGAGCATCGCGCGCTCGATGCCGAAGCTGCGCGACAGGCTGCCCATCACGCGGTCGATCGGGCTGCCTTCCTGCGTGCCGCTGGTGAAGTACACGCCGCGCACCCACGGCGGCTGGGTGAAGCGCGAGCCGGTGAAGACCTGGTCGAGCAGGTCCGACAGCAGCGGGCCGATGGAGCCGAACTGCGCCGGGAAGCCGAAGATCGCGGCACGCCGCGTGCCGTCGGTCTCGCGCTGCATGCGCGCGATCAGGCCGTCGTTGACGCGGTGGTGCAGCAGCGCGAACTCGCGCTGGAACGCGGTCGACAGGCCCTTCTCGTCGACCTGCTGGTTCTCCTCGGGCGGCAGGGTGAAACCGAACACCTGCGCGCGCTGTTCCTTGCCGAGGTCGTCGAAGTAGTCGGTGAAGCCATACAGCAGGTCGCTCTTGGTGACCAGCACGTAGACCGGCAGCCGCGTCGTGAGCTTGCCGTCGAGCTCGAGCAGGCGCGCGCGGATCGAGGCCGCGAGCTGGGAGCGCGCCTCCGGGCCCTGGCTCAGCAGGTCGCCGACGCTGACCGTGAGGAACACGCCGTTGAGCGGCCGGCGCGGGCGCACCTTCTTGAGCAGGCCGAGGAAGCCTTCCCAGGCGTTCTTGTCCTCCGACTGGTGGCTGTCCTGCGTGGTGTAGCGGCCCGCGGTGTCGATCAGCACGGCCTCGTCGGTGAACCACCAGTCGCAGTTGCGCGTGCCGCCCACGCCGCGGATGGCGCCGGGGCCGAACTTCTCGGCCAGCGGGAACGACAGGCCCGAGTTGACCAGCGCGGTGGTCTTGCCCGCGCCCGGCGCGCCGATGAACACGTACCAGGGCAGGTCGTAGAGGTAGCTGCCGCCCGAGATCGAGAGCCAGTCGCGCCAGCCGGGCTTCTTGCCGGCCGCGTGCAGCTTCATCTGCTTGAGCGTGGCCACGGCCTCGTTGAAGCGCGTGTCGAGGATCTGCTGCTCGCCCGCCACCGGCGTGCCGGCCTTGGCCGCGGGCGCCTTCATCAGGCCGTCGGTCAGGTGCTGGCTGGCGCGGCGCGCGCGCCAGCGGCGGTAGATGGCGCGCAGCAGCACCAGCAGCACGATCACGCCGATGACGATGGCGCGCGTGGTCTCGCTCTCGAGCGGCGCCAGCGCGCCGATCTTCACCAGCGGGCCGATCCACCAGATCAGCAGCGCGACGACGATCAGCGCGAGCAGCGTCAGCAGCAGCGGGCTGAACAGGAAGCCGAAGATTTTCTTGATCATTTGGTCGCTCCCGTGGCGGGCGACGGCGCAGGCGGCGCGGCGGCGGCGGGCGCCGACGCCAGGCGCTCGGGCTCGGTCAGCAGCACCACCTCGACGCGGCGGTTGCGCGCGCGGTTGGCGGGCGAGTCGTTGGGCGCGACCGGCTCGGCATCGGCCTTGCCGTCGGAACGCATGCGCGCCGGATCGACCAGCGTCGACAGCGCGCCCTTGACGGCGTCGGCGCGCGCGGCCGACAGGTGCCAGTTCGAGGGATAGCGCAGCGAGCGGATCGGCTGGTTGTCGGAGTGGCCGGTGATCAGCACCTCGCCCTTGACCTCGGCCAGCGCCTGGCCGATGCGGCGCAGCACCGGCAGCGACTGCGCCATCGGGTCGGCGCTGCCCGAGCTGAAGAAGGAGTCGCCGCGCAAGCGCACCACGCTGCGGTCGGCCTCGTCGGTCACGGTGACCAGGCCCTGCTTGATCTCGGGCTCGAGGAAGCGCGCGAGCCGCGGCGTCTTGGCCGGCGCGGCCGGCGGTGCGATCTGGATGTTGGGCACGCGCAGGCTCGACAGCGCCGAGTAGGTGGTGTCGGAGCGGTAGTTGAGCGTGAGCCGCAGGCCGAACCAGGCCAGCGCGAGCAGCAGCGCGAAGCCGGCCGCGAACACCCACAGCGGCAGCGACTCGCGCAGCCGCACCGTGCCCGCGCCCTGCCCGCGCCAGTGCGGCGAGAGCTCGGGCTCGACCGCGGGGCGGTCCTTGGCGATCAGGTCGGCCAGCCGCTGGCGCACCGAGTCGAGCTGCGCGCGGCCGTTGTCGACCACGCGGTAGCGGCCCTCGAAGCCGAGCGCCAGCACGCTGTAGATCAGCTCGAGCAGTTGGCGGTGCGTGGGCACGTCCTGCGCGAGCTTGGCCAGCAGCTGGAACACCTTCTCGCCGCCCCAGGTCTCGTTGTGGAACTGCACCAGCAGGCTCTGCTTGTTCCAGCCGGCCTGCACGCCCCAGGGCGTGTTGGCCACCGCCTCGTCGAGTGCGGTGCACAGCACGTAGCGCGCGGCCAGCACCGATTCGTTGCTCACGCCCGCGCGGCGCGCGTTCTGGTCGAACTGGTTGACGGCCTCGGCGGTCGAGGCGCGCAGCGCCGGCACGTTGGGCGGCTGCACCAGGTTGCGCAGCTTGCCGATCAGCACCAGCAGCTTGCCGGCCGCCGACACCAGCGGATTGAGCAGGCCGAGCTCGCCGAGGTCGGCCACCGGCGTGGGATCGGTGGCGGGAAAGAAAGGCGCGGGCGCGGCCGAGGCCGCCGGCGCATTGGCCGGCGTGCGCGGCTTGGGCTTGATGACCGTGCGCTCGGACTCGAAGGCGGCGAAGGGGTCGGGTGTGGTCATGGTTTTTCCGTCCTGTGCCGATGGCTAGCCACGGATCGCCCAGAACGCGAGGTCGAGGCCCGGGAAGTCGCCCGCGATGTGCATCGCGACGCCGCCCGACTGCTCGAGCTGGCGCCAGAGGTCGCTGTTGCGGGTCTCGAGCTCGAAGTAGTTCGCGCCCGCATGGAACGGGATCTGGCGCGGCGCCACCGGCATCGGCGTCAGCGTGACGCCCGGCAGCGCGAGGTTGACGAGGTCGCGGATGCGCTCGACCGGGCCGATCTTGACCTGTGTCGGGAAGCGCGCGCGCAGTGCCTCGCTGGGCATGTGGGCGTTGACCGCGAGCACGAAGACCGCGTTGCGCTGCAGCTCAACGTCGCTGATCACCGCCACGCGCACGCCGTGCTTGCGGTCGTGCAGGTCGATGCGGATCGCCGACTGCTCGAGCACCATCGACAGGCTGCGGCGCAGGTCGTCCATCAGCGGCCGGAAGCTCAGCGCGAGGTCGTCGTGGATGTAGGGACCGAAGCGCGCCACGCGGCGCGAGTCGCGGAAGCTCGCGAGGTCGCCGGCCAGGCCCAGCGCCTGCTCGAAGAAGCGCTGCGGATGCAGCATCGCGCTCTTCGCGAGATGCGCGAACACCGCCTCGTTGCGGTTCACGGTCTGCAGCAGCATGAAGTCGGCGATCTCTGCCACGCCGCCGGTGCCGCCCTGCGTCATGCGCCCGGCCAGCGCCTCGCCGCGCTGGCGCAGCAGGCCGAGCAGCTCGTCGAGCCAGGCGCGGATCACCGCGTGGCCCGCCACGTCGAGCAGCGGCGGCAGCATCGCGCGCTCGAGCTGCACCTGGTTGTCGACGCGGCGCTCGACCACGCGCGCCACGCCCAGCGTGGTCCAGGCGTCGGTGGCCTCGCTGGCGCGCATCAGCCGCGTGTGGAGCTGGCCCAGCTGCAGCATCGCGGTGCGCTCGCCCGCGGTGTTGGAGTCGGGCACGTCGGACTCGAGCACGCGGTGGCGCACCAGTTCCTCGTACTCCTCGGCATCGGCCTCGCGCGCCCCGGCGCGGCGCAGCGGCAGCGCCAGCACCACGGCCTCGTCGCGCATCGCCTGCGGGATGTCGATCGGCTCGGGCAGCGGATCGACCGCCGGCATGTCGAACACCGTGCCGTCACCGAACACGCCCACCGCGCGCACCAGCGCCAGCTTGCCCAGCGTCAGCGCGGCCTGGTCGATCTCCAGCTCGGCGAAGCCCCAGGCATAGGGCGTGGTGGAGCGCAGCAGCACGTGCCGCGCGTGATCGGCATGTCGTTCGCTCTGCTGCAGGTGCTGGGGCTGCAGCAGCATCCCCTCGCTCCAGACCACTTTTGTTCGCCAACTCATCCGCTCGCACTCCGTCAACGGCAAGGGCTGCCTGTAAGAAGCGGTGAGTTTCCGGCGCGCGAAGTCGTGGGCAAATCCGCCTTAAGGCCTAGCTAACGGCATAGGCGGCGCGCGAGGACGTACGGCGAAGGGAGTAGATGCGGGCCCGATGCGGGCTCGAAAGCGATGGGGATGGCGCCGCGAAACGGACGCGCGGCCTCGGCGCGTCAGCGCGCGGGCGTGCCGCCGAGCATGCGCACCTGGTCGGCGTAGACCTTCTCGATGCGCTGCAGCCGCTGCTCGCGCGCGGCATCGTTGACCCACTGCGCGGCCATCGCGCGCTGGCGGCCGAGCTGGCGGTCGAGCCGGGCCTGCGGCAGCAGCGCGCTGTCGTCGGCCGCCGCATAGCCGAAGCCGGCGCGCAAGGTCTTGAGCACCTCGCGCTCGGCATCGGCGCGCGGCCCCTTGCCCTGGCCGTAGTTGGTCAGGAAGGACTGCAGCCGGGCCTGGAACTCGGGCGGCCAGCCGCGCCGCACCACCATCGGCGCCCCCGGCGGCGGCTGCGATTCCCACACCACCTGCAGCCGCTCGGCCTCGACCGGGAACTGCTCGCGGAAGCGCTCGAAGTCGGTGCTGTTGTTGGTGGCGACGTCGGCATCGCCATTGGCCACGGCCAGCGCCGTGGCCTGGTGGGTGTCGACGATCTCGCTGCGAAAGCGCGTCTCCATCGCGATGTGGTTGGGCAGGAACAGCTCGCTCTGCGGCACCTGGAAGCCGGTCACCGAGCGGCTGTCGCCGCGCGCGAGCCGCCATGACTCGGGCCTGGCGAGCAGCGCCTCGAGGCTGTTGAAGGGCGGCGCCTTGCGCATCAGCAGCACGGCGCGGTGCTCGGGCATGCCGGGACGGCGCGCGATCTGCGCGATCACCTTCATGCGGCCCTGGGTCACGGCATCGAGCGCCATCTTGGCCGACAGGAAGGCCATGTCGATCTCGTCGCGGCCGATGGCGCGGTCGAGCTCCTCGTACGAGGACACCGAGTAGGCGCTCACCGGCACGCCGATGGAACGGCCGAGGTCGGCCAGCAGCGGCGTCCACAGCGCGCGCGACTCGACCGCGCCGCCCAGCGGCAGCACGCCGAAGCGGATCGCCTTGACGGGCTCCGGCTGCGTGGCCTGCGCGGCCGGCACCGCGGCGCAGGCCGCGAAGGCCAGCAGCGCGGCACGCAGCCAGGCGATCAAGGCGAGACGTCCTTCAGCACGCCGACCTGCTCGGCATAGCCGCTGTCCAGCCGCTGCAGGCGGGCCTGGCGCGCGGCGTCGTTGACCCATTGCGCGGTCTTGGCGTTCTGGGTGGCGAGCTGGTAGGCCAGCTTGGCCGCGGGCAGCAGCGAGCTGTTGTCGGCCGGCACGAAGCCCGCGAGGTCGTGCAGCGACTTCAGCACCACGCGCTCGGCATCGCCGCGCGGCCCCTTGGCGCGACCGTAGGCCACGAGGAAGGCCTGCACGCGCTGGCGCAGCTCGGGCGGGTAGTCGCGCCGCATCACGATCTGCGCATGCGGGATCAGCTCCGACTCCCACAGCACCTGCAGCCGGCCGGCCTCGGCCGGGAAGCGCAGCTTGAAGCGCTCGAAGTCGGCCGTGTTGTTGGTGGCGACGTCGGCCTCGTTGTTGGCCACGGCCAGCGCCGTGACCTGGTGCGTGCCCACCACCTCGCTCGCGAAGCGGGTCTCCATGGCGATGTGGTTGGGCAGGAAGAATTGCAGCTGCGGCACGATGAAGCCCGACACCGACTGCTTCTCGCCGCGCGCGAGGCGCCAGCGCTCGGGGTCGGCCAAGAGGCCCGCCAGCGTGTTGAACGGCGGCGCCTTGCGCGCCAGCAGCAGCGCGCGGTAGCCGGGCAGGCCGTCGTGCCGCACCACCTGCGCCACCACCTTCATGCGGCGCTGGCTCACGGCGTCGAGCGCCATCTTGCCCGACAGGAAGGCCATGTCGACGTCGTCGCGCTGGATCGCCTGCTCGAGCGCCTCGTAGGAATTGACCGAGAGCACCGCCACCGGCCGGCCGAGCGCGCGGCTGAGCTCGGCCAAAAGCGGATCCCAGTCGCTGCGCGATTCGAAGGCGCCGCCCAGCGGCAGGATGCCGAAGCGCATCGGCGCGGCCTCGGCGCCATGGCCGCCGGCGGCCGTGAAGCCACCCTTGACGGTCTGGGCCGGCGTGGACTGGGTCGAGGGGGGAATGGTCGAGACCGAGGGCAACGAGGGCGGGGCCGGGGTCTGCGCCAGCGCCGCGAACGGCAGCGAGGCACCCAGCAGCGCCGCCGCCAGCCAGCGCGACCAGCGAGGCCGACGGATACCGGTGGGCTCGGAGAGGCCTTGGGAACAGCGCAGGAAAGCCGGCATATTTGGACGGACGAGAGAGGCCGTGACGAACCGGCCGGTCTAAGGGCCTGTTAACCCTATTCAAGGGGTTGCGTTGCCCCGCAAAGGGACCGGATGCAAGGCGCCCGCGCGCAGCAAGGCTGATGCCTTGCAAGCGCGGGCAACGCCGCAGACGGTCCCTTTGCGGGGCAACCCGGAGGGAAGCTTGCCATAGCCCGCCCCTCGGCGTTGCGCTCCTTGCGTGTGCGGACGCACACGCGGCGTCGCGCGCCTTGATGGGCGGGCTATGGCAAGCTTCGCGACCCCTTGAATAGGGTTAACAGGCCCTACCATGGCGAAGCGGACGCCATTAGATATCAACCAGAAGCAGTTTTCGTGATGTTTTTCCCGTCTTCCCTGCCCTGCAAGGCCTCCGTAGGCTCGGCCGCCATGCCTTTCCCGCGTCCATGAACTGGAACTTCGCCGTCGTCCGCGGCCTGGCGCGGCTCACCTTCGCGCAGCAGCTGATCCTGCTGGCGATGCTGCCGGCCATGGCGGCGACGCTGGTGGCGATCACGGTGCTCACGCGCCAGCACCTGGACAACCTCACCGAGCTGATGCGCGCCAATGCGCAGACGGTGGCGCTGCAGGTGGCCACGGTGGCGCAGGCGCCGATCGTGCGCATGGACCGGCGCGCGCTGCAGCGCACCGCGCAGTCGGGCACCTACCAGCCGCACGTGCAGCAGGTGCAGATCTGGTCGGACGACGGCGAGATCGTGGCCAACTCCGAGACCATGGACCGCGCGCGCGGCGAGGGCCTGCAGGTGGTGGTGCCGATCGTGGGCGACGACGGCCGCACCAGCGGCAAGGTGATGGTCGAGATCAGCCTCGGCGCGGTGCAGAACGCGCGCCGCTCGGTCTGGCTCAACGTGGTGCTGGTGCTCGGCGCCAGCCTGGTCGGCGTGGGCCTGGCCGGCTGGTGGGCGGCACGCCGCATCAGCGAGCCGATCCGCGCGCTCGGCAAGGCGGTCGACCGGCTCGGCGCCGGCGAGGCCGCGAGCGTGACGATCGAGGGCACCTCCGAAGTGCAGCACCTTCAGCGCGGCTTCAACGAGGCCGCGCGCGCGCTCGCCGAGAGCCACCGGCTGCTGCAGAGCCGCATCACCGAGGCCACGGCCGAACTGGCGCGCAAGAACCAGCAGCTCGAGGTCGCGAGCCAGGCCAAGACCCGCCTGCTCGCCGCCGCCAGCCACGACCTGCGCCAGCCGCTGCATGCGCTCACGCTGTTCTCCGACGGCCTGGCCAACGGCGAGACCGATCCGCTGCGGCTGCAGCGCATCGGCCACATCCGCGAATGCGTGGACTCGCTCGACCGGCTGTTCTCCGAGCTGCTGAACCTCTCGCAGCTCGACGCCGGCGTGCTGCAGCCGCAGTGGGTCGACTTCCCGCTCGACCGGCTGTTCGACGAGATCAGCCGCAACTTCCGCCCGGTGGCCGAGCAGCAGGGCCTGCGGCTGGTGGCGCGCAAGACCGACCTGTGGGTGCGCTGCGACTACGTGATGCTGTCGCGCATCCTCAACAACCTGGTGTCGAACTCGCTGCGCCACACGCTCGAGGGCGGCGTGCTGATCGGCGCGCGCAAGCGCGGCCGCGGCGTGCGCATCGACGTGGTCGACACCGGCGTGGGCATCGCGCAGCAGCACCAGGCACGGGTGTTCGAGGAGTTCTACCAGGTCGAGCCCTCGGGCCGACAGGCCTCGCGCGGCACGCGCGGCATGGGTCTGGGCCTGGCCACGGTGCAGCGGCTGGCCGAGCTGCTCAACACGCGCGTGGAACTGAGCTCGCGCCTCAACAAGGGCACCTGCGTGCGGGTGCTGGTGCGCTCGGCGCCGGCCGCATTGCCCGCGCCGGCCGTGACCGCGCCGCACGTGCCCGAGAACGACGAGCGCTGCCTCGAGGGCCTGCGCATCCTGGTGATCGACGACGAGCGCACCATCCTCGAAGGCCTGACCGTGGTGCTGTCGAACTGGGGCGCCTCGGTGCTGGCCGCGCAGACCCGCGCCGAGGCGCTCGCCATGGCCGACACCTGGCCCGTGCCGCCCGACGTGGTGGTCAGCGACCTGCTGCTGCAGGGCGGCGACAACGGCCTCGACGTGATCGCCGCGCTCGAGCGTCATCCGCGCGGCATCGGCACCGGCACCGCGCGCCTGCTGGTCACCGGCGAGACCAAGCCCGACCGCCTGCGCGAGGTGCAGAGCGCGGGCATCACCGTGCTCTACAAGCCGGTGTCGCCGCGCGTGCTGCGCCAGGCGATCCTCGCGCAGCGCACGGCCGCGATGCAGGCCGTGCAGGCCTGACAACGCGTTCCTGGCAACGGTCTTCGGTGGCGATACGCCATCGGAGATAGGCCAAGCGGCCGTCAGCACGTGAACTTCCTCACAGCCCCGCAGGGTGCGCGCCGCGGGCATAAGCCCTCCGCCTTATCGCGCGAAGCAGGGCCCTTCCGTACATTGAGCCATCGCCCCTTGTGGCAGAAGCCTTCATGTCCGTCGCCGCGAAAACCTCTCCCCCGATCCACTGCACGACCCGGTTGCTGCGCGGTGCCGCCCGCGCGTTGCTGGCCTGCGCCGCGCTGCTGGGCGCCGCGCTGTGCCCGGCCGCCGGCTTCACGGTGCTGATGGGCGACGACCTCGCCGCGCATGCCGAGTTCGTGCAGCAGCTACGCCAGGGGCTGGACCCCGCGAGCCGCTTCGAGCTGGTGCGGCTCGCGCCCGGCTCGACCGGCGTGCCCGACGCAGCGGCGGCCGAGCCCGGCGACGTCAACGTCGGCGTGCGCACGCGCAGCATGCGGTCCTCGATCTCGAGCGCCGAGGGCGGCTCGCTGACCATGGCGGTGGGCGCGGTGGCCGCGCGCGCCGCCATCGAGCGCCCGGGCCAGGAACCGCTGGTGCTCGCGATGCTGAGCCGGCTCGACTACGAAGGCCTGCGCACCAGCCCCGCGCTGCGCCGCACCGACCGCCGCGTCGGCGTGCTGCTGCGCGACCCGGCCATGGCCGACCAGCTCGCGCTGGTGGGCGCGGTGCTGCCGGCGCAGCGCCACCGCATCGGCGTGGTCGCCACGCCCGAATCCGAACCGCTGGTGCGCGACCTGCAGCGCGCCGCGCAGGCCCAGCCCGGCGGCGGCTGGGACCTGCAGGTGGAATACGCGCCCGACGCGCGCTCGCTCGCCACCGCGCTGCGCGCCGTGGTGCCGCGCAGCGATGCGCTGATGGTGCTGCCCGACCTGATCGGCGACAACCAGGCCGCCACGCTGTCGGTGCTGCGCGCCGGTGCCGGCGCCGGCCTGCCGGTGTTCGGCGCCAGCGAAGGCCTGGTGCGTTCGGGCGGCCTCGCGGCCGCGGTCTCCACGCCCGCGCAGCTCGCGCAGCAGGCGCGGCTGCTGGCGCAGAAGGTCGCGAGCAGCGGCAGCGCGGGCGGCGGCGGCAATCCGCTGGTGGAGGCCGCGACGCCCGCCACCGTGCGCATCAACCCCACCGTCGCGCGCGGGCTCGGGCTGCGGCTGCCCGAGGAACGCGAACTGACGGAGCGCCTCACCGTCACGCGATGAGCGCCACCCGGCCGCCCGAGGGCGCGGACCCCAGCCCGGCCACGGCGCCGGCCGAAGCACCCACGCCGGGCCTGGCCGCCGGTGCGCTGGTGGTGCGCGGCAACCTGCAGCGCGACCTGTTCCGCCTCGGCGTGGTGCCCTGCGTGGCGGTGGCGCTCGCGCTCACCGCCTGGTTCACCCACAACCGGCTGCAGACGCTGGAGGCCGCCTTCGACGCCGAGGGTCAGGCGGTGGCGCGCCAGGTGGCGGCGATGTCCGACCTGAGCCTCTATGCCGGCGACCTGCCCGCGCTGCAGAACGTGGCCAATGCCGCGCTGCGCGGCGGCCAGGTGATGCGCGTGGAGATCAGCAACAGCGCCGGCGTCTACGTGACGGCCGGGCCCAAGGCCGGTTCGCTCGCACAGCTGCGCATGTTCACCGCGCCGGTCACGCTGCGCGAGGCCTCGCGCGCCAGCGCCTTCGCGCCCGCGGGCTCGACCGCCGCGGGCGAGACGCCGGTCGGCCTGGTCCAGACCTTCCGCGACACCACCGCCTATTCGCGCGAACGCACGCGCTCGCTGCTCGCGGGCATCGGCATCGCGATGGTGGCGCTGCTCGCGGCCTGGGCCTCGGTGCGCCACATGGCGCGCACGGTGGCGCGGCCGCTGCGCCGCGTGTCGCGCACCGTGGCGGCGCTCGAGGCCGGCCATTTCGAGATGCGCTGCGGCGTGGTCGAGGGCGGCTCGCGCGGCACGCACGAGCTGGCCATGCTCGCGCACGACATCGACCGCCTGGCCGAGCGGCTGCAGCACAACCGCCAGGTCAGCGAGGAGCGCGTGCGCGAGGCCACCGCGGTCGCGCTGCAGCGCATGGCCGAGGCCGAGCAGGCCGCGCTGTCGCGCGCGCGCTTCCTGGCCGCGGCCAGCCACGACCTGCGCCAGCCGCTGCATGCCATGGGCCTGTTCATCGACGGCCTGCTGCCCGGCGCCAGCGAGGCGCAGCGCCCGGCCGTGCTGCGGCTGCAGGAGAGCACCGAGTTCATGGGCGTGCTGCTCGACGACCTGCTCGAGATCTCGCGGCTCGATGCGCAGGTGCTCACGCCGGCCATCGCCAAGGTCTCGCTGGCCGCGCTGTTCGACCAGCTCGATGCCCAGCATGCGGCCACCGCCACCGAGCTGCGCGTGCGGCTGCGCTGGAGCGACCGCGGCCTCGCGGTGCGCAGCGACGCGGCGCTGCTCAAGCGCATCGTCGGCAACCTCGTGACCAATGCACTGCGCCACGCGCCCGCGGGCGGCACCGTGCTGGTGGCCGCGCGCCGCGCGCGCAACGGCCCCGACGGCGGGCGCGGCGTGCGCATCGAGGTGCGCGACGACGGCGTGGGCATCGCGCCGATCCACCAGCAGCGCATCTTCGAGGAGTTCTACCAGGTGGCGAACACCGAGCGCGACCGCCGCCGCGGCTTCGGCCTCGGCCTCGCGATCTGCGCGCGCATCGCCACCCTGCTGGGCACGCGCATCGCGCTGCGCTCGGCGCTCGGCGCCGGCAGCACCTTCGCGCTGACCCTGCCCGCGGCCAATGCCGCCGACATCGCGCCACCGCAGCCGGCACCGCCCGCGCCCGCGCCGCTCGCGGGCCTGCGCTGCCTGGTGGTGGACGACGACCCGGCCATCCTCGACGGCAGCCGCGCGCTGCTCGAGCAGTGGGGCTGCCAGGTCGAATGCGTGGCCACCGGCGCCGAGGCGATCGCGCGGCTGGGCACCGGCGACATCCCCTACGACGCCGTGCTGTGCGACCTGCAGCTGCCCGGCGACACCGACGGCATGGACGTGATCGACGCCGCCAAGCGGTTGCAGCCCGAGGCGCTCGCGGTGCTGGTCTCGGGCGCCACCGGGCCCGATGCGCTGCAACGGCTGCGCCACAGCGGCGCGACGCTGTTGACGAAGCCGGTGGCACCGGCGAAGCTTCGGGCGCTGCTGTCGACGCGGCGGCATGCGCAGCCCGCATGAACACGCCCATTGCTCCACCACGATGCTGCCCATCGACGCCCTGAAAGACATCCGCCCCTTCATCGCCACGCCCAGCTACAGCGGCGCGATGACCAGCGACTACGTGCGCAGCCTGCTCGGGCTGGTCAACCTCGCGTGGCGCCATGGCTTCCCGATGCAGACGCGCTTCCTCGACGGCGACAGCCTGATCCCGCGCGCGCGCAACCGGCTGGTGGCCGAGTTCATGGCCGACAGCCGCTGGACCCACCTGTTCTGGATCGATGCCGACATCGGCTTCGAGCCCGAGGCCGCGCTGCGCCTGCTGCTGGCCGGCCGCGCGGTGGTGGCCGGCGCCTATCCGCAGAAGAACGACGGCTGGCCGCGCGCCGGCCTCGCGCAGCCGCTGCCCGCGGGCAGCACGCGCGAGGACTTCGAGGCCAAGCACGCGGTGTTCCCGATCAACCTCACGGGGCCCGAGGTGGCCGGCCGCATCGATGCCGACGGCTTCGTCGAGGTGCTCGATGCGCCCACCGGCTTCATGCTGATCGAGCGCGCCGTGTTCGAGCGGCTCGCGCAGGCCCTGCCCGAGCTGCGCTACACGCCCGACCGCATGGAGGACGAGACGGCCGCGGCCTGGCCGCACCATCGCTTCTTCGACGTCTGGGCCGAGCCCGGCAACGGCCGCTACCTCAGCGAGGACTTCGCCTTCTGCCGCCGCTGGCAATCGATCGGCGGCCAGGTCTTCGTCGACACGCGCTCGCGCCTCACGCACACCGGCACGCGCACCTACCGCGGCGACTACGCGCGCTCGCTCGCGGCCAGCGCCGGGCCGTCGGCCTGACGCAGATCGGCCGGCAAGGTCTCCAGGTCGTAGCCGCGATCGGGCGCGATCTTCTCGAGCCGCAGTCCCGGCCCTTCCTCGGCCAGGTAGTCGTAGCCGATGGCCTGCCAGCGGTGCCCGGGATCGAGGCGCCGGTAGCGGTCGCGCCGCGCGATGCGGTCCTCGCGCCGGATCATGTGCAGGTGGTAGAGCCGGAAGTAGCTGCGGAACATCCGGCCATGCTGCGCGACCGCGTCGGGATACCAGGGCCCGTGCAGCGCGGGCGCCGCGTCGAAGGCGATCTCGCGCGGCAGCCGGAACAGGCACACGCGCGACTTGGTGCCCCAGGGCCCGTCGTCGCGGAAGCGGTCGGGCGCGTCCCAGAGTTCGCGCACGGCGAGCGAGAGGCAACCCAGTTGCGTGTCGGACAGCGAATCGACGATGGCGCCGAGGTGCCGCAGGAACAGGCTCTCGTAGCGCTCGTCGGCATCGCAGACCAGCACCCAGCCCGCGCCATGGCGCTGCGCGCATTCGAGCAGGCGGCGCCTGTTCTGCGTTTCGTTCCAGTCGCCGCCCGGCGGGTTCGACAGCAGCTCGAGCAGCTTGGGTTCGCGCCGCAGGATTCGCGCGGTGTCGTCGGTCGAGCCGTCGTCGAGCGCGATGAAGCCGTCGACATGGTCGCGCAGGTGGTCGAGGCAGCCCTCGAGCAGCCGCGCCTCGTTGCGCAGCTGCAGCAGGCAGACGATGCGCAGCCGCGCTGCCAGCGGCTTCGGCGGCGCGGCGCTGCAGCGCGGGCAGAAGTAGTGCGGCACCGGTTCGTGGTGCAGCATGCGCGCGCAGAGCTCGCACTGGCGGCGCGAGCCCATCGCGAACACGGGCGCGGGTTGCCCCCACGCGGGCACGGCCCCGGCATCGGCCGGTGCCGGATCGTCGCGGGCGATGCGTGCGAAGTCGCGCCCCCAGTCCTCGCCGTTCGCGCGCGCCTTCGCGGGCGTGCACTTGCGCCAGTCGTTGTCGGGATCGAACTGCTCGGCGCCGTCGCGCGTCTCGAACGACAGGTGCAGCAGCTTCAGTTCGGCGCAGGCGGAAAGCCGCCAGCCCGCCATCTCGAGCCGCACGCGGAAATCGTCGTCGTCGCCGCCCCAGCCGACGAAGGATTCGTCGTAGCCGCCGACCGCCTCGAAGGCCTCGCGCGGGCCGCACAGCGAGCCGTAGAAGGTGCGCAGGAACAGCGCCTCGGGCACCTGGCGCGCGAACAGCGCGGCCAGCGGTCCGTCGATCGCGTCGAAGCGCGCGAAGCCCACGCGGCCCAGCACCACGCCGCGCTCGACCGTCAGCGCGGCCTGCAGCGCCAGCGCGGGCCCGTCGCCCACATAGGCCGACTCGGGCGAATGCACGAGCACGAAGCGGCCGCGCGCATGGCGCACGCCGACGTTGATGGCGCGGCAGGGCGGGCGCCAGCCATGCGGCCGGTCGTTGACGACCACGCGCCAGCGCACCGTGTCGAAGCGCGCGAGCAGTTGCAGCAGGCCTTGCTCCTCGGCCGGTTCGTCGAGCGCGATCACCACCTCGATGCCGGGGCGCGACCAATGCGGCGCGTTGAGCGCGGCCACGCGCTCGAACTCCGCGCGCTTGCGGTAGAACGGCAGCACCACGCTGAGCATCATGCGGTCCGCCCTCCGGCGATCGGCGCGATGGCGGAAGACAAGGGAGACAATGGCAGGACCTGCTTCATCCCCGCATCATGAACGGTTGCTTCATCAATCTGCAACGCAGTGGCGATCGCCGCGCGGCCATGGAAGCGCAGCTGCGCGCGCTCGGCATCGAGGGCGTGGCGCGCTTCGAGGCGATCGACGCGGCCACGCTGCCCGCGGTGCCCGCCGATGCCGCCACCAGCGCCGGCGAACGCGCGTGCTTTCTCTCGCATTCGCGCGCACTCGAAAGCGCACCGCCCGATGACTTCTTCCTGGTGCTCGAGGACGATGCGCTGTTGAGCCGCGCGCTGCCGCCGCTGCTGCGGCCCGAGGCGCTCGCGCAGCTGGCCGACTGGGACCTGGTGTTCCTCGAATGCCTGCCCTACACCTCGGCCCACAGCCTGCTCGCGCTGTGGCAGGCGCTGAAGAAGCAGCTGCCCGCCGATCCCGCCGCGCCGCGCGATGCGATCGCCGGCATCGAGGTGCTCGATGCGCGCGGTCTCTACAACTGGGGCGCGGTCGCCTACCTCGCCACGCCGAAGGGCTTGCGCGCCTTGCCGCCGCTGCTGCGCGAGGCGCTGGCCGAGGGCCCCGCGCAGGCCTTCGACATGGCCTTGAACCGCTGGGTGGCCGAGGGCCGCCTGCGCGCCGCGGTGCTCGCGCCCTTCCTCGCCACGCCGCGGCTCGAGAGCCATGCGCACAGCACCATCGACGACCGGCCGCGCGCGGCGGAGAACGACGCGCTCGGCGGTGCGCTGCGCCGGCTGTTCTTCGCCGGCCCGATCGATGGCCTCGAGGCCCATGTGGCCGGCTACCGCCACGCGGCGCTGACCGACGACCCGCAGCTGCGGCTGCTGGCCGACCTGATGGCGCAGCTGTTCGTCATCACGGCGCGTCCGACGCGCTGACCCTAGAAGTCGGCGCAGCCGTTGCGCCGCTCGGTGTTCACGCAGCTCAGCAGGTTCGGCCGCGAACGCACGCGCGACCATTCGCGCGCCAGCACGTCGCCGCCCTGCGCCGCGCGGTCGCCGTCCAGCGGTCCGGTCGCCACGCAGATCGGCGCCTGGCCGATGTTGCGGTCGTAGAGGTAGGTCGAGGGCTGGTCGCGCACCACGTCCACCGAGGGCAGCTCGGGCCGCTCGAAGAACACGAAGGGCGGCGGTGGCGGCGGCGCCACCGGCGGCGGTGGGGGCGCGGGCGGTGGCGGCGGTCCCGGATCGACGCGCAGGTTGCCCGGCACCACCTGCACCGCATAGCCGGCCGCCGAGGCGAAGGCGCCATCGATCGGGTAGTTGCCCGGCGGGCTCGCGGTGTTCGCGCTGGTGCCCGGCGTGCCGCTGAAGCTCGAGGCGTTGTCGCCGAGGATCAGCCCGCTGACGCTGTAGGTGAAGGTGGGGTTGGGCGCACCCTCCTGGCGCGCGGCATTGCCCACGGTCACGATCGCGGTCGGCTGCTGCGCGTAGATGAAGTGGTTGTCGGTGGCCGGCACCGTCACCGTGCACAGGCCCAGGTAGGCGCAGTGGTAGAGGTTGGGCAGCGGGCCCGAGCCCGCGAGGCCGCCGCGCGTCTCGCCGATCCAGGTGTCGGCCCAGACGCGCCAGGTGCCGGCGCCGATGGTGAAGGCGCCCGGGTTCTGGAAGCGCGCCGCCGCCACCAGGTCGGCGCTGGTGCTCGCATTGACGTTGGTGCCCAGCGTGAGGTCGCCCGCGAGCGTGCGCACGAACACGGTGCCGGCCGACATCGACGTGGTCGCCGTGGGCGCGAGCTGGTTGGTCGCGGCGTTGAAGCCGTTGACGCTGAACGTCCCGATGGTCACGGCGTTCGCATCGACGTAGGCGAAGCCGCCCTCGGCGCCGCCGCTCACGGTGGCGACGTTGTTCGCGGGGTTCTGCAGGTCGACGCTCGCACCGCTCGAGCGCGCGAGCAGCCCGGTGGCGGTGATCGCGCCCGCGGCCGACTGCGTGATGCGGCCATCGGACAACAGGCCCAGCTGCGAGGCGCTGACCGTGCCATTGACCGCGATGTTGCCGCCCGCGTCGTTCTGCAGGGTGAGCGCGCCCGGCGTGGCGATGGCACCGGCCACCGTGATGTCGGCCGCATGGGTGGCGCTGCCCGCCACGATGGTGGGTGCGGCGAGGCGCGCGAACTCGGCGCTCGAGACCGAGAAGCCGCCGGTGCCCGCGCCGCCGAGCACGATCGGCGCATTGGTGCTGTCCGACACCGCGAAGTTGGCGTCCATGCCGCCGGGCCGCAGGTTGATCGCGTTGGCCGCGCTGACCGGCGTGCCGATCACGATCGCGTCGGTGCTGCCGTCGTTGACCGCGCGCAGCACCACGTTGCGGCTGCCCTGCACCACGGGCGCCGTGCCGGGCAGGCTCGGCGAGCCGCCGGCCTCGATCGAGACGCCGGTGCCGCCGTTCTGCGAACGGCCCGTGATCTCGATGTCGCCGCCGCCGGTGGTGACGATGCGCGCGCCGTTCTCCAGCCGCACGCCCGAATCGGGCGTGGCCGCGGGCACGGTGGTGTCGTTGTTGAAGTTGTAGCCGCGCAGCGCGATGGTGCCGCTGCCGGTGGTGATGCTGCTGCCGCCGTTGACCAGCACGCCGTGCGCCGCCGCGAAGGTCGACGAGGCCTGGCGCCGCGCCACGCCCTGCACCGTGACGTTGCCGCTGGTGGTCGAGATGGTCGAGGGCGTGCGGCCGTCGGTGATGACCACGCCGCTGTTCCAGTCGGCCGAGCTGCCGCGGATGTCGACGTTGCCGGTCGACGTCGCGATCTGCGCGCCCGCCAGCGTCACGTTGCCGCCCGCGATCTGCACCGCGCCGCCCGCGCCGGCATCGGTCTGGCCCACGCGGGTGTCGATCTGGCTGTCGACCAGCGTGACGTAGCCGGTGGGCGCGCCGGGCTGGCCGCTGTAGAGCGTGACCGCGCCGCCATCGGTCTGCACCGAGGCGCCATTCATCTGGATGAAGCCGCTGGTGGGGCTGCCGTCGCCGCGCGCGTTCATCGTGACGCTGCCGCCGCGCGTGGCGATGGTGCCGTTGTAGTTGATCGAGCCGTTGCTGCCGGAAGGCGTGCCGTCGGGATTGACGCCCGCGTTGAACAGCACGGTGAGCGGACCGCCCTTGCCCGACGAACGGATCACCGTGCCGAGGCCGCCCTGGATGCTGTTGCCCGAGGCCAGCTCGAAGCTCAGCGGACCGAAGGCGGCGGTGTAGTCGATCAGCACGTTGTTCGCGAGCGAGATGCTGCCGGCGCCGGGCCCGCCGGTGCCGGTGGTGATCTTCACGCTCGCGCCGCCGTTGAGCGCGGCATTGATGTCGCCGTCCTGGATGGTCGAGGTGGCGACCGCGTCGAAGGGATTGGTCGGCAGCGTGCCGGCCGCCGCGCCATTGACGATCGAGACCGCATAGGGATCGATCAGCCACTGCCCCGCGGTGCCCGCCGGCGCGCCCGCGTTGACGCGGATGCCGGTCAGGTCGAGCTGCGTGCCCGAGGTCTCGATGAAGCCGCCGTTGCCGCCCGTGCTGCCGCCGCGCGCCGACAGCGTGCCGTGGGCGCGCAGGCCGTTGCCCGCGAGCAGCCGGATGTTGCCGCCGTTGCCGCTGGCCGAGGCGCTGTCCGCGAGCAAGCCCATGCCCGTGGCCAGCGCGAGCATGCCGCCGGTCTTGTCGCTCACCGTCGATTCGAAGCGGATGTCGCCGCCGGTGCCCGCGCCGCTCGCGTCTGCCAGCGTGCCGGTGGCGCCCGCGAGGCCACCGCCGTAGATGTTGCGGCCGGTGACGGCAATGGAGCCGCCGGCCACCGTGCCGCTCGCGGTGCTCAGCAACGCATCGGGCTGGGCGCCGCGCTGCAGCAACACGTCGCCGTTGCCGCCGACGATGTTGATCTGTCCGCCTTCCGCACGCAGGCCCTGGCCGGCGCCGCTGGCACGGATCCACACCGCCGCGGGCGTGACGCCTTCGTCGATGCCGGCCGGTGGCGGGGTCGGCACGCCGTTGAAGTCGTAGGTCACGCCCGCGCTGCCGGCGGTGCCGACGATGTCGATGCGCCGCCCCTGGCCGGCGGTGATGCCGGTATCGCCGATCAGCACGCCGTGCGAGGCATTGATGGTGGCCGAGGCCGAGAGCTTGGCGAATTCGTCGGTGCCCAGCAGCGTTCCGAGGTCGGCGCCCTGGCCTTCCACACGCACGTTGCCGCCGGTGGCGATGTCGACGCCGTTGGCCTGCACGCCCGCGCCCGCGACGTTGAAGCGCAGCCGCCCCACGGCATCGCCGGTGGTCCATCCGCGCGTGCTGCCGCGCAGCACGATGTCCCCGCCGGTGGAGGCGATGCGGCTGCGAGGGCCCGGGACGCTGCCGGCCTCGCGCCCGATCTCCACGCCCTTGGCGGCCAGCCCGCCGACACCGTCGACGGTGATGGCGCCGCTGCCGGTGATCAGCTCGGAGCTGGAGATCAGCACGCCCGAGCTGCCGTTGAGCGTGGAGCTCGAAAACAGCGTGCGGCCCTCGCCGCGCAGGTTGATGACACCGCCCTCGGTGCAGCTGGCGGCATCGACGCCGCAGGTCGAGATGCGGCTGTTGCGCAACTCGATGCCGGCGCCCACGCCCGAATCGCCGAACTCGGAGGCATAGCCGATGGCGCGGCCGTTGGCGGCATCGCCCTGCCCGTAGAAGCGCACGTTGCCGCCGTTGGTCTCGATGCGCGCGTTCGTCATCTGGATCTGCGCGGCCCCCTCGCCTTCGGAGGTCACGATCGGGGTGTTGCCGGCCCCCGGCACCGTGCCGTTGGCATCGACATTGAAGTCCACGTTCAACGCGCCGCTCGTCGACTGGAGGGTCGAACGGTCGAGCATCGCGATGCCGGTGGCCGAATCCACGCGCAGCGAGGCGGTGCCGCCCTCGCTCTTGACCACCTGGGCCGCGGTATCGAACAGCACGCCGAAGCGCTCCTGCCCGCCCTCGGCATTGGCCGCGTTGCTCGCGAGCGTGACGTCGGTGCCCTGGCCGAGCGCGCGGCCCAGCGCCTGCGAGCTGATCGGGCTCGAGGCCATGCCGCCGGCGCTGGGAAAGCTGCCGGGGTCGTAGTTCGGCGCCTCGGGCGTCACCACGATCTGCTTGTTGGAATTCAGCGTCCACTTGCCGTTGGCGCCACCGTTCGCACCGCCCGCGGCCGACAGCGCGAGGTCGTTGCCGACCTGGATCGCATCGGCGCTGGTGCTGATGTTGCCGCCCGCGCCCGAGCCCGCCCCCTTGGCCGACAGCGTGCCCGACAGGTGCAGGCCGAGCCGGGTGGCGGGCGGTGCCTCGCTGCCGGTGCCCGGCAGCGCGCTGTAGCTGGCTTGCTCGATGCGGATCTCGCCGCCCGCGGCATTGCCGGTCCGGCCATCGGCACGCACCACGGCACCCGATCCCAGCAGCGCGGCAGGCGGCGCCGACGCGATCGACAGCCCGCTCAACGCCTTGAGCTGCACCGAACCCCCGCCGGCATCCCCGCTCGCGTCGACCAGCGCGCCATCCATCACGCGCACATTGCCCGCGGCCACCGAGATGCGGCCACCGACCGCCGTGCCGGTGGAGGTTGCGTCGAGCGTGCCGCCCACGCGCACCTCGTTGTCGGCGCCGCCGCCGAGCACGATCTCGCCGTTCTTCGTGCCGAGCGAACGCGCGCGCACCACGCCGGCCTGGTTCACCACCAGCTCGCCGAGGGTGGTCGACTGGCCCACCATCACGACCTTGCCGCCGTCGGCCTGCACGGTGCCCGTGTTGCCGACCGAGGCGTTGGTCGCCATCGAGTCGGACGCGATCGCGATGTTGGTGAGGCCGTCGCCCGCGAGGTCGAAGGTGATCTTGCGGCCCGAGACCAGCGCCACGGTCTGGCCGTCGGCCGTGATGGTGCCGGTGTTGCTCACGCCCGCGCCCATCAGCACCACGGGGCCGCCGGTGGCCGTGATGCCGCCTTCGTTCACCACCGTCTTGGCGTTGGCGTTCAGCCGCTCGAAGCTGAAGTTGGTCGTGCCACCGAGGAAGTTCGCGTCGCTGGTGGTCAGGCCCAGCGTCGAGGCCACGAGGCCGCCGACGTTGACGCTGGCACCGGAACCGAACATCACGCCGTTGGGGTTGATGAGGAACACGCGGCCGTTGGCATTGAGCTGGCCCGCGATGGTCGAGAGCTCGTTGCCGGTGACGCGGTTGAGCAGGATCGCCGAGGCATTGGGCTGCTGGATGTTGACGATGTTCTTGGCGCCGATCGAGAACGTGGTCCAGTTGACGATGCCGCGCTGGCTGCCCTGCACGATGCTCATGATGTTGCCGGCCTGGGTCATCGAGACCATGTTGCCCGGCAGCGCCGAGGGCAGGAAGCCCGTGGGCAGCACCTGCGCCATCGCGGGCACGGCGCCCGCGCAGATCAGCGAGAGAGCGACCGGCCGCAGCCGCAGGCGGCGCGCGGTGGCGCGAAGAAGAGGAGACGTGCGTTGCTTCATGGTCAGAACGCCTTTTGAACCTGGACGTACAGCCGCGGGTTGTGGCCGCCGCCGTCGGTCTGTGCCCGCGGTGTGCCGTCACGCCAGGCCAGCGTCGCGTTGATCGAGAAATTGCCGGGACGCGACCAGCTCATGCCGATGCCGTAGCCGCGCAGGCTGTGCGAGTTCTCGCCGTCGAAGGGCGAGGGACGGCGCGCGAGCTTGCCGCGCGCCGCGTCGTAGAACACGAAGGGCGTGAACTCCTCGTTGACCGACCAGCGCCATTCGACGGTGCCGATCACGCCCTGGTCGGCCAGCAGTTCGCCCGAGGGGTAGGCACGCACGGCGCGCGCGCCGCCGAGCGCGAGCTTCTCCGAAGCATCGAGGTTCTTGCTGGCCCACTGGCCGCCGATGGCGAGGTAGAGCGAATGGCGCGGCACGATCGACTGCAGCCGCGAGAGCTGGAAGCTCATCTTGGTGAAGCCGCCCTCGGTGTGGCGGCCGCCGAAGGCCTGGTCGGCCGCGAGGGTCTGCGGGTCGCGGATCGAGAGCGAGCCGTGGTACAGGGTGCCGGTGCTGGCCCAGTAGCCGCCGCCGAAGACGTCGTCGCGCCGCTCCCAGGCCCAGCCCAGGCCGATGCCGCGCACGCGCTTCTTCACGTCGTAGTCGACGACGCGGATCTCGTCCTTGAGGTCCTTGAGGTCGGCCGTCAGCCGCAGGAACAGGTTCTGCTGGCGCTGGCGGATCAGCGGATAGTTGAGCGAAAAATCGAGCACGTCGGCGCGGCCCTGCGCGTCGAGGTCGGAGAACTGGCCGCCGAGGTCGTAGCTCACGCGCGCCAGGCCCATGCCGGCGCGCAGGCCGCTGGTGCCGATCGGCGCCTCATAGGCGATGCGGCCGTACTGCAGCGCATTGCTGTCGGACACCATGACGCGCGCATCGAGGTTGTCGCCGATGCCGAAGGGGCTGAGCCAGCGCACGGTGCCGCCGAGCCGGTAGCGGCCCGACTCCTTGGTGCCGTGGTTGTCGCCCTCGGCGGTGAAGGCCCAGCGCGGCGCGGCCGCGACCTCGACCGACAGATCGGTGGTGCCGGGCTGCGTGCCTTCCTGCAGCGCCGACGAGACCTTGACGCCGGGCTGGTCCGACAGCAGCAGCATGGCACGCTCGTAGGCGGGCGCGTTGACGGCCTCGCCCGGCTGCAACGGAGCGAGGAAGCCGCGCACGCGCGCTTCGGTCATCGGTGCCTCGGGCGCCACCAGCACGTCGACGCGGCCCAGCCGGCCTTCGATCACGCTGATCTCGACGATGCCGTCGCGCACGGTCTGCACCGGCACCACGGCCTGCGCGAGGAAGTAGCCGCGCTCCTTGTAGCGCGCGGTGATCGCCTTCGCGAGTTCTTCGAGGTCGGCCAGCGTGACGTCGCGGCCGATGTAGGGCGTGGTGATCGACTGCAGCTCCTCGTTGCTCAGCGCCTTCACGCCATTGAGGCGCAGGTCGTTGAGCTTGAAGGCACCGGTGGCGGAGGTGTTGCGCGACGGCGCGGGCAGGGTCTGCGGCGCGACCCCGCCGGTGGCCTGGGCCATGGGTCGGTTGCAACTGCCGCAAGGGTCCTGCGTGGGCAGCAGCGCGGTCTCCTCGGCCTCGTTGGCATGGGCACGCTGGGCGGCCACGAGCAAGGCGGCGCCGAACAGGGCGGACACGGCGAGGGCGATCGGTGTAGAGCGTTGAAGGGCGCGCATTTCAGGGCTCCACCGCGTTGTTTCTTGCGGGTTGCTGGTGTTTTTGGGGGTCGGTTCGTTCGGGGCGCGTGCACAGGACAGCGGGTACTTCCCTCCGCGAATGTCCCCCGCCTTCGGCTCCTCCTTGATTTCGC
>NZ_JBWKMZ010000025.1:0-93186 GCF_059415325.1 Variovorax sp. GW821-FHT10D07 | reverse complement strand
GTGCACAGGGCAGCGGGTGCTTCCCGCAGCGAAATCAAGGAGGAGGCCGAAGGCCGGGGGACATTCGCGGAGGGAAGCACCCGCTGTCCTGTGAACGCGCCCCGGCGCCCCCCAAAACCGCTGTTTACGAAGGAAAACACCTACCGAAACGACATTGCGAACCAATTGGTGTATCGATACAGTAAATCGTTCCACCAAAAGGGCGTTCCGACCCACAGGAGACAAGCCATGACCTCGATTTCACGCCGCCGCTTCGTCCAGTCATCGTCAGCCCTGCCGCTCGCGATGGCGGCCGCCGGCACGGGATTCACGCCCTTCGTTGCCGCGCAGGACAAGACCGTCGCGCTGCGCCTGTCGTCCTCGCACGTCGCCGACCTCAACTCCTCGCACTTCGCGTGGAACCAGCTCATGCAGGTCAACCTCAAGAAGGCCGTCGGCGAGCGCATCCGCATCGACTACTTTCCCAACAACCAGCTCGGCAAGGAAAGCGACGTCGTCCAGCAGGTCAAGGTCGGGTCCATCGACATGATGCTCACCGGCTCCTCGATCTGGGCCACGGTCACGCCGCAGTTCGGCATGCTCGACCTCGGCTACCTGTTCGACAGCTACGAGCACGTCGCCAAGGCCCTCGACGGCGGCGTGGGCGCCAAGCTCAACGACATGCTCGTCAAGAGCACCGGCTGCCAGGTCATCACCTGGGGCCAGCACTACGGTGCGCGCAACGTCTACACCAAGCAGCCCGTCAAGTCGCTGGCCGAGGTGAAGAACGTCAAGCTGCGCGTGCTGCCCACGCCCGCCTTCATCGAGACCTTCAAGATCATGGGCGCCATCCCCACGCCCATCTCCTTCGGCGAGCTCTACATGGCTGCGCAGACCGGCGTCGTCGACGGCTTCGAACACGATGCCGCCACCGTGCTCGCGAGCAAGCTCAACGAGGTCGTCAAGCACTGCTGGATGACCGAGCACCTGTTCAGCCCCATGGTCTGCATCGCCGGGCGCCGCGCCATGGACCGCATTCCGGCCGACCTGCGCCCGGCCTTCCTCAAGGCCGCGGCCGAATCGACCGCGCAGCAGCGCCAGATCGGCGCCGAGAAAGGGCAGGGCGCCATCGAGGAACTGAAGAAGCTGGGCCTGAGCTTCACGCCGATGGCGAAGAACGAGCGCGACCAGGTGCGCAAGGAGATGGAGGCCAAGCTCTGGTCGGCCTTCGCCAAGCAGTATCCCGAGACCGGACCGCTGTTCGCCGCCATCAACGCCGCCCGCGCCTGACCGCATGTCCAGCGTCCTGCCCCCGATGGCCCCGGTCACGCCCGTTTTGCCGCCCCTGGCGCCGCTGCCGGCCGCGGGCCACGGCCACGATCCGCGCGCCCTGGGCTTCAGCACCGCCCACCCCGCGGGCCGTGGCCTCGCCTGGCTCACGCGCGCCATGGAGAACGTGGCGGGTGTCGTGCTCGCGATCGATGTTCTCATCGTCTTCGTCTCGGTCGTGTTCCGCTACTTCCTGCACGACCCCTTCGACTGGGCCGAGGAGGTCGCGCGCGCGCTGATGGTGATCCAGGTCTTCTTCGGCGCCGCCACCGTGCTCGCGCGCAGCCAGCACGTGGGCGTCGACCTGTTCCGCGGCCTGCTGCCCGCGCGCTGGCAGCCCGCGCTGATCCAGTTCGGCAACTGGATCGTGGTCGGCGTCTCGGCCAGCCTGCTCGCCTCGTCGTGGGAACTGCTGCTCGACGCCTACAACATGACCACCCCGATCGGCCTGCCGCAGTGGATCTACGTCTACCCGGTGGTCATCGGCAGCCTGTTCATGACCTTGTTCGGCCTCGCCAACGCCGTCAACGGACCGGCCCGGCGCGTCTGGAGCACCCTGGCCGTCGGCATCGCGCTCACCGCCGCCGTCGTGGGCTGGAACACCTTCGTGCCCGGCCACGCCATCGCGCCCTGGATGCTGCTGACCGCCGGCTTCCTCGGCGGCCTGATGCTCGGCGTGCCGATCGCCTTCGTACTCGCGCTCTCGTCGCTGGTGTTCTTCATGGCCGATCCCTCGTTGCCGATGCTGGTCTATTCGCAGCAGGTCATGGCCGGCACCGACCACTACGTGCTGCTCGCCATTCCCTTCTTCGTGCTGGCCGGCCTGCTGATGGAATCCAACGGCATGTCCTCGCGGCTGATCGAGCTGTTGCTGCGCATGTTCGGCCGCCTGCGCGGCGGCCTGGGCCTGATCACCATCACGGCCACCGCCTTCTTCTCGGGCGTCTCGGGCTCCAAGCTGGCCGACATCGCCGCGGTCGGCGGCATCATCATGCCGGCCGTGCGCAAGACGAAACAGGACCCGAACGAAACCGCCGGCCTGCTGGCCTGCACCGCGGTGATGGCCGAGACCATCCCGCCGTGCATCAACATGATCATCATGGGCTTCGTCGCCAACATCTCGATCGCCGGGCTGTTCATGGCCGGCCTCGTGCCCGCCGTGGTGCTCGCGCTCTCGCTGGCCGCGGTCACCATCTACGTCGGCGCGCGCATCGACCCCGACCAGGCCTTCGACGTGCGCACGCCCATGTTCCGCCTGCTCGGCGGCGCGCTGGTCGCGCTGGTGATGGTGGCGATGATCGGCAAGGGCGTGACCTCGGGCGTCGCGACCTCGACCGAGGTCTCGTCCTTCGCCGTGGTCTATGCGCTGGTGGTGGGCTGGCTGGCCTTCCGCGAGCTCACCTGGTCGTCGGTGGCGCGGCTGTTCGTGCGTTCGGCCTCGATGGCGGGCAGCATCCTGTTCATCGTGGCGGCCGCGTCCAGCCTCTCGTTTGCGCTGACAATCCAGCAGATCCCGCAGTACCTGTCGTCGTTCATGATCGAGTTCGCGCACGCATGGGGCAGCACCATGTTCGTGATGCTCTCGGTGCTGATCATGATCGTGTTCGGCGCCATCCTCGAGGGCGCGCCCGCGCTCATCATCTTCGGGCCGTTGCTGACACCGATCGCGGCGCAGCTGGGCGTCAATCCGCTGCACTTCGGCACCGTGATGGTCATCGCCATGGGCTTCGGCCTGTTCGCGCCGCCGGTGGGGCTGGGCCTGTTCGCCACCTGCGCCATCACCGGCACCCAGGTGAAGGACGTGGCGCGGCCGATGATGAAATACCTCGCGGTGCTGTTCGTCACCCTGGTGCTGCTGGTGCTGGTGCCGGCCTTCTCGGTCTGGCTGCCCACGCGCATGGGGCTGTGACGACACACGACCGCAGGACCGCGATGAAGAACCCGAAAGGACCCCGAAAACCGTGAGCAGAATCAGCGATGTCGCCCAGCGGGCGGGTGTTTCGACCAGCACCGTGTCGAACGTGTTGAACGGCCGCGTGGACCGCATGGCGGCCGCCACCCTCGAGCGGGTGCAGGACGCCATCCGCGACCTCAAGTACCGGCCCAACACCTCGGCGCGGCAGCTCAAGACCGGCCACACGCCGCTGATCGGCCTGCTGGTGCCGTCGATGGCCAACCCGATGTACGGCTTCATCGCGCGCGAGGTCGAGACGCTGGCGCAGGAGCGCTACGGCTTCCGCATCATGATCGGCAACACCTACCGCGAGAAGGAACGCGAGGCGCGCTTCTTCGAGGACCTGATGGCGCACGGCGTGCGCGGCGTGATCATCATCTCGTCGCTGATCGACGAGCAGCACGTCGAGGCCGCGGCCGAGCGCGGCCTGGTGGTGGTGAGCTACGACCGACGCGCCACGCCCGGCGAGGCCTCGGTGATCGACCACGTCACGGTCGACAGCTTCGAGTCCTCGCGCATCGCCACCGCGCACCTGATCGAACGGGGCCACCGGCGGCTGGCCTTCGTCACGCCCTCGGGGCGCACCATGAGCCGCAACGAGAAGATCCAGGGCTTTCTCGCGGCCGCGCGCGCGGCCGGCCTCGAGGCCAGCGCGCGCGTGGTCGAGGGCCTGCCGGTCGACGAGTACGGCGACTCGATGATGAGCGAGCTCGGTCGCACCCAGGCCAGCCAGCTCGCGCAGCTGCCCGAGCGGCCCACCGGCGTGGTCGGCGT
Source organism: Variovorax sp. GW821-FHT10D07 (assembly GCF_059415325.1). NCBI lineage: Bacteria > Pseudomonadati > Pseudomonadota > Betaproteobacteria > Burkholderiales > Comamonadaceae > Variovorax > Variovorax sp. GW821-FHT10D07. The sequence goes on along the minus strand of NZ_JBWKMZ010000025.1, from coordinate 89,150 downwards.
CAACGACCTGCTGGCCTACGGCTTGATGGCGGGCTTTCGCGATGCCGGGCTTGCGGTGCCCGACGACGTGTCGGTGGTCGGCATCGACAACGTGTTCCTCTCCACCCTGATGTACCCCGCGATGACCTCGGTGCGCGTGCCGGTGCCCGAGATGGCGCAGGTGATGGTCGAGCGCGTGATGAGCCGCCTGGCCGACGGCGCGCTGCCCGCGGGCGAGTTCCTGTTCGCGCCCACGCTGGTGGCGCGCGACTCGGTGGCGCCGCCGCGCGGCTGAGGCCGTCTTCTTCTTTCTTCCTGCCTTGTCCATGACCACGGTTTTCGTCAGCCATCCCCAGAGCAAGCTCGCCCACTACTTCGGCGAACGCGCCAGCACCGCGCTGCGCGCCTTCGCGCAGGTGCGCTTCAACCCCGAGGACCGCGATCTCTCGTCGCAAGAGATCGCCGAACTGGCGCGCGACTGCGACGCCATCGTCTCCTACCGCCAGACCGTGGGCGACGAGGCGCTGTTCGCCGCGCTGCCCAGGCTGCAGGCCTTCGTGCGCTGCGCCATCGACATCCGCAACATCGACCTGGCGGCCGCGAGCCGCCACGGCGTGCTGGTGACGCAGGCCAGCGCGGGCTTCATCGCCTCGGTGTCCGAATGGATCGTGGGCGCGATGATCGACCTCGCGCGCGGCATCAGCGCCTCGACCGCGCTCTACCACGCGGGCCTGCCGGTGCCGCCCGCCATGGGCCGCGAGCTGCGCGGCGCCACGCTCGGCGTGATCGGCTACGGCCAGATCGCGCGCTACCTCTGCACCGTGGCGCAGGCACTCGGCATGCGCGTGGTGGTGCACGATCCCTTCGCGGTGGTGGCGCAGGCCGGCATCGTGCAGGCCGGCTTCGACGAGCTGCTCGCGCAGTCCGACTTCGTGGTCTGCCTCGCGGCGGCCACCGAAGACACCGAGAACCTCATGAACGCCGCTGCTTTCGCGGCCATGCAGCCCGGTGCCTTCTTCATCAATGCCGCGCGCGGCAACCTCGTCGACGAGGACGCGCTGGTCGCCGCACTCGACGCCGGCACGATCGCGGGCTGCGCGCTCGACGTGGGCCGCGCGCCCGACCAGATGCCGTCGCCCGCGGTGGCGCGCCATCCGCGCGCGATCGCCACGCCGCACATCGGCGGCCTCACGCCGCCCGCGGTCGAGCACCAGGCGATGGAAACCGTGTCGCAGCTGGCCGAGATCTTCCAGGGCCGGGTGCCGAAGGGCGCGGTGAATGCCACCGAAGCCCATCGCTGGCGCCAGGCCTTCGGCGTGCCAGCCTGATCCCATTCCCATCCACCGAGAGCCCCCATGGAATCGACCCGGAACGCGCGCTATGCCGGCGCCTGCGACTGCCATGTCCACATCTACGAAGACCGCTTCCCGCTGATCCCGAACGTCGCCTGGGTGCCGCCGCATTCGCCGGTGTCGGCCTACCGCGAGCAGGTGCAGCAGCCGCTGGGCATCGAGCGCGCGGTGGTGGTGCAGCCCACGGGCTACGGCTTCGACAACCGCTGCACCCTCGACGCGCTCGCGCAGTTCGGCGAGGCGGCGCGCGGCATCGCGCTGCTGGCGCCCGATGCGCCCGACGCCGAGATCGCGCGCCTGCATGCGGGCGGCATGCGCGGCGTGCGCTACATGATGATCGGCGGCGTGCTGGGCTGGGAGTCGCTGCCGGGCATGGCCGCGCGCATGGCCGATGCCGACTGGATGATCAACCTGCAGCTCGACGGCCGCACCATGCCCGAGCACGAGGAGGTGCTCCGGAAGCTGCCGTGCCGGCTGGTGCTCGACCACAACGGCAAGTTCCTCGAGCCGGTGGCGCCCAGCCATCCCTCGTTCCAGTCGCTGCTGCGCGTGATCGACGCGGGCCGCGTGTGGATCAAGCTCTCGGCGCCCTACGAGACCTCGAAGAGCGGCGCGCCCGGCTACGACGACGTGAGCCTGCTCGCGCGCACGCTGGCCGAGACCTTTCCCGAGCGCTGCCTGTGGGCCAGCAACTGGCCGCACCCGGGACGCGATCCGCGCCCCGAGAGCGCGCCGCTGTACGACCTGCTGTTCTCGTGGGCCACGAGCGAGGACACGCGCCGGCGCATCCTGGTCGACAACCCGGCCGCGCTGTACGGGTTCAAGGCCTGACGCGGGCCCGGGGAGGGCGGATCCGAAGCCCGCCATAATCGGCGCTCCCGTCTTCTTGAACCGCCTCAGGTCAGCCACGCCGCGTCGAAGCCAACCTGCCTCCTGGACTTCGACCCACCCTTGCCGGTGCCGGCGCGCCCGTGTTCGAACGCTATTACCGCGAACTGCTGAACTTCCTGTCCCGCAAGGTGCCGGACCGCGCCACCGCGGCCGACCTCGCGCAGGAGAGCTATGCGCGCGTCTACGAGGCGCAGCGCGCGGGCAGCGTGGTGCGCGATCCGCGGGCGCTGCTCTACCGGGTCGCGCGCAACCTCGTCACCGACCATCACCGGCGCAGCAGCGTGCGCGCCGGGCTGGCGGACGCCGAGACCGAGGACGGCCTGGGCGAGCCCGACGACTGCATGGGCCCCGCGAGCTTCGAGCCCGACGCGGCGCTGGCCTCGAGCCAAGGACTGGCCGCGATGATCGCCGCGATCGACGGCTTGCCGCCGCGCTGCCGCGAGGCCTTCGTGCTCTACAAGTTCGACGGGCTCTCGTATGCCGAGGTCGCCGAGCGCATGGGCATCTCGGTGCGCACGGTCGAGATGCAGCTGCGCATCGCGATGGCGGCCTGCTGGGACTGCCTGGAGCGTGGCGGGAAATGAAGACAGCCACGATGAACCGAAGAATGACCGCGTCCTACAGGGTTGGCGCCCGTTCGTGCGTCTCCATCTCCAGGGACGCCCTCGCCACATGAATTCGACGCCATCACCGGAAGACGCATCGCGCCTGCGAGAGGAGGTGCTCGACTGGTTCGTACGCCGCCAGCGCGAGGGCTGGAGCGCCAGCGAGGAGCGCGAGTTCCAGGGTTGGCTGGTGGCCGACCCGCATCGCGCCGAGGCCTGGCGTGCCTGGGCGTCACGCTGGCGGGCCGTCGACGCGATCCCGGCCGCGACCGTGGCCGGCTGGCGCGAAGGCTTCGCGGGCCGCGCTGCCGCGCCCACGCGGCGCGGCTTCATGAAACCGGCGCTGGCGCTGGCCGCCACCGGCATGGCCGTCGGCGCCGGCTACCTGGGCTGGCGCGAGCTGCAGGCGCAGCCGGTGTTCGTGCAGGCCTTCGCCACCCGGCGCGGCCAGCAGCTCGACCTGCCGCTGCCCGACGGCACGCGCCTGCGGCTCGACACCGCGACCCGGATCGAGGTGCAGCTGTTCCGCGACCGGCGCGAGGTGCGGCTGCTCGAGGGGCAGGCGGTGTTCGCCGTGCAGTCCGATGCAGAGCGGCCGTTCTCGGTGCTGGCCGGGCCGCTGGAGGTGCGCGTGGTCGGCACCCGTTTCGCCGTGCGCCACACGCCGGGAATCGACGGCGCGGACGGCACGCGGGTGTCGGTGGACGAGGGCCGGGTGCGGGTGGCGCGGCGCGACCGCGCGCAGGACGGCGCCTGGGCCGAGCCCTCGGCGGCGAGCCTGCGCGAGGCGGTCTTCCTGGTCGCCGGCCAGCAGCTCGAGAGCGATGCCCGGGGCCTGCCGGGCCCGGTGGCGGCGGTGCCGGGCGAGGGCATCGCGCCCTGGCGCGAGCACCGGCTGAGCTTCGTCGACACGCCGCTGGCGCGCGCGCTGGCCGAGCTCGAGCGCTACGGCAACACCGGCCTGGTGGTGAACGATCCGGCCGTGGCGGCGTTGCGGCTGACCGGCACCTTCGATCCGCGCGATGCGCGCACCCTGCGCCGCGCGCTGCCGAGCGCCTTGCCGGTGCGGCTGAAGCAGGCCGGCGCGGTCACCGAACTGGTCGCCGCGCACTGAGAAAGAGGCGCCGCGACCCGGCGCCGAAAAAATTTTCCGTGGGACTACGGTATTTCCCACGGGTCGTGCGTCAACCCAGATGAGAACTATTTGTATTTAAAGTCTGGAAACGTAGATGAACCGCTTGACATCGAAGCCGGCACCGCTGGCCCTGGCCCTGGCGCTCGCGCTGGCCCACCTGACCGCATCGGCCCAGGCGCTGCCGGCCGACCCGGTGCCGATCCGCATCGCGGCCCAGCCGCTGGCCCAGGCGCTCAACGACTGGGCGCGCCAGACCGGCGTGCAGCTAGTGGTGCAGCAGAGCCTGGTGGCGGGCAAGACCGCGCCGGCGGTCGCGGGCCGGCTCGCGCCGCGCCAGGCGCTCGACCAGCTGCTGGCCGGCAGCGGCCTGGCGGCCAGCGTGGAGGGCAACGCCGTGGTCATCCGCACCCTGGTGCCGGGCGCTTCCAATGCGTCGCTGCCGGCCGTCACCGTGCAGGCCGAGGGCGAGCAGAGCGCCACCAGCCGGGTGCAGGGCTACGTGGCCCGGCGCAGCGCCACCGGCACCAAGACCGACACGCCGATCATCGAGACGCCGCAGTCGATCTCGGTGATCACGGCCGACCGCATCGAGGCCATGGGCGCCACCAACCTCAAGGACGCGCTGGGCTACACGCCGGGCGTGTCGACCACCACCTACGGCGCCGACTCGCGCTACGACTGGATCTCGCTGCGCGGCTTCGATGCCTACTCGCCGGGCTTCTACCTCGACGGCCTGCCGCTGCGCAACAACGGCACCTGGGGGGTGTGGCGCACCGAGAACTACGGCGCCGAGCGCATCGAGCTGCTGCGCGGCCCCTCGTCGGTGCTCTACGGCATGAGCGGCCCGGGCGGGGTGGTCAACGTGGTCAGCAAGCGGCCCACGGCCGAGCCGGTGCGCGAGCTGCAGGTGCAGTTCGGCGACAACGCGCGGCGCCAGATCGCGGGCGACTTCGCGGGCCAGCTCGATGCCGAGGGCAAGCTGCTCTACCGCATCACCGGCGTGCTGCGCGATGCGCAGCTGCCGGCCGCGAAGGAGGCCGACGACCATGGCTACATCGCGCCCTCGCTGACCTGGAAGCCCTCGGCCGACACCAGCCTCACGCTGATGTCGATGTTCACGCGCACGCGCGGTGGCGTCTACACGCGCGCGCGGCCCACCATCGGTTCGCTCGAGCCCACCGCGATCGGCACCTACATCCCGTCGAAGCTGTTCACCGGCGAACCCGGCTTCGACCAGTTCAACCAGGACCAGCGGATGATCGGCTACCAGTTCGAGCACCGCATCGACGGCACCTTCACCGTACGGCAGAACGCGCGCTACGCGGCGCAGAAGCTCGACTACCGCGGCGTGCAGGCCTCGGGCTTCGTGAGCCTGAACCCCGACGACGCCAACGACATCGCCAACTTCACGCAGCTCTCGCGCAGCGTGTTCGGCAGCCGCGAGAACATCGGCGCGGTGGCGCTCGACAACCAGCTGCAGGCCGATTTCCGCACCGGCGACGTGACGCACAAGCTGCTGGTGGGGCTGGACTACCAGCGCACCCGCATCGACCAGGTCACTTTCAGCGGCGGCAGCGCGCCGCCGCTGAACATTTACGCGCCGGTCCATGGCGGTGCCTACGACATCCCGGCGCCGTACTTCGACGGCATCACGCGGCTGAACCAGACCGGCCTCTACCTGCAGGACCAGATCAAGTGGGGCGAGCGCTGGTCGCTGACCCTGGGCGGGCGCTACGACGATGCCGAGAGCTCGGTATTCAGCCGCCTCGACGGCTCGACCCAGCGCATGCGCGACCACAAGTTCACCAGCCGCGCCGGCCTGGTCTACCTGCACCCGAGCGGCTGGGCGCCGTACCTGAGCTACACCGAGTCGTTCGCGCCGACCGCCACCATCGACCCGGTCTCGGGCAACCCCTTCAAGCCCGAGGGCGGCAAGCAATACGAAGCCGGCGTGCGCTACCAGCCGCCCGGCGGCAAGGCGCTCTACAGCGCCGCCGTCTTCGACCTGAAGCGCAACAACTACATCAGCTACGACGCCGACTTCGTGCCCAAGCAGACCGGCGAGATCTCGGTGCGCGGCCTCGAGCTCGAGGCCACGGCCGAACTGGTGCCGCGGCTGAACTTCACGGCCTCGTATGCCTACACGCCGCGCGCCATCGTCACGGCCAGCGCCAACAGCGCCGAGATCGGCAAGCAGGCCACCGCGGTGCCGCGCCACCGCTTCGCGGTCTGGGCCGACTACCGCTTCGCCAACGGCGTGAAGCTGGGCCTGGGCGCGCGCTACACCGGCACCAACTACGGCGACGGCGAATCCACCGCGCCGACCAAGGTGCCGGCGGTGACCGTGTTCGACGCCATGGTCGGCTACGACATCGACCGCTGGAGCCTCGCGCTCAACCTGCGCAACCTCACCAACAAGACCTACTTCGCGAACTGCGGCTACGTGGCCTGCTACTACGGCTACCCGCGCACCGCGGTGGCCACGGCCACCTACCGCTGGTAGGCCTCAGGAGCGCGGCATCAGCTCGTAGAAGTCGAAGCCGTTGCTGCGTCCGCCGAGGCAGCCGGCCAGCGTGTCCTCGACCTTGCGCCACAGCGCGAGCCGGTTGCGCCACTTGCGCACGCTGTGGCCCTCGTCGGGAAAGCTCAGGAAGTCCACCGGCCGGCCGAGCCGGCGCAGCTCGGCCACCACGTCGTCGGAATCCTTGCGCAGCACGCGCACGTCGTTGGCGCCGTGGATCACCAGCAGCGGCGCCTCGATGCGCTCGAGCTGCGACACCGGCGAATCGCGCAGCATGCGCGCGCGTTCCTCGGGCTGGTTCACGTCGCCGAAGAAGCGCGCGAAGTAGTGGCGGTTGCGCCAGAACGGCGGCCAGTTCTCGATCACGCGCGGCCAGTTGGCCACGCCGACGATGTCGATGCCGCAGCGGTAGTCGTGCGGCTTGCGGATCAGCTGCGAGAGCACCGAGAAGCCGCCGAAGCTGGCGCCCAGCACCGCCATGCGCCGCGGATCGGCCACGCCCTGGTCGATGGCCCATTGCGCGGCCTCGGCGATGTCCTGCTGCAGCCGGCCGCTGGTCTGGCCCGCGCCGGCCATCATGAAGGCGCGGCCGTAGCCGCTCGAGCCGCGGTAGTTGACCTGCAGCACCGCATAGCCGCGGTTGGTGAGCATCTGCACGGTGTTGAAGCCCGCGGGCAGCCAGCTGTCGCGCGTCCACGGGCCGCCATGAATGCTGATCACCAGCGGCGCCGGGCCCTGCACGCCGCGCGGGCGCGCGAGGTAGCCGTGGACCTGCAGGCCGTCGGAGGCCTTGAACGCGAAGGGCTCAGTCGGCGAGAAGAAGTCGTCGCCGTTCTCGCGCGGCGCCGGTGTGAGGCGTGCCAGCGCCTGGCTGTCGCGGTCGAGCAGCAGTTCGACCGTGCCGGTCTCGGTGACCGCGCGCAGCACCATGCGCCGCTGGTCGAACGTGCTGCTCTGCGGGCGCGCGATCACGGGCTCGGTGGCGAGCCAGCCGCGCTCGCGCGCAAGCTTCATGGCGGCGGTCACCTCCGCGTCGAGCGTGGCGTCGAGGTAGCGGATGCGCGGGCGGCCGGGTTCGGAGGTCCAGGCCTGCGGCGCGCCCTCGTTCGGCGGGAAATAGACGGCCCCGAGGTCGACCTGCGCATCCTCGGCCAGCACCTTCTCGGCGCCGGTGGCCAGGCCGGCCTCGACCAGCGCCAGCTTGTCGCGCCCGATGTTGCCGAGCGCCCAGAGCCGGCCGCTGGCGCGGTCGATGCGCAGCGGCGCGTAGGCGTCGAAGGCCTCGATGGTCTTGAAGGGGCGCCAGCTGCCGTCGGCCTGGCGCAGTTCCATCAGCAGGTCGGAGCCGTCGACGCTGCCGAGCTGGCGCATGCGCGCGGCCGGCTCGCGCCGGGTGTCGATGTACCAGGCGACCACGCGGCTGCCGGACTCGCCGCGCGCCACCTCGCGCACGCTGCGGGTGCGCGGGTCGGCCTCGAACAGGTCGAGGCTGGTGCGGTCGTTGCGGTTGCTCGTGAAGAAGAAGTTCGGGCTGCCGGGCGCGCCGCCGATGACGCCGGCCGAGCGCACGCCGGGCCAGGGCGTGACGGCCCAGGGCCGGGCCTCGGGCGACTGGCTGTCGAGCACGAAGATCTGCGTGTTCTCGTCGCCGCTCGCGTCCTTGAGGTAAGCGATGTGGCGGCTGTCGGGCAGCCATGTGTAGGCGGACGCGTTCGCCAGCGTGCCGGTGGCGAAGCTGCGCGTGCTGGCCGACTGCACCGTGGCCGCGTCGGCGCTGTCGCGCACGGCCAGGCCCACGTCGGTGCCGACGGTCTGCACCCACAGCAGCTTGCGGCCATCGGGCGACAGCACGTGACCGCCGACCGTGTCGACATTGGCGACGAAGCGGCGCATCGGCACCGGCGGCGGCAGGGTCCGGTCCTGGCTGGCCTGGACCAGCGCCGGATGGGTGGGCGCGGTGGCGCAGGCGGACAGCAGCAACGCGCCGGCGGCGCAAGCCAGGGCGAGCAGGGCGGTGGGGCGAACGTCGCGGCGCATGGTTCCGGTTCCTGGAGACGGTGGCCGCCGATTGTGCGAAGCCCGACCTTGGGCGAAGCCAAAGATGGCACGTTCGTCTTTGGCTGGCCCCAAGGTCCGCGCGCGCACAATCGCCGCGTGCACATCCTGCTGATCGAAGACGACCTCGACCTGGGCCGCGCGCTGCAGGCCGCACTCAAGGTGGACGGCCTCACGAGCGAATGGCTGCGCCGCGCCCGCGACGCGCCGCGCGTGCCCGACGCGGCCGCGTTCGACTGCGTGCTGCTCGACCTCTCGCTGCCCGACGGCAACGGCTTCGAACTGCTGGCACGCTGGCGCAGCGAGGGCGGCACGGTGCCGGTGATCGTCATCACGGCGCGCTCGGCGGTCGAGGACCGGCTGGCCGGCCTCGACGGCGGCGCCGACGACTTCGTCATCAAGCCCTTCGCCACCGCCGAGCTGATCTCGCGCATCCGCGCGGTGCTGCGGCGCTCGGCGCGCCAGGCCAGCGAGGTCTGGACGCTGGGGCCGCTGTCGATCGCGCCGCGGCGCCACCAGGCCGCGCTGGCGGGCAGCGCGCTCGAGCTGTCCCCGCGCGAATTCAGGCTGCTGCTCGAGCTGGCGCGCGAGCCCGGCGCCGTGGTCGCCAAGGGCGTGCTCGCGCAGCGGCTGGAACCGCTGGGCGAGCCGCTGGACTTCGCGGCGGTCGAGGTCCACGTGTCGAACCTGCGGCGCAAGATCGGCGCCACGCGCGTGCACACGGTGCGCGGCGTGGGCTACATGCTGACGCCATGAGCCGTCCGCTCTTCGCCTGGCCCGGCCCGAGCATCGGCCGGCGCGTCCTGGCCGCGATGCTGATCGCCTTCGTCGGCGTCTGGCTGATGCTGCTGGCCTATTTCTACGTCGAGTTCCGCCAGGCGCTCGCGGTCGACCAGGGACTGAAGAAGCTGGGCCGCGCGATGAGCGCCTCGCTGCGCGAGGTCGACAGCGACGCGCAGGCGGTGGGCGTGATGCGCTCGACCGCGACCCAGTTCAGGACCCTGCGCATCAGCGGCAATCCGGGCGGCAGCGTGTGGATGGAACTGCGCCGGCGCGACGATGGCGCGGTGCTCTACCGCTCGGCCTCGCTCGGCGACCGGGTGCTCGACGCGCCGGCGTCGCAGGTGATCGAGCGCGATTTCGACGGCATCTCGTACTGGGTCCATGGCAGCGAGGCCGGCCGCTGGCGGCTCCAGCTCGCCGAGCCGCGCATCACGGGCCGGTGGGTGCTCGAGCGCAACGCCACGCGCCTGCTGCCCTATCTGCTGCTGGCCTTCCCGATCGTGCTGCTGCCGGTGTGGCTGGCGGTGCGGCTCGGGCTGCGGCCGCTGCAGCGGCTGGCCGACCTCATCGCGCGGCGCGGCAGCAGCGACCTGTCGCCGATCGGCTACGACCCGCCCCAGGCCGAGCTCAAGCCGCTGACCTCGGCGCTCGAACGCATGCTGCGCCAGCTGCGCGACAAGCTCACGCAGGAGCGCGCCTTCGTGCACGACGCGGCGCACGAGCTGCGCACGCCGATGGCGGTGATCGCCGCGCAGGCCCATGCGCTGGCGGGCGCGGCCGATGCCGCCGAGCGCGAGCGCGCGCAACTGCACCTGGAGCAGGCGATCGCGCGCGCCTCGCATCTCACGCAGCAGCTGCTCGACCTGGCGCTGCTCGACGATGCGCAGCCCTCGGCGCCGAAGCGCGTCGACGTGGCGCAGTTCGCGCGCGGGCTGCTCGCGCAGGCGGCGCCGCAGGCCATGGCACGCGGCATCGAGCTGGCGCTCGAGGCGCCCGACAGCCTGCCGGCCGAGGTCGACGTGCCGGCGCTGCAGTCGGTGCTCGAGAACCTGCTGCACAACGCGATCCGCCATGTGCCCGACGGCGCGCAGGTGGCGATGACGCTGCGTGTGGAAGACGGCCACCTCGCGCTGCTGGTGGCCGACGACGGGCCCGGCATTCCCGCGGCCGAGCGCGAGCGGGTGTTCGAGCGCTTCCACCGCGGCGAGGGCGCGTACGAGACGCCGGGCTCGGGCCTGGGCCTCGCGATCGTGAAACAGGCGGTGCACCGCATGGGCGGCGAGGTGGCCATCGTCGACGGCCTGGCGCCGGGGCGCGGCGTGGGTTTCAGCGTCCGGCTGCCGCTCGCGGGCCGCACGAACACTTACGGCTGAAGGGCATCGCCCGGGTTGACAGGGGCCGCGCGCAGCTTCGATACTGAACTTGCAGGTTCATCAATCAAGCTCCAAGGAGATACCCATGCAAAGGATCGTTCCCTGCCTCTGGTTCGACGGCAATGGCGAGGAGGCATTGAAGTTCTACAGCGCGATCTTCCCGAACTCGCGCGTGACCGACACCCTGCTGTGGGGCGACGTGAATCCCGCCAAGAAGGGCTCGCTGCTCACCGCCACCTTCGAGCTCGACGGCCAGGCGTTCATGGTGCTCAACGGCGGCCCCGAGTACAAGTTCACCCCGGCCATCTCGATGTACGTGAGGTGCGAGACCCAGGCCGAGGTCGACCACTACTGGGACAGGCTGCTCGAGGGCGGCGGCCAGCCGGTGCAGTGCGGCTGGCTCACCGACCGCTTCGGCGTCTCGTGGCAGGTCGCGCCCGACGAGATCATCCGGATGTTCCAGGACAAGGATCCGGCCAAGGCGAAGCGCGCGATGGAGGCGATGATGAAGATGGTCAAGCTCGATATCGCCACCGTGAAGAAGGCCTTCGACGGCGCCTGATCGCTACACCAGCCGGTGGATCGCCTTCTTGCGCCACACCAGCTGGTAGTACGCGGTCTGCAGCAGCAGCATCGCGCCGAAGGTCACCGGGTAGGCATACCAGATGCCGTCCAGGCCGATGCGGTGGCTCATGAACCAGGCCACCGGCACCTCGAGCCCGAGCAGGCAGGCGATCGAGATCAGCGTGGGCACCAGCACCGAGCCGCTGGCGCGCATGATCCCCGACAGCGCCGAGGCCATGCCGAAGATCACCAGGCTCCACAGCATGATGTGCAGCAGCTCCTGGGCGATCTCGATCACCGGCGCGCTGGTGATGAAGAAGCCCATCAGCGGCCGCGAGAACAGGTAGCCCAGCAGCACCAGGCCGCCGGTGAGCAGCAGGTTCATCATCAGCGCCGTGCGGGCGATGGCGCCGAGGCGGTCGGCGCGGCCGGCACCGATGGCCTGCGCGCCGAGGATCGAGGCCGTGATCGCGATCGAGATGGCCGGGAACTGCACGTAGGCCACCACCTGGTTGACCGCGCCGTAGGCGGCCGTGGCGCTGGAACCGTAGCCGTTGACCAGCGACAGCAGCACCACCTCGGCCAGCGCCACCACGATCATCTGCACGCCCGTGGGCACGCCGACCTTGAGCACGGTCTTGAGCAGTTGAGGGTCGATGCGCATGCTGCGCAGGAAGGCCGCGTCGGGCGCGAGCGGGCTGTTGCGCTGGCGCAGCCGCCAGCCCAGCCACAGGGTCGCCACCAGGAACGAGAGCACCGAACCCCAGGCGCCGCTGGTCACGCCGAGCTGCGGCAGGCCGCCCCAGCCGCGGATCAGGGCCGGCGTGACGAGCATGCCGATGGTGGTGGAGATCAGCAGCGTGAGCAGCGGCGTGACGGTGTCGCCCACGCCGCGCAGCATCGCGGTCGAGATCAGGAACACGAATACGCCGGGCATCGCGATCAGCATGATCCGCGCATAGCGCGTGGCCTCGGCCAGCACGTCGGGCGGCGTGCCGAGCGCGGCCAGCAGCGGCGTGGTGAAGGCGCCGCCGAACACCGCGATCACCAGGCCCATCAGGATGCCCACGCTCAGCGTGGTGCCGGCCACCGCCTTGGCGCGGGCGACGTCGCGCGCGCCCCAGGCCTGGCCGATCAGCACCGAGGCGCCGGCGCCCAGGCCGATCACGAAGGCGATGAAGAAGAAGAACACCGGGAAGAAGCTCGAGACCGCGGCCAGCGCGGTCACGCCGATCATCTGGCCGATGTAGATGTTGTTGAGCGTGCCCGACAGCGACTGCAGGATGTTGCTCAGCAGCATGGGGGCGAGGAAGAACAGGAAGGTCTTCCACAGGGCGCGCGGCGCGCCCACGGGGGCCACGGGCGTGCCTTGGAGGCCGCTCGGGTTGGGGGCTGTGTCTGTCTTGGCGTTCATTCGTGGGTCCAGCTCGCGCCGGAGAGTTCTTGGAGGTGGGCCCGCAGGTCCTCGGGCCAGGTCGAAATGTGCTGCTCGAAGCGCTCGCGCTCGAGCGCGAACAGGGCGCGCATGGCTTCCTCGAAGCCGGGCAGGTTGCCGGCCAGCACGGTCATCACGCCGTAGGTGGCTTCCCGCGCCGCGCGTGCGGCATCGCGCCCTGCGTTGACGCGGCGCGCCTCGTCGATCAGCCGGCGCAGCGCGACCGAGGCGCCGCCGGGCTGACGGCCCAGCCACTCCCACTGCCGCGGCAGCAGCGTGACCTCGCGCGCCACCACGCCGAGCTTGGGACGGCCGACGCCGCGCGGCGGCTCGCCGGCCGGCGCCGGCGGTTCGCGCAGGTCGAGGTCGATCTGCGCGCCGCTGCGGTCATCGAACACCAGGTACGGCGTGTCGTCGGTGCGCGCGCGCAGCGCGGCGACCAGCTCGGCGCGCGAGCCGCGTGCGATGCGGTGGAAGCCGGCGAAAGCAGTCAGGGTGGACGCGGGATCGGCGCAGGCCGGGAGGGAAGAGGTCTCGAGGGTCATGGAGGCGGAGCGGTAATTTACCCGGGGGCAATGAAGAAAGCCTGACTTTTCTTGCGCCCGGCGAACGAGGAAGGCGAAGGGGACGGCAGGCACCGGCGAAGGCTCAGGCGCGCGGCCGCGCCGGGCCGTTGTAGCCCTGTGTCCCGTGGCAGCCGGACTCCTCGGCCCAGAGCTCGAACAGCGCCTCGAGCTCGGCCGCGCGGTCGAAGGCCGGGTCGTCGCGCTCCTTCACGCGCGCCAGCTCCTCGAAGGCGAAGGCCTCGGCGCCCAGCGCGATCCAGTCCTGCTGCAGCGCCTTGTTGCGGTGGCTGCGCAGGTTCAGTTCGAAGCGCTGGCGGTTCATCGCGCCCACGATGTCGAGCGCGGCCGCGGCGAACACCCGCCCTGTCTTCAGGTTGCGGATCGCGAACACGCCGGCGGGGAGCGTGCTGTCCTTGTACTGCCGGGTGAGGGCGCGCCGTGATTCCTGGGAAAGTGTCATGGCGCCAATTTTACCCGGGTTAAATTGAATTCATCAATATACCCGGGTAAAAATAGGCGCACGCCTCAAGCCCCGCGCAAGCGCCGCCAGGCCCGCAGCGCGCGCCGGTTGAAGGCGTGCACCAGACGCCAGGGTCGGCTCTGCCGCACGAGGCCCAGCACCCGATCCTTCCAGGCCTTCCAGCGCGGATACCAGCGCGCGAACAGCGGGATGCGCATCAGCGTGCCTTCGACGAGCTGGAAGATCCGCGCCACCACCGCGGTGCCGGCCAGCTTGGCCGCGACCAGCACCGCCACGCCGCTGCCCGCGTGGCCATGGCTGAACAGGAACAGCGCCAGCACCTTGACCGGCAACAGCAGCAGCACCGGCAGCAGGAAGGCCAGCAGCGCGCCCCAGGGCGGCAGGCCGCGCAGCCAGGCTTCGGCGCGCGCCCACAGCGGCAGCCGGGCCAGCCGCGCCGCGAGCGCGGCCAGCGGTTCCCAGCCCCATTCCTCGAACAGCAGCAGCGGCACCAGCAGCACGGCGAACACCGTCCGTAACAACTTCCCGAAGCGGGACGGCGGCCGGCGCGGGCCAGGGGAGGAGGGTGGTTGCACGGTGGGGAGGTGGGGGCGTGGAGCGGTCGGACAAGTGTCCGCGCCGGATGGCCGGACGCCATTTTCACTATGGCAAACTCGCGCGCTTCATTCGACCAACGCGACCGGCCGGCCGGTCGCAGCGACAGGGACGCCACTCAGCAATGCAGAAAATCATTCGCCAGCTCGCCGCCGAAATCAAGGTGGGCGAGCATCAGGTGAAGGCCGCCGTCGAACTGCTCGACGGGGGCGCCACGGTTCCATTCATCGCGCGCTACCGCAAGGAAGCCACCGACGGCCTCGACGACACCCAGCTGCGCGAGCTCGAGGCGCGCCTGAGCTACCTGCGCGAACTCGAGGACCGTCGCGCCGCGGTGGTCAAGGCCATCGACGAGCAGGGCAAGCTCACGCCCGAACTGCGCGCCGCGATCGAACTCGCGCCGACCAAGCAGGAGCTGGAAGATCTGTACCTGCCGTTCAAGCAGAAGCGCCGCACCAAGGGCCAGATCGCGCGCGAGTTCGGCATCGAGCCGCTGGCCGACAAGCTGCTGGCCGACCCCACGCTCGATCCCGCCGTGGAGGCCAAGGCCTTCCTGCAGCCCGCCACCACGCTCGACGACGGCAAGCCCGGCCCTGACTTCTCGACCGTGCCCGCGGTGCTCGACGGCGTGCGCGACATCCTCTCGGAACGCTGGGCCGAGGACGCGGTACTGGTGCAGCGCCTGCGCGAATGGCTCTGGAACGAAGGCCTGCTCAAGTCCAGCCTGATGAGCGGCAAGGACGAGAACAACGCCGACGTCGCCAAGTTCCGCGACTACTTCGACTACGACGAGCCGATCGGCCGCGTGCCCTCGCACCGTGCGCTGGCCGTGTTCCGCGGCCGCGCGCTCGACATCCTCGACGCCAAGCTGGTGCTGCCGGTGGAGCCCGAGCCGGGCAAGCCCAGCGTCGCCGAAGGCCGCATCGCGCTGCACCTGGGCTGGAGCCATGCCGGCCGCCCGGCAGACGACCTGCTGCGCAAGTGCGTGGCCTGGACCTGGCGCGTGAAGCTCGCGCTGTCGACCGAGCGCGACCTGTTCACGCGCCTGCGCGAGGACGCCGAGAAGGTCGCGATCAAGGTCTTCGCCGACAACCTGCGCGACCTGCTGCTGGCCGCGCCGGCCGGCCCGCGCGTGGTGATGGGCCTGGACCCCGGCATCCGCACCGGCGTGAAGGTGGCGGTGGTCGATGCCACCGGCAAGCTGGTCGAGACCGCGACCGTGTTCCCGCACGAGCCGCGCAAGGACTGGGAAGGCTCGCTCCACACCCTCGGCAAGCTCAGCGCCAAGCACGGCGTGAACCTGATCGCCATCGGCAACGGCACCGCCAGCCGCGAGACCGACAAGCTCGCCGCCGACCTGATCAAGCTGCTTGCCAAGATGGCCGCCCAGGCCGGCGCGCCCGAGATGAAGGTCGACAAGGTGGTGGTCAGCGAGGCCGGCGCTTCCGTCTATTCGGCCAGCGAATTCGCGGCCCTCGAGATGCCCGACGTCGACGTGAGCCTGCGCGGCGCCGCTTCCATCGCGCGCCGGCTGCAGGACCCGCTGGCCGAGCTCGTGAAGATCGACCCCAAGAGCATCGGCGTGGGCCAGTACCAGCACGACGTGAACCAGAGCGAGCTCGCGCGCACCCTGCAGGCCGTGGTTGAGGACTGCGTGAACTCGGTGGGCGTGGACCTCAACACCGCGAGCGTGCCGCTCTTGAGCCGCGTCTCGGGCCTGTCCTCGGCCGTGGCCAAGGCCGTGGTGCGCTGGCGCGATGCCAACGGCGCCTTCGGTACCCGCAAGCAGCTGCTCGAGGTCACGGGCTTCGGCCCCAAGGCCTTCGAGCAGAGCGCGGGCTTCCTGCGCATCCGCGGCGGCACCGATCCGCTCGACGTCACCGGCGTGCATCCCGAGACCTATCCGCTGGTCGAGCAGATCATCGTCAAGACCGGCAAGCCGATTGCCGAGCTGATGGGCCGCGCCGACATGCTCAAGACGCTCAAGCCCGAGCTGTTCGCCAACGAGAAGTTCGGCGTCATCACCGTCAAGGACATCCTCGGCGAACTCGAGAAGCCCGGCCGCGACCCGCGCCCCGACTTCAAGGTGGCGCGCTTCAACGACGGCGTGGAGGACATCGCCGATCTGCAGGAGGGCATGATCCTCGAGGGCACCGTGAGCAACGTCGCCCAGTTCGGCGCCTTCATCGACCTCGGCGTGCACCAGGACGGCCTGGTCCACGTGAGCCAGCTGAGCCACAAGTTCGTCAACGATGCGCGCGAGGTCGTGAAGACCGGCGACATCGTCAAGGTGAAGGTGATGGAGGTCGACGTGGCACGCAAGCGCATCGGCCTGTCGATGAAGCTCGACGCCGCCCCCGCGCGCCGCGACGGCCCGCGCGACAACCGCTTCGAAGGCGCCGGCCGCGGCCAGCAGCCGCGCCGCGACAACACGCCGCAGCCTTCGGGGCAGATGGCGAATGCGTTTGCGAAGTTGCAGGGGTTGCGCAAGTAGGCAGTGCAGATGGTGAAGCCACCTGTTAAACTAGTCATCTAACTAGTCTGATTGGTGGTTTCCCATGAAAAACTGGCCGGTACAGGACGCCAAGGCGCGTTTCAGCGAGTTCCTCGAAGCCTGTCTGGCCGAGGGGCCCCAGATGGTGACGAAGCGCGGTGCCGAGGCGGCCGTGCTGGTGCCGGCCGCCGAGTGGCGGCGCTTGCACGCCACCGCCCGTCCTTCGCTCAAGGAGCTGCTGCTGGCCCCCGAGGCTCGCACCGAATTCCTGGTGCCGGAGCGCGGCGCCGCCCGCAGGCGCAAGGTCACGCCGCTGCGCTGAGAACGAGGGCCGCATGTACCTGCTCGACACCAACGTCATTTCGGAACTCCGCAAGCCGCGCCCGCACGGCGCGGTCATCGCGTGGCTCACTGCCATCGCGGACAGCGAACTGCATCTGTCGGCGGTGACGCTCGGCGAGATCCAGGCCGGGATCGAACTTACGCGCGAGCAGGACGCTGCCAAGGCCGACGAGATCGAGCAGTGGGCCGCACTGGTCGCGGGCTCCTACAACGTCCTGCCGATGGATGCGGACACCTTCAGGCTCTGGGCCAAGCTCATGCATCGCAGCTCAAACACGCTGTACGAAGACGCCATGATCGCGGCCACCGCCAGGCAGCATTCATTGACCGTGGTGACCCGCAACGTCGCCGACTTCGCGAACTTCGGCGTCGCGCTGCTCAACCCCTTCGAGCACGGCAAGCCATGAAAGCCCTGCGCATCTACGCCGGCCCCGCCGCGCGCCGGCACATCGAGGCCCAGGGCCTGCGGCCGCAGGATGTGCGCACCATCCCCGGCGCGGCCGGCGGTCCCAAGGGGCTGATCCTCGGGCCGATCGATCGATTCGTCTTCGGCGAGTGGCTCACGCAATCGGACCAGCCGGTGCACCTGGTGGGCGCGTCGATCGGCGCCTGGCGACTGGCCACGGCCTGCCTCGGCGATCCGGTCGCGGCCTTCGAGCGCTTCGAGCACGACTATGTGCGCCAGCAATTCGAGGTGCCGCCGGGACAGAAGCGGCTGAGCCCGCACCAGCTGAGCGAACGCTTCGCCGAGAGCCTGCAGGCCTTCTATGGCGGGCGCATCGGCGAGGTGCTCGCGCATCCGCGCTACCGGCTGCACGTGGTGACCTCGCGCGGGCGCCACATCCTCGGGCGCGAGGGCCGGGCGCGCACGCCGGTCGGCTACCTCGGCGCCTTCGCCTCGAACAGCGTGCACCGCAAGACCCTGGGCGCCTGGCTCGAGCGCTGCGTGTTCTCCACGCCCGGCGCCGCGCTGCCCTTCGGCACGCGCGACTTCCGCACCCGGCAGCATGCGCTGCGCGAGGACAACTTCAACCTGGTGCTGCAGGCCTCGTGCTCGATCCCGTTCCTGCTGGCCGCGGTGCACGACATCCCGGGCGCGCCGCGCGGCGCCTACTGGGACGGCGGCATCACCGACTACCACCTGCACCTCGACTACCAGCCGGTCGACGACGGCCTGGTGCTGTACCCGCATTTCCAGCGCGCGGTGGTGCCGGGCTGGCTCGACAAGGGGCTGCGCTGGCGCCACAAGTCCACGGGCTTCCTCGACCGCATGGTGGTGCTGGCGCCCGATCCCGACTGGGTGAAGACGCTGCCCAACGGCAAGCTGCCCGATCGCAAGGACTTCATCCATTTCCAGAACGACGCGCACGCGCGCATCGCGGCCTGGACCCGGGCCACGCGCGAGGCCGAGCGGCTTTCGGACGAATTGCAGGAATGGCTGGCGCGCGGCAGCGCCGCCGAGATCCTTCCGCTCTGAGCGGCGTACGCCACCGCGCGCCGGGCAAACCCTGAACGGGCACGCGGCCCGCGCTTCGAGAATGGCCCGCATGCCGTCCGGCCCGGACGGCCCACAACAAGCAGGAGACCGTTCCCGATGCCCCATGCCCTGATGTCGCGCCGCCGCTTCGCCATCGCCACCTCCACCGCCGGTGCGGCCGCCACGCTCGGCCTGCCGGTGCTCGCGCAGAGCGCCTGGCCCAACAAGCCGATCCGCATCGTCGTGCCCTACACGCCCGGCGGCTTCACCGACCAGATGGCGCGGCTGGTGCAGATCGGGCTGCAGACGCGGCTGGGCCAGCCGGTGCTGATCGACAACAAGCCCGGCGCCAACAGCCTGATCGGCGTGGATGCGGTCGCCAAGGCCGCGCCCGACGGCAGCACCTTCGGCGTGGTGATCGCGGCCTATGCGGCCAACACCTCGCTCTATCCGAAGCTGCCCTACGACCCGCGCAAGGACCTCGCGGGCGTGTCGCTGATGGGCGTGTCGCCGCTGCTCGCGGCGGTCAACCTCGATGCGCCGTTCAAGACCGCGCGCGAGCTGATCGACTACGCGCGCGCGAATCCCGGCAAGGTGAGCTTCGGCTCGTCCGGCAACGGCTCGGCCGCGCACCTCACGACCGAGCTGTGGAAGTCGCTGACCAAGACCTACATGATCCACATCCCGTACCGCGGCGCGGTGCCGGCGCTGACCGACCTGATGGGCGGACAGATCCAGCTCTTCTTCGATGCGCCCACCGGGCTCATCAACCAGGCCAAGGCCGGCAAGATCCGGCTGATCGGCGTGGCGGGCGACAAGCGGCTGCCCGCGGTGCCGGAGGTGCCGACCTTCATCGAGCAGGGCTTCGCGGGCTTCACCGGCAGCACCTGGGCCGGCATGCTCGCGCCGGCCGGCACGCCGCGCGAGATCGTCAAGCGCATGTCGGACGAGGTGGCGCGCATCATCAAGAGCGACGAGACGCGCGCGAAGCTCGATGCGATGGGCACCTTTCCGGCCGGCGGCACGCCCGAGGAATTCGATGCCTTCATCGCGTCGGAGACCGCGAAGTGGGGCGCAGTGATCCGCACCGCGGGCGTGAAGGCCGAGTAGCCATCGCTGGCACGGCGGGTGCTTGCCCGCCGTTCATGAAGCACTTCATCGTCGAGATCGACTACCTCGTGCCCCTGGCACGCATCCAGGAATCCGTGCCCGCGCATCGCGCCTACCTTCAACGAGGCTACGACGCCGGCCTGCTGCTGTGCTCGGGCCCGAAGGTGCCGGCCACCGGCGGCTTCATGCTCGCGCGCGCCGAGTCGCTCGAGCAGCTGCAGGCCTTCTTCCTCGACGACCCGTTCAGCCGCGAACAGCTCGCGCGCTTCGCCTTCAGCGAGTTCCAGCCGGTGAAGCGCCAGCCCTGGGCCGAGGACTGGTTCGCCGCGCCGTCTGCCCGGGCGGCCTGAGGCCTCGGAGGCTCAGGCGGCGAGCACCAGCACCTTGAACTGGCTCGGCACGATCCGCATGCCGACGATGTTGCAGCGGTTCTGCACCGACAGGCTGGTCATGCGCGTGCACGGCGTGCCCTTGAGCAGCACGGTGAAGGCGCCCGTGATGTGGCGCGAGGGCCCCATCACCGTCTGCGAGACCACGCCCATCAGCACGCCCGCGTTGTCGCCGTTGGTGATCGGCGTGACGGTCGCCATGTTGTGGGCCGGCGTGCCGCCGTAGAGGATGTTCCAGGCGTTGGGAATCGCGGTCGGGCCGAGCGCGATGTTGGGGTAGGGGATCGGCAATGCCGGCGGCGTCTTGCAGACGTCGGGGAAGGCGAGGTCGACGCCCATCATCTGTGCGTTGGCGAACATGGTGGCTGTTCCTTTCTGGCTGTCGTCGGTGGTCGATGGCGCGGGTCAGCCCATGTGGATCTGCTCGGCATCCACCTTGACCAGTCCCTTGCTGCTCACGAGCGTGTTCTTCGCATGCAGCCGCAGGGTCTCTTCCGCCTGGTAGTCGATCTGCCCCGCGCGCACCTGCTCGACCTCCTCGGTGAGCCTGAAGCTCGAGCGTGTGAGCACGCTGAGCCGGTCGAGCACCGTCTCGCAGGTGCGGCCGACGAAGCGCGCGAGCAGCGTGGTAATGCGCACTTCGCCGCCGCGGTAGTCCATCTCGCCGATCTCGAGCTGCGCCTTGCGTGCCTGCAGATCGAGTGCGGGCGCGGCCAGTTCGAGCCGGGTGCCGGCCTGCAGCGTGAGCACGCCGTCGACCGCGAGCCGCGCCTGTGCGGGATCGGCCTGCGTGATGACGGCGATCAGGTAGGCCTGGTCGCGCCGCGGTCCGGCCACCAGCACCGTGTCGCCGACCGAGGGCTGCAGCAGGCAGCTCGCGGCGCGCGGGCAGTGCCAGCATTCGCCGCCGGCCTGGGCCTCGACGAGGAAGACACCGTCGGGCGAGGCCTGCACCACGGTTCCGAGCGCATTGCCGGTCCAGGCGGCGGGCGCAGGCATCGGGCGGCGCAGCAAGGCCTGCATGTCGGGCGCATCGTGCGCGGAGAGCACGGCGGGAGTGGCAGCAGAAGAGGCGCGTTCGCGCAGGGCGGCAGGGCTCATGGTGCGAGGTCCTCGAGGTCGTCGGAAGTGGAAGGCAGCGGCCGGCCGAAACCGTCGCGGCCCGCGCGCTGCGGGCGGTCCTGGCGCGCGGCCGAGAAGCGTTCGGCCTCGAACAGGGCCGGGTCGCTGTCGAGCACGCCGCCGCGGTCGCCCCATCGGGTGCCGGACTGCAGCGCGCGGTGCATCTGCGTGCGCTCGAAGAAGGCGCCGCGCAGGTCGGCCTCGCCGAGGTCGGCATAGGCGAAGTCCGCATACACGAGCCGGCTGCGCGCGAACGAGGTGCGCCGGCACTGCGCGCGATGGAACACGCACTGCTCGAGCCGCGCATCCGACAGGTCGGCGTCGTCGAGCCGCGCACCGACCCACAGGCTCTGGTCGAAATGCCCGCCGCGCGCATCGGCCTGGCGCAGGTCGGCCTCGGGAAACAGGCACTGCGGCGCATGCACCGCGGTGAGCACCGCGCGAGCGAGCTTCGCGCCCTTGAAGTTGCACTGGACCAGCGTCGCGCGGTCGAAGTTGCAGCCGCCGAGGTCGGCATCGATGAACTGGCAGAGCCGGAACTGCTGGCCCGAGAAGTCCTGGCCCGCGAGATCGGCCTCGCTGAAGATCACGTTGTGGAAGCTGGCGCCCGTGAAGCGCGCGCCGCGCAGCGCGGCCCGGTAGTAGACGGTGGTGTTCAACGCCACCGCGTCGAAGCGGGTGCCGGCCAGGCTCGACTCGCCGAACACGGCCTTCGTGAGTTCGGCCCCCGCGAAGCTCGCGCCATCGAGCCGGCTCTGGTG
Source organism: Variovorax sp. GW821-FHT10D07 (assembly GCF_059415325.1). Classification (NCBI taxonomy): domain Bacteria; kingdom Pseudomonadati; phylum Pseudomonadota; class Betaproteobacteria; order Burkholderiales; family Comamonadaceae; genus Variovorax; species Variovorax sp. GW821-FHT10D07. Next base: position 67,121 of record NZ_JBWKMZ010000025.1, on the reverse strand, counting down.
AAAGGCCGCGAGATCGGCCCGGGCCTCGGCGGCATTCATCTCGTGCAACTCGCAGTCGCTGAAGGCCGCGCGGCTCATCGTGGCGCCGCGCAGGCTCGCGCGCGCCAGGCTGCAGCGATGGAAGCCCGCGCGCTGCAGGTCGGCCGCGTCGAGCACGGCGCCGTCGAAGCGGCAGGCATCGAAGGCCGATTCGGCGAGCTTCGCGCCGCGCAGGCTGGCGTTGGAGAAATCGCAGTCGCGCAGGGCGCCGCCGCTGAGGTCCAGGCCATCGAATCGCATCCCCTGGAAGTCCTGCCGCTCGATGAATTCGCCGCCGCGCAGTTTCAGGGCCAGGGTTTCCGGCGTCATTGCACCGGGTCCGCCGCGCGGCGCGGCAGCGTCTTGGCCTGTTCGAGGTAGGCGCCGTGGGTGTCGGTCACCGTGTCGATCACGGTCTGCGAGACATCGGCACGGAACAGGTTGGCTTCGCGCAGGTCGCAGGAAAGCAGGCGGGATTTCTGCAGATGGGCATTCATGAGATTGGCGCCGCGCAGCGAGGCCTGCGTGAAGTCGGCGCGGATGAACAGGCTGTCGGGGGCGTCGATGGCGCTCAGGTCGGCGCCGGTCAGCACGCAGCCCGAGAGATCGCAGGTGTCGAGCGTGGCGCGCACGAAGCGCGCGCCCTCGAGCTGCATCTCGCGCAGGCTGCAATGGATCAGCGTGGCGCCTTCGAAATCGACCGTGCGCAGGCTGCTGGTGCCGACGAAGCAGGTGGTGCGCAGCGTGGCGCCGCGAAAGCTCACGCGCCGGTCGGCCACGGTGTGGGCCCAGGCGCAGGCTTCGAACGAGGCGCCCGCGAAGTCCAGGCCCTCGACCTCGCAGGCAATGAGGCCGAACTTGTGCAGCGTGGCGCCGCGAAAGCTGCAGTCCACGAGCCGGCTGCCTTCGAGCACGGTCACGTAGTCGAAGTGCGCATCGTCGAAGCGGCAGCCCTCGAAGTGCATGCCGAACAGGTTCAGCTGCGCGAGCCGCGCGCCGCCGAAATCGCAGTGCTCGAAGCGACTCTTCTCGCTCGTGGTTTCGGACAGCCGGGCGTGCGCGAACGAGGTGCGCTCGCAGCGCGCGAGGCTCAGGTTGGCGCGGTCGAGCACGCAGTGGGCCAGCGAGGCATGCGCGAGGTTCGCGCGCACCAGCACCGCCTCGGTGGCATCGGCGCCGTCGAGCTGCGCGCCCGCGAGCGAGGCGCTTTCGAGCAGGGTGCGATGCAACCGGGCGCCGCGCAGGTCGATGCCCGAGAGGTCGGCGCCGGTCAGGTCCAGGCCCGAGAGGTCGCGCGTGGTCGCCATGAGCTGCAGCACGCGTTCGCGCGCCTCGGCCGCGCGGGTGCCGTCCATCGCATCGGCCGCGCTCTGGTGTTGGGCGCCGAGCCGGTACATGTCGATCAGGCCGCGGCGGCCGTTCTCGGCCGCCTGCTCGAGCGCGCGCTGCTGCTCGGGCGGCATCTGCGGGCTGCGCGTGGCGGGCGCGATGCCCAGCAGGCCCTGCATCACGGTCTTCGCATCGAAGGCCGGCGGGCCCTTGACCTCGGTGCGCTGCGCGCTGTCGACCATCTCGCCGGTGTCGAAGCCGACCTTGCGCGACTCGGGCGCGTTGGCCTTCGCATGCCGCGCGAGGTCGCGGCGGCCGTCCTCGAGCTTCTGCAACTGTTCGCGCTCGTAGGCCTTGGCGCGCTCCATGAACGCGGGCAGCTCGCTGAGGCTGGGCCGCCTGGTGAAGGGCTCGGGCACCGCGCGTTCCTTGAAGTGGCGCGGCTTGTGGCCGGCGGCCACGCCCTTGTCGGCGAGGTCTTCGCGCAGCACGCGCGCGCGTTCGCGCATGTTGCGCACCAGCGGCGATTCCTCGTCCTCGAGCTGGTCGATCCAGGGGCCGATGGTCTCGGCGGGCAGCAGCTCCTCGTCGCGGAAGGTGTGGAGCGCGCCGGTCTCGGGGTCGCTGCGGCGCTGCAGGATCTCGAGGTAGTGGGCCAGCGGGCGCGGTGCATCGGCGGCGCGCTCGATCGCGGGCATGAGGTGCGTGATGTCGGCGGCGTCGTCTTCGGCGATCGCGGTCTCGCCATGGAAGATCAGCGCGATCTGTTCGCGGTGCGGGAAGAACCAGGCGGTGGTGAGCCGCAGCTCGACCTCGTCGAAGTGCCCGGGCTCGTCGCTGCCGGCTTGCGTCTTGCGCGCCACGAAGCCGCGCGCGCGCCAGTCGGGCAATCGGCCGCGCTGTACGGGCTGCGCGGGGTGCATGTTCCAGGCCTCGTAGGGCGTGCCGCCCGCGATGCGGTCGGCCTGGGGCCAGCGCTGCTCGGGCGCGGCGGCATTGAAGAGCCGCCAGTCCATGTCCTGCGCGAAGCCGGGGAACAGGTGCTCGCGCCAGTGCGCGCCGTAGTCGCTGCCGATCAGCCGCATGCGCGCGGGCCAGCTCACGTCGATCGCGCCGAGGCAGGCCGGCTCCATCGCCCGGCCCGGATGGTCGATGCGGCGCTGCGGATGCTCGACGTTGGGCAGCCGCTGCACCCACAGCCCGTTCACGAGTTCGGGCTGCTGGCCGATGCCCAGCGGGTTGTCGGCGAAGGCCGGGCCGCCGTAGGCGCGGCTCCAGTCCAGTCGCATCGATTCGAAGGGCTGCGGCGCGCTCGCGCGGCCGTCGACCCAGTAGCGGTCGCCGAACACCACCAGCTGCCGCGCCAGCGCGCCCACGCGCAGCTCGACCGCGCAGGCCGTCTTCTCGGGCTGGTGATGGGTGTAGGCATGGCCGGTGGCCAGGAACTCGGCGCAGGCCTTGGGCATGCCGAGGTCGATGGCCCCGGTGGGGCCGAGCTCCTCGGAGACCGTCTTCCAGAATTCGGTCTCGGGCAGCAGCACCGGCTGCTCGTCCATCGACACCATGCCCATCACCGTGAGCGCCAGGCGCTGATGGCCCTGGCGCAGGAAGGGGCGCGTGATGACGCTCAGCCGCAGGGGTTTGACTGTTTTCACGGAGGGACGCGCGCTCAGTGCGAAGCGCGCGGAATCTCGAGCGGCGTGCGCGCGCGGTCGATGGCGAAGATGGAGGCGTCGTTCGGATCGCGCAGCAGGTGCACCGGCTTGCCCGGCACCGCGAACTGCGGCAGCAGTCCCTCGTCGATCAGCGTGCGCACGATGGCGGGGCGCTCGTCCACGATGGCGTCGGTGCCGATCACGCGCAGCGCGAGTTCGACGGCATACACGGTCTGGCCCTGCGAGCCGCCGCGCGAGAGTTCATTCTCTGAACGCTTGAGCGACTCGACCACGGCCTGCGCGGGAATGCCGGTCTGCGCCAGCCGCTCCCAGGTCTTGGCCTCGGCCGAATAGGCGCGGTTCTCGCGCGTGGCCACGACCACGACCGACACCGCCACCAGCAGCATCGAGCCCATCAGCACCGCGAAGACGATCCACAGCAGGATTTCCATTCGTTCGCTTCGTCAGACCACCAGGGTCAGCACCTTGAACTTCGCCGCCAGGCCGCCGGTCGCGATCAGCATGCCCTTCTGGGCGATCTTCAGGCCCGTGGTGCTGATCTTCAGCGGCGCGTTCTTCAGCGAGAAGATGGCCACGTCGATCTTGACCGTCGCGAGCTGCGCATTGAGCGCCGCGTAGTACTGCAGCCGCGCGCCCCACACGTCCAGCGACATCCCCACCAGGCTCAGCCGGAAGCCCACGCCGCCCACGCGCGCGAGCCGCCAGTCGCCGCTCGATGCGTAGTTGTTGTTGTAGACGGTGGAGTTGTTGGTGTAGTTGTTGGTCGTGTTGTTGTAGGTGGTCGAGGTCGTGTTGTAGACGTTGGTGTTGATGACGTGCTGCGTCGTGTTGTGGATGTGGTTGGTGGTGTTGAAGGTCACGTCGGGCGAGGTGTGCACCGTCGGGCCGGTCACGATGGTGGTCGAGGGACCGTTGACCGTCACGTTGTTGACGGTGTTGATGGTGTCGTTGCGCCCGCCGCTCACGAAGCGGATCTCCTGGCCATCGATGGTGCCGTGGAAGCCGCCGGTGATCGCGAGGTTCACGCCGCCCGTGATGGTGTCGTTGAGGCCACCGGCCAGGTTGCGGTTCTTGCCGCCGGTGATGCGCTGGTTGACGCCGCCGCTGATGGTCTCGCTAAAGCCGCCGGTCACGTCGCGGGTGTCGCCGCCGGTGATGGTCTCCTGCGCGCCCGCGGTGATGTCGCGCGTTTCGCCGTCCTGGTAGGTGGCCGACTCGTGGCCCTTGATCAGCGTGGTGCGGGTGCCGCCGGTGGTGTGGGTCTCGTCGGCCTCGACCTCCACGTCGAGGTTGCGCTCGGCATGCAGCAGGATCTGCTCGGCGCCGGTGCGGTCTTCGAAGCGCAGCATGTTCGCCTGGTTGGCCGCGCCGCCTTCGCTCGAGCGCGTGAGGATGCCGCTGGCCGTGGCGTTGGCCGGCAGTTCCCACGGCGGCATCTGGTCGCTGTTGTAGACGCGGCCCGTGATGATCGGCCGGTCGGGCTCGCCACCGATGAAGTCGACGATGACCTCCTGGCCCACGCGCGGCATGTGCATGGTGCCGAAGTTCGCGCCGGCCCAGCTGCTCGACACGCGCACCCAGCAGGAGCTGTTCTCGTCGGCCTGGCCGTAGCGGTCCCAGCGGAACTGCAGCTTCACGCGGCCGAAGCGGTCGGTCCAGATCTCCTGCGGGCCGACCACGGTGGCGGTCTGCGGGCCGTTGGTGCGCGGGCGCGGCGTCTTGCGCGCGGGCCGGTAGACCACGGAGGAGGGCAGCACGCTGAAGTCGAACTCGCACACCGATTCGGCGCTGCCGCCGCTCGAGTACTCGGGCTCCTGCAGGTCGTAGCGGGTCTCTGTGACCAGGTACTCGCGGTTGTCGGCCTCGCGCGGGCAATGCGTGAGCGAGAACAGGTAGCCGGGCGCCATGCCCGCCACGTTGGTGTGGCCCGCGGCCAGCTCGTGCGCGCACTGCAGCTCCTGCAGCCGGATGCGCGCATAGGTGTCGCCCTGCTGGTGCTCGCTGTAGCCGCCCAGCCATTCGTAGACCTCGTACGAGGCATGGTCGTGGCCCTTTGGGTCCTGCTGCACGCTCTGCAGCGAGGCACGCGACTTGCGGAAATCGAAGTCGTCGAGCATCACGCGGCCCGACGTGATCTGCTCGGCCACGCGCCAGCGATCGATGCAGGGCTCGAGCGCGTCGACCACGCGGTCGCGCGGCCGGTACGGAATGCTGGCGTAGCCGGGCAGCGGCCGGTAGGCGCCGGCATCGTCGGCCAGCACCAGCAGGTGCGAGCCGTTCGAATGCTCGAAGTGGTAGGAGATGCCTTCGTGCTCCATGAGCCGGCTCGCGAAGGCGAAGTCGCTCTCCTGGTACTGCACGCAGTTCTCCCAGCTGCGGTAGCTGCCGGTCAGGCGCTTCTCGTACTCGAAGCCGTACTTGCCGAGCACCTCGTCGAGCACCTCGGGCACGCTCCGGTTCTGGAAGATGCGGCTGTCGGTGGTGCGCGTGAGGTACCAGAGCCAGGGCTGCACCAGCGCGCGGTAGACGTAGTGGCGGCCGGTCTCGTTGGCGCGGCCCAGCAGTTCGAAGCGCACCACGGTGCCGTTGAGGAAGCGCGGGCCGGCGTCGTCCGAGACCTCGATGCTCAGCGAGGTGCCCAGCAGCGTCTTCAGGTCGAGGTTGAAGCTGGTGCTGACCATGTCGACCTCGAACTCGAAGAGTCGGGAGAGGCCTTCCTGTCCCCGCATCGCGCGAAACTTCAACTGCTCGGCGCTCAGTGCGGTGTGGACCCGGATGGTTCGCGTCATTCGAAGGTGTTCCCTGTTCTCGAAGGACCCGGCGGGTGCGGGTCGTCGAGGCCAGTCTAGGAAGCCCTCATGTCATCGACATGACGCGATGGCGCATGCGGCGCGCTAAGACCGCGCGCTTAAGACGAACTGTTTATAAGGCCGGGGTCGGCGCCCCGGCCGGGCCTCACATCGAGGCTTCGAGCATCGCGCGGTAGTCGTCGCGCGTGGCCAGCCGCGGGTTGGTCTTGTGGCAGTGGTCGGCCATTGCGCCGTCGATGATCTGCTCGAACAGCGCGGGTGTCACGCCCACTTCGGCCAGGCCCTTGGGCAGGCCCAGGCGCGCGTTCATGTCGCGGATCGCATCGCCGAGGTCGCCGGCCGAATCGAGGTGCATGGCCTGCGCCATGCGCTGCAGCCGCTGCTCCTTCTGCACCGACTCGGCACCGGCGTTGAAGTGGATCACGGCGGGCAGGAACAACGCGTTGAGCGTGCCGTGGTGCAGGCGCGGATCGACGCCGCCGAGGCTGTGGCTCAGCGAGTGCACGCAGCCCAGGCCCTTCTGGAACGCCATCGCGCCCTGCATCGAGGCGCTCATGAGGTTAAGGCGCGCCTCGCGGTCGCTGCCGTCCTTGGTGGCGCGCTCGATGTGGCCCCAGGCGCGCTCGAGGCCGTCGAGGCCGATGCCGTCGGCCGGCGGGTTGAAGGCGGCCGACATGAAGGTCTCCATGCAGTGCGCGATCGCGTCCATGCCGGTGGCGGCGGTCAGGCGCGGCGGCAGGCCGAGCGTGAGCTCGGGGTCGCAGATCGCGGCCCTGGGCATCAGGAACCAGCTGTGGAAGCCGAGCTTGCGGTGGTCGTCGACGATCACGATCGCGCCGCGCGCGACCTCGCTGCCGGTGCCGCTGGTGGTGGGCACCGCGATCAGCGGCACCGCGCGGTCGGTGATCTTCGGCGAGCCGCCCTCGATGGTGGCGTAGGTCTTGAGCGGGCCTTCGTGCGTGGCCGCGATCGCCACGCCCTTGGCGCAGTCGATGGCCGAGCCGCCGCCCACGGCGATCAGGCCGTCGCAGCGGCCGCTGCGGTAGAGCTCGACGGCCGCGCGCACGGCGGCCTCGGTCGGGTTGGACGGGGTCTGGTCGAAGATCGACACCTCGAGGTCGGCGATGGCATCGATCGCCTTCTGCAGGATGCCGGCCGCGCGCACGCCGGCGTCGGTCACGATCAGCGGGCGGTTGATGCCGATGCGCGCGCACTCGCTCGACAGCAGCTTCACCGCGCCGAATTCGAACTGGATCTGGGTCAGGTATTGGATGAGGGCCATGGGTGGGGGGAGGGGTTCCGGAGCTTGCGGGCAGTACGATGGCGGACCATCGAATCTACCGAAACTATCAGGAGGGAGGCACCTTGCACACGAAGAAAACCCTTGCCGCTGTCGCGCTCGGCACAGCGATCGCCGTGCTGTCCGCCGCCCCGGCGCTGGCGGCCTGCCTCAGCGACGAACAGGTCGCCGATTTCGCGGCCGCGCTCGAGGCCCACCGGCCCGCGGCCGACATCGAGAACATGGGCGAGACCGATGCCTCCTGCACGCGCGCGAAGCTCAATGCGCTGCATGCGCGCAAGCACGGCCCGGTGGTCGGCTACAAGGCCGGGCTCACCAATCCCGCGGTGCAGAAGCGCTTCAATTACGACCAGCCGGTGTGGGGCGTGCTCTACCGCGACATGGTGCTCGACACCGGCGCGGTGGTCGATGCCGCCTTCGGCGCGCGTCCGCTGTTCGAGGCCGACATGCTGGTGCGCGTGAAGAGCGCCGACATCAACGCCGCGAAGACCCCGGCCGAGGTGCTCGCCGCGATCGACCAGGTGATCCCCTTCATCGAGCTGCCCGACCTCGCGGTGCAGACCCCGCCCAAGCTCGGCGGCCCGGGCCTCGCGGCCATCAACGTGGCGGCGCGCCTGGGCGTCAGGGGCGTGGCGATCGAGGTGCCCGCCGACAGCGCAGGCCAGGCCGTGCTGCTGCAGAGCCTGCGCGACATGACGGTGGTGATGAAGGACGGCGCCGGCAACGAACTGGCGCGCGGCAAGGGCTCGGACATCCTCGAGCATCCGCTCAATGCCGTGGTGTGGCTGGCCGGCGCCCTCGCCAGGGAAGGCATCGCCATGAAGCCCGGCGACCTCATCAGCCTCGGTTCCTTCTCGCCGCTGCTGCCGCCCAAGGCGGGGCAGACGGTGCTCGTGACCTACGAAGGCCTGGCGCGCGCCCAGCCCGTGGTCGTTTCCTTCAAGTGACATGACGACGAATCCCACCGCACAACGACTTCCCCATCCGCTGACCGCCAAGATGGCCAGCGTGATCGAGCGCATGGCGCGCGCCGGCCATCCCTCGCTCGACCAGCTCACGCCCGACGAGGCCAAGGCCTCGTACGAACGCGGCGCGGGCGTGCTCGAGGTGCCCAAGCCCGAGCTCGCGCGCATCGAGGACTTCGAGATCGCCGCGCGCGATGGCCATGCGATTCCCGCGCGGCTCTACGCGCCCTCGGCCGAGGTGCTGCCGGTGCTCATGTACTTCCATGGCGGCGGCTTCACGGTCGGCAACATCCGCACCCACGACACGCTGTGCCGCGTGCTGAGCAAGAAGAGTGGCTGCGCCGTGGTGTCGGTCGACTACCGGCTCGCGCCCGCGCACAAGTTCCCGACCGCTTCCGACGATGCGTGGGATGCCTTCGCCTTCGTCGCGCGCGAGGGTGCGAGCCTGGGCCTCGATCCCGCGCGGCTCGCGGTCGGCGGCGACAGCGCGGGCGGCACGCTGGCCGCGGTCTGCGCGATCCTCGCGCGCGACGCGGGCCTGCCGCTGTCGTTGCAGATGCTGATCTACCCCGGCACCACCGGCCACCAGGACACCGAGTCGCACCGCCGCTACGCCCAGGGCCCGCTGCTGACCAAGGCGCTGATCGACTACTTCTTCGGCCAGTACGTGCGCAGCCCGGCCGACCGCGACGACTGGCGCTTCGCGCCGCTGATCGCGGACGACGTCGACGGCGTGGCACCGGCCTGGATCGCGCTGGCCGAGTGCGACCCGGTGGTCGACGAGGGCATCGCCTATGCCGACAAGCTGCGTGCCGCGGGCGTGCCGGTCGACCTCGAGATCTACCGCGGCGTGATCCACGAGTTCCTCAAGATGGGCCGCGCGGTGCCCGAGGCGCTGCAGGCGCAGGACGATGCGGCGAAGGCGCTGCGCGACGCGCTGCGGCCCTGACGACCACCATTTCATTTCCCCTGGAGACAACAAGAATGCAACGCAGTGATTTCCGTTTCTTCCACCGCCTGCGCGTGCGCTGGGCCGAAGTCGACATGCAGAAGATCGTCTTCAACGCGCACTACCTGATGTACTTCGACACCGCCATCGCCGACTACTGGCGCGCGCTCGCGCTGCCTTACGAGGAAGCGATGCATTCGCTGGGCGGCGATCTCTATGTGCGCAAGGCGACCATCGATTTCCGCGGCTCGGCGCGCATGGACGACGTGATCGACGTGGGCATGCGCTGCGCGCGCATCGGCACCTCGTCGATGACCTTCGAGGGCGGGCTGTTCCGCCAGGGCGAATTCCTGGTCGGCTGCGAACTGGTCTACGTGTTCGCCGACCCGGCCACGCAGACCTCGAAGCCGGTGCCGGCCTCGCTGCGCGCGATCCTCGAGGGCTTCGAGGCCGGCGAGACGATGCGCGCGATCGACACCGGCGACTGGGCCACGCTGGGCGAGGGCGCTGCGGCGCTGCGGCGCGCGGTCTTCATCGAGGAACAGAAGGTGCCCGAGGCCATGGAGTGGGACGAGCACGACGCGGCGGTGCCGCATGTGGTGGTGCGCAACCGGCTCGGCCAGGCGATCGCCACCGGCCGGCTGCTGCCGGCACAGGATGGCCGCTCGATGATCGGCCGCATCGCGGTGCATCGCGCGCTGCGCAGCGGCGGCCACGGCGTGGCGGTGGTGCAGGCGCTCGAGGCCGCGGCCCGGGCGCGCGGCGATGCGGAGATCGCGCTCTACGCGCAGCGCAGCGCCGAGCGCTTCTACGAACGGCTCGGCTATGCGGTGCACGGCGAGCCCTTCGTCGAGGCCGACATCCCGCACATCGAGATGCGGCGCGTGCTGCGCTGAGCGTCGTTCAGTAACGCGGCGGCGGATCGGGCACGTAGCCCGCCTCGGATTCGGGGAACGGCGACGGTCCCGCGGGACGCGGCCAGCGCGGCGCCGGATTGGCCGGGATCACGCCCGCGGCGACCAGGTTCTCGCGGCTGTCGTAGCGGATGCGCACCACCTCGTCGGGCGAGGAGCGCAGGCGCTCGAAGGTGGTGTGGCCGACGTACGAGGTCTCGCGGCGGCCATGGCCGGTGCCGAGGCTGGGCGCGGGCTGGCTGCGCGACTGGGCCATGGCGGAGGATTCCGCGGCGGCGCTGTCGGCCGAAGGCGCGGTTCCCGGCGCCGGCGCCATCGACTTGTTGCGGGCCTCGAAATCGCCGCGCGGGGCCGACTCCTCGCGGCTGTAGCCGTCGCGGCGCGGGAAGGGCATCGGCACGGGCGGCGGCGGCGGCGGTGCCACGCGCTCGCGGAACACCGCGACGCCGATCACGCCCACCTCGTCGGGCCGGCCGGTGCGGCTCGCATAGGAATTGCCGTTGGCGGTGAACTCGAAGGCCGCGATCTGCGAATCGCTCTTGCGCCAGCCGGCGATGTCGGCGCGCTCGCCGCCCGTGAGCACGTAGCCGTTCTGCTGCACGCCCGCGGTTTCGCCGGTCAGCACGTTGACGCCGTCGACCGACATCACGGTCATCAGCCGTTCGCCCATGCGGTTGCGCAGCCGCAGCGCATAACGCGCGCCGGGACGCCCGGCCACCCAGTACTCGCCGTTGGCGCGGTAGATCGGCAGCTCGCGGCCGGTGGCGCGGTCGACCACGCTGACTTCCATCAGGCCGCCGAGGCGGTCGACGGGCGAGGGCGGCAGATAGGGGCGCGCCGGGGTCTGGGTGCAGGCCGAGAGCGCGGCCAGCGCGAGGGCGGTGGAGAAGAATCTGCGGTTCATGGAGGTCTCTCTTTCCTTGCCGGAAGTGATCGGTGCAGGCTTCTACGGCGCACCGGCGGCAACGGGGTTAAGAAAGACGCACAAAAAAAGGCGCTATCTGAAAGATAGCGCCTTGCGCCCGAACGACGGGCGTTGGAAGCCCAAAACGCCTCACTGATTGGGCTTCAAGCTGCAGCGCGGTGCCGGTGGTCGGCGCCCGGTGCTGTTCGGAGACTCAGATATCTTCGAGCAGCGGATAAGGCAAAGGTTCCACCTGGAGCGCCGGGCCGCTGGCCGAGGCCGCATGCAGGCCGCCGGCCTCGAGCGCCGCGATCTGCATCGAGATCAGCGCGGCCCAGCCGCCGTCGGGCGCCGGCGCGGCCTGCGCGACCGTGCCCACGGGCTGCTCGGCATCGCTGACGGCAAAGACTTCCTGGCCGGCCGCGACTTCGCCGTCGGCCTTCACGAGGTAGGTGCGGCGCTTGAGCGTGCCGCGGAACTGGCTGCGCGCCACCACTTCCTGGCCGGGGTAGCAGCCCTTCTTGAAATTGACGCCGCCCACCGATTCGTAATTGATCATCTGCGGCACGAAGGCCTCGACCACCGGCGTGGTGAGCGTAACGATGCCGCTGCGCACCTCGCTCCACGACCACAGCGCCGCGTCGAGCGCGGCGCCCTGCGGCGCGGCGCTGCCGGCCGGGGCGAGCCAGAGTGCGCGCGGCACGCCGTCGGCCGGGTAGAGCGAGATGGCGCTGCCGCCCTCGATGCCTTCGATCGCGCGGCGCTGGCCGGGCGCGGCCGAGGCGTCGAGGCCGTTGGCCGCGAGCGCGGTGCCGGCGAGGCCGAACAGCGCGAACTGCTCGGTCGCGTCGCTGAGCTTGGCCTTCGCGCGCAGCACGTACATCGACAGCCGCTTGAGCGTGGCCGCCAGGATGTCGCGGCTGCAGACCAGCAGCACCAGCTCGGGCTGCGGGCGGATGCCGATGAAGCTCGCGATCACGCGGCCCTTGGCGGTGCACAGCGCCGCCAGGCGGGCCTCGGCGGCGCCGAGCAGGGAGAAATCCTGGGTCAGCTGGCCATGCAGGAAGGCCGCGGCATCGGGGCCTTCGGCACGGATCACGCCCAGATGGGCGAGGGGCGCAACGCCATTGAGAACGACTGTGGTCATCGCTGAATTATCATGGTCGGGCCTGATTCGTCAGGACCGCGGCGACGGCAGCCTTTCTTCTTGCAGGGCCACCGCCTCGAGCGGCTGCCACGCTGCCGCGAAAAGCCCCGTCCAGCCCGTTCCGCCACCTCATCCTCCTCCGCTCTTTCATCGGATCCGTGCGCCGCTTCTTCCTCACGATCTTCCTGCTCGCTGCCCTGGCCGCGCTGGCCGCCGGTGCCGGCGGACTCTGGTGGGTGCACCAGCCGCTCAAGCTGCCGGCGCCCAACGTCGATCTGTCGGTCGAGCCGGGCACCACGCCGCGCGGCATCGCCCAGGCCGTGGCCGACGCCGGCGTGGCGGTCGACCCGCAGCTGCTCTACCTGTGGTTCCGCATCTCGGGCCAGGACCGGCAGATGCGCGCCGGCAGCTACGAGCTCGACCGCGGCGTGACGCCCAAGCTGCTGCTCAACATCCTGGTGCGCGGCGAGGAAGCCACGCGCAGCCTGGTGCTGGTGGAGGGCTGGAACATCCGCCAGGTGCGCGCCGCCCTCGCCAAGGCCGAACAGCTCAAGCCCGACAGCGTGGGCCTGAGCGATGAGGCGCTGATGGAAAAGCTGGGCCGGCCCGGCCAGCACCCCGAAGGGCGCTTCTTCCCCGACACCTACACCTACTCCAAAGGCTCGACCGACATCGCGCTGCTGCAGCGCGCCATGCGCGCCATGGACAAGAAGCTCGAGGCCGCCTGGGCCGCGCGCGGCAGCAACCTGCCGCTGCAATCGGCCGAGCAGGCGCTGATCCTCGCGAGCATCGTCGAGAAGGAGACCGGCAAGGCGGCCGACCGGGCCGAGATCGCCGCCGTCTTCAACAACCGGCTGCGCATCGGCATGCCGCTGCAGACCGACCCGACCGTGATCTACGGCATGGGCACCGCCTTCGACGGCAACCTGCGCAAGAAGGACCTGCAGACCGACTCGCCCTGGAACACCTACATGCGCAACGGCCTGCCGCCCACGCCGATCTCGATGCCCGGCAAGGCCGCGCTGCTGGCGGCTGTGCAGCCGGCGCAGAGCAAGTCGCTGTATTTCGTCTCGCGCGGCGACGGCACCAGCCAGTTCAGCAGCTCGCTCGACGACCACAACCGTGCCGTCAACCGCTACCAGCGCGGCGGCGGCACCCCTGCGACGAAGGCGGCCCAATGAACGCTGGCGGACTCTTTCTCACGCTCGAGGGCATCGACGGGGCCGGCAAGTCCAGCCACCTCGATGCCTTGCAGGCGCTCTTCGAGGGCCAAGGCCGCACGGTCACGCGCACGCGCGAACCGGGCGGCACGCCGCTGGCCGAAACGCTGCGCATGCTGATCCTCGAACAGCCGATGGACCCGCTGACCGAATCGCTGCTGGTGTTCGCCGCGCGGCGCGACCACATCGTGCAGGTGATCGAGCCGGCACTGGCACGCGGCGACGTGGTGCTGTGCGACCGCTTCACCGACGCCACCTTCGCCTACCAGGGCGGCGGCCGCGGCTTCGACGCCGATGTGCTGTCCACGCTCGAGCGCTGGGCGCAGGCCGGGCGCGGTGGGCAGTCCGACGTGGCCTTGCTGCAGCCGCACATCACGCTGTGGTTCGACCTCGCACCCGAGATCGCGGCCCAGCGCCTGGCCGGCGCGCGCGTGCCCGACAAGTTCGAGGCCCAGCCGGTCGAGTTCTTCCGCAAGGTCGCGCAAGGCTATGCCGAGCGCGTGGCGGCCGATGCGCCGCGCTTCGTGCGCATCGATGCGAGCCAGAGCCGCGACCAGGTCTGGCAACAGGTCGAGGCGGCGCTGGTGGCGCGCGGCCTGGCCGGGGAAGGGCGCGCATGACCGTAGCCGAACTGTCGCCATGGCTGCGCCAGCCGCTGGTCGAGCTGCTCCGCCAGCGCGGCCACGCCTGGCTGTTGCAAGGGCCCTCGGGCCTGGGCCAGTACGACCTGGCGCTCGCGCTCGCCTCGGCCTGGCTTTGCGAGCAGCCGACGGAGGAGGGCGCCGCCTGCGGCCATTGCCCGAGCTGCCACGCCATCGAGGTCCGCACCCATGCCGACCTCTGCGTGCTGATGCCCGAGGTGGCGATGCTGGACCTGGGCTGGCCGCTCGACGAGAAGGCCCAGGCCGACATCGACGACAAGAAGCGCAAGGCCAGCCGCGAGATCCGCGTCGAGGCGATGCGCGACGCGGTCGGTTTCGCGCAGCGCACCAGCGCGCGCGGCCGCGGCAAGGTGGTGCTGGTCTATCCGGCCGAGCGCATGAACACCATCACCGCCAATGCGCTGCTCAAGACGCTCGAGGAGCCGGTGGGCGACGTGCGTTTCGTGCTCGCGAGCGAGGCCGCCTGGCAACTGCTGCCGACTATCCGCAGCCGCTGCCTCGGCTTCACCTTGCCCTGGCCCGACACGCAGCAGGCCGAGGCCTGGCTCGCAACGCAGGACGTTCCCGCCGCGGATGCCGCCGCCCTGCTGCGCGCGGCCGGCGGACGCCCGAGCGACGCCTTGCGGCTCGCGCGCACCGGCCAGTCGCCCAAGGCCTGGGCGCTGCTGCCCAAGGCCGTGCTGCGCGGCGACGTCGGCGCGCTGGCCGACCAGGCGCCGGCGCAGGCGGTCGGCGCGCTGCAGAAGCTCTGCCACGACCTGATGGCCGTCGGCAATGGCGCCGCGCCGCGTTTCTTCGAACCCGGCGACCTGCCGGCCGCGCCGTCGCGGCTCGCGCTGGCGCGCTGGTCGAAATCGCTGGCCGCGTCGGCCCGGACCGCGGAACATCCGTTCAATGCAGGACTCATGCTGGAAGCGCTCGTGAGCGAAGCGCGCAGCACCCTCAACTCAGCCGCTCGCCGCCCATGAACCAACCCGCAGCCCCTTCCGCCAATTCCGCAGCCACCGCTGCCGCAGCCGCAGCCGCAGCCGCCGCCGCTGCGGGTGGCGCCACGCCGCACCGGCCGAGCGTCATCCAGCTCGCGATCAAGGAGAAAGGCGCGCTCTACGCGGCCTACATCCCGCTGTTCTCCGAGGGCGGTATCTTCATTCCGACATCGCGCGAATACCGGCTCGGCGACGACGTCTACGTGCTGCTGACCCTGCCCGAAGACCCGCAGCGCTATCCGGTGGCCGGCAAGGTCGCCTGGATCACGCCGGCGCGCGCGGCCGGCAGCCGCGCGCCCGGCGTGGGCATCCGTTTCCCGTCCGACGAGAAATCGCGCCAGCTCAAGGCCCGCATCGAAGCCGCGCTGGGCGGCTCGATGGCTTCCGACCGGCCGACGCAGACGATCTGACATCCGGGGCGGCCTGGCCGCCTCTTGCGCTCGCCAGTTTTCGGCTCCCTTCGTTTCCTCAGATTCCTGGCGATGTTCACCGACTCCCACTGCCACCTGACCTTTCCCGAATTCGCCGACCAGATGGACACGGTACGCGCCGCCATGGCCGCCGCCCAGGTCGACCGGGCTCTGTGCATCTGCACCCGGCTCGAGGAGTTCGACGAGGTGCAGGCATTGGCCGCGCGCTACGACAACTTCTGGGCCAGCGTGGGCGTGCATCCGGACACCGAGGACACGCTCGAGCCCAGCGTCGACGACCTCGTGCGCCTGGCCGCGCGGCCGCGCGTGGTGGCGATCGGCGAGACCGGCCTCGACTACTACCAGATGGAGGAACGCAAGGGTGGCCGCAGCATCGCCGACCTCGAATGGCAGCGCGAGCGCTTCCGCGTGCACATCCGCGCCGCCCGGCAGACCGGCAAGCCGCTTGTGATCCACACGCGCGAAGCTTCGGCCGACACCATCGCGATCCTCAAGGAGGAGGGCGAGGACGGCTCCGCGGGCGCGGCCGGCGGCGTGTTCCACTGCTTCACCGAAACCGCCGAGGTGGCGCGCGCCGCGCTGGACCTCGGCTTCTACATATCCTTCTCGGGCATCCTGACCTTCAAGAAGGCGCAGGATCTGCGTGACGTGGCGGCTTTCGTGCCGCTCGAGCGCATGCTGATCGAGACCGACAGCCCGTACCTGGCACCGGTGCCGTACCGGGGCAAGACCAACACGCCGGCCTACGTGCCGTACGTGGCGCGGCAGATCGCCGAGCTGCGGCAGTTGCCGGTCGAGGCTGTGGCCCAGGCGACCAGCGACAACTTCGAGACACTGTTCAAGGGGGTTCGACAATGATGAAGAAAAACTTCAAGAAACTCGTTTATCTGTCTGCTTTTGCAGCAGTTTTCTCCGTGCACGCGGGTTCGTTCGAGGACTTCTTCCGGGCCGTGCGCGCCGACAATCCGAGCGGTGTCCGCAGCCTGCTGCAGCGCGGCTTCGACCCCAACACGCGCGACGAGCGCGGCCAGACGGGTCTGCTGATCGCGCTGCGCGAGCCGTCGCCGAAGGTGATCCAGGTGCTGCTCGAGTCGCCGCAGACCAACGTCGAGCTGCGCAACGCCAAGGACGAGAGCCCGTTGATGCTCGCGGCCATCAAGGGCCAGCAGGACCTCGTCACCCAGCTCATCAAGCGCGATGCCGACATCAACAAGCCCGGCTGGACGCCGCTGCACTACGCGGCCACCGGCGGGCACCTGGCGATCATGAAGCAGCTGCTCGACAACTTCGCCTTCATCGACGCGCAATCCCCCAACGGCACCACGCCGCTGATGATGGCCGCGATGTATGGCTCGACCGACGCGGTGAAGCTGCTGCTGGCCGAGGGTGCGGACGTCACGATGAAGAACCAGTTGGGCATGACCGCGGTCGATTTCGCCAACCGCGCCAATCGATCGGAAGCCGCGGCGCTGATCGCCGCGACGTCTACGGCGAAGCCGATTCCGAAGGATGGGAAGTGGTAGTAAATTGTTAATAAAGTAGTAGTTTTTGTTTCTGACGGCTGTAGTTCGTGACTTATTTCCTGCCAATCAAGTGAAAGCTTGATGAAGTTTGTATTTGTTGGAAACAGGCGCGGACAGAATGAGGGCTTCGATGAAGCCCTTTTTTTCGCCCTGAACATCCATGCAAGTCACCATCCAGCAGCTCGGCGGCGGCGCCTTGGCATGGCAGATGTCTTTGCTCGCAGCGATCCTGATCGCCGGCACGCTCGTGGGCTGGCTCCTGTACCTGGTCATCAAGGCCGGTGTGCGTGACGGCATGAGCGAGGCGCTGCGTCGGCGCCGCCAGATCCGGCAAGCGGATCTGGCGATCCATGGCGGGTTGGACGCGCGGGATTGAGGTTTCGCATGCGGGGCTGAGAGCCCGCGAGTGCAGAGACTGCGATCGCAGTCGTGGGCATCGAAGCCTCGTGCCGGGCAGTACCCGGATCAGGTTCCATAAGCGCCCGAGCAGTAACGTCATCGAGCGACATTCCTGCAGCACTGGAGCCATGGCCCACGAAACCCCGCCTCTCTGCTTTCCCGGTTAATCCGCACAATGTGCACTACGGTAAAACCGCAGACACAACGACGCTTATGTCAAGCTTTTCCAGCTTGAAAATCGTAAGTCTCTGCAAGACTAGCAGCAAAATCGGGCCTCCACACGGAGGCCTTTTTTCATGCCCGTCGACCAGACAGCACGTGCTATCCAGAACATCGAGCGCGTGGCCGCACAGATGCTCATCGCCGAGATCGCCATGACGATCATCGGCACGCTGATCTTTTTCTACCTGCTGTATCTAACGATCCGCTATGCCATCCGCGATGGCCTGCGGGATGCGCAGCGCGCCGATCGACGGCCGACCGTGACACGTGATCGCGATCGCATCAGCGCGCCAGACATGCGCGCCGACTAGGGCAGGGGCCGCAAGCGGCTTCATCGAGATCTATCGCATCAGGCACTAGCCGCATCGGCAAGTCACCAGTCGCGCCAGTCGGCTGCGCCTTGTCGCTGCGCTGTGTCACGCCTGGTGCTTTTGCCGCTGCTACGCGGTGAAAAATCCGCCCAGCTTGGAACCCCGCAAACACCCCCGTTGACCCCACACTTTGTGAGGGGCGCAACGGGGGTGTTTTTTATGCGGGGTTCCGGCGCTGGCCGGATTTTTCTTGTGGCACGACGAGCCCACTCCCCCCCGCCCCTCGCCCTGCGAGGGGAGCGAGGAAGCGACTGCTGAAGGTATTCCCAAAACACCAACAGCCATGATCGCAGCCAACTACCGCCGATACGCCGATGCGCTGATCCGCCAGCTCGAGCTGGACCTCAGCACGCCGGCCGAGGCCGCGCCGCAGCAGCGCGCAGCCTGGTGGTCGTGGCTCATGCAGGCCGGCATCGTGCAAGCGCTGCCGAAGGCCTCGCGGCCGGCCTGGCTGGTGGACGCGATGCGTGTCGCACGTGCAGCTGCACGTGCTCTGCGCGGCGCGATCGGGAAGCTCTTCTGATCGATCCACAACCTCGCACTTAAGGACCGCCATGGCCACGAAGAACCGCAAGACGCCGGCAGCGCCGGCAACCACCACCCCCGCACCTCAGCTCCAGTTCGTCGAGCTCGGCCACATCCGAGCCGCGGCGCAGGTACGCACGGAGTTCAACGACGAGGACCTGGCTGAGCTGGCCGCCAGCATCCAGCAGCAGGGCATCCTGCAGCCCGTGCTGCTGCGACCGGACCCGGACGCGATCGAGAGCTACATCATCATTGCCGGTGAACGACGGGTGAGGGCGGCGCACCTGGCAGGACTGACGGCGGTGCCGGCGCTGATCGGCGAGGTCGACCAGGCCAAGGCGGCCGAGATGCAGCTTGTGGAGAACATCCAGCGGGAGGAACTGAGCATCACGGAAATGGCTGCGGCCATTGCACAGCTCTACGAGAAGCACAAGGCGCTTAAGCCGATTGCAACGCTCACGGGCAAGTCGATATCGTGGGTGTCAAAGCACCTGGCACTAGGGCGCGGCCTCGGCTGGCGCGCAACCAGGCTCCTAGATAGCGGAAAGAGCGAGGATCTCGAGCTGGTGCTCATGGTGTCGCAGATCGAAAAACTGGCGTGGGGCCGGCCGCAGCAACAGCTGCTCGAAAACATCGAGCAAGGCACGGCAGGGCGAGAAGAGGCGAGGGCGCTGCTGGCAGACATCAAGGAGAGCGTCGCGGCAGAGAAGAAGAAGGCCAAAGCGAAACAGGCCAAGGCGAGCAAGTCCAAGCAGCCAGCGCCCTGGACGGCGCACGACGGCATGGGCAAGCTGGGCGAGCTGATAAACGCGAGGGGACCCTTCGACATCGACGCCGTACTGGCGACATGGACAGCCGAGCAGCAAGATGCCATGTGCGCACTCGTGAGGAAGTCGTGGGACGCCGGCACCCTGACCAGCAGCGCCGACAAGCTACTGAGCATGCGACGCATGGTGCAGCACAAGAACGTTCGATACGGTGACGAAGAGGACGACGCAGCCTACATCCTCGGCGCGAACGGCATCGAGCTCAGTTTGCGCGACCTGGTCATTGAGTGGCGCGCGATCGCAGACTGACTTTCGCATGCGAAAAAATCAAAGCCGCCCGCGGGCGGCTTTTCGTTTAAGCAGCCGCCTAATTCAATCGCGCTCGATGTCGCGCTTGATAAGCAGCATGGTGCGCACAACGAGAACCAGGACCCCGACCACCCACGCCACGAGGGCCGCTGCCTCAACACTCATCGCTGACGCTCCCGATCAATGCGCTCGACCTCGCGCCAGATCTCGGCGACCACATCCGGCCTGGCCAGCCATCGGAGGAAGCGATACAGACCGAAGGCCATCGCGACGCCCCAAGCAAAGTCCGGATCGATCGTTTCCATGGTCACTTTCTACGGCCGAAACGACCAGGGCGAATCGGACTTGACGCGCGGCTGCGCAGAAGGCTCAGGAGGGGCCGCAGGCGGGCTCGGCGCGGTAGGGATGCCCCCACCGATCAAAACGAGCCCTGGCGAGGCGCTGGCGGCCGTCTGGACGGCTTCGGGAGGCTTCGCCGGTTGCTGCACCTGGTTGCGCCCCGTCAGCTCACCTTCCGCCTGGAAGGCCAGAAACACACCATGGGCAACGATCTGCCGGCACATCATCAGATCGACAGGGTAGGGCGTGGCGTCCTGCGTGTAGCACTTGCAGCCCTTCGTGGGCATCTCCACACACGCAGCAGGGACCGGGACCCGTTTCGGCGTCGTCAACCCGTCGTAGGCCGGCGCAGTGTGCATCAGCGACGAGATGCGAGGCTTGTAGCTCTCGATGTATTCCGCCGACGTTTTGACCTGGCCCACAGCACCATTCGCCGCGGCACCGCCAACGACTTTCGCGGCCTCGGCTTTGTCGCTGGACTTCTTCGCACTCTCGCCCCTACCGACCTTCGAAAAGCCGCTCCAGAACAGGTAGGGAATCAGCACGACCGCGAGCAAGATGAACCACACACGCCAGGGGATGCGCTTCCTCCCGGTGTGAATGGTGGCCGACTCGTACCAGGCATACACCTCGGTCGGATACGGGCGCGTCCGCGAGTTGGCATCCTTCGCGCTGCCGAACTTCTCGCACTGCAGGTTGACCGCATCCCACTGGTGGAACATCGCGACAGGCATCGCACCACCGAGCCGCTTGATGTGCTCATGCCAACCAGGTGCCTGCACCAGGTTGCGCACGAAGCTGTCGATGTTCTTCGGATGCTGCGTGAGCAAGAAAAAATCGAAGCCTCGCGAACGATGCTCGGTGAGACGCTGGATATGCGGCGGCGGGACCTTAGTCGACCTGACCGGCAGATCGTAGTGACACTCATCGATCAGGAAAATCGTGTTGTCATCCTGGGCTTCCCAGTCCTCGAAACGAACGAGCTTCCAACCGAATTCCGCCAGCTTCTCGGGCCTGATATTGCAGTAGGGAAGATTGGGCTTCTTCTCGTCAGTGGCAGGCCTGATGTTGATGCAAACAGGCCTACCAGTCTCCAGCTGGAGCGCACGAACGTCCTTGAGCGTAAGCAGCGTCTTGCCGGAGCCGTTGCCACCAGTGCGCAGGTACAGCATGGCTCAGAGCTTGAAAAAGCGTTTCACGGCGAGCGCACCCGAAGCGGTGCGGATCATCGTCATGCTCATGCGAGCGACCATCGCGCTCGTGACGATGTTGATGAAGACACCGACCTTGGCATAGCCCAGCGCGCCGATCATTTCCGCAGGTAGACCACCAAGTGCCTGGATGGCCTGCTGCTTGAGGTATGTCAGGCTGATGTCCATGCCGCTGTATGTGACCAGGCCGATGCCGAGGCCAACCAGTACCTGAACAGCGAGAGAGCCCATGACATAGCGCAGGCCGCCGAAAAAGGCCGCAAGGACCCAAGGAAGAAATGCCGGCATGGTCAGCCCCTTATAACGATGCGGGCCGCGAGCAGGGAGCCAACGACCACGAGGATATTGCCCAGGATCGCCAACCACGGGCAGACGATGGAAAGCGGAATGGCAACAGATCTGCCCCAGATCGACACACTACGATCCGTGAAGCACTGCTGGGGACCAATCGCACTCGAGTAGTCGAAATCACCAGGACCGATGGTGACCTCACGCCTTGAGCTCGCAGGCAAATCGGCAGTCTGATCAACGCCTTGCTTGCCCTTGGCGCGCATCTCATCGTGGGCCTGCGTGTCCTCGGTCGGATCGGGCGCCTTCTCGAAAAACTGACAGTTACGCTTGTACTGTTCCTCCGCCATGGCGTTGAGCACGGCGTCCTCACTGACCGCTTTAAAACCTGCAACACAGTTGCCATTGAACGAGTTGCCATCACCTTCGCCGCCACCGGCTCCACCCGCACCGGTCGCTGTGCATGCGCCGTTGCCCTTGTCACGCGCACAAAGAGAGCCCGCACTCTCTTTCGTCGTCGTCGTGTTCGTGCCAATGACCGTGCCGGAGCTGTCGCGCGTCGTCTCCTTCGTGGTCGTGTTGCACATGCCGTCCTTGCACTTCGTGTCGCTCTCGGTCGTCTTGGTCGTACCGTCCGAATTGATCTCAGTCTTCGTACCGGCCCAATCGATGCCCTTAGACGTGTCGGGCTTTGCGCAGACCGTAGTGCCATTGACAGTGCCCTCATAACCGCCCACGCACTTCGGCGGCTTGGCCTCAGGCTGCTTCTCTGTGCCTGCGGGATCACCAGCCGCCGGGTCACTCTCCCGGCATGTGCCACCAGTCACAGAGGCATCGCCCTGGGTGTACCAAGAGCCATCGGCATCAGGAAACGAGCGACTGTTGCCGAGCGTGATCTTGCAGCCAGCGTCCTGCGGCACCTCACCAGGGATGTAGCCGGGCGTGCTGATCGGAGAGCCAGCAAGCGTCAGGTTCTGACAGCCCGAACGAACGTTGCGGCCGGGCATTTCGGCGAAGCCAAGCGACTGCCCAGCAGCAGCCTGACACCACGCCTTCCATTTTTCCGAGGCAGTCGGAACAGGGACACACGCGTTGTGCGAAGCGTTCTCCTGATAGCCTGAGTTGCAAGCGCACTGTGTCCCACTCAACGTGCTGTTCGAAGGGCAGAACGTTGCGCTACGCTGAGTGATCAGGATGGTGTAGGTGTTCGGATTCCCCAGGCTGCTGGTGTATGGATATACACACCGACCGGAGCTACTCGCATAGGAGGGACTACCCCAGTTCGTACCAGTCGGAACGATCACATCTCTCACTCGCGGAAAGTAGTCCAGGCAAGCCGCCTCAGGAGTGTCCCTCCACGACATATCGGAGCTAACGCGATACTGCAAGCCGCTCACCTGAGGTATGAGCGCATGGGCAGCCGACGAGCCCAGCAGCATCACAGCGACGATCAGGCGGAAAACAACAGCCACGCAGCCCCCAAGATCGCGATCATCACAAACAGCCCCATTTGCTTTCCCTCTGCGAAACGCTCGACATGAGCGCTTTGAAGAAGCCCCCGGGTGATCAAGCCGGGGAAGCAACCACCGAGGTGATTACTTGATGGAACGACGCACCCAGACGATTGCAGCGATGGTCAGAACCACCAGCAGAATCGCGCCGCCGATGTTGACGATGGGCGAGTCAGTGCCGCTGTATTCGGCGATGCCGGCGGTTACTGCCGACACGTCGATGGCAGCGCGTGCGGGCAGCGCGAGAAGCGTGCCGAGCACCGCAGCACCACTGCCGACAGCGGGCGCGACGAAGCGCTTTGCCTTCGCCTTGAATTGACCGATTGCGAAATTGTTCATGGCTCTATTTCCTCTTTGTCTGCACCGGATTTACGAATGGTGAGAATGACCTGCCGGATGCCCCAGGCCACTGCCCACACGCTCACGATTGCGAACGCGATTTGCTCCCCTTGCTCGTGTGTGATTTCGAGCAAAGGGAATGTCAGTTCGTGCACCACGGTCACAGTGCACGCGGATACGCACTGGATGATCTGTGGATCAGCCATAAAAGCCCCTGACGATGCCGACTACCGCCACGGCGGCGAGTGCGCCAAGCTTCCACACGAAGCTACGGCCGAAGGTGCGCAAGAGCCAACGGAACATCACTCGACCCCTTGCCCGAACCGCAAGGCCTCGCGGCGATTGCGCTGCGCTATGCGCGACCACAGGGCCACAGCACGCTCTCTGCGCTCCTCAAGGCGCCTTGCACGCTCCGCGAATGGAACCGCAGCACGACGCGCACGCAGCCGGTCGCGGATGGAACACGCGATTTCACCGATCCCCCTGGCAATGAAATAACCAGCAAACGCCGTGAAGAGCGGAATGAAAGCGACCATGAGCGTGAAGTACTCCCAGTCAGCCACGGGGATGGCAGTGCATGTCATGACGGCTCCTTCCAACGCATCGGCGGCACCTTCGAGTGATCGCGATGGCGGGCCTTGTAGATGCGCTCCCCGCGACGTGCGACGGCATCAACCCACATGGCAACCTCAAGCGCCACGCAGAACACCGACACAGCAACGAGGAATGCATCCATCACTCGACCGCGTCCAACGTCATGTCCACCGGCGTAACCATCGTCGTCTCGCCGGTGTCCTTGTCGGTCGTTCGGAACGCCTTGCGCGTATAGCCGCCAAGCTTGCAGCGCTGATCGATCTCGTCACCGACGCTGCCGAGGGACTGCTTGCTGCGGATCTCGACCACCTGCGGGCGGCTGTATGCGTCCGCTGCCGGCGTGAGAACACGCGTGTAGTGGGTGCCGTCATGACGGCGGCGCGCATCGATTCGGCCGCGAATCAGAACCTCCATCGGGTTCGCCTGCGTTTTCGCATGCGAAATTGGGGCAGGGGAGGCCATGGGTTGCACAACTGCGTTCATCTCTTCAACTCCTACGCCGCAAGGCGCATCAAATCCCGGCTGACGTGGTACTCGGGGCGGTTCCGAGCCGGTTGATTGCAGAACCGCCTGTCGCCCCTCATGGGCGTGAAGTCGTGGATCAGGGAGTCATTGGCGACCAGAACGATGTCGCTACCGCGCCAGCTCACGCCGACCTCCTCGAGGAGCTTGCGATTGCGATAAAAGGTGGCTTTCGTGTACCGCTCCTTCGCCTTGTCATCACCGCGCGTGGCCATCGTTTGCCAGAACGCATGCAGCACATGGGCGAGCTTTTGGGGGTAGCGCGACTGGAGGCGCTGCCATACGGCCTCCTCGGTGCGTACGGTGTCCATGCCTTGTTTCCCTTCCCGAAGGATTCGCTCTATCTCGCTGTCGTGAATGCGCTGCAGATATTCGTCCGTGACCTGGGAGGCGAGGGGGTTCCGCCCGAAGTCGTACTGCAGCTTGTCGCTGTGGATCTCGACCTCGACGCGCAGGCGTCGATCGGCGAGACGTTGAAGGGCGCGCAGCTTGTGCTCGACCCGGTCCAGGTTCTTCACGTCCGTGCCGTACAGGTGATCGAACAGCAGCTTGAAGAAGCGACGCAAACGCGCGTAGTCGTGAACCTTGAACTCGGGACCCTTGTGATAGAACTTCACGGTGGTGGTCTTGCCCGGGAAGTAGATGCTGTTTGCACACTTCATCGCCTTCGCGCCGCGGCGCGGGAAGCTCATGAGCTGCATGCTGTCGAAGAACTGCCTGATTGCAGCTGGCGCCAGGTCGAAGACGTTCGCGACATCGACGCGATGCACTGTCCAGTTATCAGCCGGGGGCAGCTCGGTGTCGAGCAGCTTCTCAATCAGCGCGATCAGATCGCGCGCGGCCGCGAGGAAGTTGGTCGGGCCACCATAGACGTTGTGACCCAACATGACCTTGTGCACGCTGGCCTCGACAAGCAAGTAGGGCTCGCATGGCTGCAGTCGCACGCGTCCGTTCTTATCGGCCACATGCTCCTCGTGCATCGGCTTGATGCCAATGCGGGCATCCCAACTGCCCAGCAGCTCACCAGCGTGCAGCTCATACAAGATCTCGCCGGTACCGAGGTGCATCCCCGAACGCAAAATGCATTGCTGTTCGATGCGGCGCATCACAGACAGGTCCATGAAGGGAGAACGAAGCTTGATCGTGTCGTAGGCCACGCTCAACGATCCCCACTCATCAGCTGCGACTCGGCATAGCGCTCTTCAGACGCAGCCAACTCGTCCGCCTCGCGCTCCGCGCGACCCACTTCCCACGCTTCACCCATCGCGTCCAACTCGCAACGCGTTTTCTCATCCATGAGACTGTCAGGCGGTGCTACCACGCCCGCCTGACAAAAAATCGGGGAGGGGAGCACCGCCGAACGGCCCGTCGCGGCCGCCTGCGGCTGGCCGCTCATGGGCTCGTTCGTCGGGCTGACGCCCCACCCGATCAAATCGCCGGCGAGCAGCCGCACGCGGTGCTCGTCCTCGAAGATCTCGCGATCGCGCTGGGGGTTGCGAGAGGGGTTCTCAAGGCGATAGAGCACCGAGAACCACAGACGGAGGAAATGCTTTGCCTGGGCGCTCATACAAGCCCTCGCAGCCAGGTCCCGGCCCGGCATTTCCCGTTGCGTCCCTCACGCGCCATAATTACCTCGGTTGGTCATTACGCACGACTGGTTATTACCCAGAAGTGATATAGGCTAGGACCATACCAGAAGTGGGTATACATGAAACATCTTGACTCATTGAATGAACTAATCGACCAAGCACGGTCCATTGCGGGTAGCGATTACCGCCTCGCGAAGACCCTCGGTGTTCCGCCTGGCCACGTGAGCGACTGGCGTCACGGTCGACGGACAGCGACACCGGCGGACCAGGCTCTGATGGCCCACATCGCCGGCCTCGATGCAGTTCAGACCCTGGCGCGCGCGACGGTCCAGCAGTACGAGGGCAAGGCGAAGGGAGATGCGCTGATGAAGGCGCTGGGAAAAGCTTCGCTAGCGACTGGCGCGGTGCTCGGTTCCGTTGGCGCCAGCGCACACCAGATTTTTTCGACGACCCCAATGGGCTCTCACGTCCTTGAGTGGATAGCGAGAATCTTCACAATGTGCATTATGTAAAATCAATGATCTTGTTGTTTGGCCGAATGGCGGCCAAGCGAGGCAAGACCGTTGTGACGTGTGATTGCGGAAATGCGGCCTGAAGAGGCCACCGCTGCCCCCGTCCCCACGAAGCCCGTCGACCCCGCAAAAGAAAAGGCGCCCGGCACCAAGGCCGGGCGCTCAAGAACCTACAGCTGTCACGGTAGGTGCCCCAAGCCAGGGAGGAGGAGTCGCTCGGGACACCGGGATGCTGAGTCTTCGTGATGAACGTCCGTGTCGGACGGCGCCGATAGTTCGGGGCTTTCGGGAGGCCCTCGAATCCGCATGAATTCGGCGAGTACTCATATTCTGTTCATATTTGCCGCCTAGCATCCGCCGCATGCTGCTGGCCAGGCTCCGCCGATGGATCGACGCGCACCGATGCATCGGGTGCGTGATCGGCCTTTGGCTGGTGCTGCTGCACCCGTTCATCTCGGCGCATTTCCACAGCGACGGCCTCGAGGACGAGCCCGGCCTCAAGGTGCGCAATGCCGGCGAGACCGTGCGCTTCGAACCCGACGAGCGCGCCGGCCATGCGAAAAGCCTCGAGACCACCATGTTCGCGCAGGCCTCCTGCTGCACGGTCATGGTCAATGCCCTGACCGCGGCCTTCGATGGCTTCATGGGCATCGTGCTCGCGCTGCTGCCGTTGACCATCGTCGTGGCGACCGGCCTGACCGGTGCGCGCCACGAACCGCCGCGGCGCATCGGCGCGCGGAGTGGGGCGCCTCCCCTGCCCCGCCCCTGGCTGCGGCTGCCGCCGACCACGGCACCGCCGTCCTTCGCCTGATCCATTCCGACGGCGCGCCCGCGCCGCATCCATCGCTTCCCTGACGCCCCCTGCGGCAGGGCCGCTTCACTTCGCCCACGAGGCCTCCTCCATGTCCTTCGCCCGTCCGCGTCCTTGCCGCGCCGCTCGTGCCTGCCCGCGCACTGTCTTTGCCCCTTCCCGTTCGTTCCGGGAGGCTGCATGAACGCATTCCATCTCGATCTGCTGCAATGGCTCGCCGCCGGCACCCATCCCACGCCCTGGGTGCTGGCGATCGCGGTCGGGCTCGCGCTCGGCGGTCCCTGGCTCTCCACGGCCGTGATCGGCGCCGCTGCCTGGCGCCGGCCCGGCCATCGGGCCTATGTGCTCTTCATGCTCGCGGGTGCCGGGCTCACCGCCATGCTGTGCCAGGAAATCGCCGCGCGCATCAACATGCCGCGGCCCTTCATCCTGGGCCTGGTGCCGGCCTACATCCCGCACGGCGCCAGCGCCGCGCTGCCGAGCACGCATGCCTCGGTGATGTTCATGGTGGCTTTCGCCTTCCTCGCGCGGCCGGCGCTGCGCGCACCGGGCATCGCGCTGTTCGCGGTGGCCGCCGCCACGGGCTGGGCGCGCATCCACGTGGGCGTGCATTTCCCGCTCGACATCGCGGTCGGGCTGATGTTCGGCGCACTCATGGCGGGCCTGCTCGGCGCCGCCTGGTGGATGCTGGAACTCGGGGCACAGCAACTCGCTGCCCGCATACCGGGCCTGGCGGGCAAGCGCTGGCCGACGATGCCGAGGCCGCGCGCCTGAGCCGCGCGGCATAAGAAAACTCGAAAAGCGCATTTCCCAATCGAAGGGCGCGGCTGCAAAGTCGCTGCCCCATGGAATCCCTCACGCATCCGCCGCGCACCGCGCCCGGCACCCCATCGCCTGTGGCCGTGCCGCCGCGCGCCTCGCAACCCCAACCGCCTTCCTGCGACCAGCTCGCCGACCGCTTTCGCCCGATCTTCGCGCGCATCGCCGAAGGCGCGGTGCAGCGCGAGAACGAACGCCTGCTGGCCCACGACGCCGTGGCCTGGCTGGCCCAGGCCGGCTTCGGCGCGCTGCGCGTGCCGGTCGCCCAAGGCGGACTCGGCGCCTCGGTCGAGCAGTTCTTCGACCTGTTGATCGAGCTCGGCGAGGCCGATTCCAACCTGCCGCAGATCCTGCGCGCCCATTTCGGCTTCATCGAGCGCCTGTTCGCCGAGATCGATCCCGCGCTGCACGGCCCCTGGCTGCGGCTCGCGGCTGACGGCGTGATCTTCGGTAACGCGACCACCGAGCTCGGCGAAGGCCCGCTCGGCCAGATGCAGACCACGCTGCGCCGCGACGGCGACGGCTGGCGCCTCGAGGGCGACAAGTACTACAGCACCGGCACGCTCTATGCCGAATGGATCGCGGTCTCGGCGCAGCGCCACAACGACGACGGCAGCAGCGACCGCGTGATCGCGCTGGTGCCCTCCGAAGCGCCGGGCGTGGAACGCGTCGACGACTGGCGCGGCTTCGGCCAGCGCCTGAGCGCCTCGGGCACCACGCGCTTTCGCAACGTGCGCGTCGATCCGGCGCATGTGCTGCTCTACGTGCGCGACCAGCCCACGCCGCTGACCGCGCAGTTCCAGCTCACGCACCTCGCCACCCTGGCCGGTATCGCGCGCGCGATCGTGCGCGACGCGGTCGACTTCGTGCAGCCGCGCAAGCGCGTCTACAGCCACGGCAGCGGCAGCACGCCGCGCGAGGACCCGCTGGTGCAGCAGGTCGTCGGCCAGCTCGCCAGCACGGCCTTCGTCGCGAGTTCGACGGTGCAGGCGGTGGCGCGCACCCTGGGCGAGATCGACCGCCTGCGCCAGCGCGGCGAAGCGATCCCCGATCAGTTGCTGTTCCAGGTCGAGCTCGAGACCGCCAAGGCGCAGGCCGGCATCGTCGACGCGGTGCTTCAGGCCGGCACGCGGCTGTTCGATGTCGGTGGCGCCTCGGCGCTGCAGGAGGACATCCGGCTCGACCGCCACTGGCGCAACGCGCGCACGCTGGCCTCGCACAACCCGACCATCTACAAGGGCCGCGTGGTCGGCGACCACCTGCTCAACGGCGCCCGGCCCACCTTCTACTGGGCCGTGGGCGCGAACGTCTCGTCCTGAAGGCCCCGGCGGCGACATGCCGCAGCCGACGAATCCGCATATCCATGCGTGCATTCATTCGTTGGCCGGGGCGGGTGCAGCGCCAACACTCGCCCTTCCCTTCTTCATCCTCCGGCGGAGCAATTCCCATGACCCTCTTCGACGATCACCCTGCCACCGGGAGCGCCCAGGCATGACCTCGGCCGATCACGCACTCGACGTGTCCGGCGTGCTGAACGCGCCGGAGTTCCGCGGCACCACGGCGGCCCCGACGCCGCGCGCGCCGCGTCCGCCCGCACCGGTGGCCACCGATGCCGCAACCGTGCTCGCGCGCCGCCACGCGTTGCCGCCGGGCGTCTGGCGCACCGGCGTGCTGGCCGCCGCGGCCTGGCTGGCGCTGGGCCTGCTCACGCTGCTGTGGCCCAACAAGCCGATCGGCTTCAGCGACTGGAACTTCACCGAGGAATTCGGCTACGCCACGCTCGTGATCGCCGCGGTCTTCCTCGTCATTGCATTGCTTGGCCCGCGCGCCGGCCGCGTCGCGCGCACGCTGCGTCCCGCCGGCCAGTGGCTGGTGGCCTCGGCGCTGGTGCTCGCGCTGTGGGAGATCGCCACCGCCAAGCTCGCCGTGCTGCCCTCCCCCTTCTTCGCGCCGCCGCAGAGCCTGATCGACGTGCTGCACGAGGACTGGCAGCGCCTGGGCCTGTCCACCGCCTACTCGCTGCGCCTGCTGGCCAACGGCTTCGTGATCGGCGCGCTGGTCGGCTTCGTCACCGGCGTGGCGGTCGGCTGGTCGCGCATCGCGGGCTACTGGGTGCATCCGCTGCTGCGCTTCCTCGGCCCGGTGCCCGCGTCGGCGCTGCTGCCGCTGGCCTTCTTCTTCGCGCCCTCGAGCTACGTGGCCGCGGTGTTCCTGGTCGGCCTCGCCACCTTCTTCCCGGTCGCGGTGCTGACCTGGTCGGGCGTGGCCTCGGTCGGCAAGAGCTATTACGACGTGGCGCGCACGCTGGGCGCCTCCGAGCGCTTCCTGGTGCTGCGCGTGGCCATCCCGGCCGCGCTGCCGCAGGTCTTCGTGGGCCTGTTCATGGGCCTGGGCGCCTCGTTCTCGGTGCTGATCACGGCCGAGATGATGGGCGTGAAGGCCGGCCTCGGCTGGTACCTGCAGTGGGCCCAGGGCTGGGCCTCGTACGCCAACATGTATGCGGCGCTGTTGGTGATGGCCGCGCTGTGCTCGGGCCTGATCACCTTGCTGTTCAAGGTGCGCGACCGCGTGTTGTCGTGGCAGAAGGGAACCGTCAAATGGTAGAAGCCGTCCTCTCCCCCGCCGCCGAGGCAGGCACCGCCGCCCGCACCGGCGCGCTGATCGACATCCACGGCGTGAGCCATTGGTTCGAGGTGCCCACGGGCGTGCTGCAGGTGCTCGACAACATCGACCTGCGGGTGCGCCCCGGCGAGTTCGTCGCGCTGCTCGGCCCGAGCGGCTGCGGCAAGTCGACGCTGCTGCGCCTGGTGGCCGGCCTCGAACCCGCGACCACCGGACGCATCACGCAGAACGGCGAGACCATCGAGAAGCCCGATCCCTCGCGCATCGTGGTGTTCCAGGACCCCACCTTGTTCCCGTGGCGCAGCGTCTGGGACAACGTGGCGCTGGGCCTGCAGGCGCGCGGCGTGCTCGACGCGCAGCGCGGCCGGGTCGACGAGGCGCTGCAGCGCGTGGGCCTCACCGAGTTCGCGAAGGCCTATCCGCATCAACTGTCGGGCGGCATGGCGCAGCGCGTGGCGCTGGCGCGCGCGCTGGTCAACGACCCGCAGTTGCTGGTGCTCGACGAACCGCTGGGCAAGCTCGATTCGCTCACGCGCATCGCCATGCAGAGCGAGCTCGTGAACCTCTGGCAGCGCGACGGCTTCTCGGCGCTGCTGGTCACGCACGACGTCGAAGAGGCGCTGTTCCTGGCCAACCGCGTGATCGTGCTGAGCGACCGGCCGGCACGCATCGCGGCCGAGCTGGTGGTGGACCTGCCCTACCCGCGCCATCGCGGCGATCCGCGCCTGGCCGAGTTGCGGCACGAGGCGCTGCGCCACCTGGGCCTGGACGCGACCTGGTGAGACCGGCCTTCGAGGCGCGGGCGCGATGAACGCGCTGCCCGATGCGGCCTGGCTCAATGTCCTGATCGAGGGGCTGCAGACCCTGCAGTTGCAGCTGCTGCGGCTGCTCGATGCGCTGGGCCTGGTCGCCCATGCGCACGGACAGCCCGCCTGGCCCTGGGCCGAGCGGCTGTCGGGCGAGAACCTGCTGATCGATCTGGGCCAGGCGCGCCGGCTCGGCATCAGTGTCGTGCTGCTGGGACTGTCGCTGCTCGTGCTGGTCGTGGCCCTGCTTTGGCGCCGGCGCCGGATCTGGCGGCTGGGCGCCGCGGTGTTGCCCGTGGTGCTGGCACCCTGGCCCGATGCCAATGTGGTCCTCGTGCCCGCGCATCCCACGAGCTTTCAGCAGCATGCGGCGGGCTTCAGCGCCGAGGCCATCGCGCGCGGCCGCACGCTCTATGCGCAGAACTGCGTGGCCTGCCACGGCAGCGACGGACGCGGCCAGGGCCCGCTGGCGGCGGCACAGCCCGTGTGGCCGCCCAATCTCACCGGTCCGCTGCTCTGGCGCCGCGCCGACGGCGACCTGCTGTGGCGCGTGCTGCACGGCACGCGCGATCGCCATGGCGCAGCGACCATGCCGGGCTTTCAAGGCCGCTTGAGCGAAAGCGACGCCTGGGCCCTGATCGACTACATGAAGGCCCAGGCCGCCGGCGAAAGCCTGCGCGTGGCGGGCGTGTGGGCCCAGCCCGTGAGCCCGCCCGACATGGCGGTGCGTTGCGACGGCAAGCCGGTGCGCATGCTCAGCAGCTGGCGCGGCCAGCGCATGCGGATCGTGGCCGGTGGCGATAACGCAAGTGCGTTGCTCGAGGACCCGCGCCTGGTGACGGTGCTGCTCGAGCGCGAGCCCGCGGCTGCTTCGAAACAGGACGACCGGAGCATCGCCTGCGTGGCCGATTCGCCCGCGGCGTGGGAGGCCTTCTCGCTGATCGCGGCCACCGAGAAGCTCGAAGGCACGCAGTTGCTGGTCGATCGCGCGGGCTGGCTGCGCGCGCGCGGCGAGCCCGGCAAGAGCGCATGGAGCGACGACGATCTGCTGTGCCGCGCGGAGACTGCTTCAGGCACGGCAACCACGCCGGTGGCCGCGGCCGACGGGCTCGGCGCGCTGATCACGCGCATGGATGCGCAGCCGGTGCGTTTCGTGAAGGGCGGCTTCGTGCATTGACGGCGCGGCGCCGTCGTTCACCACGAATGCATCAGCACCGCGGGCCGCAGCGTGGCCATGGCCTGCAGGCGGCGCAGCGCACGGCGCGGCACATGGCCGTAGGCCGCGCGGCGCGCGATCGCATGGGCCGACGCGGGCGGCACCCGCCACGCGGTGGCGGTGCGCGAGATGACGAGCTGGGCCTGGTCGGCCACGGAATGGTAGGTGCGCAAGGGCATGGGGGACTCGATGGGTAACGCATCGATTCTGCGCAAGGCATGCGGCAACTCAAAGACGGATTGCGAGTTACCTGATGCATTCCGTGATCGCCCTGCCGCGCGGTGCGCGGCGTACGATGGACCGGCATCCTTTCTTCCCTCCGCATCGCTGCACATCAGGAGATACCGACCATGTCGAACCACGTCTACAAGAGCCTCGAACTCACCGGCTCGTCCACCACCAGCATCGAGGACGCGATCCAGGGCGCGATCGCCAAGGCGCACGAGACGGTGCGCAACATCCAGTGGTTCACCGTCGTCGAGACGCGCGGCCATGTGGCCGAGGGCCGCGTGGCCCACTGGCAGGTCACGCTGAAGATCGGCTTCACGCTCGAGTGAGCGTGAGCGCCGGCTCGTTCAGGCGAAGTCGGTCGACGGTTTTTCCCAGAGGTTCACGCCGCCCTCGACCGCATGGCGGTCGATCTCTGCGAGCTCCTCCGCGCTTAGCGGCGCACCCTTGAGCGCGGCCACGTTGTCGACGATCTGCTCGGGCCGGCTCGCGCCGATCAGCGCGGAACTCACGCGCGGATCGCGCAGGGTCCAGGTCAGCGCGAGCTGGGCCAGCGACTGGCCGCGGCGCTGCGCGATCGCGTTCAGCGCGCGCGCACGCTCGATGTTGGCATCCGACAGATGCTCGGGCTTCAGCGAGCCGCCGCCCGGGCGGTTGATGCGTGCATCGGCCGGCACGCCCTGCAGGTACTTGTCGGTCAGCAGGCCCTGCGCCAGCGGCGTGAATGCGATCACGCCGGCACCGAGTTCCTCGGTGGCGCCGAGCAGGTCCTTCTCGATCCAGCGGTTGAACAGGTTGTAGGCCGGCTGGTGGATCAGCAGCGGCACCTTCCATTCGCGCAGCAGCGCGGCCATCTCGCGCGTCTTGCCGGCCGAGTACGACGAGATGCCGATGTACAGCGCCTTGCCCTGCTGCACGGCCTGGGCCAGCGCCGAGGCGGTTTCCTCCAGCGGCGTGTGCGGGTCGAAGCGGTGCGAATAGAAGATGTCGACGTAGTCGAGGCCCATGCGCTGCAGGCTCTGGTCGAGGCTGGCCAGCACGTATTTGCGCGAGCCGCCGCCCTGCCCGTAGGGGCCGGGCCACATGTCCCAGCCGGCCTTGCTCGAGATGATCAGCTCGTCGCGGTAGGGCTTGAAGTCCTCGCGCAGCAGGCGGCCGAAATTGGTTTCGGCGCTGCCGTAGGGCGGGCCGTAGTTGTTGGCCAGGTCGAAGTGGTTGATGCCGAGGTCGAAGGCGGTGCGCAGCAGCTGGCGCTGGGTGGCGATCGGCGTGGTGTCGCCGAAGTTGTGCCACAGGCCGAGCGAGATGGCGGGCAGCACGAGGCCGCTGCGGCCCACCTTGCGGTAGGGCATGGATTCGTAGCGCGTGGAGGCGGCGAGGTAGGTCATGGGCGATGGAAGAACGCGAAGAGAAAGAGAAAGGCGCCATACCGGCGCCGGTACTTCGCGTTCGAGGATAGCGGCAATCGCGTCGGCGCGCAGGCCGCCGGCCCGCTGCGTTACGACGCCACGGCCGTGTCGCGTCCGAAGGCCAGCGCCGCGAGTTCCTCGTCCGATGCGGGCAGCACCGGCGGCACCAGCGCGTCCTGCAGGAACAGCCGCAATGCGGTCCATCCCGAGCCTTCGGCCTTGCGCGCCTGGCGCCATGCGGCCGCTTCGAGCAACAGCACCGATTGGTAGGTGCGCGCCATGCCCCAGGCCAGGCGCCGGCCATCGCTCTCCTGCGCGCGCGGCATCAGCTCCGCGAGCGTGCGCCGCGCATGCACGATGGCATCGGGCGCGCGCGTGCCATGGCCCGCGAGCGTCGAGAGCCGCCCGTCGATGTCGGCGAGAAAGGCCTCGCCCGCTTCCGGCGCGCGCAGCGCCCGCAGCACGTCGTGCGCGAGCACCGAGGTCGTGCCCTCCCAGATGCAATGCACGTGCAGGTTGCGCAGCACGCGCGGGATGCCCGTGTCCTCCACATAGCCCGCGCCGCCGAAGCTCTCGACCAGCTCGCTCGCGGCCCAGATGCTCTGGCGCGCGCAGGCCAGCTTGGTCAGCGGCGCCAGCAGCCGCGCGAGCCCGGGCGCGCCGGTGCCGCGCTCGTGGCGATTGAGCGCGAGCGCGGTTTCGAAGTTGAGCGCGAGCATCGCCTCGTACTCGGCCGTGATGCGCGCGATCCACTGCGCATGCAGCGGCTTCTCGGCGAGCAGCTGGCCGAATACGCGACGGCGGGTCGCGTAGTCTCGCGCCAGCATCAGCAGATGGCCCACGCCCGCCGGGCCGCCCCACGAGGCCCACAGCCGCGCGACGTTGAGCAGGTCGCCGATCTTCGCCACGCCGCGATCGATGCCGCCGACCGGCACCGCGACCGTGCCTTCGAGCTCGAGCTCCGCGGTCGGCAGGGCGCGCGTGCCGAGCTTGTCCTTCAGGCGCCGCACGGCGATGTGGTTCCAGCTGCCGTCGGGGCGGCGCAGCTCGACCAGGAACAGCGACAGCCCGCGGCTGCCCGGCACCGCGTCGTCGGGCCGCGCGAGCGCTAGCGCCATCTGCGAGGTGGTGGCCGAGGTGAACCACTTGGTGCCGTGCAGCGACCAGGTGCCGTCGCCGCGCGGACGCGCGACGGTCGAGGTCTGGCCCACGTCGGAGCCGCCCTCCTTCTCGGTCATCCACTGGCCCGAGGTCCAGCCGCCCTGCCGCGCCGTGAGCTTCGGCTTGTAGCGCGCGGCCAGTGCCTCGTCGTGCAGCGTGAGCAGGCGCGCGGCGCCATCGGTCATCACCAGCGGACACGAGGCCACCGCGCCCGCGCCGTCGTACAGGTTCACGAGGCCGGCCTGCACCACGCGCGTGAACTCGCCATAGGGGTTCTCGTAGGGCAGCGCGACCAGGCCCTCCTCGAGGCCGATGTCGACCAGGCGGTGCCAGGCCGGATCGACCTCGATGCGGTCGACGCGCCTGCCCCAGGCATCGAAGGGCTCGTGGCGCGGCACGTTGTGCTCGGCCGTCGCGGCCAGCGCGGGAATCTCCCGCATCGCGCGCTCGCCCATGCGCTGGAACAGCGGGCTCGCGTCGGCGAAGACCTCGGCGGGCAGCAGGCGTTCGAGCGTGTGGTGCAAGGTGCGGTCGCTCGCGAAGCGGTTCGACAGCTCGGGATGGGGCTGGATGAAGTCGGTCATGGTGTCTCCTTTGCCGAAGGCGGAACCGGCGCATTCGCGCCCTGCCCTTTCTTCGCGGGGGCGGTTCGCGCGGCGTGGTCGAGCACCGCGGCCAGGCACAGCGCGACGATGTCCTCGACCACGCGCTGCGCCGCGCGCTTGGACAGCACGCCGAGCGCGAGCGGGCCGATCATGGCTTCGGCCAGCGCGCCGACGATCGCCGCGGCGCTGGTGTGCGCGTTCTGCGCGCGAAACTCGCGGCTGTCGATGCCGTCCTCGATCACGGTCACGAAGATCGCGCGATAGGGCTCGCGAAAGCGCAGCCGGTCCTCGTCGATCTGCGGCGCCACCGGTTCGGCCAGCAGGGCCCACGCGAGCTTGGGCCGCTTGAGCGCGCGGTGCGCGAAGGTGCGGATGATCGCGGCCAATCGCTCGCCGGCACCGCTCTCCGAGGCGGCCGCGGCGGCGCAGGCGTCGATCTCGCGCTGCGAGGCCTGGCGGAAGACCTCGTCGAACAGGTCGGTCTTCGACGGGAAGTACTGATAGAGCAAGCCGGTCGAGACCTCGGCCGTGGCCGCGACCATCGGCATGGTGGTGCCGCCGTAGCCATGGGTGGCCACGAGTTCGAGCGCAGCCAGCACGATGCGCTCGCGCGTGAGCGTCATGCGCTCTTCGACTTTGGATGTGCGTCGGTAGGTCACGCGAAGAATTGAATCACAGTTCATTTCTTATTGCAATTGCACTCCGGCTCCCTATACTTCGACGCCTCGGCCGCATCGCAACGATCACGCCGCCGGCGGCCA
The DNA here is from genome assembly GCF_059415325.1 of Variovorax sp. GW821-FHT10D07. Lineage (NCBI taxonomy): Bacteria > Pseudomonadati > Pseudomonadota > Betaproteobacteria > Burkholderiales > Comamonadaceae > Variovorax > Variovorax sp. GW821-FHT10D07. The sequence goes on along the minus strand of NZ_JBWKMZ010000025.1, from coordinate 30,351 downwards.
CGGCGTCCAGTTCAACCACCAAGGAAGCTTCTCCATGCGCAGGTTCGACGACTCCTCTTTCGGTCATGGCTGGTTCCAGGCTGCCTACAGCGAGGGCCTTCGCAAGGGCGACGTGCAGCCCCTCACGGCCATGGGCCGCGAGTTCGTGCTGTGGCGCGACATGCAGGGCCAGGCCCATGCGATGGATGCGCACTGTCCGCACCTCGGCACCCATCTCGGCCACGGCGGCCGCGTCTGCGGCACCTTGCTGCGCTGCCCGTTCCACGGCTGGCAGTTCGCAGGCGACGGCGCCTGCACCGACATTCCCTACAGCCCGAATCCGCGCCTCGAGATGCGGCACCTGAAGTCCTGGCCGCTGGTCGAGCGCAACGGGCTGGTGATGGTGTGGTGGCATCCGCGCGGCATCGCGCCCAGCTTCGAGGTGCCGGTGATGCCCGAGCATGGCGATGCGCAGTGGTCGCGCTACCGGCGCCAGCGCTGGGAGGTCGCGACGATCTGGCAGGAGGTGCAGGAGAACATCGTCGACACCACGCACTTCCACCACCTGCACGGCGTGGCCACGCTGGCGCGGCTCGACCGCTTCGAGCCCGCGGGGCCGGCGCTGCACGTGAACATCCTGCACGACTTCAACACGCCGCGCGGCCGGCTGCCAGGCTTCCTGCAGACCTCGCTGTACGGCCCCTACTTCGCGACCGTGCGCTTTCGCATCGCCGACCTGGCCGAGATCCTGTTCGTCGATTCGGTGGTGCCGATCGAGGCCGGCCGCGTCGCCGTGAGCTTCAGCCTGATGGCCCGGCTGCAGGGCATCGCCTCGCCCGACATGAGCCTCGCGCTGATCGACGAGGCGATCCACCAGGTGAGCCAGGACGTGCCGATCTGGGAGCACAAGATGCGCTGGAAGCGCCCCAGCCTCGCCGAGGGAGACGGACCAATCATGCGCTTCCGCCATTGGGCCGAGCAGTTCGAGACCGAGGACGAAGTCCCGGCCCCCGCGCCCCTGCGCCGCATCGAGATCGCCGCCCATGCATGAACTCGCCGCCACCGATGCCGTCTTCGTGCGCGAGGACGCGAACACCTGGCGCGCCAGCGAGCTCGCGCGCGGTCCCTGGGATCCGCGCGCGCAGCATGGCGGCGCGCCCTGCGGCCTGCTCGCGCACATCGCCGAATCGGCCGTCGAGGGCGAAGGCTGGCAGCTCGCGCGGCTCACGGTCGAGCTGATCCGGCCGGTGCCGGTCGACCTGCTGTTGTCCGCCGTCATGACCGAGGCGGGCCGCACCACCGCGCGCGTCGAGATCTCGCTGCTGGCCCAGGGCAAGCCGGTGGCGAAGGCGCATGCGCTGCTGGTGCGCACGCAGCCCGTGGTGCCGCCCGAAGAAGCGTTGCAAAGGCCGCTGGCCCCTGCCCTGTCGATGCCGGCACCCTCGGACTGCACGGCAGCGCTGCGCATCCCGGGCCTGCCCGACGTGCGCTCGTTCTATTACACGGCGACCGAAAGCCGCGTGGCGGCCGGCGATGCCGCGGCGCCCGGTCCGGCCGCGGCATGGTTTCGATTGCGCGTGCCTCTGGTGGCCGGCGCGGCCAATTCGCCCGCGATGCGCGCGGCCGCCGCGGCCGACTTCGGCAATGGCCTGAGCTGGGTACTGCCGGTCGAGCGTTTCAACTTCGCCAACGCCGACCTCTCGCTGCAGCTCGCGCGGCAGCCGGCCGGCGACTGGATCGGCCTCGATGCCGTGACCACGGTCGCGCCCGACGGCAGCGGCTGCACCTTCAGCCAGCTGCACGACGAGCGCGGCCGCTTCGGCTTCGCGACGCAGACGCTGCTCGTCTTCGCGCGCTAGCGTTTCAGCTCAAGCGCTCGTCAGCCCGCGCGACACCGGCAGCTTGCGCACGCGCTTGCCGGTCACCGCGAAGATCGCGTTGGTGATCGCGGGCGCGATGCCCGAGGTGCCGGGCTCGCCCATGCCGCCGGGCGCTTCGCCGCTGGCCACGATGTGGGTCTCGATCGCCGGCGTCTCGTTGATGCGCAGCGGCCGCACGTCGTGGAAGTTCGACTGCTCGATGCGTCCGTCCTTCACCGTCGCCTCGCCCCACAGCGCGCCCGAGATGCCGAAGATCACGCCGCTCTGCACCTGGGCCTGCACCGTGTCGGGGTTGACTACCACGCCGGTGTCGAGCGCGCACACCACGCGCCTGACCACCGGCTCGCCGCCATCCTTCGGCACCTCGACCTCGGCCACCAGCGCCATGAAGGTGCCGAAGGCGAACTGCAGCGACACGCCGCGCCCGTGCTGCGGCGCCAGCGGCGTGCCCCAGCCGGCCTTCTGCGCCGCGAGTTCGAGCACGGCCTTGGCGCGCGGGTTGGCGCCCAGCAGCGCGCGCCGGTAGTCCACCGGATCGGCCTTGGCCGCATGCGCGAGCTCGTCGATGAAGCTCTCGACCACGAACACGTTGTGCGTCGGTCCCACGCCGCGCCAGAACGCGGTGGGCACTGGCGGCTCGTGGTTCACGTATTCGATGCGGATGTTCGGCAGCGCATAGGGCGGCTTCTCGGCGCCGTCGATGGTCTCGGGATCGAAGCCGTTGTTGTAGGCCGGCGGCAGCCAGCGCTTGAGGATCGACGAGCCCGTGATGCGATGTCGCCAGGCCACCGGCCGGCCCTGCGCATCGAGGCCCGCGCTCACGCGGTCGTAGAAGTACGGCCGGTACATGTCGTGCTGCGTGTCCTCCTCGCGCGTCCACACCACCTTGACCGGGCCGTCGACCTGCTTCGCGATCTGCACCGCGCGCGTGATGCTGTCGACCTCGAGCCGGCGGCCGAAACCGCCGCCCAGCAGGTGGTTGTGCACCGTGACCTTCTCGACCGGCAGGCCCGATGCGGCCGCCGCCGCGGCACGTGCGCGCGTGATCACCTGGGTGCCGACCCACACCTCGCAACCATCGGGCCGCACATGCACCGTGCAGTTCAGCGGCTCCATCGCCGCATGGACCAGGAACGGCACCTCGTACACGGCCTCGAGGCGCTGCGCCGCGCCGGTCATCGCCGCCGCGTTGTCGCCTTCGTTGCGCGCCACCGCGCCGGTCTGCAGCGAAGCCTGCTTCATCGACTCGACGATCGTCGCCGAATCGATGCCCGCATTGGCGCCGCCGTCCCATTCGATCGCGAGCGCCGCCAGGCCCTTCTTCGCCGCGCCCATGTGGTCGGCCACCACCGCCACGCAGTCGTCGAGCCGCACGATCTGGCGCACGCCGCGCACCGTCTTCGCCTTGCTGTCGTCCACGCTGCGCAGGCGGCCGCCGAACACCGGCGACTGCGCGAGCGTGGCGACCTTCATGCCCGGCACCTTGGCATCGATGCCGTAGAGCGCGCTGCCGTCGACCTTGGCCGGCGAGTCGAGCCGCTTCGCGGGCGTGCCGATCAGCCGGAAATCGGCCGGCGCCTTGAGCGCGACCTTCTCGGGAAGCGGCAGCTTCGCGGCGTCGGCGACCAGCGCGCCGTACTTCAGGCGCCGGCCGCTGGCCGTATGCACGACCTCGCCGCGGGCCGCCTTGCAGCTGTCGGGCGCGACCTTCCAGCGCTGGGCCGCGGCCTGCACGAGCACCGTGCGCGCGGTGGCACCGGCACGCCGCAGCGGCTCGTAGGCGGCGCGGATGGTGGTCGAGCCGCCGGTCACCTGGAAGCCCAGCAGGGGATTGCCATAGAGCTTGTCGTCGGGCGGCGCATGCTCGACGCGCACCGCGGCCAGGTCGACCTCGAGCTCCTCGGCGATCAGCATCGGCACGCTGGTGTAGGTGCCCTGCCCCATCTCGATGTAGCCCATGGTCACGGTCACGCGGCCATCGGGCGCGATCTTCACGAAGGCATTGGGTGTCCAGGGCGGGGTTCCCGTGGAGGCTCCTGCGGCCTCTGCCGCATCGGGCACGGCGCCCAGGCCCACGCCGATCAGCAGGCCGCCGCCGAGCGCGGCGCCGATGCTCAGGAAGCCGCGGCGCGACAGCGCGGGCGAGTCCGCCGGCGCGTGTTCCGTCAGTCGATCGATCAGCATCTCAGGCCACCGCCTTTCCGGAGAGCGCGCGTGCCGCCTCCTTGATGCCCGTGCGGATGCGCACATAGGTGCCGCATCGACAGACGTTGCCGCTCATCGCGGCATCGATCTCCTCGTCGCTCGGTGCCGTGTTCTTGCTCAGCAGCGCGGTGGCCGACATCAGCTGGCCCGATTGGCAGTAGCCGCACTGGACCACGTCGAGGTCGAGCCAGGCCTTCTGCAGCGCGCGGCCCACGCGCGTGGCGGCGAGCGACTCGATGGTGCTCACGTTCGCCTTGCCCACCGATTCCACGGTCGTGAGGCAGGCCCGCGTGGGCGCGCCGTCGACATGGATGGTGCAGGCGCCGCACAGGCCCATGCCGCAGCCGAACTTGGTACCGGTCATGCCAAGCACGTCGCGCAAGGCCCAGAGCACCGGCGTGTCGCCGTCGACGTCGAGCGGGCGTTCGATTCCATTGACTTTCATGTTGTTCGTGTCCTTGTCGTGGGGTGGTTCGCTGCCCCCGCGACGCACCCGGCGGTGCGGCACGCAGGCAGGCCGACCGGAGGATGTCACGCCGTGCGAATTCCTGCAGGACGCGCAAGCCTCCTTTCGGGACATCGTGCGTAGGCCATGTCCGGCCGCACGATGCGCGGCGCGGCCGTTCCCAGGCGCCGATCGGGCGTCGATCATCCACAGACCGCCAGCAAAGGATCACCATGTTCGACCACATCGGCTTCAGGGTGCGCGACCTGCGTGCTGCGCGCCGCTTCTACGACGCGGTCGCGGGCGCGCTCGGCCTGCAGACCCTCGACAACAGCGCCCATTCGTTCCTGCTCGTGCGCAGCACCGAGCAGACGGTGCCCTTCGTCTGGATCGGCACCGACCAGCCGGCCTTCTGGAACGGCGCACACCAGGTGTCGGCCAGCCCGATCCACCTCGCGCTCTCGGCGAAGACGCCGCAGGAGGTCGATGCCTTCCACCGCGCGGCGCTGCAGGCCGGCGGCATCGACAACGGTTTTCCCGGCCCGCGCGGGCCGGCCGAGATGCACTACTACGGCGCCTACGTGCTCGACCCCGACGGCAACAACGTCGAGGCCGGCTGCCGCGGCGCGGGCTGACGCGGCCGGCTCAGGCCGCGACCGCGCCGGCGTACATGTAGCGCCGCGACCAGGGCAATGTCTTCGCGGCGCGGCCGGCCTTGCGGCCCACGATCTGGTAGATCGCCACGTCGTCGTTCTCGAACGCATAGGCGCAGCCCGCGAGGTACACGCGCCAGATGCGGAACTTCTCCTCGTCGACCATCGCGCGCACCTGCTCGGTGTGCGCCTCGTAGGCGTCGCTCCACAGCCGCAGCGTGCGCGCGTAGTGGCGGCGCAGGTTCTCGATGTCGAAGGCCTCGAGGCCGCCCTGCTGCATGGCTTGCAGCGCCAGGCCGATGTGCGGCAGCTCGCCGTTCGGGAACACGTAGCGGTCGATGAAGTCGCCGCCGCCGTACGAGACGCCGCCGCCCTCGGGGTCGGACGAGGTGATGCCGTGGTTCATCACCACGCCGTCATCGGCCAGCAGCTCGCGCACGCGCTTGAAGTATTCGGGCAGGTTCTTGCGGCCCACGTGCTCGAACATGCCGACGCTGGTGATGCGGTCGAACTGCCCGCCCACGTCGCGGTAGTCCTGCAGCCGGATCTCGATGCGGTCGGCCAGGCCCGCGGCCTGCACGCGCTCGGTCGCGAGTTCGAACTGGTTCTGCGACAGGGTCACGCCCACGCAGCGCGCGCCGAACTTCCGTGCCGCGCGGATCACGAGCGCGCCCCAGCCGCAGCCGATGTCGAGCAGGGTCTGGCCCGGCTGCAGCTGGATCTTGGTGAGGATGTGGTCGATCTTCTTGAGCTGCGCGGTCTCGAGGTCCTCGTCGCCGTTCTCGAAGTAGGCGCACGAATAGACCATGTTCGGGTCGAGCCACAGTTGGTAGAAGGCGTTCGAGACGTCGTAGTGGTACTGGATCGACTTGCGGTCCGACGCCTTGGTGTGCGTGAAGTAGCGCGCCATGCTCTTGAGCGCGCTGGCACCGGCGCCGGTGCCGCTGTCGAGCGAGCTCTTCGCGAGCGCGTAGGCGATGTCGATGATGTCGCTGAGCTTGCCCTCGATGTCGATCTTGCTCTGCACGTAGGCCTCGCCGAGGTTGGCCAGCGTCGGCTCGAGCATCAGCGACAGCGCCGAGGGCGACTTCACGTGCAGGGTGACGGCGGGGCCGCTGAAGTCGCCGAAGTCGTACGACTTGCCGTCCCACAAGGTCAGCCGCGCGGGCAGATTGGCACGTGCGCGGACGGCCGCGCTCCACTGTTCGACCTTCTTTTCCCAAAGCATGCATTTCTCCGTGTTGGTGTTGCTTGCGATTCGGGAAAGCACGATAGCGAGATTCCTTCGGATGTGCAGGGACATGCCGCGCTCGACCTGATGGCGACACGACTTAGCGTTGGAATCTGACGGGAAGCCGTGGGTGCGGCGGCAACGTGCGGGAAAACTACAGTATTCAGAAATCTGACAATCTGTAATACAAATGCACTATTTACAAAGAATAATTGCGGGAATCGTAACGAAGCTGCGCACAGGCCTCAGAGCCTCGGCTAGGGAAAAAGCTCGGATGAACACCAACCTTGAATTCCAATGCCGATGGCTATTTCATCTTCCAACTGCGCCTGCGGGCTGGCTCATCTCGAACGCATCCCGCGCCGCACCTGGATGCGCTGGCTTCCGTGGTTGCGCTACTACCAGTGCACCTTGTGCGGCGGCCGGCGCATGGCGACCGAGAACGCGGTGAATGCGGCCGTGGCCGCCCGCGCGAGCCGCGAAGCCGTCGCGCGACGGTAATCGCCCGGCCCTGACCATCGCCTGAACAGGCGCGCCCGCGGGGCGCGAACCGCTCCACCCGGCCTTGCGCCGGGGATGGTCCGAATCTTTTCCCCCGACTGTTCCGGGGGCGCGCTCAGTCGTAGCGCACGGTCACGAGCGCAACGGCGGCCGCCTGCGCCGCCATCGACAACACCCCACCGTCCTGCCCGATCGACCGCTCGCTGCTTGGCGCGAGCGGCGTCGTGCGCCCCCGCGCGTCGATGAACGCGATGGCCAGCGGCTGCTCGCCGAGCGTATCGACCCGCACGCTGGCACTGGGCGGATCGATCTCCTGGCGCAGGAAGCGGATTTCCATGGTGCGGCCCGTCACGCGGTGAACGAGCGCGCCGGGCCTCGCGTCGACGCGCATCTCGTAAGGTGCGCCGACGATCGCACCGGTGAAGTGGATGGTCCCGTCGGCGGCCGTGGCCGCCAGCGGCAGAAGGCACAGGGCAAGCATTGCCCGAGGTGCCAGGTTTCGAAGCGTCGACCCGTGATGGTTCACGTTGACTCCCTTCTCGCTGCTCAGTTGGCTCCCTTATTTCTGAACAGAATGAAACCATTCTTTACAAGTGAATGCAAGCAATTGTTTCCGTCATTGCGAGGGGTTGCCAGTCGATCCGGGACGCTGTACGGGGCTGTCACCACGCTGTCGCGCCAGCGTGTTCCGCGCGGCGGCGGCGTCCGCGATCAGGAATGCGGGGCCGGCTCGGGCGGCGCGTCACTGGCCTCGATGAACAGCCGCTTGATCATCGGAAAGCGCGCGCGCACCTGACGCTCGATGGCGGCGATGGCCGCGGCGGCTTCGCCGGTGTCGGTGTCGTCCTTGAAATTGACGTCGACGATGGCGAGCACCTGGTCGGGTCCGATGTACATCGACAGCACCCGGCCCACCTCCTCCACGCTGGGCTGCGCCATCGCCAGTTCGCGGATCGCGCGCGCCGTCTCGGGCCGCACGCCCTCCCCGATCAGCAGGCCGCGCGACTGGGCGATCAGCAGCAGCGCCACGCCCGCGAGCAGCAGGCCGATCACCATCGAGGCCGCGCCGTCGAACACCGGCATGTCGAAGCGGTGCCCGAGGTAAATGCCCAGCGCCGCCACCGCGAGGCCGGCCAGCGCGGCCGAGTCCTCGGCCAGCACGGTGTAGGTGGTCGGGTCCTTGCTGCGGTCCAGCGCCTGCCAGAACGGCGTGCCGCCGGCCTGGGCGCGGAACTGCCGCAGCGCGATCAGGAAGCTCGTGCCTTCGAACACCGCCGCGGCCGCGAGCACCACGTAGTTCCAGGTCGGATCGCGCAGCGGCTCGGGATGGCGGATGTGCTCGATGCCTTCATAGAAGGACACGCCGCCGCCGAGCCCGAAGATCAGCACCGCGACGATGAGGCTCCAGAAGTAGAGCTCCTTGCCGTGGCCGAACGGATGCTCCACGCTCGCCGGGCGCTTGCTCAGCCGAAGGCCGACCAGCAGCAATACGCCGTTGAAGGTGTCGACCGACGAATGGATGCCCTCGGACAGCATCGCCGAACTGCCGGTGATGCCGGCCACGACGAACTTCGTGACCGCGATGGCGATGTTGGCGCCGATCGCGCCGTAGATGGCGATGCGGGATTCGGCCATGGGCGGGGCGTGGCCGTACGCCGGGCGGATCAGGGCAGGCCGAGATAGATGCGCAGGTCGTCCCGCTGGGTGCCGGCCGAGGCGACGGCGGTGCGAAGCCGTTCTTCCGACACGCCGAACCATTCGGTCCAGTAGTCGACTTCCTTGAGATCGGTCACGTCGATCCGGTCATCGTCCCTGGGGATGCGGATCTGAAGGTCTTCGGACATCGGGCGTTCTCCTGCGTTGAAGCCACGCAGTGTCGCGAGCGCGCGGCGCCACGAGGCCGGACGCGGACGACACCGCGTGCAGGACGGCATCCATGCGCGCGGCGCAGGCAAGAAGCTCAGGCGGCCTCGCGCGATGCCGCCCCGAGCGCGTCGTTGCCCGCTTCCCCGAGCCAGCGCCGCTTGTCGCGCAGCGGCGGCGCGCCGAACATGCGGCCGTACTCGCGCGCGAACTGCGAGGGGCTTTCGTAGCCCACGTCGTGCGCGGCCGTCGCCACGTCGGCACCGGTCAGCAGCATCAGCCGCCGGGCCTCCTGCAGGCGCAGCTGCTTCTGGTACTGCAGCGGGCTCATCGCGGTCACGGCCTTGAAGTGGTGGTGGAACGAGGACACGCTCATGTGCACCGCGCGCGCCATGTCCTCCACCTTCAGCGACTGCGCGAAGTTCACGCGCAGCGCGCTGATCGCCTTGGCCACGCGCTGGGTGTGGCTGTCCTGCAGCGCGATCTGCCGCAGCCGCGCGCCCTCGCCGTTCACCAGCAGCCGGTACATGATCTCGCGCTTGATCAGCGGCGCCATGATCGGCACGTCCTCCGGCGTTTCCAGCAGGCGCAGCAGCCGCAGCACCGGCTCGAGCACGGGCATCGCGATGCGGTTGACGTACATGCCGCGCGAGGCCGGTGCATTGGCCTTGGCCGGCAGCTGCTCGTTGCGGATCAGCTCGCCGATCTCGTCGACCGCGAGCTCGAGACGCAGGCCCAGGTAGGGCTCCTGCTCGCTGGTCACGCGCACCTGGCCGCACACCGGCAGGTCGACCGAGGTCACCAGGTAGTGCATCGGGTCGTACACGTAGATGTCGTCGCCCACCATGATCCGCTTGGAACCCTGCGCGATCAGGCCCAGCGCGGGCGTCTGCATCGCGTGCTTGGGACCGTCGGGCTTGCTGACGCAGTAGACGAACAGGCCGGGCACCGCGGTGTCGACGGAGCCGTCGCGGCCGCCGGTCACCAGGTTGATCAGGCGCACCAGCTCCTTGCGGGCTTCGTCGAGTTCGGGTTCGAGCGGCAGCGGCGTGCCGATGGCGGAAAGGATGTCGGGGGTTTCGTCGGACATGTGGCGGGGTCCTTGTCACGGTGGAGAAACAAGCGGCTCGAAGCTTAAACCTGCCCTGGCGCCAGCGCGCGCCCGCGGCCACCGGTCTGGAGAATTAGGCAAGACCTTTGCAGGAACGCGCTGGCCCCGGGACGCTGCCCGGCCGGATACTTTTCGCAGCCCTCCGGGCTTCCCAACGCAAAGGAATTCTTTCGATGCAATACCGCAAATTCGGCCGCACCGGCCTCTTCGTCTCCGAACTCTGCCTCGGCACCATGACCTTCGGCGGGTCTTCGGGCATCTGGGGCCAGATCGGCGATCTCCAGCAATCCGACGCCGAGGCGCTCGTCGGCCGCGCACTCGACGCCGGCATCAACTTCATCGACACCGCCGACGTCTATTCCGAAGGCCAGTCGGAAGTCATCACCGGCCAGGCGCTCAAGAACCTCAAGGTGCCGCGCGACAAGGTGGTGGTGGCGACCAAGGTGCTCGGCGAGACCGGCAGCAAGGGCGTCAACTCGGCCGGCGCCTCGCGCTACCACATCATGGACGGCGTGAAGGCCAGCCTGCAGCGGCTGCAGCTCGACCACATCGACCTCTACCAGATCCACGGCTTCGACCCCGCCACGCGGATCGAGGAAACCGTGGAGGCGCTCGACACCCTGGTGCGCCACGGCCACGTGCGCTACGTCGGCGTGTCGAACTGGGCCGCCTGGCAGATCGTCAAGGCGCTGGGCATCGCCGAACGCAAGGGCCTGGCGCGCTTCGAATCGCTGCAGGCCTACTACACCATCGCGGGCCGCGACCTCGAGCGCGAACTGGTGCCGATGCTGCGCAGCGAGGAGGTCGGCCTGATGGTCTGGAGCCCGCTGGCCGGCGGCTTCCTCAGCGGCAAGTACAGCCGCTCGGGCGAGGCGCAGCAGGCCGAGCAGGGCAGCCGCCGCATCGCCTTCGACTTTCCGCCGGTCGACAAGGAGCGCGCCTTCGACTGCATCGACGTCATGCGCGAGCTGGCCGAGGCGCGCAAGGTCTCGGTGGCGCAGGTCGCGCTGGCCTGGCTGCTGCACCAGCCGGTGGTGACCAGCGTGATCATCGGCGCCAAGCGCGTCGACCAGCTCGACGACAACATCGCCGCCACCGCCATCCAGCTCGATGCCGACGAGCTCGCGCGGCTCGACAAGGTCAGCGCGCTGCCGGCCGAGTACCCGGGCTGGATGCTCGAGCGCCAGGGCGGCGTGCGGCGCCAGCGCGTGGCGGATTCGCTGTCGCGCGGCTGAGCCGACGAAAGGGCCGCCGCGCGGCGGCCCTGCCCTACTTCTTCGGCTGCACCTCGAAGGCCAGCAGCTGCGTGATCTGGCTCGCGGTGTTGAAGTTGTTGTCCGACACCAGCACCAGCGTGTCGTTGCCGTTGGGCAGCTTCGGTCCCCAGGCGATGCCCTCGATGTTGTCGAGCTTGGCCAGCCCCAGCGTGTTGAGGTCGAGCACCAGGCGCTTGCGCACCGGCTTGTAGTCGGCGCCCACGAGGCTGGCGAGGCCGCGCACGTCGGTGGCGCCCTCGGTCTCGATCTCGTAGAGGCGGATGTAGTTGCTGTAGTTGCCGTCGGCCGCCTGCACGCCCGCGCGCTCGATCACGAGGAACTGGTGGTCGTTGATCGCGAGCATCTCCGACACGCCATTGTCGGCGTTCGGGCCCGTGGGCGCCTTGGGGATCGCATCGATCGGATAGGCCACCTGGCGCAGCACCGTGCCCGCGCGGTCGAACTGCGTGAAGCGCGAGACCGCGCCGCTCGTGGGCGTGGGCAAGGGGCCGTCCTCGTAGATCGGCGCTTCCATGCCGACCCACAGGCTCTTGCCGTCGGCCGAGAAGCTCAGCGCCTCGTAGGTCGCGTTGTTGCGCGAGCCTTTCTCCTGCGTCGGCGACATCCTGAACATCGCGGGCGCCGGCAGGATCAGGTTGGCCACGCCATCGATCGCCATGCGCGCCACGAAGGGATCGAGGCCGCGTGCGCGGTCGCCCTCGCTGCCCCACCACAGGCCGCCGCCCTGCGGGTCGATGCGGAACGATTCGGGATCGGCCGCGATGCTGGGGCTGCCGGAGGCGTTGGAATAGACCTTGCCGTTCATGTCCTTGAGCGCGATCGTCGAGCGGAAGCGCACCGAGGAAAAGCGCTGGCCGTCGTAGTCGAGTTCAGCCGTGTGGAAGCGCGACGAGGTGCGGTCGTCGCTGAGAAAGTACCAGAGCCTGGTGGCCGGGTCGTAATCGACCGCCGAGAGCCCGCCGACCTGCACGCCGTCGATCTTCAGGTCGTTGGCCAGCACCTGTTCGCCGATCAGCCGCACGCTCTGCACGCTGCGTTCGGGTGCGGGCGCCGGCGCGGGTGGCGGCGCCGCGGGTGCGGGCGCCGGTGCCACCGGCAGGAACACGGCGCCGTCGCCACCCCCGCCGCAGGCGGTCAGGACCGTGGCCGCGCAGAGCGCCGCGGCCAGGAGACGAAGAGCGGCGGGCTTGAAGGGAGGAACGAAGGAAGGCATCGGGCGCTGCGCGAGTGGGCGAAGCGCCGGATGCTAGGGAGGGCAGATGACGGTTCGGTGAAGCCGCGCCGCCCGCGACCCCGGGAGCGCCCCGCTCAGCCCGTGTTCCGGCGCACCAGCGCCGCGATGTATTCGCGCAGCGAGACGCGCCCGCGCTCGGGGTTCTCGACCTCGTACTTCTTCTCGAGCGTGACGCGCGTCATCGCCGCATACGAGGCCGCGCCCGCGTCCGAGAAACCCATCGCCTTGAACGCATGCTCCCACTGGCTGCGCGGCGTCTGGACCGCGCGCACCGGCTTGTTCAGCGCCAGCGCGAAGGCTTCGGCCACGTCCGCGCTGGTGTAGGCCTCGGGCCCTTCCACGTGGTGCGGGCCCGAGTCCTTGGCCGGCCCTTCCATCAGCCGGGCGGCGAACTGGCCCAGGTCGCGCGGCGCCACCATCGGCAGCGCGAAGTCGACCGGGTACATGGTGTGGACCACGCCCTGCTGCTGCGCCGTCTGCAGCGACAGGTCCCAGTTGCTCATGTAGTAGGCCGCGCGGATCACGGCGGTGGGAACCGGCTGGGCCGCGAGCGCCTGCTCCATCTCGTAGAGCACGCCGAGGTCGCCGATGCGCTCGCCGGGCTGCGCGCCATAGGCCGACTCGGCCACGATCTTCTCGAGGTCGGCGCCTTCCACCGCGCGCAGGATGCTGCGCAGGCTGCGCCGTTCCTCGGCCGCGGTGTCGGTCGAGGGTGCCGCGGGCGGGTTCAGCAGGAACAGGCGCTTGCCGCCGGCCAGCACGCGCCGGAAAGCGGCGACGTCGAACACGTCGACCACCGCGACCTTGGCGCCCTTCTTGCGCAGCGCCTCGGTCTTCGCGGCCTGGCGCGTGATGACGGTGACGGGCTGGCCCTTGGCCAGCAGGGCTTCGGCCAGGGCCGAGCCCACGTGGCCGGTGGCTCCGAGGATGATGTGCATGGTGTCTCCGTGAGTGTGCTTGCGCTCAACCGCGCTGTTCGTTGCGCTTGCGCGTGGCCGCGGCCTTGCGCGCCGAAGCCGATCGCGCGGCCGCGGGCCGGCTCGCCGCCGCGGCACCGCCCTTGTGGCCACCCTTGCGCGACGGCGCATGGTTCTCGGCCTTGCCGCGGCCCGAGCCGCTCTTCTTGCCGCCGCCGGTCTCGGCATTGACGGTGGCCCAGGCACGGCGCTCGGCCTCGCCCTTGCCGACCCCGCGTTTCTCGTAGCCGTCTTCGATGTGTTCGGCCTTGCGTCTCTGCTTGTCCGTGTAGGACGACTTGTCGCCTCTTGGCATGGTCATCGCTCCTGTGTGGATGAAGATGAAAACCATGCTGCGCGCGCCGCGTGCACCCCGGGTAAGAAAAGCCAAGCGGCCTGCGTCAGTGCTGTCCGTCGTCGGCGACGCCACAGGGATGCATCGAGGTGTGTGGCAGAAGGCGGCGCTTCAGGCCTCTGGCAGCCCGCGATGGCGATGCAATCAGCGGATGCCTTCGCGCTGGGCGACCGAGCGCGCGTCGCGCGCCCACACCTGCAACACGAAGTCGTCCTCCTCGTGCAGCACCAGCCGCGCCAGGCCGAGCGCGGCCAGTGCGCCGTGCACGTTGGCGGTCGAGAGGCTGCGCTGCGCGAAGTCGGGGCGCCAGTCGCAGGCCACCAGCGTGCCGTCGGCATCCAGCGTGCGTTCGCAGCAGGCGGCCACGCGGTCCATGGCCTCGCGGTCCAGAAAGTAGCCGATCTCGCTGAGCACGATCAGATCGAAACGGCCGGGGCCCGGCTGTGGCTCGAGCGGCCAGTCCTCGGGCAGCGTCTGCTGCCGTACCTCCACGTGGCCGAGCCCGGCCGTGCGCCGTCGCGCGGTCGCCACCGCCTGCGTCGAGAAATCGCTCGCGAGCAGCCGGTCACAGCGCGGTGCCAGTTCCAGCGTGAGTTCGCCGATGCCGCAGCCGGGCTCGAACGCGTCCCGGTAGTGCGGTCGTGGCAATGCGGCGAGCAGCACCGCGCGTTTGCGCGCCTCGTACCAACGCGCGCGCAGCGCGTACGGATCCTCGCTGGCCGTGTAAAGCGCGTCGAAGTACGGGCGGTGAGTGTCGCCGCTCACAGGAAGACCACTTCGTACGGCCGCTGCGCGCGCGCCAGCGTGGTGGCGCGCAGCACCGGCGGCGCACCGGTCGATGGATCGCGCCGCAACTGGCTCGTGAAGGCGCGCACCGCGTCGCGCTTGCGCCGCAGCGCCTCGGGGTCGAGCAGCAGGCGCCGGGCGTGCCGCCACGGCATGCGCGCATCCGCGGGACGCGCCCAGTGCCAGCCCCAGACCGGCACCTCGACCAGCCGCGCGCCCGCGCTCGCGGCCGCCAGCGCGCAGGCCTGGCCCGTGGCCTCGTGGTCGGGATGGCCATCGCGGCGCCAGGTCGTGAAGACCACGTCGCGCGGCCGCAGCAGCGACACCAATTGCGCCGCCAGCATGGCCTGCATCGCCTGCAGCCCGCCGTCGGGCAGCTCGAGCCGCACCGGCTCGATCGACAGGCCCAGCCGCTCGAGCGCGCGCAGGCTTTCGCGCGGGCGGTTGCGCGCCAGCCGCTCGGGCGGCCACACGGCCGATCCGCGATGGCTGGCGGTGCCGTCGGTCACGGCGATCACCACCACCTCGCGGCCCTGCTGCGCGAGCTGCGCCAGCAGGCCGCCGACCGCGAGCACCTCGTCGTCGGGATGCGGCGCCACGACCACGACGCGCGCGCCCGCGGGCACCAGTTGTTCCGCGTCGATGGCGGGCAGCCGGGCCAGCCCGGGCCAGTCGTTCCACTCGTCCTCGGTGGTGCCGTCGCCGCGGATCGCACGGCGGGCCGGGTCGTCGAGTGCCTTGTCCGTCACAGCGCCCATGCGGCACTCCTTTGGTCGAAAACGATCTGGCCCAGCGCGGCCAGGTCGCGCTCGGCATGGCTTTGGCGCAAGTACACCGGCAGGTCGGCCATCGCGTGCGCGAAGCGCGCATCGCGGCACAGCGGCGCGGCGCCGAGCGCGCGGCCCGCGTGGCGCAGCACCGTCTCGGCGGACTGTTCCACCACGAGGCGCGCATTCAGGGCCACGCGGCGCGCGTCGTCGGCCGGATGGGTGTCGATCCAGTGCGCGGCCTGCTGCAGCACCGCGGCACCGCCGGCCAGCGCGGCATCGATGGCACCGAGGTGCGCGAGCCGATGCGCGTCGGGCTTGGCGCCTTGTGCCGCGAGCGCGAGCACCTGGCGCGCGATGCCGAGCGCGCCGCCCCACCAGCAGGCCGCGATGCCGGCACCGCCCTGCCAGAAGCCCGGCCGGCTCACGTAATCGCCCGGCTTGCCGATCGGTACCGCGAGCGCATGGTCGAAATGCACGTCGACGCTCGCGCTCGCCGCCATGCCGACGGCCTCCCAGCCTTCGTCCGAAACGCGCACGCCCGGCTGCCGGAGCGACACGGCCGCGAGGCAGGCACGGCCCTCCTCGTCGTGCACGCTGACGATCGCATGCGTGAGACCCGCGGCACCCGAGCACCAGGCCTTGCGCCCGTCGAGCCGCATGGCGCCGGGGCAGCCCTCCTCGGGCCGCATGGCGACGCGCGCATCGGGCGGCTCGGCGCACCAGGTGCCCCAGCGCGAGCCGGGCGGCACGGCGGGGCCATGCAGCTCGGCCAGGATCGCGAGCGCATCGGTGTGGCCCTCGTAGAGCTTGGCCAGCGAGAGATCGTGCGCCGCGACCTCGGCCAACGCACGCCAGCGCATCAGCGTGCGGCCCTGGGCGGGCCATGGCACGCGGTCGGCGCCAGCTTCGACGAGGCGGGTCAGTGCGGCCGCGGGATCGGCGGGAAGCCGAAGCCGCTCGAGGGTGTCGCTGCTGAGGTCCTCCGTCATGGATCGTGGGCGTCTCTGTGTCTGTGTGGGCCTGTTGAACTCACGCGACCATAGACAGCGCCTTTCCCCCGTCCCGTCGGCAGGCAGCCTCCGGCCTTGTAGGAGCAGCGGTGACGCGCCCCTCCACCGGGCGCGATCAGTCAGTCCCCGAGCACCTTCCCGAGATCCGCCTTCAGGCTGGTGGCGCGCTCGGGCGCCTTCGCCAGGCCCGTGTCGACCAGCGCCTGGGCGATCGATCGCTCGCCCAGGTGCACCGCGATCCGCGCGAGGTGCAGCGCCGTGCGCGCGTGGATCGCGGTCGGATCGGTCTCGCGCAGCATCTGCACGAAGCCCTGCGGATAGCTGCCGTGCCGCGCGAAGAAGGCGCGTCCGGGTCCGGACCATTCGCTCACGATGAACGCGACCGTCTCCTCGGTTTCCGCCATCGAGCTGCCATAGGCCCAGCCGAAGGCAGGCCCGGGCGGCGGGTCCATGCGGTCTCGGAACACGCAATGCGATTCCTCGATTTCCGTCGGCGCGACCTGGCCACCGCCTTCGGTCGGCAGGAAGTCGAGGTGCGCGCCGAGGTTCAGGTAGCACTGCTTGCCGCCGCTCGCGCCCTGCACGTTGAACACGTGGATCACCGGGCCCGCGATGCGTCGCAAGGTCTGGCCCGTGCCCTCGAAGCCTTCGGCCTGAAGCACGGGATAGAGCTGGCGGGTCAGCAGCTTGAGGAAGGCGGCACGGGTGGTCATCGGCTTCGTGGTCGGAGTGGATGGAAGGCGCATTCTGACCGCGTCATCGTGTTCGCTATGCTCGCCCCGCGTTTCAGGAGAACAACGGATGGCAGTGGCGGCACAGGATCAGCGGATGGCGGCCTTGCGCGAGCTCGGCGTGTCCGAGGCCATGCAGCGGCTCGCATCGGGCGACTGCCTGCACGAGGCCTTCAGGGGCTGCTGCCTCGGACCGCCCTTCTATGCCTACCGCGGCGCCGCGGTGCCCGAGGGCCCGGCGCTGGTGCCGCTGTGGGACCGCGACAGCCGCGTTGCGGCCGTCTGGCGCCAGCACGACGGCCTGGCGTTCATCGAGTTCAGCATCGAGGACCCCGGCGCCTTCGAAGTGCTGGCCCGAACCGAGCAAGGCTTCTGGGTCAGCCGCTTCGACTTCCTCTACGAATGCGACCTCGCCATCGAGACGCTGCAACAGGCCGCCGACTCCGTGGGCTTCCGCTTCCTCGATCGCCACCTGGCATCGCGCGAAGCCGCCGAGGACGGCCTGACGAGCTTCGCGGCGCATCGCAGCTGGCTGCACGCCCTGGTCGCGGAGATCGACCGCGAAGCGGCCGACCCCGGTCTCAGCGCCCGAGCGGCGCGAAGGCCGTCGCCTTGATCTCGACCAGTCCCCCGTCGGGGTTCAGCTCGGCGACGGCCAGTTCCACCGCCGCGGGATAAGGCGCCGCGAAGAACTCATCGCGCACGCGCGCCATGGCCGCGAGCTGGCCGGCCTTGTCCAGGCGCAGCTTCGCGCTGCCGAAGACATGGAACATCTGCAGCTCGACCACGTCGTCGAGCCGCGCGTCGCAGGCGAGCAGCAGGCGCTCGATCTGGCGGAAGACGCTGCGCAGTTCGTGCTCGAAGCCGGCCTCGTCCATCGCCTCGGTGCCGCGCTGGCAGGCCACGATGCCCGAGAGATGGACGACATCGCCGGCGCGTCGCGCGGGTGCGTAGTGGAACTGCGCGACATCCGCCGCGAGCGCGTCGGGGATCACGACCTTGCCGGTGCGCGTGGGAATCTCGCGCATGCCGTCGATGGAAATCGGGTTCATCGTCTCAATGGAATGATTGTTCAAGAATTGGGCGGAAAAAGCGGACCGCAAAGGTCCGCCGTCATGAAACGCAGGCCGGCGTCACAGCCTCGCGAGCGTCCCCTCCATCGCGTCCTCGAGAAAGGCGCGATCGGGCATCGACTGGCCGAGGATGCGCAGGCCGTAGTAGCTCGCGAGAAAGGCGCGCGCCATCTCCAGCGGCTGCCGCTCGCCGCCGAACTCGCCGTTGCGCTGCCCCACCGCGAACAGGTGGCACAGCAGCTGTTCGAGCCGCACCACGTAGACGCGGCTGATCTCGGCCACCGCCGGGTCCTTGCCTGCCCGGTCCAGCGCCGCGAGCAGCGCCATGCAGCCACGCCGCTGGCGCGGATCGAGGTCGCCCTCGATGCCCCAGAGCATCAGGCCGCGCAGCCGCTCCTTCGCGCTGCCGGGCCCGTTGAGGATGCGCGTCTGTGCCTCGATGCCGAGCTCCTGGTAGCGCAGCAGCGCCTGCTCGTAGAGCTGCTGCTTGCTGCCGAAGGCGTTGTAGAGGCTGCCGCGGCCCAGGCCGGTCTGCTGGCACAGCGCCTCGGCCGAGCTGCCGTCGTAGCCGTTCGACCAGAACACGTCCATCGCCGCCTCGACCACGGCGGTGTCGTCGAAGCCGCGCGGCCGGCCGCTCATCGCGTGGCCTCGGCCACGGCCCAGCTGTCCTCGAGCATGTGATAGCGCACGATCAGGCCGTCGCGCACGCCGATGTCGAAGGCGAAGGCGGTCTCGATCAGCCGGCCGGTGCGCTTCACGCGCGTGGCCAGGTCGCCGAGCACCACGGCACGCCCGGGCCCCACGAGGATGGCGTCGATCGCGAAGCGCTCGGGCGCCACGTGTTCGCGCAGCTGGCGGAAGAACTCGGCCACGCCATGCCGGCCGCTCTTGCGGCCGATCCACGGCACGGTCGCCGTGTCGCCCGCGATGAACCAGTCGACGTCCTCGCTGAACAGGGTGGCGATCTCGGCCGGATCGGCTCCTTCCCGGTTCTTGCGGAACAGGGTCTCCACGAGTTCTCGCACCGCGGCATCGGTCATGTCTACATCCCCAAAAAAGAAGGGGCCGGTCCCGTACCGGCCCCTCGAATCTATTTTAGGGCTTACTGTAACGATCGATCAAATATCAACGGCCGATGCCCCCGCTCACGCGAGGGGCGGCACGTCAGCCCGTCACGGGGATGGGCCTGAACGACCAGACCAGCGGCGTGTAGTTCGCGTAGTCCACGTCGACCACGACCGCGATCGGGTCGGGGATCGTCGGGGCCGCCGCATTGCTGGTACCGATGACCTTGGCATTGAGCTCGTTGCTCACCACGGACTTGCTCTGGATGAACCAGTAGCCGAGGACTTCGCTGGGCATCAGGCACCAGAGTTGGTTCTTGCGCTGGTCCTCGTCCTTGGAGATCGGCGCCACCACCACGTTCTGCTCGGTGGCCAGGGTGAGCACGAAGCCGGTGGTCATGGTCGTCTGCAGGTACCACCAGCCGGGTGCGCCCGCGGGGATGAAGCGCCACGCCTGGTTGGGTCCATCGTTCGGCGGATAGACGATGACCTGCCGGTTCGGGGCGGGGTTGTTCCCGTAGACGTCGAGGACCAGGCTCGGCTTGCCGAACTGACCGATGACGAAGGGCTGTTCCGGCGTGATGAAGTAGGCATCGGGTGCAATGAATCCCGGGTCGGTGATCGGCATCATTTCTCCTGTTCGCAATGGGTGGGAATGGCAGCGTTCAGGGCTCGAGCGGCTGATCGCTCGAACCGCCCGGCCAGTACTTGTCGATGAGCTGGTAGGCCGTCTCGAGATCCAGCTTGTTGCCGTGGTCTTCCAGCAGCGAGATGGCCTGCGGGCTCGTGGAGTTCTCGGGGATGAAGCACGGCAGCCGCGGATTGAGGTTGGTGAAGCGGTCCCCGAGCATCAGCTTGGCCAGGGTCGGCATGAGGTTGTCCGAGGTGCCGTTGAGGCACATGTCGAGCATCGGCGAGGACCGCTCCTGGTTCATCAGGAACGGTGTCGTGTTCTCGAACGGATTCGGCACGCCGTCCATCCATTGGCGCGCGCCCCATTCGTAGGTGTTGGGCGCGACCCAGTCGGGCATCAATCCGGTGCCGATGGTGATGGCCGAGATGTCCTCGAGCTTGTGGCCGTTGTGCACGGCCAGCGCGATCGCGGCCATCGTGGGATCGTGGTTGAAGAAGGCACCGTCGACATTGCCTTCGAAGGAATTGAGCTGGCCCGGCATCGAGCCGCTCGAGGTCGCGGCCTTGGCGATGGGGTAGTTCACATGGCCGTCGAAGCCGTCCTTCAGGTCGGCCTCGGTCAGCATGTTGGTGACCATCCAGGGCGACCACGGCTTGGGGACCACGATGCCGTCGACCAGTTCGAGACCGCCCACGTTGAAGGTCACGAACAGCACCTTCTTCCGGGTCTCGTCGCCGACCTTCTTGGCGCCGTGCAGCAGGTCCTGCGTTTCGTACACCGACTTGATCGGATAGGCCGGCGCCGTCGGATCGGTGTTCATGTTGTCGTAGAAGTTCAGCTCGCCGTGCGTGAAGAGATGGATGATCTCCTCGGGTGTCTTGCCCGCCAGCAATTCGCTCGTGATGATCGAGCCGGTCGAGCAACCCGCGATCAGGTCGACATCGCGAATCAGGTCGGGCCTGTATTCCTTCAGTCGCTTGAGAATCGTGACCGACATGAGTCCGCGAATTCCGCCGCCCACGAAAGCCAGGATGGTGAATTTCTTTGCCACTGGAAAGACTCCTTTAGGACATATCCCGAGATGGGACGCGGAGTCTCTTCTTCGCCGTCAATCGTCGTCTACGAGTGGATTCCCGCTGAATTGGAATGTTGTACAGCCCAATGGATTAGCGCCCACGGCAATCCGTTGCGAGAAGAAAGTTCAATGGCGGAATCGATAATTCCGCATCAATTGGATGGTCTATTCGACATGGCGAATGATCGCATTGCAATGCATTCGCCGGAATTGAGATTGCAGCTTTCGATTGGCAGATCGATGTGACGGCATCGTGACCGTCAACGTCCGAACACCAGCAGCAGATTGTTCGCCGGCATCTCGTGCCGCGCGTGCAGGCGCAGTTCCGCATCACGCGCCTGCGCTTCCACGTCCTTCAACGGGCGGATGCCCCAGGCCGGGTCGCGCTCGCGCAGGCTCCGGTCGAACGCGAGGTTGCTCGGCGCCGGCACCGTGCCTTCCTCGAAGTAAGGCCCGTAGGTGACCAGCACGCCCCCGGGCCGCAGATGCCGCGCCGCGCCCTGCATCAGCGCGGCACAGGTGGCCCACGGCGAGATGTGCAGCATGTTCGCGCAGTAGATCGCATCGAACTCCTGCGCGAAGGCCGTGCCTTGCGAGGGCCAGGGTGCATCCGTCACGTCGAGCAGCACCGGCGGCTTGAGCCCGGGCAGCCCGGCCTGCTCGACGCGGCGCGCGAGCGCGGGAAGCGAGCGCGCATCGGCATCGCTGGTCTGCCAGGTCCAACCGGGCAAGGCCGTTGCGAACCACTCGGCATGCTGGCCGGTGCCCGAGGCGATCTCGAGCGCCGCGCCCTCGTCGCCGAGGAGGTCGCGCAGCCGCTCGAGGATCGGTTGCTTGTTGCGGTCGGCGGCGGGACTGAAGGACAGATCGGACATGCGGTGCTCGGTGGCGATGGGCGGGAGCCGGAGGCTATCAGCCCTCGACCGGCACGTGGAAATCGATCACCGCGCCGGGCCGCGTGGGTTCGAACTTGCCGTCGTAGAGCTCGAAGTCCGGGCTGTCGGCCAGCTTGAGTCCCGAGGCCGGGATCAGTTGGCCCCAGATGGTCGCCATCGCGTTCTTCACCTGCGGGTGCAGCGCCGATCCGTCGAGCGTGATGCGGAACACCGCATAGGTCGCGGCCGGGATGCGCTTCTCGCTGAAGCCCGCGGGCAAGGTGCTGCCGGGCGCGATGCCCACGCCCGCCATGTAGTCGAAGCTGCCCTCCTCCCGGTCGACGCTCCAGACCGCGCCGTAGGTGGCCCAGCTCGGTTCCTGGCCCTGGAACGGCAAGGCGCCGATGAGGGCGGACCACAGCTGTGGAATCTCGGAGCGGCTCTCCTGGTCGAAGCGCCGGGCCGGGCCGGCGATGCTGAAGGCCTCGAGGCGCACGAGGTCGGGCAGCCGGGTCACGGCGGTGGAAGTGCTGGCGGGCAGGTTCATGGGATATTGGCCTTCGATGGGTGTGAGCGCGAAGCCGGCGCGAAAGCGGCCGGGCGACACGCCGAAGATGCGCTTGAACGCGCGGGTGAATGCTTCCTGCGACTCGAAGCCGCAATCGAGCGCGAGCTCGACGAGCTTGAGCTCCGGCTCGTCGCAGAGCCGGCGCGCGCCGCGCACCAGCCGGCGGCCGCGCACATAGGCCATCACGCTGCGGCCCATGCGCGCCGTGAAGAGCCGCGAGAAGTGATACGGCGACAGTCCCGCCTGCTGCGCGATGCGATCGAGCGTGAGCGTGTCGTCGAGCCGCGCCTCGATCCAGGCGATGAGCTCGGCGATCAGGTCGGGGGTGGGTCGGTCCATGCCGCGATCATCGGCCACGCGGGCGCGGCGCGTCCTGACCGAACTTGCTGTCCAGCCCTTCGCGTTCGCTAGATCAGCCGCTGGATCGGCCTGCGCTTCCACACGCCGTGGAAGTACAGCGCCTGCAGCCCCAGCGCCACCAGGTAGGTCAGCGGATAGGCGACCCAGACGCCGCGCAGGCCGAGCGCCTGCTGCAGAACCCAGGCCAGCGGAAACAGCAGCACGGCCAGGCAGCCCAGCGAGATCGCCGTGGGCACGCGCACCGTGCCGGCCGCGCGCATCACGCTCGTGAACACGCTCGCCATGCCGAAGGCCACGCTGCCCCAGACCGTGATGCGCAGCACCGAGGCCGCGAGCTCGATCACGACGGGGTCGTTGCTGAACAGGCTCACCGCGAGCGGCGCCGCCAGCGACACCAGCGCGGCCAGCCCGGCCGTGAGCGCGAGGTTCATCCACAGACCCACGCACTTCACGTGGTCGATCTCGTCCAGGCGGCCGGCACCGATGGCCTGCGCCGCGAACACCGAGGCGGCGATGGCGATCGACATCGCCGGGAACTGCACATAGGCCATCACCTGGCCCACCGTGCCCCAGGCGGCCGTCGCGCCGGGACCGTGGCGGTTCACCAGCGACAGCAGCATCGCGTCGGCCAGCGAACTCGTGATGAAGAACAGCCCGGTGGGCACGCCGAGCCGCGCCACCGTCGCGAGCACGGGCGCGTTCCAGCGCAGGTGCTCACGCAGCTTCGCGGGTGCGAGCAGGCTGTCTTTGCGATGCAGGTGCCAGGCCAGCCACAGCACGGCCAGCGCGTTGCCCGTCATGCTGGCCCAGGCCGCGCTCTGGGTGCCGAGCCGCGGCAGCCCGAGCCAGCCGAGGATGAAGGCCGGTGTCAGCAGCACCCAGACCGAGGACGCCACCGCGAGCGCCTTGAGCGGCGTCACCGTGTCGCCCAGGCCGCGCAGCAGCGCCGCCAGCATCAGGTGCACGAACAGCACGGGCATCGCGGCGAACAGCACGCGCGCATAGCCCACGGCATCTGCGAGCACGTCGCCCGGCGTTCCCAGCGCCTGCAGCACCGGGCCGATCCCCGCCGCGCCGATGCCCGCGATGACGCACGACAGCAGCAAGGTGCCCAGCAGCACCGAGCCCGCGATGCGCCGCACCTTGTCCGTGTCGCGCGCGCCCCAGGCCTGGCCCACGAGCACCGAGGCGCCCGTGCCCAGCCCGATCGCGAAGGCCATGCAGCACATGAAGAGCGGAAAGAAGCTGACCGCCGCCGCCAGCGCACGCGTGCCGAGCAGCTTGCCCAGGTAGATCGTGATGGCCGTGCCGCCGAGCGCCTGCAGCACGTTGGTCAGGACCAGAGGGCCGAGGAAGACCAGGAAGCGTTGCCAGAGGGGGCGTGTGGAAGTGGACTCCATGGGGGGCGGATCGTAGCGCGCGCCCTGCCCCGGCCTCCGGCCTGCCTCAGCGGTCGTCGTCGTGCCACGCCGGGCCGGGCGTTCCCACCCTGCGCCGCGAGCGCGTGCGCAAGGTGATCGAGTAGCGCAGCGCCGGCGTCGGCGCGATCGCGTGCTGCCATTCCCAGCGCGCGGCGCCGCGCAGCAGGTAGATCGAGCGCGGCTCGATCCCCAGCTGCACCATGGGATCGTTGGCCGCGTAGTGGCCGTCGCGCCGGTAGGGCCGCAGCTGCATCACGGCGTCGCCGCGCAGCGAGATGCCGACGATGTGCTCGAAGTCGGGCACGTCGCGGTGCCAGCCCAGCGGCGTGCCGGGCTGGTACTCGGAGATCAGCGCATGGGTGAGCTCGGCCTCGTCGATGCCGGCCCAGGACGCCGCGCGGCGCCGCAGCGGATGCAGCGATTCGGGCAGCGGCGCGCCGGGCAGCAGCCGGTTGGCGTCGAAGTCGTAGCGGCCGCCGAAGCCGATGCCGCGGCGGCGCGCGGTGTAGGCCTTGTAGCGCATCTCGCGCAGCGTGAAGCCGCCGACGATGGCCAGCAGCTCGGCCTCCTCGGCGCGGCTCAGGAACTCCGGCGCATAGCGCAGCCCGTCGATGGCGGCGACCGGCGCGGCGCCGAACAGGTCGGGCTGCGCGTCGTGCCCGATGCGTCTAGCGGCGCGCATCGTCGCCCCTCCCCGGCCCACCTTGGCCACCCTGCCCGCCAAGGCGCACCTCCCACCAGCGCGGCAGCAGCTCGCGGATCTCGGCGCGCGAGAAGCGGTCGTCGAGCAGGTGCAGCACGCCCTCGTCCTCCTCGGTGCGGATCACGCGGCCCGCGGCCTGCACCACCTTCTGCAGGCCCGGGTAGAGGTAGGTGTATTCGTAGCCCTTGCCGAAGCGCGCGTCCATGCGCTCGCGCGTGATCTCGTTGAGCGCGTTGTACTGCGGCAGCCCGAGGCTCGCGACGAAGGCTCCCACGAGGCGCGTGCCGGGCAGGTCGATGCCTTCGCCGAAGGCGCCGCCGAGCACCGCGAAGCCGATGCCGCGGCCGCCGACGGCGAAGCGCTCGACGAAGGCCTGGCGGTCGGCCTCGGGCATGCCGCGGGTCTGGCTCCACACCGGCACCTCGGGATGCCGCGCGACGAAGGCGGCGCAGGCCTGCTCGAGGTAGTCGAAGCTGCTGAAGAAGGCCAGGTAGTTGCCGGGCCGGCGCGCGTACTGGCTGCCGATGATGCCGGCCACGCTGCGCAGCGAGTGCGCGCGGTCGCGCCAGCGCGTGGAAACATCCATCGCCACCTCGACATGGAGCTGGCGGCCGCTGAACGGCGAGGCTACGTCGAGCTCGGCCACGTCCTCGGGCAGGCCCAGCGCATCGCGGTAGAACGGGAACGGCGAGAGCGTGCCCGAGAAGCAGACGGCCGAGGCTGCATCGGCGAAGCGGCCTTCGAGAAAGGGCGCGGGCACGAGGTTGCGGATGGCCAGCCCGCGCGAGCCGTTCGGCCCCAGCGTGCGCTCGAACACCGAGTGGTCGCCGAAGCTCTCGGCCAGCCGCGCGAAATGCAGCGCATCGAAGAAGAAGCGCTGCAGCGGGCCCTGCGCCGCGTCGGGCGTGGCCGCGAAGTGCTCGGCCATCGCGGTGTTGGCGGCCTGCAGGCTGCGCGCGAAGCGCTCGGGGATCTCGTCGGCGGTCTCGTAGTCGACCGCGTTGGCCTGCTGCGCCTCCTGCAGCGCGCCCCATTCGCGGTGCAGCCGCGCGAGCGGGCCGCGCACGGCGGCCGGCGCGGCGCGGTGCGCTTCTTCGAGCGCGCCGTCGTCGAGCGGCGCGGTGTACATGCCGCGTGCGCGCTCGAGCAGGTTGTGGGCCTCGTCGACCAGCAGCGCGGCGCGCCATTCGCGTTCCTTCATGGTGGCCCAGAGGAAGGCGCTGCCGTCGAAGTAGTAGTTGTAGTCGCCGACCACCACGTCGCTCCAGTGGGCCATTTCCTGTCCCAGGAAATAGGGGCAGACCTCGTGCGCGAGCGCGATGCGGCGCAGCGCCGGGCGGTCGAGCCAGGCGGCGCGCGCGGCCTCGGCGCGCGCCGCCGGCAGCCGGTCGTAGAAGCCCTTGGCGAGCGGACAGGCATCGCCATGGCAGGCCCGGCCCGGGTGCTCGCAGACCTTTTCGCGCGCGGTCAGCTCGAGCACGCGCAGCGGATCGGCCGGCGCCTTGCCGCCCGCAGCGGCCTGGCGTTCGAGCAGCCGCAGCGCCTCGAGCGCGATCGCGCGGCCCGAGGTCTTGGCCGTGAGAAAGAACACCTTGTCGACGCGGCCGGCCGCGCGCGCCTTGAGCAGCGGAAACAGCGTGGCCAGCGTCTTGCCGATGCCGGTGGGCGCCTGCGCCATCAGGCAGTGGCCCTTCGAGGCGGCGCGGTAGACCGCCTCGGCGAGCTCGCGCTGCCCGGTGCGAAAGGCGCCATGCGGAAAGGCCAGCGCGCCCAGCAGGTCCGCCAGCGCCGCGTGATGCCGGCCCTCGCGCTCGGCCCAGGCGATGTAGCGACCGCAGAGGTCCTCGAAGTGGGCCTGAAGTTCCTCGCGCGTGTGCAGTTCCTCGAGCACGGTTTCCTCGCCGCTCGCGAGGTCGAGGTAGACCAGCGCCACGGTGATCGCCGCATGGCCGTCGGCTTCGCAGAGCATCCAGCCGTAGCAGCGCGCCTGCGCCCAGTGCAGCGCGCGGTGGTTGCCACGGATGGCGTCGAAGTCGCCGCGGAAGGTCTTGATCTCCTCGACGCGGGCACTGCCCGACTGCAGCTCGTAGCCGTCGGCGCGGCCGCGCACCAGCAGGGCCCCGCATTCGGACTGCAGCGCGACCTCGCTCTGGTAGTTCTCGCCGCGCCGCCCCTGCACCAGCGCGTGGCCCGCCATGCCCTCCTGCGCGCTGGGCGCGGGCACGAAGCGCAGGTCGAGGTCGCCGGCCTTCGCGCCGAAGGCGCACAGCGCCTTGACGGAGACGGGCGCAACGGTGGCGCAGAGGAGGGCTTCGCGGGACATCGGCGTGGAGGTTCGACAGGATGCGGCGGCCGCCAGTATATGGATATTCATCCAGTGTGCTGGTGGAATCCACAGTATCCCTGCCGGCGCGTAGGCTGGAGCGCACGGGCGTTTCCGGGCCGAACCGGCAGCGGCGGCCTGTCGGGAAAGGTCCGATGTGCCACCGCCTTCGCCCTGCCCGTCCGACTTCCGAAAGGAGACAACGATGACTGCCCTGAAACCCGCCACCGAACTCGCCGCCGCCGCGAGCCGCCCCTACCCCAACGACAGCGCGGCCTACCGCCAGGCCCGCACCGCCCTGCTCGCCGAGGAGATCGAGCTGCGCCGCCACGTCGAGCGCGTGGCCGCCCAGCGCCGCGAACTGCCGCTGGGCGGCGAGCCGCCGCCCTACCGCTTCCGCGACGAGAACGGCCGCACGGTCGGCCTCGACCACCTGTTCGGCGACCACGACACCCTGGTCACCTACTTCTGGATGTACGGCCCGCAGCGCGAACGGCCCTGCCCGATGTGCACCGCCTTCCTCGGCGCGCTCGACGTGCCGGTGCGCGACATCGCGCAGAAGGTGGCATTCGCGGTGCTCGGCCGCTCGCCGGTGGCGCGCCAACTGGCTTTCGCGCGCGAGCGCGGCTGGCGCAACCTGCCGTTCTACGAAACGGTCGGCGACGACTTCGCGCGCGACTACCGCGGCCTCGCGCCCGACGGCAGCGAATGGCCGGCGCTCGACGTCTGGGTCCGGCGCGAGGGCCGCGTGCATCACTTCTGGGCGCCGGAACTGGCCGAAACCGCCGACCCGGGCCAGGATCCGCGCCTCGCGGTCGATCCCACGCCGCTGTGGAACATCCTCGACCTGACGCCGGCCGGCCGCGGCAGCGACTGGTATCCGCGGCTAGAGTACTGAGCCTCGGGGAGGCCCGCGGCCTCTCCTCCCCTCCTCTTCCCTCGCGCCTTGCCGCCGTTCCGGGGCCGGGCGGGCGGCCGCGCGCCGCCCGTCCCGTCCGGTCGAAGACAATGTCAATTGTTCGTTCACAACTACGTTCGAAATGAAAACTGCTGCCGCGATCGACACCGCCGACTTCGAGCGCCTGCTGAGCCGCAACATCAAGCTGCCGCTGCTCGGGGGGCTGTTCGGTGCCGTCGTCTTCGTCGCCCTGATCCTGTACCTGCTGTCCACCATCGCCTGGGTCGAGCACACCGACCAGGTGGTGCGCAGCGCCAGCGAGCTGCAGCGCCGTTCCATCGACATGGAAACCGGCATGCGCGGCTTCCTGATCAGCGGGCAGGACCGCTTCCTCGAACCCTACGACGCCGCGCTGGCGCGCGTGAAGACCGACACCGCGGCGCTGCGCCAGCTGGTCGGCGACAACCCGCAGCAGATCGAGCGCGTCGACCGCATCGGCTCGCTGCAGGGCGCCTGGAACGAGTTCGCGGCCGACATGATCGCCGCGCGCCGCAGCGGCGGCGACTTCGAGGCGGCCGTCAAGCTGGGCCGCGGCAAGCGCCTGACCGACGACATCCGCAACGAGTTCGACAATTTCATCAACACCGAGCAGTCGCTGCGCTTCCAGCGCAACGCCGAGGTCAAGCGCACCAGCTGGATGGTGGTGGGCCTGTTCCTGCTGTTCACGCTCACCTTGAGCGGCCTGGTCGCCTACTTCGGCCGCCGGCAACTGGTGCGCCTGTCCGAGAGCTACGACGCGGTGCTGCAGGAGCAGGAGGCGCACACCGAGCGCCTGACCGAGCAGGCCTGGCTGCGCACGGCCCAGACCGAGCTGGTCGGCGAACTGGTCGGCGAGCTCAGCGCCGCCGACATGGGTCGCAAGATCCTGGCCTTCTTCTCGCGCCACCTGGGCAGCACCGTGGGTGCGCTCTACGTGCGCGAGCGTCATGGCCCGCTGCGCCGCGCGGCCAGCTACGGCTTCTCGGTCGAGGCCGAGAACGCGCAGCAGGTGTTCTCGCCCACCGAGAGCCTGGTCGGCCAGGCCGCCGCCGAGAAGCGGCTGATGCTGATCGATCCGGTCGAGGCCGACTACCTCAAGGTCAACTCGGGCCTGGGCGAGATGCGCCCGCGCGCCGTGGTGCTGCTGCCGGTGGCCAACGACGGCGTGTCCAACGGCGTGGTCGAGCTCGGCCTGCCCGGCACGCCCGACCAGCGCGCGCGCGACCTGTTCGAGGTGGTGGCCGAGGACATCGGCACCTCGCTGGCCGCGGCGCGCTACCGCGAGCAGCTGCAGGACGTGCTGGCCGAGACCCAGCAGCTCAACGAGGAACTGCAGGTGCAGCAGGAAGAGCTGCGCACCGCCAACGAGGAGCTCGAGGAGCAGTCGCGCGCGCTGCGCGCCTCGCAGGCCATGCTCGAGAACCAGCAGGCCGAGCTCGAGCAGACCAACAGCCAGCTGTCCGAACGCACCGAGGCACTCGACCAGCGCAACATGGCGCTGCGCCACGCCCAGCGCGACCTCGAGGAACGCGCCGACGAGCTGCAGCGCGCGAGCCGCTACAAGTCGGAATTCCTCGCCAACATGTCGCACGAGTTGCGCACGCCGCTCAACAGCGCGCTGATCCTGGCCAAGCTGCTGGGCGACAACCCGCAGGGCAACCTGAGCACCGAGCAGGTGAAGTTCGCCGAGTCGATCTATGCCTCGGGCAACGACCTGCTGGTGCTGATCAACGACATCCTCGACATCGCCAAGGTCGAGGCCGGCAAGCTCGACCTGGTGCCCGAGGACACGCGCCTGGACCGCCTGGCGCAGGGCCTGGAGAGCACCTTCCGCCCGCTGGCCGACGAGAAGCGGCTGAGCTTCCGCCTCGAGCTGCATCCGGCCGCGCCGGCCTCGCTGGTCACCGACCGCCAGCGCGTGGAGCAGATCCTCAAGAACCTGCTGTCGAACGCGCTCAAGTTCACCGAGCAGGGCGAGGTCTCGCTGGTGATCTCGGGCACGGCCGACGGCGGCGCCTCGTTCGCCGTCTCCGACTCGGGCATCGGCATCGCGCCGCACCAGCAGGAAGTGATCTTCGAAGCCTTCCGCCAGGCCGACGGCACCACCAGCCGCCGCTACGGCGGCACCGGCCTGGGCCTGTCGATCTCGCGCGACCTCACGCAGCTGCTGGGCGGCACGCTCAGCGTGCAGAGCGAACCGGGCCAGGGCAGCACCTTCACCCTGCACCTGCCGGCGCAGGCACCGCAGGCGCCCGCGCAGCAGGAGCCGGCCGCCGCGCCATCGCGCGCCGTGGGTGCCGCCGCGCCGGCCCTGTTTCTTATACCCAT
>NZ_JBWKMZ010000024.1:0-108301 GCF_059415325.1 Variovorax sp. GW821-FHT10D07 | reverse complement strand
CTGCGGACCCCCGCTTTCTCCGAGCACCGCAGGTTGCCCGCAGCGAAGCGGAGGGACACAGACAGCGGGGTCGCCTTCTTTTGCTTACTTTTCTTGGCGAGACAAGAAAAGTGAGTCGCCCGCCGGGGCGAGACCCGGCCAACGACCTCAAGAAGAAGCAAGAAAGATCAGACAGCCCGAATAGGGATATACATCTCCCCCCCACCCGCCACAAACTCCTTCGACTTCTCCTCCATCCCCTTCTCCACAGCCAACGCCTCGGCCACCCCCTTCGCAGCCGCATACTCCCGCACCTCCTGCGTGATCTTCATCGAGCAGAACTTCGGCCCGCACATCGAACAGAAGTGCGCCACCTTGCTCGAATCCTTCGGCAACGTCTCGTCGTGGAATTCGCGCGCGGTATCGGGATCGAGCCCGAGGTTGAACTGGTCCTGCCAGCGGAACTCGAAGCGCGCCTTGCTCAGCGCATCGTCGCGCGACCGCGCTCCCGGATGTCCCTTCGCCACGTCCGCCGCATGCGCGGCGATCTTGTAGGCAATGATCCCCTGCTTCACGTCGTCGCGATCGGGCAGCCCCAGGTGTTCCTTCGGCGTCACGTAGCACAGCATCGCGGTGCCAGCCCAGCCGATCATCGCCGCGCCGATCGCGCTCGCGATGTGGTCGTAGCCGGGCGCGATGTCGATCGTCAGCGGGCCCAGGGTGTAGAACGGCGCCTCGTGGCAGTGCTTGAGCTGCTCGTCCATGTTCGACTGGATCATGTGCATCGGCACGTGGCCCGGGCCTTCGATCATGGTCTGCACGTCGTGCTTCCAGGCGATCTGCGTGAGCTCGCCGAGGGTGCGCAGCTCGGCGAACTGCGCCTCGTCGTTGGCGTCGGCACCGCTGCCGGGGCGCAGGCCGTCGCCGAGCGAGAAGCTCACGTCGTAGGCCTTCATGATGTCGCAGATGTCCTCGAAGTGCGTGTAGAGGAAGCTCTCCTTGTGATGCGCGATGCACCACTTCGCCATGATCGAGCCGCCGCGCGAGACGATGCCGGTCATGCGGTCGGCGGTCAGGTGGATGAACGGCAGCCGCAGGCCGGCGTGGATGGTGAAGTAGTCCACGCCCTGCTCGGCCTGCTCGATCAGCGTGTCGCGGTAGATCTCCCAGGTCAGGTCCTCGGCCACGCCGCCCACCTTCTCGAGCGCCTGGTAGATCGGCACGGTGCCGATGGGCACCGGGCTGTTGCGCACGATCCAGTCGCGCGTGGTGTGGATGTTCTTGCCGGTCGACAGGTCCATCACGTTGTCGGCGCCCCAGCGGATCGCCCACACCAGCTTCTCCACTTCTTCCTCGATGCTCGAGGTCACGGCCGAGTTGCCGATGTTGGCGTTGATCTTCACCTTGAAGTTGCGCCCGATCGCCATCGGCTCCACCTCGGGGTGGTTGATGTTGGCGGGAATGATCGCGCGGCCGCGCGCCACCTCGTCGCGCACGAACTCGGGCGTGATGATGCGCGGGATGCTCGCGCCCATGGGGTTGCCGGCCACGCGCTTCGCGCGCTCCTCGTTGGCGAGGTACTCGGCCATCCACTCGCGCTTGCCGTTCTCGCGCAGCGCCACGTACTCCATCTCGGGCGTGACGATGCCGCGGCGCGCGTAGTGCATCTGCGTGACGTTGGCGCCCGACTTCGCGCGGCGCGGCGTGCGCTGCAGCGCCGAGGCACCGGCACGCAGCTCGGCCAGGCGCTGGGCATCGCGGTCCTCGTTCTTCGCGCCGTCGTCGAGCGCATGGTGCGTGCGCCCCTCGTAGCTCTCGGTGTCGCCGCGCTCCACGACCCAGGCACCGCGCACGTCGGGCAGGCCGCGGCGCACGTCGATCTCGACCTTCGGGTCGGTGTAGGGGCCCGAGGTGTCGTAGAGCGACACGGTCTCGCCGTTGGTGAGCTTCACGTCGCGCACCGGCACGAACAGGTCGGGCCGGCTGCCGGGGATGACGCACTTGTGCGACGCGGGGAAGGGCTCGCGCGTGAGCGAGAGCAGGGTGGTGAACTTGTCGGGGGCATTCATGCAGGGCACTCCTTGTGGATGGAAAGGGTGCTCCGCAATCGCTCGGTGGGCTGTGGGCGCCGTCTCGGGTGGAGGGACGGACCGAAGCCAGCGAGTGCAGCTCTTCTTACGCCGGTATGACCCGGATCAAGTTCGCGGGTCGGCAGCTTTGCCATCTCAGCACGCCACATGCGTGCACCCCGGAGCGGGGCCGATTGTGCGAGCGCCGGCCTTCGCCGTCAACCGCCCGCGTCAAGACGGCGCGCTTTCGCGCCGGGCTTCAGGCGCGCGCCTGCAGGTCGCCGTCGACGTAGTACCAGCGCGACAGGCCCTCGGCATCGGACTCGCGCACGAAGCGGCTGCGCTCGTGCAGCCGCGAGGCCGTGCCCGAGGCACCGCGCTGGCGCGCGACGAACTCGACCTCGGCATGGTCGGCATCGCTCATCGAGCGGCCGCGCACGTCGAGCCCGAGCCAGCGCACGTCCGGCTCGAAGTCGAGCGAGGCCGGCCGCGTGCTCGCGTGCCAGGTGCCGAGCAGGTACTCGGCACGCTCGCGCACGAAGGCCGTATAGCGCGAACGCATCAGCGATTCGGCATCGGGCGCGGGGGTGTGCTCGAAGTCGTCGAGGTAGCGGCCGCAGCACATCGCGTAGGCGATGGGCTTGTCGCGGCGGTCGGTACGGCCGCAGGGGCAGGGTGCGGTGGAGGGATCGGGAACGCTGGGCATGGAGGCCCCTATTGGAACACCGTGCGGGCAGGGGCCTCCAGAGGGCAAGCCCTGGGGCCGCCGCGAGGGGGATCAGCGCGCCTCGGCCGGCCGCATGCTCTGCGCGATCGCCTCGCGCAGCGCCGGTGCGTCGGCCGGCTTGTAGATCAGCGCATAGCCCGCGCGCTCGACCTCGGCGCGGTTCGCGTGCGCGGTCTCGCCGGTGAGGATCACGACGTGGCGCGCCTTGCCCACCGCCTGCAGCGCCTGCGCGGCGGCCAGCCCCGAGAGCCCGCTGCCCAGGCGCAGGTCGCTGAGCATCAGGTCGAACACGCCGGCCTGCTGCAGCGCCTCGCGCGGATTGGCGGCCAGCGCCACCTCGTGGCCCCAGCCGCCGAGTAGCGAGCGCATGGCCTCGCGCACCGGCTGTTCGTCGTCGAGCACCAGGATGCGGATCGGCCCGCCGGTGGGGAGCGCTGCCTCCGGCTGCACCTCGACAGGGGCCTCGCCCGGCAGCGGCGCCATCTGCTCGAGCACCAGCGAGAAGGTGCTACCGCGCCCCGGCGCGCTGCGCAGCGCGATGCGCGCGCCCATCACCTGCGCCATGCTGGCCACCAGCGACAGCCCGAGGCCGAGCCCGCGGCTGCGGTCGCGCCCGGGGTTGTCGACCTGGAAGAACTCCTCGAACACCTGCTCGCGGTGCGCCGTGTCGATGCCCACGCCCGAATCGCGCACCTCGATGCGCCAGGCGGGCGCGGTACCCGAGGGGCCGCCGCGCGTGCGCCGCGCGCACACCAGCACCGTGCCGTGGGGCGTGTACTTGATCGCGTTGTCGACCAGGTTGCCGAGCAGCCGCGCGAGCATGCGCGCGTCGGCGCGCACCACCGCGGGCGTGGCGCGGATGCGCAGCACCAGCCCCTTGGCCTGCGCCAGCGCCGCGAAGCGCCCCTGCAGCGGCGCGAACAGCGTGGCCAGCCGCACCGGCTCGAAGCGCACCGGCGCCACGCCGCCGTCGAGCTGCGCGATGTCGAGCAGCGCGTCGATCGAGCCGCGCAGCGCATCGACGCTGTCGCGCATGAAGCGCAGGTTCTCGGCCGTGGGCGCGTGGCGCGTGTCGAGCGCGTCGACGAAGATCGCGAGCGCATGCATGGGCTGGCGCAGGTCGTGGTTGGCGGCCGCGAAGATGCGCGCGCGCTGCGCCGCGAGCTGCGCCACGTGCTCGAGCTGGCGCGCCAGCGCATCGGCCAGCCGCGCGTTCTCGAAGCCGTTCTCGATCGAGCCCACGATCAGCCGGTTCTGCTTGCGCGCATAGTGCAGCGCCGCCAGCAGCTGCGAGAGCGCGAGGCAGCCCATGATGACCGTCACGCTGCCGGGCTCGATCACCAGCCGCAGCGCGAGGCTCAGGAACACCGGCACGCTGAAGCACAGGGCCGCGAGCCACCACTGCGCGAGCGCCGCGATGATCACGCCGGTGACGCCGCTCACGAAGAAGTACAGCAGCAGGATGTGCGCGAGATCGCCGCTCGGGAAGAACAGCCACGGCGCCAGTGCCCACACCACGCCCGGGAACAGCATGCGCAGCTCGAGGCGGCGGCGCGTGGCCCAGGCCGAGGCGGCATCGATCGCCTCCGGCGCGAGGCTGCGCAGGTGGCGATGCATGTGCCACTGCATGCCATGCACCAGCACGGCCCACACCAGCGTGCCCTTGTGGCCGGTGAGCACGAGGAAGGTGATCCAGAACACCGCGGCGGTCACGGCGGCCGACAGCGGCGTGTCCATGGTGTCGACGATGTAGGCGCGCGCCAGGCTCTGGTCGACCAGCGGGTTCGGGTTGGGCGATTCGACCCAGTAGGCGCGCAGCCGCCGCAGCAGGCCGGCGGCCTGCGCGGACGAGCGCTCGGCGCTGGCGGGAGGCGTGGGCGGGGGCGGTGGCATGGCGGCTTCGCGGCCCATTCTGCCCGCGCCATGTGTCCGCCCATCGACCCGCGGGCATCCACCCTTGGCGTGCCGCTTGCTACCCGCTAACGTGGCGCCCCGGAGACCGGGGTGGACCACGAGCCGCCAACGCACACCATCGAGGAACAACGGCCATGTACCTGAGCGCTTCCGAACAGCAGGCCTTGCGCGGCGTGTTCACGCTGCTCGCGCGCGACGACGAGGGCGGCGAGCGCGAGATCCGCGAGCGCCTCGGCCATGCGCTGCTCGGCCTGCTGCGGGCCGACCAGTTCGCCTCCTTCGTCTGGGACGCCGAGCGCGGCGGCTTCGGCTCGCGCGTGGCGATCAACATGGCGCCGGCCAACCTCGACACCTATGCGCAGTGGCACCAGCACCACGACCCGATCACCTTCGTGCTGCAGTCGCGCCGCCGCGCCACGCGCGTGACCGAGGTGATGCCGCAGCGCGAACTGATGCGCACGCCCTTCTTCAACGACTTCCTCGCGCGCGACGGCCTGCACTGGGGCCTGAACCTTCATGCCTTCGACGGCGAGCGCGCGCTCGGCGACCTGCGCATCTGGCGCCGCAAGGAGCGCGGCGATTTCGGCGCGCGCGAGACGCTGATGCTCGACCTGATCGAGCCCGCGTTCGCGGGCGCGCTGCGGCGCGCGCAGCAGCGCACCGGCGGCGCGGGAAGCGCGGCCGCCTCGCCCTGGGCCAGCCTCAGCGCGCGCGAGCAGCAGGTGGCGCGCGCGGTGCGCGAGGGCCTCACCGACAAGGACATCGCGCGCCGCATGGCGGTGGGCGTGCCCACGGTGCGCACCTACCTGCGGCGCATCTTCGACAAGCTCGGCATCGAGCGCCGCTCGGCACTCGCGGGCGTGCTGTCGCGCGATTGAATCACTTCGCCGCCGGCAGCCGCCCCAGCAAGGGCTCGATCGCGAGGCCCAGTGCCAGCAGGCGGCGGTCGCTGCCCGCGGGGCCGTCGAGCTCGAGCCCGATCGGCAAACCGCTGGTCGCACCCAGCGCCGAGGGCAGTTGCAGCCCCGGGATGCCGGCGTTGCTGCCGGGGTCGGTGTTCTGGATCAGCGCGCCGAAGTTCTCGGGGCTGCTGGCCTCGGGCGCGGCCAGCAGCGCCACCTGCGGCACGGTCGGGAACACCAGCGCGTCGAGCCGGTGCTTCGTGAAGGTATCGCGGTAGAGCTTCTGCAGCGCCGGCCGCGCCACGCGCATCGCGTGGTCGTAGGCCGGCTTGGCATCGACCGTGCCGTTCGGGGCCGGCAGCTTGCGCGGCAGCACCAGGCCGTCGAAGGTGCCCTTCACGTCGGGGCTCGCGATGCCCGCGGCGAGCTGCTTGAGGTCGATGCCCGTGTCGTACTTCGCGAGGTAGGCCGCCATGTCGTCGTTCGCCTCGTAGAGCGCGACCGGGAAGCCCACCGCGCCGTTGAGTTCGGCGAGCTTCGGCATCTCGAGCTCGACCAGCGTGACGCCGGCCGCGCGCAGCTTGGCCAGCGCGGCATCGGTGGCGGCACGGGTGTCGGCATCGAGGTTGGCGAAGAAGGCCGGCACCACGCCGAGCCGCACGCGTTTCAGGTCGGCGGGACGCACCGCCGCGCCGCCCGCGATCGCGCGGTCGAGCAGCACCAGGTCGGCCACCGACAGCGCCATCGGGCCGGCGGTGTCGCGCGTGTGCGAGATCGGCGCGATGCCCTGCTGCGGATAGCGGCCCATCGAGGGCCGCAGCGACGCGCAGCCGTTGAAGGCGCAGGGAATGCGCACCGAGCCGCCCGTGTCGGTGCCCAGCGCGGCCGACACCATGCGCGCGCCGAGCGCCGCGCCGTTGCCCGACGAGGAACCGCCCGCGATGCGGCGCGGGTCGTAGGCATTGCGCACGCCGACCTCGGGGCCCGAGGGGAAGGCCGGGTTGTAGCCGGTGACGCCGAAGGCCAGCTCGTGCATGTGGGTCTTGCCCAGCACGATGGCTCCGGCCGCGCGCAGCTTCGCGACCACCGGCGCGTCGGCCGCCGGCACGAAGCCCTTGAGCGCGGGCGTGCCGGCGCTGGCGGGCAGGCCGCGCACCTGGATGTTGTCCTTGATCGCCACCGGCAGGCCGGCCAGCGGCTTGCAGGCCGCGCGGGGCTTGCGCGCGGCATCGGCGGCGCGCGCGGCCGCGAGCGCGCCCTGCTCGTCGAGCGTGATGAAGGCGTTGAGGTTCGCCTTGGCCCTGGCCTGCGCGACATAGGCCGTGACCAGCTGCTCGCTGGTCAAGCGGCCGGCGCAGAGTTCGCGCACCGCCTCGCTGGCGGTCAGGGTGGCGATGTCGGGCGCGGCCGGCTGCTGGGCCTGGGCACCCATGGCGAGCACGGCGAGCGCACACGCTGCAAGACGCGCCGGGCGGCGCAAGGGGGCGGAAGAAGAACGGGTCATGGCGGCGGCCTCGATGAACGAACGGAAGGCCGCCATCGTGCGCCGCCGCGCGGCGGCTGTCTGTCGTCGAAACCGATGACAAGGCGCGGCTGCGCGATCGGTGGCCCCTACTCGAACAGCACCCACTCGGGCCGCATGTTGAGGCGCACCGGCAGGATGCTCACGCCCAGGCCGCTGGTCACGTACATGCGCCGGCCGCGGTTCTCGATCCAGCCATAGGACCAGGTGCGCGGCGCCGCACCGGGCACGATCGGCGCGCCGTAGCCCGGCACCCAGACCTGGCCGCCATGGGTGTGGCCGGCCACGGTGAGCACCGGCGCGGGCGCGGCGAGGCGCGGCATCCCGGCCAGGCTCGCGGGGTCGTGCATCAGCACCAGCGTGGGAGCGCCGGCCGGCACGCGCGACAAGGCGCGATCGGGCCGCGAATGACCGGTGGAGTGGTCGCCGATGCCCACCACCCAGAGCTCGCGCCCGGGCAGCGGCACGGCATCGTTCTCGAGCACCACGATGCCCTGCGCCGACAGTGCGTGCGTGATGCGCGCGCCGTCGTGCCACCAGTCGTGGTTGCCGAGCACCGCGTACACGCCCAGCGGCGCCTTCAGCCGCCCGAGCACCTCGGCCATGGTCTCGATCGGCAGCGGCTCGTCGCCGCCGTGGCCGGCCAGGAAGTCGCCGGGCAGCAGCACCAGGTCGGGCTGCGCGGCATTGATGGCGTCGACGATGCGGCGCGCGCGCTCCACGTCGGTCACGCGCCAGAGGCTGCGTTCGGTGATGTGCCAGTCGCTCGCGACCGCGATGCGCAGCCGCGGCTGCGCGCCCCAGGCGGCGCTGTCCAGCGTCTCGGTGCGCGCCGCGACCCAGCGCGGCTCGATCGCGACGCTCCAGAGGCCGAGCGCGGCCAGCGCGAGCGCCGCGAAGGCGCGCCATCCGGGGCGGCGCATCAGCGCAGCCGGCTCACAGTGCCCGCTGGATCAGCAGCTTCTGGATGTCCGAGGTGCCTTCGTAGATCTGGCACACGCGCACGTCGCGGTAGATGCGCTCGAGCGGGAAGTCGTTCACGTAGCCGTAGCCGCCCAGGGTCTGGATCGCGGCGCTGCACACGCGCTCGGCCATCTCGCTCGCGAACAGCTTGGCCATCGCGGCCTCCTTCAGGCAGGGCCGGCCCGCGTCGCGCAGGCTCGCGGCATGCCAGATCAGCTGGCGTGCGGCCTCGAGCTGCGTCGCGCAGTCGGCGAGCCGGAAGCCCACGGCCTGCTGGTCGAAGATGGACCCGCCGAAGGCCTGGCGTTCCTTGGCATAGGCCACGGCCACGTCGAAGGCGCTGCGCGCCATGCCCACGCTCTGCGCCGCGATGCCGATGCGGCCGCCTTCGAGCGCACCGAGCGCGATCTTGTAGCCCTCGCCCTCGGCGCCGATCAGGTTCTCCGCCGGGATGCGGCAGCCGTCGAAGTTGATCTGCGCGGTGTCGCTGCTGTGCTGGCCGAGCTTGTCCTCGAGCCGCGCCACCTGGTAGCCCGGCGCGTCGGTCGGCACGATGAAGGCGCTCATGCCGCGCTTGCCCGCGGCCTTGTCGGTGACCGCGATCACGATCGCCACCTGGCCGTTCTTGCCGCTGGTGATGAACTGCTTCACGCCGTCGATCACATAGCCGTCGGCGTCCTTGCGCGCGGTGGTGCGCAGGCTCGAGGCGTCGCTGCCGGCCTGCGGCTCGGTCAGGCAGAAGGCGCCGAGCATCCGCCCCTGCGCGAGCGGCTCGAGCCACTGCTTCTTCTGCTGCGCATTGCCGTAGCGCATCAGGATCGCGTTGACGGGGCAGTTGGTCACGCTGATCGCGGTGCTGGTGCCGCCGTCGCCGGCCGCGATCTCCTCGAGCACCAGCGCGAGCGTGAGGTAGTCGAGGCCGGCGCCGCCGTGCTCCTCGGGCACGCAGATGCCGTAGGCACCGAGCGCCGCGAGGCCCTGGTGCACTTCCTTCGGAAAGCTGTGCTCGCGGTCCCACTTCGGCGCATGGGGCCAGAGTTCGGCCTGCGCGAAATCGCGCACGGCGTCGCGGATGGCTTCCTGGTCGGTGCTCAGCAGCATGGCGTGTCTCCTTGTGTCGTTCTCGTCGCGTCGTCGTTACTTGCCCGAACCCAGGTCCATGATCAGGCGCGCGGCCATGTACAGGCGGCGCGGGATCGCGCTGATGTCCACGTACTCGGCCTTGTCGCTGTGGTAGCCGAAGCCCGGCAGGCCCAGGCTCTCGATCACGGGCTTGCCCGACAGCGCCGCGTAGGCCGCGTCGGTGCCGCCGCCGGTGCGCTCTTCCACGCCCAGCGTGCCGCCGGCTTCCTTGTAGTAGCCCACCGCCTTGTCGACCAGCTTCCTGCCGCCCTCGCCGGCATTGAAGGCCGGGCGGCCGCGCGTGACGATCACCTTCACGTCGGCATCGGGCAGCTTCTTCTGCTGCGCGCGCTCC
This sequence comes from Variovorax sp. GW821-FHT10D07, assembly GCF_059415325.1. Taxonomy (NCBI): domain Bacteria; kingdom Pseudomonadati; phylum Pseudomonadota; class Betaproteobacteria; order Burkholderiales; family Comamonadaceae; genus Variovorax; species Variovorax sp. GW821-FHT10D07. Next base: position 98,748 of record NZ_JBWKMZ010000024.1, on the reverse strand, counting down.
TCGAGCGTCTTCATCGCGGCATCGAAGTCCTCGTTGCGCGCATAGCGCACGTCGGCGTTGAGCGTGGCGCTGGCCGGGATGATGTTCGAGACGTTGCCGGCCTTGGCGATGGTCCAGTTGAAGCGCAGGTTCTTCGACTTGTCGTCGATGCTCATGGTGCGCAGCACCAGGTCGGAGGCCTCGACCAGCGCGTTCACGCCGAGGTCGGGCGCGGCGCCCGCGTGCGAGGCCTTGCCCGTGATGTTGACCTGCACGTAGGCGATGCCCGAGGTGCCGAGCGAGAGCTTCTCGTCGCCGGCGCCCGTGGGCTCGAACGAGAGCACGTAGTCGGCCAGCTTGGCCTCTTCCTGGATCAGGTCGCGCGAGCCGAAGGAGCCTTTCTCCTCGTCGGTGTTGAACAGCACGGTGATGGTGCCGTAGTCGCGCACGCCGTAGTCCTTGAGCAGCTTGAGCGTGTGCAGGATCACGGCATTGCCGCCCTTGTCGTCGGCGATGCCCGGGCCGTAGGCCTTGTCGCCCTCGATGCGGAACGGCGCCTTGGCGAGGGTGCCCTTGAGGTAGACGGTGTCCATGTGCGACATCAGCAGCAGGTTCTTGCCGCCGCGGCCCTTGAGCTTGCCGACGATGTTGTCGCCCACCACCAGGCCGGCCGACTTGCTGCGCGTGACGGTGAAGCCCAGGTTCTTCAGCTCGCCCTCGAGGAAGTTGCCCGCCGCGGCGATGCCCTCGGCGTCGCCGGTGCCGGTCTCGATGTTGACCAGCTTCTCCAGCGTCTTGATGACGGCGGGCTGCTCGTCGGTGGCGGCCTGGAACAGCACGTTGTCGCGCTTCTGCGCCCAGGCGGCCGGCGCGAGCAGGGCGCCCGCGAGCACGGCGGCGATGACGTTGCGTGAATGAAAGGGACGCATGGGACCTCCTGCTTTTCTGCGATTCGTTCGGAAACTGGGAAAGACCGCCGGCAGCCGCCGCCGGCCGGCCGCGCCTTTGGGAAGGGCGGAAGGCGGCGGGCGGTTCGGGCCGGCGGACGGGCGCCGTACCTTTTACAGCAGTTCGAGCGCCACGGCGGTGCCTTCGCCGCCGCCGATGCACAACGTGGCCACGCCGCGCTTCTTGCCTTGCGCCTTCAGCGCATGGATCAGCGTGACCATGATGCGCGCGCCGCTGGCGCCGATCGGGTGGCCCAGCGCGCAGGCGCCGCCGTGGATGTTGACGCGGTCGTGCGACACGTCGAGCTCGTGCATCAGCGCCATCGGCACCACCGCGAAGGCCTCGTTGACCTCCCAGAGGTCCACGTCCTTGACGCTCCAGCCGGTCTTCTTGAACAGCTTGGCCACGGCGCCCACCGGCGCGGTCGAGAACCACTCGGGCTGCTGCGCGTGCGTGGCATGGCCGACGATGCGCGCGATCGGCTTGGCGCCGATCTTCTTCGCATGCGACTCGGTCATCATGACCAGCGCGGCGGCGCCGTCGTTGATCGACGAGCTCGAGGCGGCGGTGATGGTGCCGTTCTCCTTCTTGAACGCGGGCTTGAGCGTCGGGATCTTGTCGAGCTTGACCTTGCCCGGGCCTTCGTCGATGGCGATCAGCGTGTCGCCGCCGCGGCCCTTGACCGTGACCGGCACGATCTCGTCCTTGAACAGGCCCGTGTCGGTGGCCTTCTTGGCGCGCTCGACGCTGGCGATGGCGAAGGCGTCCTGCTGTTCGCGCGTGAACTTGTACTTGGCCGCGCAGTCCTCGCCGAAGGTGCCCATCGAGCGGCCCGGCTGGTAGGCGTCCTCGAGGCCGTCGAGCATCATGTGGTCGAAGATGCGGTCGTGGCCCATGCGGTAGCCGCCGCGGCCCTTGAGCATCAGGTAAGGCGCGTTGGTCATGCTCTCCATGCCGCCCGCCACCATCACGTCGTGCGTGCCGGCCAGCAGCAGGTCGTGCGCGAGCATCGCGGCCTTCATGGCCGAGCCGCACATCTTGCTGAGCGTGACCGCGCCGGCGCTGTCGGGCAGGCCGCCCTTGTAGGCCGCCTGGCGCGCGGGCGCCTGGCCCTGGCCCGCCATCAGGCAGTTGCCGAACAGCACCTCGCCCACGCTGTCGGGCGCGATGCCGGCACGCTCGACGGCGGCCTTGATCGCGGCGCCGCCGAGGTCGTGCGCCGCGAGGGAGGAGAAGTCGCCCTGGAAGCTGCCCATGGGGGTGCGGGCGGCGCCGACGATGACGATGGATTCGGACATGTGAGTGCTCCTTGGTGCTGGAAAAAGAATGCGGGTCCGCGGATGCGAAGGCCCGTCAGGAATGCGCCGCCTGCTCCTCGTCGTGGAAGCGTTGCGACTCTTCGTACGGGAACACGTCCAGCATCTGGCCGGCCTGGATGCGTTCCTTGTGGTGTTGCCAGAAAGCGGCGTCGAGCAGGTCGGCGTGGTGCGCCATGAAGGCTTCGCGCACGTCCTTGTTGCCCAGCAGGAAGGGCTCGAAGGTCTCGGGGAACACGTCCTTCGGGCCGACCGAATACCAGACCTCGCCGCTCATCTCCTCTTCCTCGTTGCGCGGCGCGGGCACCTTGCGGAACTGGCAGTCGGTGATGTATTCGATCTCGTCGTAGTCGTAGAACACGACCTTGCCGCCGCGCGTGACGCCGAAGTTCTTCCACAGCATGTCGCCCGGGAAGATGTTGGCCGCCACCATGTCCTTGATCGCGTTGCCGTACTCGATCACCGCCTGCTCGAGCTGCTCCCTGGCGCGCCTGGCCTGCGCCGGGCTCTCGGGATGCGCGAGCATGTCGAAGGCCTCCTGCAGGTAGATGTTCAGCGGGATCATCCGGCGCTCGATGTAGACGTGCTTGAGCACCAGCTCCATCTCCCCGTTGCCGTCGCGATCGCCGATCTCGAGCTGGCTGGGCGCGAACTTCCGGATCTCCTCGATCAGCGCGGGCTCGAAGCGGTCGAGCGGAAAACCCACGTCGCTGTACTCGAGCGTGTCGGCCATGCGGCCCACGCGGTCGTGCTGCTTCACGAGCATGTACTTGCCCTTGATCTGCTCGCGCGTGGTGTCCTTCGGCGGCGGATAGAAGTCCTTGATGACCTTGAACACGAACGGGAACGAGGGCAGGTCGAACACCAGCATCACCATGCCCTTGATGCCGGGCGCGATGCGGAAGCGGTCGCTCGAGTAGTTGAGGTGCGAGAGGAAGTCGCGGTAGAACAGCGTCTTGCCCTGCTTGGCGAGGCCGAGCGCGTTGTAGATCTCGGCGCGCGGCTTGCGCGGCATCAGCGAGCGCAGGAACTGCACGCAGGCCGAGGGCACCTCCATGTCGACCATGAAGTAGGCGCGCGCGAAGCTGAACAGCATCTGCAGGTCGTCCTCGCCGAACAGCACCGCGTCGACGTGGAAGCGGCCCTGGCCGTCGTGCAGGATCGGCAGCGCGAACGCCAGCTCGACGAAGCCGTTCATGATCTTGCCGACCACGTAGGCGCCCTTGTTGCGGTAGAACAGCCCCGAGAGCACCTGCAGCTGGAAGTTGGCGCGCAGCTTGACCTGGTGGAAGCGCCCCTGCATCGCGCTCGCCACGCGCTCGGCATCGCGCCGCTTGTGGGCCCAGCTGCCGAGCAGCGCGAAGTCGTCGAGCATCTGCTCGATGCTGTCGGCCAGCGTGGCGTGCGCCGGGTAGTAGGCGCGGTAGGTGGGCATGCCGCGCGGCTCGATGTACTCGGTGCTGATCGCCGGGCGCACGAAGATGAAGTCGTTCTGGAAGTACGCGCGGTGCAGGATCTTGGTGGTGACCGAGTTGAAGAAGCTCTCGGCCAGCTCGGGCTGGTGGTGGTCGACCAGCAGGCCGATGTAGTGCAGCTTGACCTGGTGCCAGACGTCCATCGGCTGCTCGCCGGCCTTGAACTCCTTCTCGAGCCGCGCCACCGCCTCGCTCACGCGCAGGTCGTAGAACTCGATGCGCTCGCGCTGCGCGCGCTGCTGGCCGTGCCAGTCGGCGGTCTCGAAGCGGTGCTTGGCGCGCGACGACTCGGCCCGGAACAGCGTGTAGTGCCGGTTGAAGCCGTCCATCATCGCCTTCGCGATGTCGTAGGCCAGCGGGGAGTCGAGGCGCTGCGGGAACATGGACCGAAGCGGGCGCGGTCTCAGTCGGCCGCGGGGGTGGCGGGCGCGGGTGCCGCGGCGGGCTTGCCCGTGAGTTTGGTCACCAGTTCGCCGGGGCGGCTGTACTTGTGGCGCACGCGCTGCACCGCGGCCCTGTAGAGCGATTCGAGCGACTTGTCGCCTTCCACGCTCATGCCCAGGTCCTGCAGCAGGCCGTCGTGCACGCCGAAGGTCCAGCCGTGGATCGTGACCTTCTGGCCGCGGCTCCAGGCGTCGACCATCACCGTGCTGACGGCCACGTTGACCACCTGCTCGGCGACGTTGAGTTCGCACAGCGCGTCGGCGCGCACTTCTTCCGAGAAGCTGTCGAGCATCACGTGGTGGCGGTCGCGCACGTCCTGGATGTGGCGGATCCAGTTGTCGGCCAGGCCGATGCGGGTGCCGTTGAGCGCGGCCTTCACGCCCGCGCAGCCGTAGTGGCCCACCACCATGATGTGCTCGACCTTCAGGTGCTCGACCGCGAACTGGATCGCCGACAGCGCGTTGAGGTCGGAGTGCACCACGATGTTGGCCACGTTGCGGTGCACGAACACCTCGCCGGGCTCGAGGCCGGTGATCTGGTTGGCCGGCACGCGGCTGTCGGAACAGCCGATCCACATGTAGCGCGGCGTCTGCTGCTTGACCAGGCTGGTGAAGAAACCAGGCCGGTCGCGTTCCATCTGCGCGGACCAGGCGCGGTTGTGGGCGAAGAGGTCGTCGAGGGATTCGGACATGCGGGGATTGTCGGTGAGGTGGAGGGGGATTCGGTGCGGCGGCGCCCGGCGCCGGGGGCTCTCTCAGGCGGTGGTTCGGGCCGGTCGCGGTGGCCTGGCCTTGGGCTTGCCGGCGGTTTCGGCCTTTTGCGCGCGCGCCAGCGCCGTCTGGCCCTTCTTTTCGTGAGCACGCACTTCCGCGATATTGGCCTGCAGCTCGGCGAGCTGGCCCTCGAGCTGCGCGCGGTGGGCGCCCAGGATGCTGAGGAAGCGCTCGAGTTGCGGCACCGTGTCGCGCGGGCTGTCGTACATGTCGAGGATGTCCTTGGCCTCGGTCAGGCTCAGGCCCAGGCGCTTGGCGCGCAGCGTGAGCGTGAGCCGGGCCCGGTCGCGCGCGCTGTAGATGCGCTGCAGGCCCGCGCGCTCGGGCGTGAGCAGCCCCATGTCCTCGTAGAAGCGGATCGCCCGCGTCGTCAGGTCGAATTCCTTCGCGAGCTGGCTGATGGTGAAGGTTTGCGCTGGCATGAGGGCTGGTTCAGGGAACACGGGAGGCGCCGGAAAGGGGGCGTTGCGGGGGCGACAGCACATTTGCGCCGCGCTCTCTACAATGGTGCCCTCAACCCATGACGTTTACGTAAACGTCAATCCTACATGAATCTGCTCGAACGCGAACTCCACTACCCCCTCGGCGACACCCTGCCCGCGCCCGGCGAGGCCCTCGAAGTGGCGCCCGGCGTGCGCTGGATCCGCATGCGGCTGCCGTTCGCGCTCGACCACATCAACCTCTGGCTGCTGCGCGACAACTACCGCGGCGTCGAGGGCTGGACCGTGGTCGACTGCTGCATCTCGCGCGACGAGGCGCGAGCCCAGTGGGAGCAGGTGTTCGAGACCCAGCTGCAGGGCCTGCCGATCGTGCGCGTGATCGTCACCCACATGCACCCCGACCACATCGGCCTGGCCGACTGGCTGTGCAAGCGCTGGAACGTGCCGCTGTGGATCAGCTCCACCGACTACCACGTGGCGCGCGTGCTCTGCAGCAGCGGCGACACGCTGGCGGGCGGCGAGCATGCCGCGCGCTTCTTCAGCGCGCACGGCCTGGCCAACCCCGAGGCGCTCGACAAGATCCGCGGCCGCACCAACTACTACGCCAACATGGTGCCCTCGGTGCCCGAGAGTTTCGTGCGCATGCTCGACGGCGACAGCATCGACATCGGCGGCCATGCCTGGCGCTGCATCAGCGGCTATGGTCACGCGCCCGAGCACATCGCGCTGTACTGCGACGACCTCAAGCTGCTGCTGGGCGGCGACATGATGCTGCCGCGCATCTCGACCAACGTGAGCGTGTACGCGGGCGAGCCCGAGGCGAATGCGCTGCGGCTGTTCCTCGACAGCATCGAGCGCTTCAAGTCGCTGCCCGCCGACACCCTCGGCCTGCCCGCGCACGGCAAGCCCTTCACCGGCATCCACCGCCGCGTCGAGCAGCTGCAGGAGCACCACCGCGACCGCCTGGCCGAGCTGCTCGAGGTCGCGCTGGCGCGGCCGATCACCGCCTTCGAGGGGCTGCCGATCCTGTTCAAGCGCGAACTCGACCTGCACCAGATGACCTTCGCGATGGGCGAGACCGTGGCGCACCTGCACCTGCTCTGGTATTCGGGGCAGGTGAAGCGTGAGCTGGGCGCGGACGGCATCTACCGCTTCGGCGCCCTGCGCTGAAGCCGGCGCGGCGGACGGCCGCGCATAGACTCGCGGGCATGAACATGTCGCACACGCTGGCCGATCTGCGCGCGGGCCGGCTGGCCGGCGCCACGCGGCTCGACCTGGGCTGCGGCCTCGAGGAATTCCCGCGCGAGATTTTCGAGCTGGCCGACACGCTCGAGGTGCTGAACCTCACGGGCAATGCGCTCGACCGCCTGCCCGACGACCTGGGCCGGCTGCACCGCCTGCGCGTGCTGTTCTGCTCCGATAACCGCTTCACGCGGCTGCCCGAATCGATCGGCGACTGCGCGAGCCTCGACATCGTCGGCTTCAAGGCCAACCGCATCGCCGAGGTGCCGGCCGCGTCGCTCGCGCCCTCGCTGCGCTGGCTGATCCTGACCGACAACGCGATCGAGAGCCTGCCCGACACGCTGGGCGACTGCGCGCGCATGCAGAAGCTGATGCTCGCGGGCAACCGCCTGAGCGCGCTGCCCGAAACATTGGCCGGCTGCACGCGGCTCGAACTGCTGCGCATCTCCGCCAACCGTTTCGCCACGCCGCCCGGCTGGCTGTGGTCGATGCCGCGCCTGTCGTGGCTGGCCGCCGCGGGCAATGCCTTCGACGCGCGCGACGAGGAGGCCGCGGCGCTCGCGCCCGCGGTGCCGCGCATCGACTGGCGCGCGCTGCGGCTGGGCGCACAGCTCGGCGAAGGTGCCTCGGGCGTGATCCACGAGGCGTTGCTGAACGAGCGGGAGCCGGTCGCGGTCAAGCTGTTCAAGGGGGCCGTCACCAGCGACGGCTGGCCGCGCAGCGAACTCGCGGCCAGCATCGCGGCCGGCGCCCATGCCACCCTGATCGGCGCGCAGGGCCGCATCGACGGCCATCCCGAGGGCACGCAGGGCCTGGTGATGGCGCGCGTGCCGGCGTCGTTCCGCACGCTCGCGGGGCCGCCGAGCCTGGCCTCGTGCACGCGCGACGTCTATGCCGAGCAGGCCCGCTGGTCCGCCGCCACCGCGCTGCGCATCGCGCGCGACATCGCGGCGGCGATGCGGCACCTGCATGCGCGCGGCCTGGTGCATGGCGATCTCTATGCGCACAACATCCTCTGGCATCCCGAGCAGGGCGCGCGCCTGGGCGACTTCGGCGCCGCCTGGTTCGCCGATGCGCTGCCCGCCGACGCCGCGGCACGCGCGCGGCAACTGGAGGTGCGCGCCTTCGGCTGCCTGCTCGAGGAACTGGTCGCGCGCTGCGATGAACCGCTTCCCGCGATGACGGCGCTGCGCGATCGCTGCCTGCAGCCCGACGTAGCCGCACGGCCCTCGGCTGCACTGCTCGAAGAGGCCCTCGCATGAGCCGAGGCCGCCTCGCCCATCCGCCGCTGCCGATGCGCGACGGCGTGAGCGCGAGCTGCGTCGGCCTGCCGACCGAGGACCACTGGCCCACCATCGCCGATTTCCTGATCGCGCGCTTCACCGCGATCGCGCCCGAAGCCTGGATGCGGCGCATCCGCGACGGCGAGGTGGTCGACGAGCACGGCGTGCCCGTCACGTCCGAGCGCCGCTACCAGGCGCCGCTGCGCGTCTTCTACTACCGCGCGCTCGACACCGAGCCGGCGATCCCGTTCGAGGAGCAGGTGCTGTACCGCGACGAACACCTGCTGGTGGTCGACAAGCCGCACTTCGTGCCCGTCACGCCCACCGGCAAGTACCTGCACCAGAGCCTGCTGGTGCGGCTCAAGCGCAAGCTCGGCATCGAGGCGCTGTCGCCGCTGCACCGCATCGACCGCAGCACCGCGGGCCTGCTGCTGTTCTCGCTGCGGCCCGAGACGCGCGGCGCCTACCAGACCATGTTCGCGCAGCGCACGGTGCACAAGGACTACGAGGCGATCGTGCCGCTACCGGGCGGCGCTGCCGCCGCGGCCGCGCTGCCGTCGGTCTACCGCAGCCGGCTGGTCGACGACGCGCACTTCATGCAGGTGAAGGAGGCGCCCGGCGAACCGAACTCCGAGACCGGCATCGCGGTGCTGAAGGTCTTCGACGGCCTCGCGCATCTCGCGCTCTCGCCGGTCACGGGCCGGCGGCACCAGCTGCGCGTGCATTGCATGGCGCTGGGCATGCCGATCGTGAACGACCCCTTCTATCCGGTGCTGACGCCGGTAGACACCGACGACTTCGACCGGCCGCTGCAGCTGCTGGCGCGCTCCATCGCCTTCACCGATCCGGTGACCGGCGAGCCGCGCCGCTTCGACAGCCAGCTGCGCCTGCTGCTGGCGCCAAGGTGACGCCCGCGGCGCGGCGCCGGCACTAAGCTGCGGCCTCCGGCTGCCCTTGCCTTTCTTCCATCGGGCGGCCCAGGCACACCAGGAGACGCCGCACATGGACACCACCCGACTCTTCTCGCTCCAGGGCCGCACCGCCCTCATCACCGGCGGTTCGCGCGGCATCGGCCGCATGATCGCCGAGGGCTATCTCGCGCAGGGCGCGCGGGTCTACATCTCGGCGCGCAAGGCCGAGGCCTGCGACCAGACCGCCAAGGAGCTGTCGGCCTTCGGGCATTGCGTGTCGCTGCCGGCCGACGTGTCGACGCTCGAGGGGGCGCAGGCGCTGGTCGCCGCGTTCGCGAAGCACGAGTCCTCGCTGGACATCCTGGTCAACAACGCCGGTGCCGCCTGGGGGGCGCCCTATGCGGAATTTCCGGAGAGCGGGTGGGACAAGGTGGTCGACCTGAACCTCAAGACGCCGTTCTTCCTGACGCAGGCGTTGACGCCGCTGCTGAAGAAGGCGGCCGCGGGGGGCGACCACCTCGCGAAGGTGATCAACATCGCCTCGATCGACGGGATCTCGGTGAACCCGCAGGAGACCTACTCGTATGCGGCGAGCAAGGCGGGGCTGATCCAGCTCACGCGGCGTATGGCGCTGCGGCTGGCGCAGGACGGGATCGTGGTGAGCGCGATTGCGCCGGGGGCCTTTGCGTCGAGCATGAACAAGGATGCCCGGGACCATGGGGATGAGATCAAGGGGCGGATTCCGGCGGGGCGGATCGGGAAGCCCGAGGACATGGCGGGGGCGGCGATCTTTCTGGCTTCGAATGCGGGGGACTATGTGATGGGGTCTACGTTGGTGGTGGATGGGGGGGTGACGCACGCGCGGTGATTTTTTTGCGGAGGCTGCTGGCTCTGGGCAGGTCGTTGGCCGGGTCTCGCCCCGGCGGGCGAGTCACTTTCTCTTGTCTCGCCAAGAGAAAGTAACCAAAGAGAAGGCGACCCCGCTGTCTGTGTCCCTTCGCTTCGCTACGGGCAACCTGCGGTGCTCGGGGAAAGCGGGGGTCCGCAGAACTCGCTGCGCTGCGCTCCGCTCAGACAGCTGCGGCCCTGATCCCGCTTTCCCCTGCGCTCCTCGGCACAGCCAGAGGGGGGTGGGGCGGGCCATCGCTTCGCTCGGCCTTTGGGGACTGGACGGGCCTTCGCTTTGCTCGGCCGGTACCATCTGTCCCATGTCCTCTTTTCCTTTCGCCGCGGTTCTCTTTGACTGCGACGGTGTCCTCGTCGACTCCGAACCCATCACCAACCGCGTGCTTGCCGAGATGCTCGGCGAACTGGGCTGGCCTCTCACCACCGACGAATCGATGCGCATCTTCACCGGCAAGGCGGTGAAGGACGAAGCCGACCTGATCGAGTCGAAGACCGGCTTTCGCATCACGTCCGAATGGCTGCACGGCTTTCGCGAGCGCCGCAACGAGGCGCTCGAGCGGGACCTGACGGCGATTCCGAACGCGCCCGCCGCGGTGCGCGCGCTGTTCGAGCAGCTCGACGGGCGCATCGCCTGCGCCTCGGGCGCGGATCGCTTCAAGGTCGAGCTGCAGCTCGAGAAGGTCGGCATCCTCGACTGCTTCGCGGGGCGGATCTTCAGCGGCCACGAGATGCCGCGCTCCAAGCCGGCGCCCGACGTGTACTTCGCGGCGGCGGCGGCGCTGGGCGTGGATCCGAAGCGCTGCGCGGTGGTCGAGGACACGGTCACGGGCGCGATGGCGGGCGTGGCGGCGGGCGCGACGGTGTTCGGCTACAGCACGGGCGAGTCGGGCCACAGCGGGCCCGAGGCGCTGCGCAGCGTCGGCGCGGTGCAGGTGTTCGGCGACATGGCCGAACTGCCGGCACTGCTCGCGGCGCACCGGCCCATCGGCTGAAGCGAACACCCACCGGCGGCAGGGCTGCCGGCTTTCTGTTCGAATCGAATCACGACCGGCCGCCGGCGGCGGCTGCACACCATCCAATGCCCACCAGGAGCCCCCGCGCATGACCTCCGAGTACAAGACCGAACAGCCCGAACGCAGCGAGATCGACGCCCTGCAAGGCCCCGCGGTGGTCGAGTTCGGCACCAACTGGTGCGGCGTCTGCAAGGCCGCGCAGCCGGACATCGCCGCCGCCTTCGCGCAGCATCCGGGGCTGCGCCACATCAAGGTCGAGGACGGCAGCGGGCGTCCGCTGGGCCGCTCGTTCGGCGTGAAGCTGTGGCCCACGCTGGTGTTCATGCGCGACGGCCGCGAAGTGGCCAAGCTGGTGCGGCCCACCGACAGCGCCTCGATCGCCGAGGCGCTCGCGAAGATCGCTCAGCCCGCCTGAGCGCGCCGGCCGCGCGCCGGCTTCGCCATCGACAGGATCAGTCGGTAGAGCGCCTGCGCGGCGGGCGACAGCACCGCGCCCTTGCGCGACAGCAGCGCGAAGCTGCGCCGCACCGTGGGCTGCGCGAGCGCGATCAACGCGATGCGCGGGTAGGTGCCGTCCTGCACCGCCAGCTTCGGCACCACGGCGGCGCCCACGCCCTGCGCCACCAGTCCGACGGCGGTCGAGCTGCGCTGCACCTCGTAGACGAAGGGCAGGTTCAGTCCGCTCGGCGCCAGCGCCGCGTCGAGCAGCGGGCGGTTGCTGCTGCCCGGGCCCGGCACGATCAGCGCGTGGCCCTCGAGCTGCGACCAGGCGATGCTGCGGCGGCGCGCCAGCGGATGGTCGTCGCGGCAGGCGAGCACGAAGCGGTCCTCCAGCAACGGGATGCGCTCCAGCTCGGGCTCGTAGGACTCGGCGATGCTGATGCCGAACTCGGCCTCGCGCTGCAGGATCGAGCCGGCCACGCCGGCCGACGAGTGATCGAGGATCTTGATGCGGTTGCCGGGGAACAGGGCGCTGTAGGCCTGGATCACCGCGGGCAGGAACTGCACGCCGACCGTCGGCACGCAGGCCAGGGTCACGTTGCCGCGCGAGGCCTGGCCGGCCTCGCGGATGCCGAGCATGGCCGAGGAGATGTCGGCGAGCAGCCGCCGCGCCTGCGGCAGGAAGTTCTGGCCGATCACCGTGAGCGCCAGCGAGCGCGTGGTGCGTTCCACCAGTTGCACGCCGAGCACCGCCTCGAGGTTCTGCAGCCGGCGCGTCAGCGCGGTTGAAGTGATGTGCAGCGAATCGGCGCCGGCATGGAAGCTGCCGTGCTCCGCCACGGCGAGGAATGCCTGCAGGCCGAGCATGTCCACTTTCATGAGGCGATTGCAGCAATGGTCCAGATAAATTCATTTTACGCAGCCGGGTTGCGGGCACAGAATCCGCCGCCATGAACATCACGGTGCTGGACGACTACTTCGATACGCTGCGCACGCTGCCCTGCTTCGCCAAGCTCGACGGGCACGAGGTGACGGTGTGGAACGACCACGTGGACGAGCCCGACGCGCTGGTGCAGCGGCTGTCGCAGGCCGATGCCGTGGTGCTGATCCGCGAGCGCACCGCGCTGCGCGCGCCGGTGCTCGAGCGGCTGCCGCGGCTGCGGCTGATCAGCCAGCGCAGCGTCTATCCGCACATCGACGTCGAGGCCTGCACGCGGCTGGGCATCGTGCTGTCGTCGGACCAGCATGCGGGCACGCCTTCCTACGCCGCGGCCGAGCTCACATGGGCGCTGCTGCTGTGCGCGGTGCGACGGATTCCGCAGCAGATGGCGTCGCTGCAGCGCGGCGGCTGGCAGACCGGCGTGGGCAGCACGCTGCGCGGCAAGACGCTCGGGATCTACGGCTACGGCCGCATCGGGCAGGCGGTGGCGGGCTACGCCGAGGCCTTCGGCATGAAGGTGCGCGTGTGGGCGCGGCCCGAGTCGATGGCCCGGGCGCGCGCGGACGGCCGCGAATGCGCGCCGGACCGAGAGCGTTTCTTCGGCGACTGCGATGCGATCTCGCTCCACATGCGGCTGGTGCCGGCCACGCGCGGCATCGTGCGGCGCGAGGACCTCGCGCGCATGAAGCCCGATGCGGTCCTCGTGAACACCAGCCGCGCCGGCCTGATCGAGCCCGGTGCGCTGGTGGCCGCGCTGCAGGCCGGCCGGCCCGGCATGGGCGCGGTCGACGTCTACGAGACCGAGCCGCTGGTCGATCCCGCCGATCCGCTGCTGCGGTTGCCGAACCTGGTCTGCACGCCGCACATCGGCTATGTGACGCGCGAGGAGTACGAGCTGCAGTTCTCCGACGTGTTCGACCAGATCGTGGCCTTCGCGCGCGGGCAGCCGAGCAATGTCGTCAATCCCGAGGTGCTCGGCCGCCTGAAGCCCGGCGCGGGTTAATCCCGAGCGCCAGGCATTCCGCGCCGCGCCGCCGGCCGCCACAATTCCGGCATGCAGCCGACGCCGCCGCAATCCACCTGGCAGGTCTCCGATGCCGCCCTCGGCCGGCCGTCGTCGGCCGTGCTCGACCTGCGCGCGGTCTCGCTGCTGCTCGATGCGCCGCGCGACGCGGCGCCGGCGCGCGCGATGCTGCATTTCCTCAATGCGCTGCTGCCGGTGGAGTTCATCTCGCTGGTGTCGCATGGCGACGAGGCACCGGCGCAGATCGAGGGGCACTCGTTCCACGCGGCCACGCCCAATGTCACGCGCGACTGCTTCGCGCAGTACCGGCGCCACTTCTACCGCTTCGACGACGCCACGCGCATCGCGCGGCAGATGCGCGTGCAGACCCGCGAGTCGGCCGCGATGACGGTGCTCCACATGCGCTCGCCCGACATCCCCGATGCCGGCTGGCGCCAGCAGATCTACGAGCGCGAGCATCTCTCGGAGCGGCTGGCGCTGCTCTACATGCCGGCGCCGCGCACGGCGTTCTCGATCAACCTCTACCGCAGCGAGGCCATGGGCCGCTTCGCGCCGCAGGAGATCGAGCGCGTGCTCGCGGTGTCGCCGCTGCTGCGGCAGGTGCACCGCAACCTGGTGGGCGCGGGCGGGGTCGGGCCCGACATGGACACCCGCATCGCGCTGGCCCGCGCGCGCATCGCGGCGCTGGCGGTCGCGCTGAGCGCGCGCGAGCTCGACGTGGCGGCGCGCATCGCCTGCGGGCTCACGGCCGACGGCATCGCGGCCGACCTCGACATCGCGCCCTCGAGCGTGGTCACGCTGCGCAAGCGCGCCTACCTCAAGCTCGGCATCCACGACCGCGCCGCGCTGGTGCGGCTCGCGGCCTGACCCTCCCTCGCCGACCGCCGTCCCCGTCGCTCTCGTCGTCTTCGCCGTCCCCTTCGCGGGGGACGCGCCGCCCGGCCGTTCGCCCCACGATCGCGGCAGCGGCGGGCACACGATCCCGCCGCACACGATGGAGACGAGAACGCGCATGTTCATCCGCAACTGCTGGTACGTGGTCGCCTGGGACCACGAGATTCCCGCCGAGGGCCTGTTCAACCGCACCGTGATCGGCGAGCCGCTGCTGCTGTACCGCACCGCGCAGGGCGAGGTGGTGGCGCTCGAGGACCGCTGCTGCCATCGCCACGCGCCGCTGTCCAAGGGCCGGCGCGAGGGCGACTGCGTGCGCTGCGGCTACCACGGGCTCAAGTTCGATGCGCGCGGCCTCTGCGTCGAGGTGCCGGGCATGGCGACGGTGCCGCCGCGCGCACGGGTGCGCAGCTATCCGGTGGCGGTGCGCAATCGCTGGGTCTTCGTGTGGATGGGCGAGGCCGAGCGCGCCGACACGGCGCTGCTGCCCGACAACTTCTCGTGCGACCACCCCGAGTGGCGCCACATCCCGGGCTACCTGCACTACGACACGCCCTACCTGCTGATCTGCGACAACCTGCTGGACTTTTCGCACCTGAGCTACGTGCACGAGAAGACGCTCGGCGGCTCGACCGCGATCGCGCAGGCGCGGCCCGAGATCGAGAAGATCGAACGCGGCCTGCGCGTGACGCGCCGGGTGGCGAACGTGCCGCCGCCCGCGCACTGGGCCGGCGCGCGGCCCTTCGCGCCCGAGGCGCGCTTCGACCGCTGGTTCGTCTACGACTTCGTGCTGCCGGGCACGCTGCTGATGCAGTCGGGTGGGCGTCCCGTGGAGGACGCCGAAGGCGACATGCGCCATGCCGTCGAGCTGCACAGCTGCCAGACCCTGACGCCCGAGACCGAGACCAGCACCCACTACTTCTTCCAGCAGGCGCACCGGCCCTCGCTCGGCGGCGAGCAGCTCACGCGCACGCTCTACGACAGCCTGATCGTGGCCTTCAACGAGGACCGCGACATGATCACCGCGCAGGCCCGCAACATCGAGCACGCGCCCTTGCTGCCGATGCTGCCGCTGGCCATGGATTCGGCGCTGGTGCAGTTCCGCCGGCTGGTGGCGCAGGCGCTCGAGGACGAGCGGCGGAGCGAGGTGCCGCCGCCGCACGCGCAGCCCGAGCGCGCCGCGAGCTGCTGAAACGCTGCGCACCGGAACCCACAAGAACCCACGAGGAGACAAGACCCATGCTCAAGCTGCTTTCGATCGCCTGCGCCGCGCTGGCCTTCGCCGTTCCCGCCGCCGCCCAGGAGGCCTACCCGTCGCGGCCGATCCGCATCGTCGTGCCCTATCCGGCCGGCGGCGCCACCGACTACGTGGCGCGCACCGTCGGCGAGCGCCTGTCGAAGGCGCTGGGCCAGCCGGTGGTGGTCGACAACAAGGCGGGCGCGGCCGGTGCCATCGGCGCCGCCGAGGTGGCGCGCGCCAAGGCCGACGGCTACACGCTGCTGATGACGATCACCGACTCGCAGATCAACAACACCGCGCTCTACCGCACGCTGGCCTACGACCCGCGCAAGGACTTCGCGCCGATCACGCAGATCGTGCGCAGCCCGGCGCTGATCTCGACCCATCCGGGCTCGGGCCTGCGCAGCCTCGCCGACCTCAAGGCCAAGGCCGGCTCCGGCGGCGCCAAGCTCAGCTATGCCTCGTGGGGCATCGGCGGCCTCGGCCACCTGGCCGGCGAGAGCCTCAACCGCGGCCTGGGCGGCGGCATGGTGCACGTGCCGCAGCGCGGCGAGGGGCTGGTGGTCACCGACCTGCTGTCGGGCACGGTCGACATCGGCCTGTCGTCGGTGGCGAGCGCGATGCAGCACGTGCCGGGCGGCAAGATCGTGCCGCTGGCCGTGCTCGGGCGCCAGCGCTCGAGCACCTTGCCGCAGGTGCCGACGATGCACGAGCTGGGCTTCGACGACCCGCTGTACGACAGCAACGTCTGGATCGGCCTGCTGGCGCCCGCGGCCACGCCGAAGCCCATCGTGGAACGGCTCGCGAAGGAGGTGCGCGAGGTGGTGGGCGCGCCCGAGGTCGGCCAGCAGTTCGTGGCCCGCGGCTTCGAGATCATGAACAGCACGCCCGAGCAGTTCGCCAGCGCCTACCGCGCCGAGTTCGACGTCATCACGCGGCGCATGCGCGAACTCAGCATCGAGGCGCAGTGAGCGCCGGGTTCAGCGCTTGCCGGAGCGGCGCGCGGCCTGCGCCTTGTGGCGCCGCTCGGCCAGCGCGATCGGGATCAGCGCCCAGGCCTTGGCGCCGTCGAGCGGCGCCACCGGCACCAGGTTGAGCAGCGCGAACACGAGGTTGAAGTAGCCGAGGAAGGCGACCACCGGCCCGAGCCCGCGCACGCTCGCCAGCGGCGTGGCGGCGGCCAGCGCGATCAGCGGCAGCGCCACCATCATCTGGGCCGCGACGCCGCCCCAGGCCACGATGGCCTCGTCCTTGTGGCTGTAGGGCTCCTCGTAGTCGCACACGCCGTGGATCACGCCGAGGTAGATCGCGAACGGCCGGTAGCCCATGCGGCGGGCGAAGCCCGCGTGGCCGGCCTCGTGCAGGAAGATGATGCCGAAGTAGGAGACGATGGTGATGACCGCGAGCAGCGGCGTGCGGATGCACAAAAGGAACAGGCCGGCCCCGACCAGGAGGGCGGACCAGTGGATGTAGACCCGGGCGCCGAAGACCCGGAGCTTGCGAATCCGCGCGTAACCGTTCATGGAGGGAGGTCTCGGGTGCGTGGCGTCCCGGGCGCTGGCGTGGCGGCCTGCTGGCGGAAGTCCCTGGGTGCGAGTCCCGTCCATTGTAGAAAAGCGCGCGAGAAGCTCTTCTCGTTGCGAAAGCCCGCCGCCAGCGCGACCTGCTTGATCGGCCGGTGGGTGCGCCGCAGCAGGTCGACCGCGAGCTCGTGCCGCACCTCGTTCTTGAGCGCCTGCAGCGAGCTGCCTTCCTCCTGCAGCTGGCGGTGCAGGGTGCGGCTCGACACGTTGAGCAGCGTGGCCAGCGCCTCGGCGGTGGTGGTCTCGGCGGCGCGCGAGCGCAGCAGCTCGCGCACGCGCTGGCCCAGCAGCCGGTCGCGCCGGTACTGCAGGATCGTGAGCGGCAGCGCGCGCTTGAGCATGGTGCGCAGCGCGCGCTCGTCGCGCTGCAGCGGCAGCGCGAGGTAGCGCTCGTCGAAGGCGATGCTCGCGCGCGCCGCGTCGAAGCGCACCTCGGGCGTGAACATCGCCGCGTAGGCGTCGCGGTGCGCCGGCGCGGGAAAGGGAAAGCCGGCCTGCCGCAGCGAGATGCGCGAGTCGATGGCCCAGCACATGTAGCCGTGCATGAAGCGCAGGCTGGTCACGAGACAGAACTCGCGGAAGGCCGGATCGAGCGGCCGGTTCTCGCCGATGCGCAGCGTGGCCACGCCGCCCGCCACCTCGAGCGCGAGGCCGATGTCCTCGGTCAGCAGCCGGTGGTGGCGGCACCAGCGCTTGATCGCCACGCCGAGGTCGGGCGAGGTCAGCGAGGCGCGGCACAGCATGCCGTAGCTGCCCCAGGGCAGGCGGCGCGAGAACCAGCCCAGCGCCTCGTCGTCGAGCTCCTGCATCGCGTGGCCCGACAGCGCCTCGAACTGCGCCGCCGTCACGCGCGCGCCGGGCCGCGCGAGCTCGCGCGGCGTGATCTGTGCCGCCTTCAGCGCCTCGGACGGGTCCTGGCCGTAGCGCTCGTAGCCCTTGACGATGGCTCGCACGAAGGCCATCGGCGTGACCGCGCGGGCGGGGCGGAGGAAGGAGGGGGAGGACATGGCGAGGCGGAGCCGGCGTGGCGCAAATTGCAACCATTGTGGCGCCAATTGCGGCGCGACGAGGCGTAAGCTGGCGCCTTTCCAGCGCGTCGTGGCGCGGGCAGCCCCACGCGCCGGCCCCCTTCAGAGGAGACAACACCCATGCACGATCCCGGCCTGAACTTCGACCTGGGCGAGACCATCGACTCGCTGCGCAGCGCGATCCAGGACTTCGCCGCGAATGAAATCGCGCCCCGCGCCGCCGACATCGACCGCGAGAACCTGTTCCCGCACGACCTCTGGAAGAAGCTCGGCGACCTCGGCCTGCACGGCATGACCGTGAAGGAGGAGTACGGCGGCACCGAGCTCGGCTACCTCGCGCACATTGTGGCGATGGAAGAGGTGTCGCGCGCCTCGGCCTCGGTCGGCCTGTCGTACGGCGCGCACTCGAACCTGTGCGTGAACCAGATCCACCGCAACGGCAGCGAGGCGCAGAAGAAGAAGTACCTGCCCAAGCTGGTGAGCGGCGAGCACGTGGGCGCGCTGGCCATGAGCGAGCCCAATGCCGGCTCCGACGTGGTGAGCATGAAGCTCAAGGCCGAGAAGAAGGACGGCTACTACGTGCTCAACGGCGGCAAGATGTGGATCACCAACGGCGGCGACGCCGACACGCTGGTGATCTACGGCAAGACCGAGCCCGAGATGGGCGCGCGCGGCATGACCGCCTTCATCGTCGAGAAGGGCTTCAAGGGCTTCTCGGCCGGCACCAAGCTCGACAAGCTCGGCATGCGCGGCTCCAACACCTTCCCGCTGTTCTTCGACAACTGCGAGGTGCCCGAGGAGAACGTGCTCGGCGGCGAGGGCCAGGGCGCGAAGGTGCTGATGAGCGGCCTCGACTACGAGCGCGCCGTGCTCTCGGGCGGCCCGCTGGGCATCATGGCGGCCTGCATGGATGCGGTGCTGCCCTTCATCCACGAGCGCAAGCAGTTCGGCCAGAGCATCGGCGAGTTCCAGCTCATGCAGGGCAAGATCGCCGACATGTACTCGACCTGGCAGGCCACGCGCGCCTACGTCTACGCCGTGGGCAAGGCCTGCGACCGCAACGACCATGCGCGCACCTTCCGCAAGGACGCGGCCGGCGCGATCCTCTACTCGGCCGAGAAGGCCACCTGGATGGCCGGCGAGGCGATCCAGGCGCTCGGCGGCGTGGGCTACACCAAGGAATTCCCGGTCGAGCGGCTGTGGCGCGATGCCAAGCTCTACGAGATCGGCGCCGGCACCAGCGAGATCCGGCGCATGCTGATCGGGCGCGAGCTGTTCGCAGAGACCGCTTAGTTCGGTTTTTCTCCCTCCCCCAGAGGGGAAAGAGGCAAGGCAAGGAGACAAGGACATCAACATGACTGCAGCACTGACCGAGAGCTACGGCAAGGGCGCCACCGACGTCCCCCTCATCGAACAGACCATCGGCGACTTCTTCGACGACATGGTCGAGCGGCAACCCGATCGCGAGGCGCTCGTGAGCCGCCACGAAGGCCTGCGCTTCAGCTACCGCGAACTGCAGGCCGAGTCGGACCGGCTCGCCAGCGCGCTGCTGAAGCTGGGGCTCGCGCCGGGCGACCGCGTGGGCATCTGGTCGCACAACAACGCGCCGTGGGTGCTGATGCAGATCGCCACCGCCAAGGTCGGCCTGATCCTCGTCAACATCAATCCCGCCTACCGCACCGCCGAGCTCGAGTACGCGCTCAACAAGGTCGGCTGCAAGGCGCTGGTGACGATGGCGCAGTTCAAGACCAGCGACTACCTCGGCATGCTGCAGGAGCTCGGCCCGAAGCGGCTGCCGCAGCTGGCCCACACCTTCTGGATCGACAAGGCCGGCGAGGGCGCCGAGGTGCCCGGCATGCGGCGCTTCTCGGCGCTGCTGGCCAGCGGCGACGCGGCCGACCCGAAGGTGGCCGCGGTGCAGAAGACGCTGAAGGCCACCGACCCGATCAACATCCAGTTCACCAGCGGCACCACGGGCTTTCCCAAGGGCGCGACGCTGACGCACCGCAACATCCTCAACAACGGCTTCTTCATCGGCGAGTGCATGAAGCTCGGGCCGGACGACCGGCTGTGCATCCCGGTGCCGCTCTACCACTGCTTCGGCATGGTGCTCGGCAACCTGGCCTGCCTCACGCACGGCTCGGCCATCGTCTATCCGAACGACGGCTTCGATCCGCTGACCGTGCTCGAGACGGTGCAGGCCGAAAAGTGCACCGGCCTGCATGGCGTGCCCACGATGTTCATCGCCGAGCTCGACCATCCGCGCTTCAGGGAGTTCGACCTCTCGACCCTGCGCACCGGCATCATGGCCGGCTCGCCGTGCCCGATCGAGGTGATGAAGCGCGTGGTCAGCGAGATGCACCTCGAGCAGATCACCATCGCCTACGGCATGACCGAGACCAGCCCGGTGAGCTGCCAGAGCAGCACCGACACGCCGCTCGACCGCCGCGTGTCGACCGTGGGCACGGTGCAGCCGCACCTCGAGGTGAAGATCGTCGACCCCGAGACCGGGCGGACCATGCCGCCGGGCCAATCGGGCGAGCTCTGCACGCGCGGCTACTCGGTGATGCACGGCTACTGGGACGACGAGCCCAAGACGCGCGAGGCCATCGATGCCGAGCACTGGATGCACACCGGCGACCTCGCGACCATGGACGCCGAGGGCTACGTCAACATCGTGGGCCGCATCAAGGACATGGTGATCCGCGGCGGCGAGAACATCTATCCGCGCGAGATCGAGGAGTTCCTCTACCGCCATCCCAAGGTGCAGGACGTGCAGGTGGTGGGTCTGCCCGACCGCAAGTACGGCGAGGAGCTCTGCGCCTGGATCATCGCCAAGCCCGGCCAGAGCGTCACCGAGGAAGAGGTGCGCGAGTTCTGCAAGGGCCAGATCGCGCACTACAAGGTGCCGAAGTACATCCGCTTCGTGCCGGCCTTCCCGATGACCGTGACCGGCAAGATCCAGAAGTTCAAGATCCGCGACGAGATGAAGGCCGAGCTCGGCCTCGACGAAGCGCGCACCGCCTGAACACGGGGGCCGCGCGCCCCGTTCCCGACATTGACTGCACCATGACCCAACTCGAAACCAAACTCAACGCCCGCTCGGCCGACTTCCAGGCCAATGCCGCCGCCATGCGCGCGCTGGTCGACGACCTGCAGTCGCAGTTCGCCGCGGTTGCGCAAGGCGGCGGCGAGGCCGCGCGCGCCAAGCACACGGCGCGCGGCAAGCTGCTGCCGCGCGAGCGCGTGGCCGAGCTGCTCGATCCGGGCACGCCCTTCCTCGAGCTGTCGCCGCTGGCCGCGCACGGCATGTACAAGGGCGACGCGCCCGGCGCCGGCATCATCGCGGGCATCGGCCGGGTCAACGGCGTCGACTGCATGGTGGTGTGCAACGACGCCACCGTGAAGGGCGGCACCTACTACCCGATGACGGTGAAGAAGCACCTGCGCGCGCAGGAGATCGCCGAGCAGAACCGGCTGCCCTGCATCTACCTGGTCGACTCGGGCGGCGCCAACCTGCCGAACCAGGACGAGGTGTTCCCCGACCGCGAGCACTTCGGCCGCATCTTCTACAACCAGGCCAACATGAGCGCCCAGGGCATCGGCCAGATCGCCGTGGTCATGGGCTCGTGCACCGCGGGCGGCGCCTACGTGCCGGCGATGAGCGACGAATCGATCATCGTGAAGAACCAGGGCACCATCTTCCTGGGCGGCCCGCCGCTGGTGAAGGCGGCCACCGGCGAGGTGGTGACGGCCGAGGACCTGGGCGGCGGCGACGTGCACACGCGGCTGTCGGGCGTGGCCGACCACCTGGCGCAGAACGACCTGCATGCGCTGGCGCTGGCGCGCTCGGCGGTGGCCAACCTCAACGCGAAGGCGGCCGAGGGCCCGGCGAAGGCCGCGGTGCGCGAGCCCGCGTTCCCGCGCGAGGAGCTCTACGGCGTGATCCCCACCGACACGCGCAAGCCCTTCGACGTGCGCGAGATCATCGCGCGCGTGGTCGACGGCAGCGAGTTCCACGAGTTCAAGGCCCGCTTCGGCGCCACCCTGGTCTGCGGCTTCGCCGAGATCGAGGGCATGCCGGTGGGCATCGTCGCCAACAACGGCATCCTGTTCTCCGAGTCGGCGCAGAAGGGCGCGCACTTCATCGAGCTGTGCTGCCAGCGCAAGACGCCGCTGGTGTTCCTGCAGAACATCACCGGCTTCATGGTGGGCCGCAAGTACGAGAACGAGGGCATCGCGCGCCATGGCGCCAAGATGGTGACGGCCGTGGCCACCGCCAACGTGCCGAAGTTCACCATCATCATCGGCGGCAGCTTCGGCGCCGGCAACTACGGCATGTGCGGCCGGGCCTACAGCCCGCGCTTCCTCTGGATGTGGCCCAACGCGCGCATCAGCGTGATGGGCGGCGAGCAGGCCGCGAGCGTGCTCGCGACCGTGCGGCGCGACGGCATCGAGGCCAAGGGCGGCCAGTGGAGCGCCGACGAGGAAGAGGCCTTCAAGGCGCCGATCCGCCAGCAGTACGAGGACCAGGGCCATCCCTACTACGCCACCGCGCGGCTGTGGGACGACGGCATCATCGATCCGGCCGACACGCGCCGCGTGCTCGCGCTGGGCCTGGCGGCCGCGCGCAACGCGCCGATCCCCGAGCCGAAGTTCGGCATCTTCCGCATGTGAGGAGGAACGCGGCATGAGCGACTTCACCAAGCTGCAACTCACGATCGACGGTGCCGTCGCGCGCATCTGGCTCGACCAGCCCGAGGCACGCAACGCCTTCGACGACGTGGTCATCGCCGAGCTGACGCGGGCCTTCACCGAGGCCGGCGCGGCACCGCAGGTCAAGGCCATCGTGCTGGGCGCCAACGGCCCGGCCTTCTGCGCCGGCGCCAACCTCAACTGGATGCGCCGCATGGCCGACTACAGCCGCGACGAGAACATCGCCGACGCCGGCAAGCTCGCCGCCATGCTGCGCACCATCGCCGAGTGCCCCAAGCCGACCATCGCGCGCGTGCAGGGCGACGTCTACGCGGGCGGCATGGGGCTGGTCGCGGCCTGCGACATGGCCGTGAGCGTGGACAGCGCCTGGTACTGCCTCAGCGAGGTCAGGATCGGCCTGGTGCCCGCCACCATCAGCCCCTACGTGCTGCGTGCCATGGGCACGCGGGCCTCGCAGCGCTACTTCCTCACGGCCGAGCGCTTCGGCGCCGCCGAGGCGCACCGCATCGGCTTCGTGCACGAGGTGGTGGCGGCCGATGCGCTCGATGCCAAGGTCGACGAGCTGCTGAAGGCGCTGACCGGCGCGAGCCCGGCCGCCGTGCGCGCCTGCAAGCAGCTGGTGGCCGACGTGGCGGGCCGCGAGATCGACGACGCGCTGATCGCGAAGACGGTCGAGGGCATCGCCGACATCCGCGCCAGCGACGAGGGCCGCGAGGGCGTGCAGGCCTTCCTGCAGAAGCGCAAGCCGTCCTGGCTCGCGGGCGCGTCGTCCTGACCGGCTCCTCGACGCCATGACCGCGCTCGATATGCCCCAGCTGCTCGCCCTGGCCGCCGCCATCGGCTGGGCCAGCGGCGTGCGGCTGTACCTGGTGGTGCTGCTCACGGGCCTGGTCGGCTACCTCGGCTGGGTGCCGCTGCCGGGCGGGCTGCAATTGCTCGCGCATCCGGTGGTGATCGCGGCCAGCGGCTTCATGGTGTTCGTCGAGTTCTT
This sequence comes from Variovorax sp. GW821-FHT10D07, assembly GCF_059415325.1. Lineage (NCBI taxonomy): Bacteria > Pseudomonadati > Pseudomonadota > Betaproteobacteria > Burkholderiales > Comamonadaceae > Variovorax > Variovorax sp. GW821-FHT10D07. Next base: position 75,164 of record NZ_JBWKMZ010000024.1, on the reverse strand, counting down.
CGCCGACAAGATCCCGGGCCTCGATTCGCTCTGGGACGTGGTCCACACCGCGATCCGCATTCCGGCCGGCGCGGCGCTCGCGGCCAGCGTGTTCGGCGTCGACCATGGCGCGATGGCGCTGGTGGCGGCGCTGCTCGGCGGCGGCTTCGCGGCCACCGCGCATGCGGCCAAGGCCACCACGCGCGCGGCCATCAACACCTCGCCCGAGCCGTTCTCGAACGTGGGCGCCTCGCTGGTGGAAGACACCATGGTGCCCGCGGGCCTGTGGCTGGCCGTGGCGCATCCCTTCGTCTTCCTCGTGCTGTTCGTGCTCGTGCTGGTCGCGAGCGTGTGGCTGATCCGCAAGAGCTGGCGCTTCCTCAAGGCGCTGTTCTCCCGCGTCGCCCGCATCTTCAGCGGCCGGCCCGATCCGGGCGTCGTGCCCGCGTTTCAACTGAAAAAGAATCCTCCGGGAGACTCGTCCAATGTTTAAGAAGATCCTGATTGCGAACCGTGGCGAGATCGCCTGCCGCGTGGCTGCCACCGCGCGCCGCATGGCGATCCGCACGGTCGCCGTGTACTCCGATGCCGACGCGCATGCCAACCACGTGCGCGCCTGCGACGAGTCGGTGCACCTGGGCGGCAGCGCGCCGAAGGACAGCTACCTGCGCTGGGAGAAGATCCTCGAGGCCGCCAAGGCCACGGGCGCCGAGGCGGTGCACCCGGGCTACGGCTTCCTCAGCGAGAACGAGGAGTTCGCGCAGGCCTGCGCCGATGCCGGCCTGGTCTTCATCGGCCCGCCGCCCTCGGCGATCAAGGCCATGGGCCTGAAGGCCGAGTCGAAGCAGCTGATGGAGAAGGCCGGCGTGCCGCTGGTGCCCGGCTACCACGGCCACGACCAGGACCCGGCGCTGCTGCAGCGCGAGGCCGACCGCATCGGCTACCCGGTGCTGATCAAGGCCAGCGCGGGCGGTGGCGGCAAGGGCATGCGTGCGGTCGACAAGGCGGCCGACTTCGAGGCCGCGCTGGCCTCGTGCAAGCGGGAGGCCATCAACAGCTTCGGCGACGACGCGGTGCTGATCGAGAAGTACGTGCAGCGCCCGCGCCACATCGAGATCCAGGTCTTCGGCGACAGCCACGGCAACTACGTCTACCTGTTCGAGCGCGACTGCTCGGTGCAGCGGCGCCACCAGAAGGTGCTCGAGGAAGCACCCGCGCCCGGCATGACCGAGGCGATGCGCCAGCAGATGGGCGAGGCCGCGGTGGCCGCGGCGCGTGCCGTGGACTACGTGGGCGCGGGCACGGTGGAGTTCATCGTGGAGCAGCGCGACGGCGGCGAGATGAACTTCTTCTTCATGGAGATGAACACCCGCCTGCAGGTCGAGCATCCCGTGACCGAAGCCATCACCGGCCTCGACCTGGTCGAATGGCAACTGCGCGTCGCCGCGGGCGGCACGCTGCCCGTGCAGCAGTCCGAGCTGCGGATCCACGGCCATGCGATCGAGGCGCGCATCTGCGCCGAGAACCCCGACAACAACTTCCTGCCCGCCACCGGCACCCTGCGCATCTACCGCAAGCCGCAGGCCACGGCCTTCCAGCGCAGCCGCGTGCGCATCGACGACGGCGTGCGCGAGGGCGGCGAGATCTCGCCGTTCTACGACTCGATGATCGCCAAGCTGATCGTGCACGGCGCCACGCGCGACGAGGCGCTCGCGCGGCTCGACGCGGCGCTGGCGCAGACCCACATCGTGGGCGTGGCGACCAACGTGCAGTTCCTGCGCGGCGTGCTGGCGACCGAGTCGTTCTCGAAGGCCAACCTCGACACCGCGCTGATCGAGCGCGAGCGCGCCGTGCTGTTCGACCGCGAGACCCTGGGCCTGCCGCTGGCGGCGGCCGCGGCCGTGGCGCGCACCGCGCTCGCCGCGGCGCCGGCCGGCAGCATCGATCCCTTCGCGCGCCGCGACGGCTGGCGCGCGCTCGGCGAGTACACGCGCCGCTTCGACTTCGAATTCCGCGGTGCCGAGCAGAGCGCGCTGCTGACCTACAAGCGCGACGGCAGCCTGTGGCTCGAGGCCGGCGGCGTGGCCGGTCCGCTGGTCGTGGGCCGCCTGCCCACGGGCGAGATCGAGCTCGAGTTCGCGGGCCAGCGCCAGACGCTCGACGTCTACCTCGACGACGCCACGGCCCATGTCTTCGCCGCGGCCGGCGCGACCCGCATCACCGCCATCGACCGCCTCGCCCATGCCGGCGACACGCAGGCCGAGGGCGGCCGCCTCACGGCGCCGATGCCCGGCAAGGTCGTGTCTTTTGCGGTCAAGGCCGGCGACAAGGTCAGCCGCGGCCAGCCGCTGGCGGTGATGGAGGCGATGAAGATGGAGCACACCATCGCCGCGCCGGCCGACGGCACGGTCGAGGAGCTGCTGTTCGCGCCCGGCGAGCAGGTGGCCGAGGGCGACGAGCTGCTGCGCATGGCCGCAGCGGCCTGAATCCGCGGCCCCGGTCACGGGGCTTGCAAGCTGTTACCAGATGGCGGCGCCGTTTTAACCCCGGCGCCGCCGACAGGCCGTATCACCGCGATGCCCACTTCCCTTGAAGGATTCTTCATGACGCATCGCCAGCCGCAGCTCTCTTCGTTCTCCCCCTTCCAGCGCCTCGGCGCCCGTCCGCGCATGCTGCTGCTCGCGCTGGCCGCGGCCCTGACGCTCAGCGCCTGCGAGCGGCGCGACGCGGCCTCGGAGGTCGATGCCGCCGTGGCCCGGCCCACGGGCAACTACGCGGCCGGTGGCGCGATGGAGTCCAGGCGCATGCGCATGGCCGAGCCGGCACAGCCGGCGCCCGCCGCGATGTCGCTCGACCAGCAGGCCGAGAAGCAGGCGGGCGAGAGCGCGCCGCTGCAGCGCTACCTCGCGATCCGCCAGGACCTCAACGTCGAGGTCGCGCCCGACCAGCTCGCCGAATCCTGGGGCAAGGTGCGCGACCTCTGCGGCACCCTGCGCTGCGAGCTGCTGTCGTCCTCGCTGCTGCGCGAGACGCCGCAGCAGGCCGGCAATGCCACGCTCGAGATGCGCGTGGAGCCGGCCGATGTCGAGAAGCTGCTGGCCGGCCTCGCGGGCGTGGCGAAGGTGGTGGCGCACAACACCACCAGCGAGGACAAGACCGCCGAGGTGATCGACGTCGAGGCGCGCATCAAGAACCGCACCGAGTTCCGCGACAGCCTGCGCGTCATGCTGCGCGACACCACCACCAAGCGCACCATGGCCGACCTGCTGCAGATTCAGCGCACGCTGGCCGACACCCAGGCCGAGCTCGATGCCTCGGCGACGCAGCGCAAGGTGCTGCAGCAGCAGACCAGCAAGCAGCACATCCAGATCCAGTTCACGACAGTGCGCGCACTGGTCGGCGGCGGCGAGAGCTACAACCCGATGACGCAGGCCCTGCGCAACGCGGGCCGCGTGCTGGCCGAGAGCGTGGGCAGCCTGATCACCTTCGTGGCGGCGGTGCTGCCGTGGCTGCTGTTGCTGGTGCCCGTGCTGTGGGGCGTGCGCCGGCTGTGGCTGCGCCGACGCCAGGCCAGGGCCGCCTGAGGCGGCGGCACCGGCGCGAGGGAAGCGAGGGTGGGCGCGCTGCCGCTCAGCCGACGACCACTTCGCTGATCTGCATCACCGGCGCGATGTCGGTGTAGTTCCTCACATCGCCGAGGATCTCCTTGGCATGCGGGCCGAAGGCGCCCTGGAAGGCCTCGACCGAATCGCAGAACACGTGGCACATGCCGACGTAGGTGGGCTTGGCGCCGGGCGCGCCGCCGGCCAGGCCCTTGTCGATGGTGTAGGACTTGCAGGCATCGCCCATGCGCGCCTTCAGCAGGGGCATGTGCTTGTCGCGGTAGTAGTCGTGGTCGAAGCGGGCGCCTTCGGTGTAGGGGTACATCACACTGACTTTGATCATGGGTAGGGTCTCCGGATTGAACGATCGAGCATAGGAGATGGCGCCAGAGCACACAAGGCGTGCGCTGTCGCCCCCGGCGCTCGTGCGGCGACCTCTTAGACGAACGGAGCGACAGACCGATGACACCCGAACTGCAGGCCCTGAAGGACAAGACCCTCGCGAGCATGGTCGACTACATGCGCAACGACGAGGAAGACGCGGACCACGATCCCGAATTCGATCCCGGCTACACGCAGGCCGAGGTCGACCGCTGCGCCGAGATCGTCGACGAGTACCTCGCGACGCTGGCGGCGATCGACGAGGCCTCGGAGGCGAAGCGCGACGCCGCGATCCTCGCGGCCGTCGAGCGCGTGGTGCTGCAGCTCAACCGCCTCAACGAGGACAGCGAGGGCAGCCTGATCGAGACCGACCAGCGCGAGGACCTGTGCGAGCTGATCATCGCGGCCGCGAGCCATGCGGGCCTGGAGACCGAGGGCGAGGACATCACCGAGGAATGGCGCGAGTGGTGAGGAGGGCCGCCTCGGCGACCGCCGCCGCCGCTTGGGGCCTCTAAGATTCGCTCCATGCGAATCACCGTCTACCTCACCGACAACCGTCCCGACCCCTGGATCGAAGGCCTGAAGGCCGAACTGCCCGACGCCGAGATCGAAGCCTGGCGCCCCGGCGCGCCGCAGGCCGACCATGCGGTCGTGTGGGCGCCGCCGCAGCAGTTCATCGACGAGCAGCCCGCGCTGCGCGGCATCTTCAACATCGGCGCCGGCGTCGACGCGCTGCTCAAGCTCCGGATTCCGGCCGGCACGCGCATCGTGCGGCTCGACGACGCGGGCATGTCGGTGCAGATGGCCGAATACGTGTGCCACACGCTGATCCGCCACTTCCGCGAGTTCGATGCCTACGAGGCCGATGCGCGCGAAGGCAAGTGGAGCTACCGCCGCCCGAAGGCGCGCAGCGACTTCCCGGTCGGCATCATGGGCCTGGGCGTGCTCGGCGAGCGGGTCGCGAAGGCGGTCGCGCAGTTCGAGTTCCCGGTGCTGGGCTGGAGCCGCTCGCCCAAGCAGATCGAGGGCGTGCGCGTGTTCAGCGGCGAGGCGCAGTTCGACGAGTTCCTGTCGTCCACGCGCGTGCTGGTCAACCTGCTGCCGCTGACCGAGGCCACGCGCGGCATCCTCAACCGCGAGACGCTCGGCAAGCTGCGGCCCGAGGGCTACCTGATCAGCATCGCGCGCGGCGCGCACCTGGTCGAGGACGACCTGATCCCGCTGATCGAAGACGGCCAGCTCGCGGGCGCCACGCTCGACGTGTTCCAGGTCGAGCCGCTGCCGGCCGACCATGCCTTCTGGCGCCATCCCAAGATCGTCGTGACGCCGCATGGCTCGGCGCGCACGCTGCGCGAGGAGTCGATCGCGCAGATCGCCGGCAAGATCCGCGCGATGGAGCAGGGGCTGCCGGTCGCGGGCGTGGTCGATCCGGTGCGCGGCTACTGAGCGCCGCTCAGTCGACGCGGATGTTCTTCGCCTTCACGATGCGGCTGTAGATCTCCGCGTCGCGCCGCAGCGCCGCGGCCATCTCGGCCTGCGTGAGGCCCAGCGGCTCGCTGTTGAGTTCGCGGATGCGCTTCGCCAGATCGGGGTCCCTGCTGGCCTCGATCATCACGGCGTTGAAGCGCTGCTGGATCGCCGCCGGCGTCGCGGCCGGCGCCCACAGGCCGTGCCACGAGGTCATCGTGAGGCCCGGCACCACCTCGGCGAGCGTGGGCACCTCGGGCATGGCCGGATGCCGGCTCGGGCCCGAATAGGCCAGCGCCTGCACGCGGCCGCTGCTGATCAGCGGATAGCCGGTGGCGATCGGCTCCATCACCGTGTCGACCTGGCCGCCGATCACGTCGGCCACCGGGCTCGCGCGGTAGGGCACGTGCAGCATGTCGGTGCCGGTCTCGTCCTTGAGCCATTCCACGATCAGGTGCGAGGGGCTGCCCGCGCCGTAGGAGGCATGCGAGATCGAGCCGGGCTTGGCCTTCGCGGCGGCCAGCAGTTCCTTGATCGATTTCGCGGGCAGCTTCGGGCTCGCGATCAGCACCAGTCCCTGCCGCATCGTGGTGGCGACCGGCACCAGGTCCTTCTGCGGATCGAAGGGCAGCTTGGCGTAGATGTAGGGGTTGATCGTGAACGCGGTCGAGAGGTTGTAGAGGAAGGTGTAGCCGTCGGGCGGCGCCTTGGCCACGGTGTCGGAGGCGAGGTTGCCGGCCGTGCCCGGCTTGTTGTCGATCACCACCGGCACGCCGAGCTGCTTGCCCACGTAGTCGCCGTAGAGCCGCGCGAAGATGTCCGGCGGCGTGCCGGGCGCGAAGCCCACCACGATGCGGATCGGCTTGTTGGGCCAGGCCGTGCCCTGGGCCAGGGCGAGACTGCAGGCCAGGGCCAGGAAGAGGCCGGCCAGCCATTGGAATCGGGTACGCATGTCTGTCTCCTGTCGCGGGAGGTCCCGCTTTTTTTTAATCGAACCGATCAATCGACCTGCGCGCCCGAGCGCTGCACCGCCTCGCCCCACTTGGCGATCTCGGTGCGCGCGAAGGCGTCGAGCTGGTCGGCATTCATCTCGGCCTGCTCGATGCCCTGCTGCGCGAGCTTCTCGCGCACCTCGGGCTGGGCCAGCACCTGGCGCGTGGCCTCGCGCAGCCGGTCGCGCTGCGCGGCGGGCATGCCGGCGGGCGCGTACAACATGAACCAGGCGACGAGGTCGAAGTCCTTCACGCCCTGCTCCAGCAGCGTGGGCACCTCGGGCGCGGCGGCGCTGCGCTTCGCGCCCGAGGCGCCGATCGCGCGCAGCTTGCCCGCGCGCACCTGCGGCAGCACCGCGGCCGGGTGATAGAACATGAACTGCACGTTGCCGGCCATCAGCTCGGTCATGGCCTGCGCGCCGTCGCGGTAGGGCACGTGCATGAAGCTCTTGCCGAGCCGCACGTTGAGCAGCTCGCCGGCCAGGTGGCCCGAGGTGCCGTTGCCGGCCGAGGCGAAATTCACGTTGCCGCTCGCGCTGCCCAGGTCGGCCACGCGCTTCCACGGCGAGCCGGCGGGTACCACCAGCAGCGTGGGCGTGGCGCCGATGAAGCCCAGCGGCACGAAGTCGCGCAGCGGCTGGTAGCTCAGCCGCTTGTAGAGCGAGGGGTTGATGGCGTGCGTGCCCACCGTGCCCAGCAGCAGGGTCTGGCCGTCGGCGCCGGCGCGCGCGACCTGCTCGCTGCCGATGGCGCCGCCCGCGCCGGGCTTGTTCTCGACGATCGCGCCGGTGCCGAGCTGGCGGCCCAGCGCATCGGCCAGGATGCGGCCGACGATGTCGGTCGAGGTGCCGGCACCGAAGGGCACGACGATCTTCAGCGGCCGCGCGGCGCCCGGCGCCTGCGCGAGCGCCGCGCCCGTGGCCAGCAGCGCGCCGGCCAGCAGCAGCCGGCGCTTCATGCCGCGCTCCCGAAACCGGCGGGCACTTCGCCTTCGTACTGCAGCTCGCGCGTGGCCTGGTAGGACAGCGCGAAGCCGCTCGGCGTCTCGGCCTCCTCGGCCAGGTGCGCGATCAGCCCCGCGGTGCGCGCGAGGATCGGCACGCCGCGCAGCGAGGCCACCGGGAAGCCCACGCCCAGCAGCACGGCCGGGATCGCGGCCGAGACGTTCATGCGCAGCTCGCGGCCCACGATGGCGGGGATGGCGCGTTCGAGCGCCTGCGCGATCTGCACGTAGCGCAGGTCGGCGCCGGCCTCGGTCGCGACCTCGATCAGCCGGTCCACGCGCGGATCGTTGGCCTTGTGCAGCGGATGGCCGTAGCCGGGGATGGCCTGGCGGCCTTCCTTCAGCGCGCGGAGGGTGTCGGCCGCCACGGCGTCGAGCGCCTCGCCCGCGTCGACGCGCGCCGCCACGCCGGCGAACAGCCGGCCCGCGGTTTCGGAGGCGCCGAGGATCACCGAGCCGCAGCCCAGGATGCCCGCGGCCACCGCGCCCTGCAGCGCATCGGGCGCGGCCGCGAAGGTCATGCGGCTGGCCTGCACGCTGGGCACCAGGCCGTGCTCGGCGATCGCCACCAGCGTGGCGTCGAGCACCGCGCTGCAGGCGGCGTCGGGGCGCCGGCCGGTGAGCAGCAGGAAGAAGTAGTCCGAGAACGAGACGCGGCCGATCAGGTCGCGGCAGAGGTCCTGGCCGCGCACGACGATGGTGTGTTCGTCCGAGGTGCAGATGGCGGTGCGCGGGACGGTGGATTTGCCGATTTTCATGAGAGGGCGTTCGAGGTGGCGGGTTGCAGATGGAAGTCGTAGTGCGCGGACCAGTACGGCCGCTCGAGCGCGCGGCCGTCGGGCGCGCGGCCCGGCGCATGGGCCTCGAAGTCGACGAGCAGGCTGGGCCGCACGCCGAACACCGCGTCGGAGTCGATGTAGGGGCTGCCCGCGACGAACAGGTGCGTGGTCACCGGCACGTGGCCCTCGGCCGCCACCTTCATGTGGATGTGGCCGGGCCGGTTCGGATGGCGGCCCATGCCGTCGAGCATGCGGCCCACCGGGCCGTCGACCGGCACCGGGTAGTACGAGGGCTTGATCGACCAGAACCAGTAGCGGCCCTCGGCGTCGGTGCGGATGCGCGCGCGCGCCGCCATGCCCGCGCCCTCGACCTGCATGTCGTAGACGCCCTCGCCGTCGCCCGACCAGATGTCCAGCAGCGCGTTCGCGAGCGGCTCGCCGCGCGCGTCGCTGACGCGGCCGCTGTAGAAGGCCGGTTCGCCGCGCACGCCCGGCGCGATGTCGGCGCCCAGCGGCAGCTCGGGCGCGCCGTCCCAGTAGTAGGGGCCCTGCACGGTGGCCTCGGTGGTCTCGGTCGCGGGCAGCGCCTCGCCGTTCCTGCCGGCCAGCGCGGCGGCGCGCAGCTGGTCGAGCATCACCACCATCATCGAGGCGCCCAGCGTGTCCGACAGCAGGATGAACTCCTGGCGCCTGTCGTCGCAGGCCTGGCCGACGGCGGTGAGGAACTCGATGCCGGCCATCCATTCGGCGGGCTGCAGGTCGACCTCGCGGATGAAGGCGTGCAGGTGCTCGATCAGCGACTGCATGATGCGCGCGAAGCGCGGGTCGGCCGCGCCGTCCAGGCGCTGCAGCGCGGCCCGGGTCAGTTCGTCGGCGTTCGATGGGGTCATGGGGCTTGTCTCCGTTCTTTTCTTCTGGGGTGGGAATGCGTCAGCGCTGCCGCAGGCGTCGGCGTATGGGTTCGACGATCGCCGCGTTGTCGGCGCCCAGCACCGGCGGTGCCGTGACCTCGAGCGCGCGTTCGCCGTCGAAGCTCACGGGCGAGCGGATGGTGCGCCAGTCGCCGCCCTCGGGATGGGGCGCGCTGACCTCGAGCTGCAGGTGGCGTGCCTGCGGGTCCTCCATGGCCTCGCGCGTGTCGTACATGGGCGCATGCGGCACGTCCTCGGCCTCGAGCCGCGCGCACCAGTCGGCGCGCGTGCGCGCGCGAAACAGGCCGTCGAGCAGCGCGATCAGATCGTTCTGGTGCGCGATGCGGCCCTCGCGCGTGGCGAAGCGCGCATCCTGGAACAGGTCGGGCCGCTCGATCGCGTTGGCCAGGCCCTGCCAGAACTTCTCGGGCGAGGACATGTGCAGCGCGATCCACAGGCCGTCGGCGCACTCGAGCACGTACGACTGCGAGACGCTGGGCCGACTGAACGGACCCATGATCTCGTTCTCGGAGAAGTAGTGGGTGAAGGCGTCGAGGTTGAAGTGGCACATGGCCTCGAGCATCGAGACCTCGACCTTGCGGCCCTGGCCGGTGCGCCCGCGCTCGACCAGCGCGCCGAGCACGCCGTAGGCCGCGTAGAAGCCGGTCATCGCGTCGGCCACGGCCGGGCCCACCACGCGCGGATTGGCCGGGTTCACCAGCAGCTTCAGGAAGGCGCTGGCCGCCTGCGCCACCGTGTCGTAGGCCGGGCGCGCCGCGGCCGGGCCGGTCTGGCCGAAGCCGCTGATGGCGCAGTAGACCAGCCGCGGATTGAGTTCGCGCAGCCGCGTCTCGCCCGCGCCCAGCCGCTCGGCCGCGCCGGGGCGGAAGTTCTGGATGTAGACGTCCGAATCCTTCACCAGCTCGTCGAACACCGCCGCGTCCTCGGCCAGCTTGGGGTTGAGCGTGACGCTGCGCTTGTTGCGGTTGTAGGTCTGGAAGTGCGGGCTGTAGAGCCCGCCGCGGAACGACCGGAACGGATCGCCGCTGCCGGGCTGCTCCACCTTGACCACCTCGGCGCCGAGGTCGGCCAGGAACATGCCGGCCGCCGGCCCGGTGATGAACGTGCCTTGCTCCAGCACCTTGATGCCGCTGAGGACCTTGTGCACTCGTGTGTCTCCTGCTGTCGTGTCTTGTCATGCCCTCGCGGGATGGGAGCGAACTCTATGCAGGCGGCCCGATTTTTAACAATGATGGTTTTGCATGGATACCATCGATGGCATCGATCGTTCGACGCAACGGAAGGCCTCCATGGAACTGCGGCACCTGCGCTACTTCAGCGCCCTGGCCGGCTCGCTCAACTTCACGCGCGCGGCCGAGCGGCTGCACGTCACGCAGTCCACGCTGTCGCACCAGATCAAGCAGCTCGAGGAGGAGCTGGGCCGGCCGCTGTTCGACCGCATCGGCAAGCGCGTGGCGCTGACCGAGGCCGGCGAGGCCTTCCTGCACCACGCCACGCGCGCGCTGCAGGAGATCGACCGCGGCCTCGGCGCGCTGCGCGAGGACCCGCAGGAGGCGGCCGGCGAGCTGCGCATCGGCTCCACCCACACCTTCAACCTCGGCTTCATTCCCGACTGCATCGCGGGCTTCCAGCAGCGCTATCCGCGCGTGCGCGTGATCGTCGACGAGCTCGCGGCCGACCTGATCGGCCAGCGGCTGCAGCAGGGCACGCTCGACCTCGGCATCGCCTACCGGCCGGCCCAGCCCGGGCCGCTGCAGTTCGAGCCGCTCTACAACGAGGAGATGGTGCTGGTGGTGGCGCACGACCATCCGCTGGCGCGGCGCAAGCGCCTGCGCATGGTCGAGCTGCACCGGCTGCCGATGGCGCTGCTGCCCGCGAGCTTCGCCACGCGACAGATGCTCGACGAGTGCTTCCGCTCCTGCGGCGCCGAGCCGCAGGTGGTGGCCGAGATCAACACGCTGGCGCCGATCATGGGCTTGGTGGCGAAGACGCGGCTCGCGGCCATCGTCTCGGCCAATGCGGTGCTGCCGAACTCGGGGCTCGCGACCGTGCGGCTCGAGAGCCCGACGCCGGTGCGCACGCCCGGCATGCTGTGGGCGCCGAAGGCGCGCGAGGCGGCGCCCACGCGCGCCTTCGCGGCCATCGTGCGAAAGATGGCGTTCCGCACCAGCATGCTCGAGCGCAGCGACGGCTAGCCAACGACTGGCACCATTTGCAACCGCTGTGGCGCGCATTGCTACCTTCCGCGCCTTGTGTACCAGGCAGGCCGGGCCCATCTGCCGGACAATGGATCCCGCTTTTCCATCCTCCCGCGACACCAGAGACAAGCCATGAAACTCCCCACCCGCGTCCAGATCGTCGACGTCGGCCCGCGCGACGGGCTGCAGAACGAGAAGCAGCCGGTTTCGGCCGAGACCAAGATCGGCCTGGTGCACCGGCTGCAGGACGCCGGCCTCGAGGAGATCGAGGTCACCAGCTTCGTGAGCCCGAAGTGGGTGCCGCAGATGGCCGACAACGCCGAGGTGATGCACGGCATAAAGCGCAAGCCCGGCGTGCGCTATTCGGTACTCACGCCCAACCTGAAGGGCTTCGAGGCCGCCATCGCCGCGCCGCGCGAGGAATGGCCCGACGAGATCGTGGTGTTCGGCGCCGCCAGCGAGGCCTTCAGCCAGAAGAACATCAACTGCTCGATCGCCGAGAGCATCGAGCGCTTCGCGCCCGTGGTGGCCGCGGCGCTCGACAAAGGCATCCGCGTGCGCGGCGCGATGTCGTGCACGGTCGGCTGCCCCTACGAAGGCGAGATCGCCCCGGCCAAGGTCGGCTACCTCGCGCAGTTGATGAAGGGCATCTGCGTGCAGCGCGTCGACGTGGCCGACACCATCGGCGTGGGCACGCCGCGCAAGGTGCAGGCGGCGATGGAGGCCACGCTGGCCCACTTCGGCGTCGACGCCATCTCCGGCCACTTCCACGACACCTACGGGCAGGCGCTGGTCAACACGCTGGCGGCGCTCGAGCTGGGCGTGTGGAACTTCCAGTCCTCCTCGGCCGGCCTCGGCGGCTGCCCCTATGCCAAGGGCGCGACCGGCAACGTGGCGACCGAGGACGTGGTCTACATGCTGCACGGCATGGGCATCGAGACCGGCATCGACCTCGACAAGCTGATCGACGCCGGCGTCTACATCAGCGAGGCGCTGGGCCGCGAGCCGAACTCGCGCGCCTCGAAGGCGATCCGCACCAAGCGCGCGGGCTGAGCGTCTTCAGCGCCCGAAGGCGCGCAGACCGAGCAGCACCACCACCGCCACGGCCAGCAGCACCGTGGTGCATTGCCAGAACAGCACCGGCCGGCGCTCGATCAGCGCCGGCATTCGCGCGCGCAGGAACTCGGCGCCCGGTGACTGCAGGTCGTGCGCGAACTCCGACACCGCCTGCTGCCGCTTCGCGGGCTGCGGATGCAGCGCCTTGTGCAGCACCGCGTCGACCCAGGCCGGCAGCTCGGGCCGGAAGTGGCGCAGCGGCACATAGCGCAGGCGATGGGCATCGGCCGCGCCGCGGATGCGCGACGCCTGCAGTCCGTAGGGCAGTTGGCCGCTCAGCATGCGGTAGGCGATCACGGCCAGCGAGAACAGGTCGGAGCGCGCCGTGCCGCCCTGGCCCGTGAAGTACTCGGGCGCGGTGTACTGCGGCGTGCCCTCGATCGCGAGCGCGCGCGGCTCGCCGCCGCCGTCGTCGAGCCCGGCCACGTGGGTGGCGCCCAGGTCGATCAGCTTGACCGTGCCCGCGCGGTCGATCATCGCGTTCTCGGGCCGCAGGTCCTGGTGCAGCATCTCCTTGCCGTGCATGGCCTGCAGGCCGCGCGCGAGCTGCGCGACGATGGCGCGCACGCTGTCGAGCGAGGGCCGCGGGTGGTCGACCATCCACTGCGCGAGCGTCTGGCCTTCCACGTACTCCATCGCCACGAACAGGTGGCCGCGTGTGCGCTCCAGCGGCCAGGCCTTGAGCACGTGCGGGCTGTCGATGCGCCGCGCCACCCATTCCTCGAGCACGAAGCGGTCGAGGTAAGCGGCGTCCTCGCGCAGGTCCACCGAGGGCAGCTTCAGCACCGCGGGGCGGCCGCTGGCGTCGTCGGTGGCGAGGTAGACATGGCTGCGCGAACTCAGGTGGATCTCGCGCACCAGCGTGAAGCCCTCGAAGCGGTCGCGCGGCGCCAGTACCGGCGGCAGCGCGAGCCCTTCGCGCTCGAGCGCCGGCGCCGACGCATCGGGCGCGGGCAGCTCGTCGATGCGCAGCAGCTGCACGGTGGCATCGTCCTGGCCGCCGCGCGCGCGGGCGATCTGCACCAGGCGCAGCGCGGCCGCGTCGAGGTCGCCGACGCAGCGCACCAGTGCGTCGTTCACGGCGGCGGCATCGAGGTGCGCATGCGCGCCGTCGGTGGCCAGCAGGTAGACCTCGCCGGCCTCGGCCTCCCAGCAGCGGTAGTCGATCTCGACGTTGGGGCCCGCGCCCAGCGCGCGGCCCAGGTACGACTCCACCGACGAGACATGCACGCGGTGGTCGTCGGTGAGCTGCTCGAGCGCGCTCGCGTGCACGCGGTAGATGCGCGCATCGCCCACGTGCAGCAGGTGCAGCTCGCGGCCCTTGAGGATCAGCGCGCTGAAGGTGCAGACGTAGCCGCTGTCCTTGTCGAAGCGCGCGTCGCTGCGCATGGTCTGCGCATGCAGCCAGGAATTGGTGGCGCCCAGCACGCGCTGCGCCGCGCGGCGTACCGACCAGGCATCGGAGGTGGCGTAGTAGTCCTCGAGGAAGCCGCGCACGGCGGCCGCGCTCGCGACCTGGCTCACGCGGCTCGAGCCGATGCCGTCGGCCAGCGCGAGCGCGATGCCCTTGGCGGCGCGCTGCACGCCCTCGGGCAGCATCGCGCCATGGAAGTCCTGGTTGACCGCCGACCCGACGCCGGCCAGCGAGTGCTGGCCCAGCGTGACGCGCGGCGGGCGCCCGGCGGCCATGGGCGCGCGATCAGCCGGCGACGCGCTTGGGCGCCGTCTTGTAGTGCGTGGCGTAGAGCGTGAGGCCGACGAAGCTCAGGCCGCCGACGAGGTTGCCGATCACCGTGGGCAGCTCGTTCCAGATCAGGTAGTCCATCAGCGTGAACTTGCCGCCGAGCATCAGGCCGGTGGGGAACAGGAACATGTTGACGATCGAATGTTCGAAGCCCATGTAGAAGAAGATCATCACCGGCATCCACATGCCGATCGCCTTGCCCGAGACGGTGGTCGACATCATGGCCGCGACCACGCCGGTCGACACCATCCAGTTGCACATCACGCCGCGGATGAACAACGTCAGCATGCCGGCCGCGCCGTGCGCGGAGTAGCCGACCGTGCGGCCCTCGCCGATGTGGCCGAGCCGCTCGCCGATGGCGTTGGGCGCCTCGCTGAAACCGAAGGTGAAGATGATCGCCATGAACACCGCGACCGTGAGCGCGCCCGCGAAGTTGCCGACGAACACCAGGCCCCAGTTGCGCATCACGCCGCCCCAGGTGGCGCCGGGGCGCTTGTCGAGCACCGCGAGCGGCGCCAGCGTGAAGACGCCGGTCAGCAGGTCGAAGCCCAGCAGGTACAGCATGATGAAGCCGACCGGGAACAGCATCGCGCCGACCAGCGCATTGCCGGTGTTGACCGTGATGCTGACCGCGAAGGCCGCCGCCAGCGCGAGGATGGCGCCGGCCATGTACGAGCGGATCAGCGTGTCGCGCGTGGACATCAGCAGCTTGGATTCGCCGGCATCGACCATCTTGGTGACGAACTCGGCGGGGGCTAGATAGGCCATGGGGATCCTTGGGAAGAAATGGAATGCCGGGGAGGGGAGCGCGGCTCAGGCCAGCGCGACGAGCACGCGGCCTTCGTGCTCGCGCACCGCATGCGCGCGCACCGAGTGCTCGGGCGCCTCGAGGCATTCGCCGCTGCGCAGGTCGAAGTGGTTCTTGTAGAGCGGCGAGGCGACCACGACGCGGTCGCCGAGGCTGCCGACCAGCCCGCGCGAGAGCACGCTGGCGCCGGCCTTCGGGTCGACGTTGTCGATGGCGTAGAGCGTGGCCTCCTGGCCGACGCGGAAGATCGCCACGTGCACGCCCTCGACCAGCGCGCACACGCCGGTGTCGGGCAGGATGTCGGTGGCCGCGCACACGGCGGTCCAGTGCAGGTCTTGCTGGGTCATGGGGCTTCCTCTTTCGTTGTCGTTCTTCAGGCCATCGAGACGTCGGCCGCCTCGCTGCGCTCCTCGGCGCGCGCGGGCCGCTTCTGGCCGCGCTCGCTCACGAACACGATGTGCTCGTCGGGCTTGTCGCTGTTGACGAAGGAGCGGAAACGCTGGCGCGTGGCCGGGTCGTTGACGGCGGTCTTCCACTCGCACTGGTAGGTGTCGACCACGGCCTGCATCTGGGTCTCGAGTTCGGCGTGGAGGCCCAGCGTGTCCTGCAGCAGCACGCCCTTGAGGTAGTCGAGGCCGCCCTCGAGGTTCTCGCGCCAGGTGCTGGTGCGCTGCAGCCGGTCGGCGGTGCGCACGTAGAACATCAGGAAGCGGTCGATCAGCCGGATCAGCTCGGCCTTCGACAGGTCGCTCGCGAGCAGCTCGGCATGGCGCGGCTTCATGCCGCCGTTGCCGCAGACGTAGAGGTTCCAGCCCTTGTCGGTGGCGATCACGCCCACGTCCTTGCCCTGCGCCTCGGCGCATTCGCGCGTGCAGCCCGAGACGCCGAACTTGATCTTGTGCGGCGCGCGCAGGCCCTTGTAGCGGTTCTCGAGTTCGACCGCGAGGCCCACGCTGTCGTCCACGCCGTAGCGGCACCAGGTCGAGCCGACGCAGCTCTTCACCGTGCGCAGCGACTTGCCGTAGGCATGGCCCGACTCGAAGCCGGCCGCGATCAGTTCTTCCCAGATCGCGGGCAGCTGCTCGACGCGCGCGCCGAACATGTCCACGCGCGCGCCGCCGGTGATCTTGGTGTAGAGGCCGTACTTCTTCGCCACCTGGCCGACCGCGATCAGCCCGTCGGGCGTGACCTCGCCACCCGGCATGCGCGGCACCACCGAGTAGGTGCCGTCCTTCTGGATGTTGCCGAGGAAGTAGTCGTTGCTGTCCTGCAGCGCGGCCAGGTCCTTCTTGAGCACGAACTCGTTCCAGCACGAGGCGAAGATGCTCGCGGCCACGGGCTTGCAGATGTCGCAGCCCAGGCCCTTGCCGTGTTTCGCGAGCAGGTCGGCGAAGCTGCGGATCTCGCCCACGCGGATCAGGTGGTAGAGCTCCTGGCGCGAATAGGGGAAGTGCTCGCAGAGGTGGTTGTTGACGGCCATGCCGCGCCTGGCCATCTCCATCTTCATGACCTGCGTGACCAGCGGCACGCAGCCGCCGCAGGTGGCGCCCGCCTTGGTGCAGGCCTTCATCGCGGCCGGGGTGCAGGCGCCCTGGCCCACGGCCTCGCAGATCTGTCCCTTGCTGACGTCGTTGCACGAGCAGATCTGCGCGCTGTCGGGCAGGGCCTCGACGCCCAGGCCCGGCTTGGCCTTGCCGTCGCTCGAGGGCAGGATCAGGAACTCGGGATCCTCGGGCAGCGCGATGCCGTTGAGCGCCATCTGCAGCAGGGTGCCGTATTCGGCGGCATCGCCCACGAGCACGGCGCCGAGCAGCAGCTTGCCGTCCTCGCTGACGACGATCTTCTTGTAGACCTTCTTGCGCTCGTCGATGAACTGGTAGGCGCGCGACTTCGGCGTCCTGCCGTGCGCGTCGCCGATGCTCGCCACGTCCACGCCCATCAGCTTGAGCTTGGTGCTCATGTCGGCGCCGGTGAAGGCGGCTTCCTGCTCGCCGGCGATGTGGCGCGCCGCCACGCGCGCCATGTCGTAGCCGGGCGCGACCAGGCCGAAGGTCTGCTCGTTCCACGAGGCGCATTCGCCGATCGCGTAGACGTCGCGGTCGCTGGTGCGGCAGTGGTCGTCGACCGCCACGCCGCCGCGCGGACCCACGGCCAGCAGGCACTGGCGCGCGAGCTCGTCGCGCGGGCGGATGCCGGCCGAGAACACGATCATGTCGGTCTCGAGGTAGCTGCCGTCGGCGAACACCATGCGGTGGCGCGCGGCGGCGCCGTCGACGATCTCCACCGTGTTGCGGCCGGTGTGCACGTGCAGGCCCAGCGCCTCGATGCTCTCGCGCAGCGCGCGGCCGCCGCCCTCGTCGACCTGCACCGCCATCAGCCGCGGCGCGAACTCCACCACGTGAGTCTCGAGGCCCATGTCGCGCAGCGCCTTCGCGCATTCGAGGCCGAGCAGGCCGCCGCCCACCACCACGCCGCTGCGCGAGCGCGCGCCGCATTCCTTCATCGCCTCGAGGTCCTCGATGGTGCGGTAGACGAAGCAGTGGGGCCGGTCGCGGCCCGGCACCGCAGGCACGAAGGGGAAGGAGCCGGTGGCCAGCACCAGCTTGTCGTAGGCCACGACCTCGCCGTCGGCCGTGGTGACGGTGTTGTTGCGCCGCTCGACCGTCACTGCGCGCGCCGCGAGGCGCAGCGTGAAGCCGCTGCGCTCGAAGAAGCCGGGCTCGACCAGCGAGAGGTCTTCGGCCGTCTTGCCCGCGAAGAACTCGGACAGGTGCACCCGGTCGTAGGCCGGCCGGGGCTCCTCGCACAGGACGGTGACTTCCGCGCCGGGAATGCCGAGCGCGTGGAGCTGCTCGAGGAACTTGTGGCCGACCATGCCGTGGCCGATGACTGCGATTTTCATGCTGAGGTCCTGCGGGGGCAGCCGGTCCTCGGATGCAGGCCACCGGGGCTGTCGGGGCGACAGCGGCAGGGGGCCTCCGCGACGGAACGGATGCGAATAATCGGATGGACAAACGAATCCGGCGGCTCATCGCCATCGGCTCGCTCGAACCCCGCCGTCGTTAGCGGAGGCACTGCGGACCCACCCAGGCCGGGAGGTCCGCGATGGGGTCGAGCAATATCCATGCCGCCGAAAAAGACCGGTGGCGGCCCGTGCGCGCACCGCAATCGCACCCAAAGTGGCGCGGCCGCGGTGCGGTGCTGCCCGCATTGGTGCGGTGCCCGAAAGGGTGGCCGCGCGGCGGCGGCGCCGGGGCCCGGGGCTTTTTCGTATGCTCGGGTGCCTGCAACGCGGGGCGCACGCCCCCACGAACTCCGAAGACCCAAGCCATGTGCGGCTCCGAACTCCATTCCCTTCCCGACGGTGTCCAGCGCGTCGCGCGCGTGCTCCAGGACGCCGGCCATCCGCATGCGCCGCGCATGCTCGACGACGCCTGCCGCACCGCGCAGCAGGCGGCCGACGCGCTCGGCATCGCGGTCGGCCAGATCGCCAAGAGCATCATCTTCCGGCGCAAGAGCGACGAGGTCGCGGTGCTGGTCATCACCTCGGGCGACAAGCGCGTCGACGAGAAGAAGGTCGACGCGATCGTCGGCAAGACCGGCCGCGCCGATGCCGACTTCGTGAAGGCGCGCACCGGCTTCACCATCGGCGGCGTGTCGCCCGTGGGCCATGTCACGAAGCCCGTGGTGCTGATCGACCGCGAGCTGTTCCGCTTCGAGGAGATCTGGGCCGCCGCGGGCCATCCGCATGCGGTGTTCCAGCTGCGCCCGCACGACCTCGAGACGCTCACGGGCGCGCCGGTGGCCGACGTGGTGGTGGCCGCGGCGTGAACGTCGCCGAAGCGCAGGCCCTGGCCGACCGCGCCGCCGAACTGCGGGGGCTGGCCGAGCCGGTGCCCTCGCCCTGCAGCTCGGTGTGCCGCATGGACCGGCTCAGCGGCTTCTGCGAGGGCTGCCTGCGCACCATCCCCGAGATCGCGGGCTGGAGCCGCATGGAGGACGACGAGCGGCGGCAGGTCTGGTGCGCGATAGAGTGGCGGGCCCGGGCCGGCATCTGGCGGGCGCCGGCCATCGGAGACATCGACGCATGAAGCACATCGACTTCTACCTGGACTTCATCTCGCCCTATGCCTACCTCGCGTTCGAGCAGCTGCCGCAAACGCTCGAGGGCCTGAGCTACAGCGTGGACTACCGCCCGGTGCTGCTGGGCGCGGTGCTCAAGGCGCACGGCCAGCTCGGGCCGGCCGAGATTCCCGCCAAGCGCGGCTGGACCTACCGCCACGTGCTATGGCTGGGCCACCAGCACGGCATCGAGATCGCGATGCCGGCCTCGCATCCCTACAACCCGCTCGCGCACCTGCGGCTCGCGCTCTCCACCTCCGACGACGGCCGCGTGAGCCGGCTGGTGGCCGAGACCGTCTTCCGCCACGTCTGGCGCGGCGGCCTCGAGGCGGCCGATCCCGCGCGGCTGGCCGCGCTCACCGCGCAACTGCAACCGCGTCGCGATGCCGGCAGCGACGAGAGCAAGGCCCTGCTCCAGCGCAACACCGCGGACGCGGTCGCGCTCGGCGTGTTCGGCACGCCGGCCTATGCGGTCGACGGCCGGCTGTTCTGGGGCTTCGACGGCCTCGCGATGCTGCGCGCCTACCTCGCGGGCGATGCCTGGTTCGACGGCCCGCAATGGGCCGAGGCCGACCAGCGGCCGGCCCTGCTGCGCAGCAGCAAAAACTGAGCATCCGCAGCATCGGCGCTGCATTTCTTACAGGCTGAAACGTGCGTCGAGGGTTTCACCTTAATCCGTAAGCGCCCGTTCAGTTTCGCGAAAGGCTCGGGTCAGTCGCGCCTCCAAGAATGCCCCACGGTCCCGAATTCGGGCGCCGCATGAACGCATACACAGGAGACGATCAATGGCAGCCACACTAGATTCACGGGGAGTGCCGCATCCGGCCCCCCGGCCCATGTCGGCGGAGGAGAAGAAGGTCATCTTCGCTTCTTCGCTGGGAACCGTGTTCGAGTGGTACGACTTCTACCTCTACGGCTCGCTCGCGGCGATCATCGCGAAGCAGTTCTTCAGCGGCCTCGATGCGGGCGCGGCCTTCATCTTCGCGCTGCTGGCCTTCGCGGCCGGCTTCCTGGTGCGTCCGTTCGGCGCCATCGTGTTCGGTCGGCTCGGCGACATGATCGGGCGCAAGTACACCTTCCTGGTCACGATCCTGATCATGGGCCTGTCGACCTTCATCGTCGGCCTGCTGCCCAGCTACGCGACCATCGGCGTCGCGGCGCCGGTGATCCTGATCGCGCTGCGCATGCTGCAGGGCCTCGCGCTCGGCGGCGAGTACGGCGGTGCCGCCACCTACGTGGCCGAGCACGCGCCGCACGGCAAGCGCGGTGCCTACACCTCGTGGATCCAGACCACGGCCACGCTCGGCCTGTTCCTGAGCCTGATCGTGATCCTGGGCGTGCGCGAAGGCCTGGGCGAAGCGGTGTTCAACGACTGGGGCTGGCGCATTCCGTTCCTGGTCTCGATCCTGCTGCTCGGCATCTCGGTGTGGATCCGCCTGTCGCTGTCGGAGTCGCCGGCGTTCCAGCGCATGAAGGCCGAGGGCAAGACCTCGAAGGCGCCGCTGGCCGAATCCTTCGGCGAGTGGAAGAACCTCAAGATCGTGATCCTGGCACTCGTGGGCCTGACCGCCGGCCAGGCCGTGGTCTGGTATTCGGGGCAGTTCTACGCGCTGTTCTTCCTGACCGCGCAGCTCAAGGTCGATGCGACCACCGCCAACCTGATGATCGCCGCCGCGCTGCTGCTCGGCACGCCGTTCTTCGTGATCTTCGGCACCCTGTCGGACAAGATCGGCCGCAAGCCGATCATCATGGCCGGCTGCCTGCTGGCCGTGGTGACCTACTTCCCGGTCTTCAAGATGCTGACCGAGGCCGCCAACCCCGACCTCGCCAAGGCCCAGGCCACGGCCGGCGTGACCGTGACCGCCGACCCCGCGACCTGCTCGTTCCAGGGCAACCCGGTGGCCCGCGAGATCGACTTCCGCAGCTCCTGCGACATCGCCAAGCGCTACCTGGTGCAGAACTCGGTGAGCTATGAGAACGTGGCCGGCGCGCCGGGTTCGAAGGCCGTCGTGAAGATCGGCGACAAGACGGTGGAAGCACCGATCGGCAACGTCGTGAACCTCAAGTTCGACGAAGCCTCCGCCAAGGAGATCGCCGCCTTCAAGAAGGGCGTGGCCGAGGACCTGAAGATCGCGGGCTACCCGGCCAAGGCCGACCCCGCGAAGATGAACAAGCTGCTGACGGTGCTGCTGCTGTTCTGGCTGGTGCTGCTGGTGACCATGGTCTACGGGCCGATCGCCGCGATGCTGGTCGAGCTGTTCCCCACGCGCATCCGCTACACCTCGATGAGCCTGCCGTACCACATCGGCAACGGCTGGTTCGGCGGCCTGCTGCCGACCACGGCCTTCGCCATCGTGGCCTCCACCGGCAACATGTACAACGGCCTCTGGTACCCGATCATCATCGCGGGCATCACGCTGGTGATCGGCACGCTGTTCATCCGCGAAACGAAGGACGTGGACATCTACGCCCACGACTGAGCGCCACGGCGCCGATGAAAGGAGGGCTCCCCGTGCCCTCCGTTCAACAAAGAGGCTTCATGCCGACCCTCGGCATGAGGCCTTTTTCTTGAACTCAGCACTACCCATCTCAGGAGACAGAACCCATGTGGAAAATCGCAGTCGGCTTCGCCATCTTCGCGGCCATCGCGCTGTACGTGATCTCGAAGGCCGGCGACAAGGTCGACATGTCGGGCGAGAAGCACGGCGTGGAAGTGCACGAGCCGGCGCCTGCTGCACCGGCTGCGGCCGCGAGCGCGCCGAAGTAAATCTCCGAAGCGCTGCCTAGCGCTTGAAGCGACCGTCGCTCACGATGGAGAGGTCGACGTACTCGATGCCCGTGTGATCGGTCGGCGAGTAGGAGATGTCCAGCCCGCCACCCGGGTCGTACTGGAAGGCATTGAGCGTGGCCAGCAGCCGTGCGCGCGTGGGCTTCGGCCCGGTGCGGCGCAGCGCCTCCACCAGCACCTTGGTCGCCACGAAGCCTTCGAGCAGCGCGGGCGACAGGTCTTCCTGGCCCTTGGCCTTGGCGAGCGCCAGGGCCTCCTTGATCAGCGGATTGCCGAACGAGCGCTCGTAGGGGAACACCTGCGTGATGATCACGCCGCGGCTCGCGCTGCCGAGGTCCTTGATGAAGCCCGAGGCCGCGTTGTTCGACAGCGTGACCACCTGCGCGGCCGAGCCCGCGGCGCGCAGCGCCTTCACGCCGTCGGACACCGAAGTGCCCGAGCCGATCCACAGCACGGCCTGCGCATTGGCCTCGACGAGCTTCGGCACGATGGCCGCGAAGTCGGGCTTGTTGCGGTCGGCCAGCGCGATCACCACCGGCTTGAGGTTGGCCTTCTCGAAGCCGCGGTTCGCGCCCTCGAGGCCGTCCTTGCCGAAGGAGTCGTCGGCCTGCACCACCGCGATGCGCTGGATGCCCGTGGTCTGCAGGTGCACCACCGCCTTCTCGGCCTCGCGCTGGTAGGTGGAGCGCACGTTGAAGATGTTCTTCTGCACCGGCTTGTGCAGCGCCATCGCGCCGGTCGACGGGCCGACCAGCGGCACGCCGTGCTTGTCGAGCAGCGGGATCACCGCGAGCGTGTTGGGCGTGCCGCGGTTGAGCAGCAGCGCGACCACCTTCTTGTCCTCGATCAGGATGCGCGAGTTCTCGAGCGAGCGCTTGGCATCGAGGCCGTCGTCCATGCGGATGACCTCGATCTGCTCGCCGTTGATGCCGCCCTGGGCATTGACCTGGTCGATGACCAGCTGCGAGCCCATGATCGTCTCCTTCACGCTGGCCGCCACCGGTCCCGACAGGTCGGCCGACTGGCCGATCACGATCTGGGCCGAGGCGCCGGTCGCCGCGAGTGCGAGCAGCAATGCGGCGGCGCGCAGGCGCGGGATCCTTTTCTTCTTCTTCATCGACAAAACCTTTCCCGTCGGGATTCGTGTCCATGTCAGCAAATGCAATTATGTGTAGCTAGACGTGACATGCCATTCCTCGTGCAAACCCTGTCAAACCGTTGTTTGCAAAAGCAAAAAGCCGGGCGCTGGGCCCGGCTTCGTCGAGAGGGAAAGGCGGCGCTTCAGCGCTTGAAGCGGCCCTCGCTGATGATCGAGAGGTCGGCGAAATCGATGCCGCTGTGGTCCTGCGGCGTGTAGCTGATCTCGAGGCCGCCGAGGTCGTAGTCGCGCAGGCCATCGAGCGCGGCCACCACGCGGGCGCGCGTGGGCTTGGGGCCGGCGCGGCGCAGCGCCTCCACCAGCACCTTGGCCGAGGCGAAGCCCTCGAGCGCCGCGGGCGAGAGCTCGTTCTCGCCCTTGGCCTTCGCGAGCGCGATCGCCTCCTTCACCATCGGGTAGCTGATCGAGCGCTCGCTCGGGAACACCTGCGTGACCACCACGCCGCGGCTGGCCTCGCCGAGCTGCTTGATGAAGCCCGAGGAGGCGTTGTTCGACAGCGTGACCACCTGCGCCGCCGAGCCGGCCGTGCGCAGTGCCTTGATGCCCTCGACCACCGCGCTGCCCGAGCCGATCCACAGCACCGCCTGTGCCTTGGCCTGGACGATGGCGGGCACGATGGCCGCGTAGTCGGGCTTGTCGCGGTCGGCCGGCACGGTGGCCGCGGGCTGCGCCTTGGCCTTGCCGAAGCCGGTCATCGCGCCCTCGAGCGCATCGGCGCCGAAGGAGTCGGTCACGTGCACGACCGCGATGCGCACCATGCCGATGGTCAGCAGGTGCTGCACCGCCTTCTCGGCCTCGCGCTGGTAGGTGGCGCGCACGTTGAACACGTTCCTCTGCACCGGCTTGTGCAGCACCATCGCGCCGGTGGAAGGCCCGATCAGCGCCACGCCGTGCTTGTCGAGCCAGGGAATGATGGCCTGCGAATGCGGCGTGCCGCGGCTCATGAAGAGTGCGAGCACTTTTTTGTCCTCGATCAGCGCGCGGCCGTTCTCGCCCGCGCGCTTGACGTCGAAGCCGTCGTCGAGCCGGATCACCTCGATCTTCTCGCCGTGCACGCCGCCCTGTGCATTGGCGGCATCGATCACGAGCTGCGCGCCGCCGATGGTCTCGTTGACGCTGGCGGCCACCGGGCCCGTCATGCCGGCGGTCTGGCCGATCAGGATCTGCGCCTGCGCGGGCAGCCAGACCAGCGCGCCGAGCGCGATCAGGGCCGCGCGCAGGCGGCCGTGCTTGTTCGTCATGTGTGCTCGTCCCTTCTTTTGCGATGGCGCTGCCATCGTTGCAAACCAACGCCTTATTTGTTTCTAAAAGTATTAAATCCACCATTCGGACAAACCCCTGCGCGGCCACCGTCCTTCCAGAGAGGTGCACCGGCGCGTCATGGACCACTCCCTAGAATGTTTGCCCCACCCCCAAGGCACTCATGACACAGGGCTCCATCCGCATCCGTGGCGCACGCCAGCACAACCTCCAGAATCTCGACCTCGACATCCGCACCGGCGAGATGACCGTGGTCACCGGGCCCAGCGGCTCGGGCAAGTCGAGCCTCGTGTTCGACACCCTGTACGCCGAGGGCCAGCGGCGCTACGTCGAAACCTTCTCCGCCTACGCCCGCCAGTTCCTCGATCGCATGGACAAGCCGGCGGTCGACAAGGTCGAGGGCGTGCCGCCCGCGATCGCCATCGACCAGACCAACCCGGTGCGTTCCTCGCGCTCCACGGTCGGCACGATGACCGAGCTCAACGACCACCTGAAGCTGCTCTATGCGCGCGCGGCCGACCTGTTCGACCGCGAGACCGCGCTGCCGGTGCGCCACGACTCGCCCGACAGCATCTACGCGCAGATCGTCGAGCGCGCGGCGGCCGCGGGCGATCCGCGGCTGGTCGTGACCTTCCCGGTCGAGCTGCCCGCGAGCACCACGGCCGACGAGGTCACGCAGTGGCTGTCGGCCAGCGGCTTCACGCGCGTGCAAGCCGAGCGCGAGGTGGCCACGCCCACCGGTCCGCGCAAGGTGCTCGACGTGGTGGCCGACCGCTTCCGCGCCTCGAGCGCCGAGCGCTCGCGCGTGGTGGAGGCGATCGAGGTCGCGCTCAAGCGCGGCAGCGGGCGCGTGACGGTGCATGCGACCGGCGCCGAAGAGAACGCCGTGGCCGACGTGTGGAAGTTCTCCACCGGCCTGCACTGCCCCGAGAGCGACATCCGCTACGGCGACCCGATCCCGTCGATGTTCTCGTTCAACTCGGCCGTCGGCGCCTGCGACACCTGCCGCGGCTTCGGCCGCGTGATCGGCGTCGACCTCGGCCTCGTGATCCCGAACGACAAGCTCACCCTGCGCGCGGGCGCGATCAAGACCATCCAGACCCCGGCCTGGAAGGAGGCGCAGGACGACCTCATGCGCCACGCCGAGGCCGCCGGCATTCCGCGCGACACGCCGTGGAACAAGCTCACCGCCGAGCAGAAGCACTGGGTGATCGAGGGCACGCCCAACTACAAGGAGGGCAACTGGAACAAGCAGTGGTACGGCATCCGCCGCTTCTTCGGCTACCTCGAGAGCAAGGCCTACAAGATGCACATCCGCGTGCTCTTGTCGAAGTACCGCAGCTACACGCCGTGCCCCACCTGCGCGGGCGCGCGGCTCAAGCTCGAAAGCCTGCTGTGGCGCATCGGCAGCAAGGAAGACGCCGACGCGGTGCTGCCGCCCGAGAAGCGCTTCATGCCCATCGGCGTGAAGTGGACGCGCGCCCAGCTCGAGGCGCTGCCGGGCCTGTGCCTGCATGACCTGATGCTGCTGCCGATCGAGCGGCTGCGCCAGCTGTTCGACCGCATGACGGCCGGCGGCATCGCCACGGCCGGCGAGGCGCAGCGCTCGAGCGCGGCCGGCGAGGTCCAGGCGCTCAAGCTGCTGTTCGAGGAGATCACGACCCGGCTGCGCTACCTGCACGACGTCGGCATCGGCTACCTCACGCTCGACCGCCAGAGCCGCACGCTCAGCGGCGGCGAGGTGCAGCGCATCAACCTCACGACCGCGCTCGGCACCTCGCTGGTCAACACGCTGTTCGTGCTCGACGAGCCCAGCATCGGGCTGCATCCGCGCGACATGAACCGCATCACCGAGGCCATGCTGCGGCTGCGCGACGCGGGCAACACGCTGGTGGTGGTCGAGCACGACCCGGCCGTGATGCTCGCGGCCGACCGCGTGATCGACATGGGCCCGGGCCCCGGCGCGCGCGGCGGCCAGATCGTGTTCGACGGCAGCACCGACGCGCTGCGCGACGCCGACACGCTGACCGGCCAGTACCTGGGCGGGCGCAAGAAGATCGGCATGGGCTTCAAGCGGCTGGTCAGCGAGAACACGCACCGGCTCATCCTCGAGGGCGTGCGCGAGCACAACCTCAAGGACATCAGCGTGGAGTTCCCGCTCGCGCGCCTGGTCTGCGTGACCGGCGTCAGCGGCTCGGGCAAGTCGACGCTGGTGCAGGACGTGCTCGCGCCCGCGCTGATGCGCCACTTCGGCAAGGCCACCGAGACGCCCGGCGCGCACGACCGCCTGCTCGGCGCCGACCACCTCGGCGACGTGGTGTTCGTCGACCAGTCGCCGATCGGCAAGACCGCGCGTTCCAACCCCGCGAGCTACGTCGGTGCCTGGGACGCGATCCGCGAGATCTTCGCCACCGCGCCGATCTCGCGCCAGCGCGGCTACACCGCGAGCAAGTTCAGCTTCAACTCGGGCGACGGCCGCTGCCCCACCTGCGGCGGCTCGGGCTTCGAGCACGTCGAGATGCAGTTCCTCTCGGACGTCTACCTGCGCTGCCCCGACTGCGACGGCAAGCGCTACCGGCCCGAGATCCTCGAGGTGCGCATCGAGCGCCACGGCAAGAGCTACAACGTGGCCGACATCCTCGAGCTGACCGTGGCCGAGGCCGCGGCGCTGTTCGATGCCGATCGCGACGTTCTGCGCGTCTTGCAGCCGATCTCCGACGTGGGCCTCGATTACGTGAAGCTGGGCCAGCCCGTGCCCACGCTGTCGGGCGGCGAGGCGCAGCGCCTCAAGCTCGCGGGCTTCCTGGCCGAGGCCGCCAAGGGCGCGACCTCGAGCAAGCAGGCGGTGGCGCGCAAGGGCACGCTGTTCCTGTTCGACGAGCCCACCACCGGCCTGCACTTCGACGACATCGCGCGCCTCATGCGCGCGCTGCGCAAGCTGCTCGACGCCGGCCATTCGCTGATCGTGATCGAGCACAACCTCGACGTGATCCGCGCCAGCGACTGGTGCATCGACCTCGGCCCCGAAGGCGGCGAGGGCGGTGGCCAGGTGGTGGCCGAGGGCACGCCCGAGCAGCTGCGCGAGAACCGCGCCTCGCTCACGGGCGCCGCGCTGGCCGACTACGAGCTCGCGATCGGCCCCGGCGCCTACAAGGTGGCCGAGCGCGCGGCGCGCCGCTACATCGCGCAGGCCAAGAAGGCACCGGGCGCCGACGCGGTCGAGATCGTGAACGCGCGCGAGCACAACCTCAAGAACCTCAGCGTCAACATCCCGCGCGGCAAGTTCAGCGTGGTCACGGGCGTGAGCGGCTCGGGCAAGTCCACGCTGGCCTTCGACATCCTGTTCAACGAAGGCCAGCGCCGCTATCTCGAATCGCTCAACGCCTATGCGCGCAGCATCGTGCAGCCCGCGGGCCGGCCCGAGGTCGATGCCGTCTACGGCATTCCGCCGACGGTGGCGATCGAGCAGCGCCTGTCGCGCGGCGGCCGCAAGAGCACGGTGGGCACCACCACCGAGGTCTGGCACTTCCTGCGCCTCTTGTTCGTGAAGCTCGGCGTGCAGCACTGCGTGAAGGACGGCGCGGCCGTGCAGCCGCAGACGCCCGACAGCATCGCGGCGCAGCTGATGCGCAACTTCAAGGGCCAGCACATCGGCCTGCTCGCGCCGCTGGTGAGCAACCGCAAGGGCGTCTACACCGAGCTGGCCGACTGGGCGCGGCCGCGCGGCTTCACGCACCTGCGCGTCGATGGCGACTTCCTGCCGACCGCGGGCTTCCCGCGCATCGACCGCTTCAAGGAACACAGCATCGAGCTGCCGGTGGCCAGCCTCGACGTGCTGCCCACGAACGAGAACCAACTGCGCGAGGCGCTCACGAAGGCGCTCGAGCACGGCAAGGGCGTGGTGCACGTGCTCAGCGAGATGGACGGCCTGCGCGCCGCCATGATGGCCGGCGTGACGGCCGCCGGCATCGGCCGCGTCAGCGTGTTCTCGACCCTGCGCGCGTGCCCGGTCTGCAGCACCAGCTATGCCGAGCTCGACCCGCGCCTGTTCAGCTACAACAGCAAGCACGGCTGGTGCCCCGACTGCGTGGGCACCGGCGTCAAGCTCAGCAAGGAGCAGCGCAAGATCTTCGACGACTCGGTGATGGCCGACGACCAGAAGGGGCGCGAGCAGACCTTCGCCGAGCCCGACGCCGAGGACGTGGGCGACGTGGCCTGCCCGACCTGCAAGGGCACGCGGCTCAATGCGACAGCGCGCGCGGTGCTGTTCGGTGGCGGCGCGGTCCATGCGCATGCCGGCACGCCGGGCTGGGGCGAGGGCGGTATCGGCATCACCGAGCTCGCGCGCATGAGCGTGACCGACATCCGCACCTGGTTCGAGAACCTCTCGCTCTCGGGCCGCGAGGCCGAGATCGCGCGCGACCTGGTGCCCGAGATCAAGAGCCGGCTCGAATTCCTCGAGGAGGTGGGCCTGGGCTATCTCACGCTCGACCGCGGCGCGCCCACGCTGTCCGGCGGCGAGGCGCAGCGCATCCGGTTCGCGGCGCAGCTCGGCAGCAACCTGCAGGGCGTGTGCTACGTGCTCGACGAGCCGACCATCGGCCTGCATGCGCGCGACAACCGCATCCTGCTCGACGCGCTGCACAAGCTCGGCGATAAGGGCAACACGCTGGTGGTGGTGGAGCACGACGAGGACACGATCCGCCGCGCCGACCACATCATCGACATCGGCCCGAGCGCCGGCAAGCGCGGCGGCCGCCTGGTGGCGCAGGGCGCGGTGGCCGACATCGAGCAGGCGGCCGAGTCGCAGACCGGCCGCTACCTGCGTGACGCCATCAAGCATCCGCTGCAGGCGCGCCGGCTCATTCCCTCGCCCGACCCGAAGGCGCCCGACAACGGCCAGTGGCTCACGGTGCGCGGCGCCGACATGCACAACCTGCAGGACGTGACGGTCACCGTGCCGCTGCAGCGGCTGGTGGTGGTCACGGGCGTGAGCGGCTCGGGCAAGTCCACGCTCGCGCGCGACGTGCTGCTGGCCAACGTGCAGGCCGTGGTGCAGCAGCGCAGCACCAAGGCCGGCCGCGACGCCGATGCCGCGGGCAAGCGACCGGCCTGGGCCGGCTGCAAGGGCGTCGAGGGCTACCAGAGCGTGGACCGCGTGCTCGAGGTCGACCAGACCCCGATCGGCAAGACACCGCGCAGCTGCCCCGCGACCTACATCGGCTTCTGGGACACCATCCGCAAGCTGTTCGCCGACACGCTCGAGGCCAAGGCGCGCGGCTACGGCCCGGCGCGCTTCAGCTTCAACACCGGCGAGGGCCGCTGTTCGGCCTGCGACGGCGCGGGCGTGCGCACCATCGAGATGAGCTTCCTGCCCGACGTGAAGGTGCCCTGCGAGGTCTGCCACGGCGCGCGCTTCAACCCCGAGACGCTGGCCGTGAGCTGGCGCGGCAAGAGCATCGGCGACGTGCTGCAGATGGAGGTCGACGAGGCGGTCGAGTTCTTCGCGAGCATGCCCAACATCAGCCATCCGCTGCAACTGCTCAAGGACGTGGGACTCGGCTACCTGACGCTGGGGCAGCCCTCGCCCACGCTGTCGGGCGGCGAGGCGCAGCGCATCAAGCTGGTGACCGAACTCAGCAAGGTGCGCGACGACATCACGCGCCGCGGCCAGAAGGCGCCGCACACGCTCTACGTGCTCGACGAGCCGACCGTGGGCCTGCACATGGCCGACGTCGAGAAGCTGATCCACGTGCTGCACCGGCTGGTGAACGGCGGCCACAGCGTGGTGGTGATCGAGCACGACCTCGACCTGATCGCCGAGGCCGACTGGATCGTCGACCTCGGACCCGAGGGCGGCAACGGCGGCGGACGCGTGGTGGCGGCTGCTGCGCCCGAGGAAGTGGTGCGGCTGGGCACGCACACGGGCGTGGCGCTGGCGCCGGTGCTGGCGCGCTGAGGCTTCCTTCGGCCGGCACCAACGCCGGACGGTAGCCCCGAACCGTCGGGCGCGGGGCCTTGCCCCTGCGCTCGACGCGGTCGGGGCCTCGGGCCTCGCCGCGGCCGCGCGCGCGGCGCAGAATGGCTTCGAACCCTTGGCGCAGGCGCTCATCCTGGACCCGCCATGGTGGAACGGATCGGGTGCGGCGCCGGCCGGGGCTCGCAAGGAGTCCTGCCATGACCCGCTTCATCGATGTCCACAGCCTCGTGCGCCTGGTCGACGACACCGGCGTGCCGCAGTTCCTGGGTGCCCTGGCCGATGCGCTGCGCGACGACTTCCTGCGCTGGCGCGAGTTCGACAAGAAGGCCCGCGTGGCCAGCCATTCGCACCTCGGCGTGATCGAGCTGATGCCGGTGGCCGACGACGGCGCCTATGCCTTCAAGTACGTCAACGGCCATCCGCACAACACCGCGGTGGGGCTGCCCACCGTCATGGCCTTCGGCGTGCTCGCCGAGGTCGATACCGGCTACCCGGTGCTGCTGTCCGAACTCACCCTCACCACCGCGCTGCGCACCGCCGCCACCTCCGCCATGGCGGCGCGCGCGCTCGCGCGGCCCGGTTCGCGCAGCCTCGCGCTGATCGGCAACGGCTCGCAGAGCGAGTTCCAGGCACTGGCCTTCCATGCGCTGCTGGGCATCGAGGAGGTGCGCGTGTTCGACATCGACCCGCATGCCACCGACAAGCTGGTGCGCCATCTCTCGGCCTGTTCGCCGATGGAGATCGTGCGCGCGCATTCGGTGGCCGAGGCGGTGCGCGGCGCCGACATCGTGACCACCGTCACCGCCTACCAGGGCCATGCGACGGTGCTCGAGCCCGGGATGATCGAGCCCGGCATGCACATCAACGCGGTGGGCGGCGATTCGCCCGGCAAGACCGAGCTCGACCCCGGGGTGCTGCGCGGCGCGCGCGTGTTCGTGGAGTACGAGCCGCAGACCCGCGTCGAGGGCGAGATCCAGCAGCTGGCGGCCGACTTCCCGGTGCACGAACTCTGGAAGGTGCTGCTCGGCGAGGTGCCGGGCCGCGAGCGGCCGGACCAGGTCACGGTGTTCGATTCGGTCGGCTTCGCGCTCGAGGACTACACCGCGCTGCGCTACATCCACCAGCTCGCCATCGAGCGCGGCGTGGGCCGGCAGATCGCGCTGGTGCCCGAGCTCGACGATCCCAAGGACCTGTTCGGGCTCACGGCCGCGGGCCGGCGCCGGGCCGTGCTGCGGCGTGCGGCATGATGGGCGGCTGTCCAGCCACGGCGCCCGCCGCCGACCCCGTTCCATGCTCACCATCTACAACGACCGGCACGCACTCCACCAAGGCAAAGTCGAGATGTTCCGCGGCGAGCTCGTGCCGTGCTTCGAGGTGCCGGCACGCGCCGACCACGTGAAGGCCGAGATCGAGCGCCGCGCGCTCGGCCCGCTGCTCGCACCCGACTCGTTACCGGACGCGCTGCTCGCCAAGGTGCATGCGCCGCGCTACCTCGACTTCATCGCCGGCGCCTGGGACGAATGGGTGGCGCTCGATCCCGCCAATGCCGAACGCGACGCGCTGCCCTCGTACTGGCCCACGCGCGGCATGCGCACCGATGTGCTGCCCGCGAGCTTTCCCGCGCGCCTGGGCCTGTTCGGCTTCGATGCCGGCACGCCGCTGACGGCCGGCAGCTGGACCGCCGCGCGCCACGGCGCGGCCAGCGCATTCACCGCCGCGCAGCGCGTCGTCGTCGGCGGCGAGCGCGCCGCCTTCGCGCTGACCCGGCCGCCCGGCCACCATGCCGGCGCCGACTTCTTCGGCGGCTACTGCTTCCTCAACAATGCCGCCGTGGCCGCGCAGGCGCTGCGCGACGCGGGCATCGGGCGCGTGGCCGTGCTCGACGTCGACTACCACCACGGCAACGGCACCCAGGCCATCTTCTACGCGCGCGACGACGTGCATTTCGCGAGCCTGCATGCCGATCCCGTCACCGACTATCCCTACTACCTCGGCCATGCCGACGAGCGCGGTGCCGGCGCGGGACTGGGCTTCAACCACAACCTGCCGCTGCCGCGCGGCACCGACTTCGCGGGCTGGCGCGCGGCGCTGACGAGCGCTCTCGCGCGCATCGCCGAGGTGAAGGCCGGCGCGCTCGTGGTCTCGCTCGGCGTCGACACCTTCGAGGGCGATCCGATCTCGGGCTTCAAGCTACGCAGTGACGACTACCTGCGCATGGGCGAGGACCTCGCGCGCGCGGGACTGCCGACGGTGTTCGTGTTCGAGGGCGGCTATGCGGTGGCCGAGGTGGGCGTCAACGCGGTGAACGTGCTCGAGGGCTTCGAGCAGGCCTGAATGTCCTTGCGGCCTTGAGGAAATCAGGGCTGCCCCGGTTGTCTAGTGCCGATCGGCGGGGCCCAATCGCGCTCTTTCAAATTCAGCCGGGACCCCAGCCGCCATGCTCCGCCGCCACACCTTCCTCCGCGCCGCCGCGCTCGCCGCCTGCGGTTTCGCCGCGCCTCTGGCCGCCTTCGCGCAGCAGGCCTTTCCGGCCAAGCCGGTCAAGCTGGTGATCGCCTTCCCCGCGGGCGGCCCCACCGACATCACCATGCGCCAGCTCGCCGACAACGCGAGCCGCATCCTCGGCCAGCCCGTGATCGTCGACAACAAGCCCGGCGCCGGCGGCACCCTGCCCGCGCAGGCGCTGCAGACCTCGCAGGCCGACGGCTACACCATCGCCCAGATCCCGCTCGGCGTGTTCCGCCTCGGCTACACCACCAAGATCAACTGGGATCCGCTCAAGGACATCAACTACGTCATCAACGTGACCGGCTATGCCTTCGGCATCGTCGTGCCCGCGAACAGCCCGTTCAAGACCTGGGCCGACTTCGTCGCCTATGCCAAGGCCAATCCCGGCAAGCTGACCTACGGCTCCACCGGCACCCTGACCAGCCCGCACCTCACCACCGAGCTGGTCGCGCAGAAGGCCGGCATCGAGCTGCAGCACGTGCCCTACAAGGGCAGCGCCGACCTGATGCTCGCCGTGGTCAGCGGCCAGCTCATGGCCGCGGCCGACAGCACCGGCTTCGCGCCGCAGGTCGAGGCCGGCAAGCTGCGCGTGCTCAACACCTGGGGCGAGAAGCGCCTGGCCAAGTTCCCCGACGCGCCCACGCTCAAGGAGCTGGGCTACGACATCGTGCAGAACTCGCCCTTCGGCATCGGCGCCCCCAAGGGCACGCCGCCCGAGGTGGTGAAGAAGCTGCACGACGCCTTCAAGCAGGCGATGGAGGAGCCGAGCTACGTCGCCGCGCTCGGGCGCTACGACATGCTGCCCGACTACATGAGCTCGGCGCAGTACACGAAGTTTGCGCAGGACACGGTGGCGCGGGAGAAGGTGCTGATCGAGAGGCTGGGGTTGGCGAAGGAGAAGTGAGGGATTCTCCAAACGCGTGTCTTTCAGCACTGATTGGTGCGCCTCCACGCAGAGCCGGAATAGCTGGGAGCCAATCCGGCACACAAGACAACTGAAACACTCGTAGCGCTTGCAGCCGTCTTCGGCCATGGTGGTCGTTTGCGGTGGCAATTTTCCGGCAAACTCTGCCCGTTCATTCTCGCCGCCAGGTCGACCCATGCCCGTTTCCACCACTGTTCCTCGTATCGAATATCTGAAGGTTCAAAACTTCCGGGCGCTCAAGCACGTCGAACTCAAGGGCATTACGCCGTTGACTGTTCTGCTCGGGCCCAACTGCAGCGGGAAGTCCACGTTGTTCGATGTCTTCAACTTTCTCTCCGAGTGTTTTCAGAGCGGACTACGGCAAGCTTGGGATAGACGCGGGCGAGCCAAAGAGCTCAAGACGCGTGGCGCACTTGGACCGGTAACCATCGAGATCAAGTATCGCGAGCGACCCAAAACTCCCCTGATCACGTATCACCTCTCGATCGACGAGACCGCCAAGGGCCCAGTGGTCGCGGAAGAATGGCTGGCATGGAAGCGTGGCTCACATGGTCAGCCCTTTCGTTTTCTGAACTATCGGCATGGTGTTGGCAGCGTCATCAGCGGAGAGCAACCCGATGCGGAGGATCAGCGTCTCGACGTCCCTTTGCGTGGTCCTGATCTGATAGCTGTGAATACGTTGGGCCAAATCGCGCAACATCCCCGTGTTGCGGCGTTGCGTGATTTCATTACCGATTGGTATGTGTCTTATTTGTCGGTGGACAGCACGCGAACCCAGCCGGAGTCGGGCCCGCAGGAGCGTCTTTCAAAGACGGGCGACAACCTTCCGAACGTCATTCAGTACCTCAAGGAGAGTCATCCGGCAGAGTTGGACCAGATCATGCAGGTGCTGCGTGATCGAATTCCGCGATTGGAGCGGATTGATGCTTCGCCAATGCCGGATGGACGATTGCTTCTGCAAGTGAAGGATGCACCTTTCGCCGAGCCCGTTCTATCCAAGTTCGCGTCTGACGGTACGCTGAAGATGCTGGCCTACTTGACGGTGTTGTATGACCCAACGCCACCTCAGTTCATTGGCATCGAAGAGCCTGAGAACTTCCTGCATCCGCGCCTGTTGCCCGAGCTGGGCGAAGAATGCCGACTGGCTTCCGAACGCGCGCAGCTATTGGTGACGACTCATTCGCCGTTCTTTCTCAATAGTTGTCGTCCAGAGGAGGTGCGGATCCTCTATCGTGACGAGCAAGGATTTACCCAAGCTCAAGTGGCCAGCGAAATTCAGGGAATTTCCGCATTCATGGACACGGGCGCTTCACTCGGGCACCTTTGGATGGAAGGGCAGTTTGGCATGAGCGATCCGCTACGGAACCAGGGCGCGCCTTGGTCGCTGGCCGGCACGGCATCGGGAGAAAAGAGGGCGCGCCGTGGCGATTGATACCGTGCACGTCCTGGTTGAGGAACCGTCAATGGAAGTCGCGCTGCACGAGTTGCTCCCCAAACTGTTGCGCCAGGGTATTCGAGCGGAGGTTCGCCAGTTTCAGTGCAAAGACGAGTTGCTCAAGCAATTGCCGCAGCGTTTGGCTGGCTACGCGCAGTGGCTACCTGCAACCGCGATGGTCGCAGTGCTTGTGGATCGCGATGACGACGATTGCATGCGGCTGAAGGCTCGGCTCGAGCAGATAGCTGCGAACGCTGGATTGAGGACGCGAAAAACCAGGCGAGGTGGACAATTTCAGGTCATTAATCGCATTGCGATTGAAGAACTGGAGGCATGGTTTTTTGGCGACTGGCCGGCTGTCAGGGCCGCCTATCCGAAGATGGAGGCAACGCTACCTACGAAAGCTGGGTTTCGCGATCCAGATGCGATCAAGGGGGGCACTTGGGAAGCACTGGAGCGTGAGCTGCAAAAGAAAGGCTATTTCAAGCAGGGCCTGCGAAAGCTCGAGCTGGCGCGATCGGTGGCCCGGCACATGGATGCGGCGACCAATCGTTCGGGCAGCTTTCAGGCTTTCAAAGAGGCGCTGGCACAGCTGTAGACGACTCCGCGCATTGCCCGTTGACCGTGGAGGCGGTGCCGGCTTTCACCGAGATCACAGAGGAGTTGCGCATGCGGAGCGATCAATTGCTCTCATCGCAAACAATTCCCCCACCAGCCGCTCCCCCAGCTCCACGCGCACCGGCTCCCCCCCGAACACCAGCCGGAACACGATCGGCGCGATCAGGTGATCGATCACCTGTTCGGCCGTCGGCGTGGCCTCGCCGCGCGCGCGGGCCTGTTCGACCAGGGCCAGCGCCTCGCGGCGGCGGTTGCGCAGGCAGTCGGTGTCCTCGCCGCCGTTGGCCAGCGCGGCCGCGGCCTTCAGCAGCGAGGTGTTGCACGGCTTGGCCAGGTGCTCGATCAGTTCGCGCGCCCAGGCCGCGAGGTCGGCGCGCAGCGTGCCGGTGTCCGGCAGCGGGCGGTCGGGGTCGAGGCGGTGGGTGGCGGTCTCGGCCAGCAGGCCGGAAAGATCGCCCCAGCGGCGGTAGATGCTGGAAGCGCTGACGCCCGCGCGCTCGGCCACGGCCGGCACGGTGACGCGCTCTCGGCCCTGTTCGGCGACCAGTTCCTCGAGCGCGGCGCGCACCTGCGCCTGCACCTGCGCGCTGCGCCCGCCGGGGCGCTTGGCTGAAGAAGAGGGAACGGCGGACGGGACGGCGGTGTTCATGGTGAATCGACTTTAACGCAAAGATATTTGCTTTAACAGCGGGAGAGGCCTAGAATCGCAAACGCAAAGATTTGTGCGTTAAGAGTCGTTCCGCGCCAAGGAGTTCACCGTGTCCCAATGCCCCGACCTCGCAAGCCGCCCCGGCACCGCCGCCGCTCCTGTCCGCGCGGCGCCCCGGCGCATGCCGGCGGCCCTGGCCTTCCCGCTGCTGGCGGCGGTGCTGTTCGCCTTCTTCTTCGCGGCGGCCGCGCCCTCGCCGCTGTTCGTGGTGTTCCAGCATGCCTGGGGCTTCTCGTCCTCGATGCTGACGGTGGCGTTCGCGATCTACGCCATCGCGCTCCTGATCTCGCTGCTGGTGGCCGGCTCGCTGTCCGACCACATCGGCCGCCGCCCGGTGGTGCTCGCGGCGCTGGTGCTGCAGGCGGTGGCGATGGGGCTGTTCCTGCTGGCGGGCGACATCGGCGGGCTGATCCTCGCGCGCGTGGTGCAGGGCGTGGCGACGGGCATCGCGAGCGGCGCATTGAGCGCGGCCGTGGTCGAGGCGGCGCCGGCCGCGAAGAAGCGGCTGGGTGCGCTGATCACCAGCGTGTCGCCGCTCGCGGGCCTGGCGCTGGGCGCGCTGCTCACGGGCATGGCGGTGCGCTGGACCGGGCAGCCGGTGATGTGGGTGTTCGGCGTGCTGGCGCTGGTGTTCGCGTTCGGCGCGGCGCTGGTGCTGTGGATGCCCGAGACCGTGACGCCGCGTGCCGGCGCATTGGCCTCGCTGGTGCCGCGGGTGTCGATCCCCGTGCGGGCGCGCGCCGAGTTCGCGCGCGGGCTGCCGGTGTTCATCGCGGTGTGGGCGCTCGGCGGCTTGTTCCTGTCGCTCGCGCCTTCGCTGATGCACCACGTGTTCGGCATCGACAGCGGCGTGGTCAACGGCCTCACGATCGCGGTGCTGTCGGGCGTGGGGGCCGTGGCGCCCACGCTGCTGGGCCGCTTCGCGGCGCCGCGCCCGGCGATCCTCGGCATGGCCAGCCTGGCGCTCGGGCTGGTGCTGCTGCTGGCGGCGCTCGCCACGCGTTCGCTGGCGCTGTTCTTCGTCGGCACGGCGGTCGCGGGCATCGGCTTCGGCGGCGCCTTCTCGGCGCTGGTGCAGACGCTCGCGCCGCTGGCCCAGTCGCACGAGCGCGGCGAACTCTTCGCGGCGATCTTCGTGGTGAGCTACCTGGCCTTCAGCCTGCCGGCGATGCTCGCGGGCTTCCTGGTCGCGCCGCTGGGGCTGCTGGCGACGGTCGAGGGTTATGCGGGCGTGCTGCTGCTGGTCGCGGCCGTGGGCACCTGGAACCAATGGGCGCCGCTGCGCCGGCGTGCCGCGCCTTAATTCGGTCGCGCCGCGAGGATCGCGGCCACCGCTTCGCCGAAACCCGCGCCGCGCTCGCCGCGCGTCACGTAGTGCGGCAGGAACTCCAGCTGCGGCACGAAGCGCGCGACGTTCGCCACGCCGATGCTGTGCGCGAAGCTGCGGAACATCAGCTGGTCGTTGGTCGAGTCGCCCACGTAGGCCCAGCGTGCCATCTCGTCGTCGAGCCGGCGACCCCAGAGTTCGCGCACGATCCAGCGTGCGCCCTCGAGCTTGTCGTTGCCGCCGTACCAGCCGTTGACGTGGATGCTGCTCACGGTGGCATGCATGCCCTCGCCGCGCATCAGCGCCACCACGCGCGCGATGGTGGCGTCGTCGAGCCGTACGAACTCGCTGTGGTCGATCGCGATGTCGGTCTCGCGGCCCGGCGAATCGGTGGCGCGGCCGGCGCCCGGAATCTCCGCCTCGATGCGCGCGAGCACCGCCTGCATGCGCCGGTAGTTGGCGGCACGCGTGGGCGCGTCCTGCTGGTAGCGCTTGGCGATGCCGCCGCCGGGCAGCGGCAGCAGCGCCACCGCGCCG
Source organism: Variovorax sp. GW821-FHT10D07 (assembly GCF_059415325.1). NCBI lineage: Bacteria > Pseudomonadati > Pseudomonadota > Betaproteobacteria > Burkholderiales > Comamonadaceae > Variovorax > Variovorax sp. GW821-FHT10D07. The sequence continues at coordinate 36,795 of NZ_JBWKMZ010000024.1, read as the reverse complement.
TTCTCGGCCACGATCGCATCGACCGGCCAGGCGTTGACGAAGGGCTCGCTCCAGCCCACGGGCCGGCCGGTGATCGCCACCACGTGCAGCCCGGCCGCGCGCAGCGCGCCGAGCGCTGCGAGTGCGTCAGCGGTGATCGCGCCCTCGGTGGTCAGCGTGTCGTCGATGTCGGTGAACACGCCCGCGAGCGTGGCGCGCGCGGTGGCGGGCCATTGGCCCAGCGGCAGCAGGCGGTCGGGCGAGGCGGGGAGGGAGGAAGACGCGGTTGAGGAGGACATGGCGGACGGCACTGCAGGAGCGCGGATCGTACCGGTGGCCGCGCGCGCCGCGCTTTCGTGTAGCATCCCGCCCCCGCCGGCCGGTCGCGCAGACCGCACCGGCGCGGCCCGCCCATGTCCCAGATCGTCGTCGACCGCCTCCTCAAGACCTACCGCATCGCCGAGCGCGACCCCGGCGTGCTCGGTGCCGTGCGCGGCCTGCTGCACCGCCGCCATCGCACGGTCGAGGCGCTCGCGGGCGTGTCCTTCGCGCTCGAGCGCGGCGAGCTGCTGGGCTTCATCGGTCCCAACGGCGCGGGCAAGTCCACCACCATCAAGATCCTCTCGGGCATCCTGCGGCCCGATGGCGGCAGCGTGCGCATCGACGGGCGCGATCCCTTCGCCGACCGCGAGCGCCACGTGGGCCGCATCGGCGTGGTGTTCGGCCAGCGCACCCAGCTGTGGTGGGACCTGCCGGTGGGCGAGGGCTTCGACCTGCTGCGCGACATCTACCGTGTCGACCGCGAGCGCTACCGCCGCACGCGCGACGAACTGGTCGCGCTGCTGAGCCTCGAGCGCGTGCTCGACCAGCCGGTGCGCCAGCTCTCGCTGGGCCAGCGCATGCGCGCCGAGATCGCGGCCGCGCTGCTGCACGAGCCCGAAATCCTGTTCCTCGACGAGCCCACCATCGGCCTCGACGCGCCCTCGAAGCTCGCGGTGCGCGACTTCGTGCGCCGCGCCAACCGCGAGCGCGGCACCACGGTGCTCTTGACCACGCACGACATGCACGACATCGAGGCGCTCGCGCGGCGCGTGATCGTGATCGGCCATGGCCGCGTGCTGGCCGACAGCCCGGTCGAGGCGCTGCGCGCGCAGGTGCTGGCCGAGCGCCGGCTGGTGGTCGACTTCGCGCAGGAGGCGCAACTGCCCGACGACCTCGGCACTCACTGGCCCGGCGTGCGCGTGAACGCGCGCGACGGCCGCACGCTGGTGCTCGACTTCGATCCCGCGGCCGTCTCCGCGCCGGCCTTGATCGCGCGCATCGCGGCCGAGCATGCGGTCGAGGACATCCGGCTCGAGGGGCTGGCGATCGAGGCCGTGATCGCGCGCTTCTATGCGATGCATGGAGCGGCCGACGCATGAGGGAAGGATGGCGCGAGATCGCGCGCCCCTACACCGCGGCCTTCGCCTCGCGCTTCCTGCAGATGCTGCAGTACCGCACCGCCGCGCTCGCGGGCTTCGGCACGCAGTGCTGGTGGGGCGGCATCAAGGTGATGGTGTTCGCGGCCTTCTACGGCGGCGCCTCGGCGGCCGCGCAGGCGCCGATGTCGCTCGAGCACGCCATCACCTACACCTGGCTCGCGCAGGGCCTGCTGGTGCTGATGCCCTGGCTGGTCGATCCCGAGGTGGCGCAGTCGGTGCGCACCGGCTCGGTGGCCTACGACCGGCTGCGCCCGGTCGATGCCTATGCGCTCTGGTATGCGCGCAGCGCGGGCTGGATCGCCGCGCGCCTGCTGCCGCGCGCGGCGCTGATGCTGGGCTTCGCCGCCGTCGCGCTGCCGCTGCTGGGGCTCGGCGCCTGGGCCTGGCAGCCGCCGGTGGGCGTGGCGGCCGCGCTGGCCTTCGCTTTGTCGATGGGGCTGGGCCTGGCGCTGTCGACCGCGATGGTGATGCTGCTCAACGTCGCGACCTTGTCGGCGCTCAACGAGCGCGGCATCAACGCGCTGTCGGCGCCATTGGTGATCGTGCTGTCGGGCAACCTGCTGCCGCTCGCGCTGCTGCCCGATGCCTGGCAGACCGCGCTGCTGGTGCAGCCGCTGGCCGGGCTGATGGACATTCCCGCGCGGCTGTACTTCGGCCAGTTGCGCGGCATCGATGCGTTGCTGGGCCTGGCGCTGCAATGCTTCTGGATCGCGCTGCTGGTGGTCACCGGCCGCTGGCTGCTGGTGCGCACCATGCGCCGGCTGCAGGTGCAGGGCGGATGAGCGCGACATGAGCAGGTCCCCGGGATCGATCGCGCTGTTCCTGCGGCTGGTGAAGGCCTCGGTCGGCGCGCAGGCGCGCTACCCGGCCTCGGCGCTGATGCTGACGGTGGGCCAGTTCCTCGTCACGGGCATCGAGGTGGTCGCGGTCTGGGCGATGTTCCACCGCTTCGGCGAGGTGCGCGGCTGGACCCTCGGCGAGGTCGCGCTGTTCTACGGCCTGGTCAACTGCATGTTCGCGCTGGCCGATGCCCTGGGCCGCGGCTTCGACGTGCTGGGCACCGAGTTCCTGCGCAGCGGCGCCTTCGACCGCCTGCTGCTGCGCCCGCGCCCGCTCGCGCTGCAGCTCATGGGCCACGACTTCCGCATCAGCCGCATGGGCCGACTGCTGCAGGGGCTGGCGGTGATCGGCTTCGCGACCGCGCAGGCCGGCATTGCCTGGACGCCCGAGGCCGTGGCCGTCGCGCTGTTCGCGCTGGCCGGCGGCGTGGCGCTGTTCCTCGGCATCCTGGTGCTGCAGGGCACGCTGGCCTTCTGGACCGTCGAGAGCCTGGAGATCGCCAACGTGCTGACCTACGGCGGCGTGCAGGCGGCGCAGTACCCGCTGGCGCTGTACGCGCGCTGGTTCCGGCGCCTGCTCACCTTCGCGGTGCCGCTGGCCTGCGTGGCCTATTACCCCGCGCTGCTGATCCTCGGGCGGCCCGATCCGCTCGGCGCGCCGCACTGGGTGGGCTGGGTGTCGCCGCTGGCAGGCTTCGTCTTCCTCGCGCTGGCGTTCCGCGTGTGGGGGCTGGGCTTGAGGCACTACGCCTCGACGGGCAGCTAGCTGATCAGGAAGCGCACGCGAAAGCGCAGCCGGCGCACGCGCGAGGCGCCGTCGATCGCTTCGAAATCGTCGGCCGCGGAGGCCGCCAGCGGCGCGGCCGCGGCCATCGCGAAGCCGTAGTCGCCATAGGAGCCCGTGCGGTCGGCGTCGGCGCCGAGTTCCTCGACCTGCGCCACCGAGCCGAGCGACACGCCGGCCTCGCGCGCGATCACCTGCGCCCGGGCGCGCGCCTGCTGGATCGCGGCCGCGCGCGCCGCCGATTCGGCCTCGGCCGAGGCGTCGAAGCGCGGCTGCAGCATGTCGACCGAGAGCGAATGGCGCGCGTTCTCGAACAGCGGCTGCAGCGCATCGATCGCGAGGTACAGGCGCTGCGTGTCGCGGCAGCGCAGCAGCACGCGGTGCGAGACCTCCTGCCCCGCGCTCTTGCGGCGGTACCACGGCTGCCAGGTGTCGCGGCCGCCCTCGCTGATCTCGTCGGCGCCGAGGCCCGCGGCCTTGAGCGCGCGGATGGTGTCGTTGCGCAGCCGGGTCGCCTCCTCGAAGGCCGCTTCCGCCTTCGAGGCCTTCACGGTGAGCGTGAGCGCGGCGCGCTGCTCGACCACGGTCTCGGCGATGTCGCCCTGGCCGGCGACTTCGATGTAGGTGTCCATGGGGTTCTCCTGGGTGGCGCGCGAACCCCGGCAGCCTGCCTGCTCAGCCCGCGCTTTGCAGCGCCAGCCCCGCGTGTTCGCGCAGCGGGTGGAAATGGATCTTCGGGAAGCGCTCCTGCGCCAGCCGCACGTCGTACGGCGAGGTGCACAGGAAGGCCAGCGTGTCGGCCGCGTCCTTGGCCATGCGCTGGGGATAGGCGTTGACGAACTCGCGCAGCTCGGCCGGCGTGTCGGCCGTGATCCAGCGCGCGCCGGTGTACTGGCAGCCCTCGAGCCGCACGTCGGCGTCGTACTCGGCCTTCAGCCGGTGCTGCACCACTTCGAACTGCAGCTGGCCGACCGCGCCCAGCAGCATCGGGCCGCCGATCTCGGGGCGGAACACCTGGATCGCGCCTTCCTCGCCGAGCTGGGCCAGGCCCTGCTGCAGCTGCTTGGTGCGCAGCGGGTTCTTGAGGATCACGGTCATGAACAGCTCGGGCGCGAAGAAGGGCAGGCCGGTGAACTGCAGGCTCGCGCCGTCGGTGATGGTGTCGCCGAGCTGCACGCCGCCGTGGGTGGTGAAGCCCACGATGTCGCCCGCATAGGCCTCCTCGACCGCCTCGCGGCGCTGGCTCATGAAGGTCACGACGCTGGTGGGGCGCAGTTCCTTGGCGGTGCGCTGCACCTTGAGCTTCATGCCCGGCGTGTACTTGCCCGAGGCCATGCGCACGAAGGCGATGCGGTCGCGGTGGTTGGCGTCCATGTTGGCCTGCACCTTGAAGACCACGCCCGCGAAGTCCTTGTCCTCGGGCTGGATCTCCTTGGTCACCGGCTGGCGATTGACCAGCGTGGTGCTGGTGCGCGACTGCGGCGAGGGCGCGAGGTCGACCAGCGCGTCGAGCACTTCCATCACGCCGAAGTTGTTCACGCCCGAGCCGAAGAACACCGGCGTCTGCTTGCCCGCGAGGAAGGCCTCGCGGTCCCAGGTGGGCGAGGCGCCGGTGGCGAGCTCCATGCTGTCCATGGCGGTCTCGAAGTCGGCGCCGAAGCGCTTGGCGAGCGTGTCGCGTTCGCTCAAGGGGATGGTCTCGAAGTCCTGCGGCAGGCGTTCGCTGCCCGACTCGAACACCGTCATGGCCTGCGTGCGCAGGTTCATGATCCCGCGGAAGCTCTTGCCCTGGCCCACGGGCCAGGTCATCGGCACGCAGGGCATGCCGAGCTCGCGCTCCACCTCGTCGAGGATGTCGAGCGGCTCGCGCACCTCGCGGTCCATCTTGTTGACGAAGGTGATGATCGGCGTGTCGCGCTGGCGGCAGACCTCGATCAGGCGGCGGGTCTGCGCTTCCACGCCGTTGGCCGCGTCGATCACCATCAGCGCCGAGTCGACCGCCGTGAGCACGCGGTAGGTGTCTTCCGAGAAGTCCTTGTGGCCGGGCGTGTCGAGCAGGTTGATCACGTGGTCGCGATACAGCATCTGCATCACCGACGAAGCCACCGAGATGCCGCGCTGCTTCTCGATCTCCATCCAGTCGGAGGTCGCGTGGCGCGAGGCCTTGCGCGCCTTCACCGAGCCGGCGATCTGGATCGCGCCGGAGAACAGCAGCAGCTTCTCGGTCAGCGTGGTCTTGCCGGCGTCGGGGTGGGAAATGATCGCGAAGGTGCGGCGGCGGCGGGTTTCGGAGGCGAAAGACACGGTAGGGCCAGGTAGAAGGGGTCGGTCGGGCGAACCGGCGATTGTCGCAGGTCACCCCGCGGACCGCACCCCTGCCCCTCAGTTGTGCCCGTGGGGCAGCGACAGCGCGTCGTCGGCCGCGACGAAGCGCCGCGAGGCCTTCGGATCGCGAAACACCAGCGGCTGCGCCGGCCGCTCGCCCGCGTCGGCGCGGCGCACGGCCTCCAGCACCTCGCCGTGCGCGGGGCTCTTGGCGCACACCGGGTCGGCCGCCGCGGCGTCGTGCGCCAGCATGTAGGCCTGGCAGCGGCAGCCGCCGAGGTCGCGCTCCTTGTGCTCGCAGCTGCTGCAGGGTTCCTTCATCCAGCCGGTGCCGCGGTAGCGGTTGAAACCCTCCGAATCGCGCCAGGCGCTGCGCACGCTGGTCTCGCGCAGGTTCGGGAATTCGAGGCCCGGCAGCATGCGCGCCGTGTGGCAGGGCAGCGCGGTGCCGTCGGGCGCGACGGTCATGAACATGCTGCCCCAGCCGTTCACGCACTTCTTGGGCGCGGCCTCGTGGTAGTCGGGGGCCACGAAGAAGATCCGCATGCGGCCGTCGAGCTTGCGGCGCCAGACCTCGGTGGCGGCCTCGGCCTGGCGCATCTGCTCGCGCGTGGGCAGCAGGTGGGCGCGGTTCTCGCGCGCCCAGGCGTAGTACTGGGTGTTGGCGAGCTCGAGGTACTCGGCGCCCATGGCCTCGGCCATCTCCACGATGCGGTCGATGTGGTCGATGTTGAGCCGGTGGATCACCACGTTGAGCACCATCGGCCAGCCGTTGGCCTTGATCAGGCCGGCCACCTTCCGTTTGAGGTCGAAGGTCTTCGTGTGCGAGAGGAAGTCGTTCATCTCGCGCGTGGAGTCCTGGAACGAGAGCTGCACGTGGTCGAGGCCCGCGGCCTTGAGTGCCGCCGCGCGCGCCTCGCTCAGGCCCACGCCCGAAGTCAGCAGGTTGGTGTAGTAGCCCAGGCGCCGGGCCTCGGCCACCAGCACTTCGAGGTCGTCGCGCAGCAGCGGCTCGCCGCCCGAGAAGCCGCACTGCACCGCGCCCAGTTCGCGCGCCTCGCGCAGCACGCGCAGCCAGTCCTCGGTGGGCAGCTCGTCGGCATGGCCGGCGAAATCGACCGGGTTGTAGCAGAAGGCGCAGTGCAGCGGGCAGCGGTAGGTGAGCTCGGCCAGCAGCCACAGCGGCGGACCCGGCAGTGCCACCGTCGCGCTCACTTCAGCACCACCCAGCGCTGCGCGAGCGCGATCTCGAGGAAGGCCAGCACCTCCTTGCCGAGGCCGGTGGTGTCGAAGCATTCCTCGAGGTCGAGCACGATCGCGCGCACGTCGCTTTGGCCGTCGCAGCGCTTGAGGATCTCGCCCGCGCTCTGGTTGAGCTTGACCATGCCCTCGGGGTAGAGCAGCACGTGGCAGTCCTGCGCCGGCTCCCACTGCAGCCGAAAGCCCTCGGCGATGCCGGGCCGGCTGTCGAGCGTGGGCGCGCTCATGCGGCACCTCCCTCGGCGGCCGGCGTCACGCCGTAGGCCAGCGCCATCGCATCGTTCATGGCCCAGAGGATGTCGAGCTTGAACTGCAGGATGTCGAGCGCGCGCTCCTGCTGGGCGCGCGTGGCGAAGTGTTCGAGCGTGAGCGCCAGGCCCTGCTCGACGTCGCGCCGCGCCTGGCTCACGCGGTTGCGGAAGTAGGCCAGGCCGCCGGGCTCGATCCACGGATAGTGCTCGGGCCAGCCGGCCAGCCGCTGCTTGTGGATCTCGGGCGCGAACAGCTCGGTCAGCGAGGAGCACACGGCCTCCTGCCAGGGCGCGCGGCGCGCGAAGTTCACGTAGGCATCGACCGCGAAGCGCATCGCGGGCGTCACGTGGCGCAGGTCGACGATCTCCTCGCGCGCCAAGCCGGTCGCGATGCCGAGGCCGATCCAGGCCTCGATGCCGCCGGGATCGTCGCCGCTGCCGTCGTGGTCGACGATGCGCTGCACCCAGCCGCGCCGCACCTCGCGCTCGGGGCAGTTGGAGAGGATCGCCGCGTCCTTCACCGGAATCGCGATCTGGTAGTAGAAGCGGTTCGCGGCCCAGCCGCGCACCTGCGCGGGCGCGGCGCGGCCCTCGTTGAGCATGCGGTTGAACGGATGGTGGATGTGATAGGCCTTGCCCCTGGCGCGCAGCTGCGCCTCGAACTCGGCGTGGCTCCAGGCCGGCTCGCCGCTGGGCGCGCGTGGCGGCGCGAGGGAGATGTCGATGAGGGCGATGATGGGCTCCTGGGTCCTGGCTGTTCGTTCGTCGTGCTCAGAGCACGATCTCCATGCCGTCGAAGGCGACCTCGATGCCGCGCCGGTCGAGCTCGGCGCGCTCGGGCGAGTCCTCGTCGAGGATCGGGTTGGTGTTGTTGATGTGGATCAGCACCTTGCGCGTGCGCGCGGGCAGGTCGGCCAGCCATTCGAGCATGCCGCCCGGTCCCGACTGCGGCAGGTGGCCGATGCTGCGGCCGGTCTTGCGGCTGAAGCCCAGCGCGATCATCTCGTCGTCGCGCCAGAAGGTGCCGTCGACCATCACGCAGTCGGCCGCGCGCATCGCGGCGTCGACCTCGGGGCTGTGCGCGCCGAGGCCCGGCGCATAGAAGGCACTGCGGCCGCTCGCGGTGTCGGTCAGCGTGAGGCCGATGTTGTCGCCGGGCACGGGATGCTCGCGGTGCGGCGAGTAGGGCGCGGCCTTGCCGACCAGCGCGAGCGCGCGCAGCGCCAGGCCGCTCACGCCCGGCACCTCGAAGCCGCGGCCGTCGAGCGGCAGTTCGTGGTGCGCGACGCCGCAGAAATGCGAGAGCACGCGCAGGATCGGGTTGCCCTGCGTGAGGTCCTCGTGGACCGGCCCGGTGCACCACAGCGGCAGCGGCGCGCCGCGCTCGCGCAGCATGTAGAGGCCGGTCGAATGGTCGACCTGCCCGTCGACCAGCACCACGCCCGCGATGCCGGTGTCGCGCGGGCCGCGTCCGGGCTGCAGCGCGGGCGTGGCCTTGATCTGCTCGAGGATGTCGGGCGAGGCGTTGACCAGCACCCAGTCGTCGCCCACGTCGCCCTTGGCGCAGATCGACGACTGCGTGCGCGCGCGGGCGCGCACGGTGCCCGCGCGCAGGCCGGCGCAGTTCGCGCAATTGCAGTTCCACTGCGGAAAGCCGCCACCGGCGGCGGCGCCCAGGACGCGGATGTGCATGCGGTGCAGCGCCGCGACGCGGCGCGAGAGAAGGGGGAGGGGAAAGCGAAACCGGCACGGACCGCCGAAGCGGGCCGTGCCGGAAAGGGCGTGGCGCTCAGCGCGCCGCCACGTACATCGTGATCTCGAAGCCGAAGCGGAAGTCGGTGGCTTGAGGGGTGGTCCAGGTCATGAAGTCTCCTTGAGGAATTCCATTCGCAGGCGAAGGTCGATGGACGCCTTCGGAAGCGGCGAAAGCGCGCTCCGCGGACAGCATACCCAGTTTGAGCAGGCCGCGCAGCGTGGTCGCGGCACCCGTCGTGGCGTGGGCGTGGTCCGACGGCGTAGCATCGGCCGCATGCTGGAGGCACTTGGTTCTACAGGCGATGGCACGGGCCGGCTCGACGTGGGCGAGGGCCATCGGCTGCACTGGGAGACCACCGGTGCCGTCGAGGGTCGCGCGGCGCTCGTGCTGCATGGCGGGCCGGGCTCGGGCGGTTCGCCCGCGCTCGCGCGCGGCTTCGATCCGGCGCGCTATCGCGTGGTCGCCTTCGACCAGCGCGGCGCGGGACGCAGCACGCCGCGCGGCGAGACGCGCCACAACCGCACCGAGCTGCTGATCGCCGACATCGAGGCGCTGCGGCGGCACCTGGGCATCGAGCGCTGGCTGGTGGTCGGCGGGTCGTGGGGCGCGACGCTGGCGCTGGCCTATGCGGCGCGTCATCCGGCGTCCGTCGATGGACTGCTGCTGCGCGGGCTGTTCGTGCCGAATGCCTCGGAGTTGCATTGGAGCTTCGAGGGGGCGCGCGCGAGCTATCCCGACGCATGGTCGCGGCTGGCCGGCGCGGTCTCGCTGGCCGAGGGCGCGCCGTTGCTGCCTGCGCTGTGCCGCGTGTTCGCGGACGACGACCTCGCGCCGCAAGCGCGCGCGACGCTCGCCTGGCTGGCCTGGGAGCACGCGCAGGGCGGACAGTCCGGCGCCGCGCCCGAGCCGCAAGGCGATGCGCTGCAACGCGCGATCGATCGCTACAAGGTGATGGCGCACTACCTCGCGCACCGCTGCTGGCTCGCGGACGGCGACGCGGTGGCGTGGGGCGCGCTCGACGCGCTGCGCGACCATCCGGTGCTGTTCCTGCACGGTGAGCTCGACCGGACTTGTCGCCCGGCCGCCGCTCGAGCCGTACAGCGCCTGCTGCCCGCGAGCCGCTTCGAGACCGTGCCCGGCGCGGGCCACGATCCCTTCCATCCCGCGATGGCGCAACGCATGGCGCGCGCGCTCGATGCCTTCGCCGCGCAAGGCCGCTTTGACCCGCCGCCTCAGAACGCCTCGGTCACCCCGTAGGCCCGCATCTGCGCCTCGACCTGCGCGACGTCCTGGCACAGCACCACGAGGTCGTGCGCGCGGCCCTCGCGGTCCTTCACGTGCTTGCTCAGCAGTGCCTCGGGCCGGAAGCCCAGCGCCTGGAACACCGCGATCGCGCCGCGCTGGTCCACGGTCATCTGCGCCACCACCTTCTCGTGGCCCTGTTCCATCGCGAGCGCGCAGCCTTCCTGCGCGAGCTGCTGGCCCAGGCCGCTGCCGCGCAGGGCAGGCTCGACCAGCACGCGCAGCTCGGCCACGTGGCGCGACCACGAATGCGGATCGCGGATCACCGCCGCGCAGCCCAGCACCTTGTCGTCGCGCACCGCGAGCACGCTGTCGATGTCGCCGCGCGCGATGGCCCGCACCCAGGCGTCTATCACCTTGGGCTGCGTGATGTCGCGCGGCAGGAACAGCAGGTCGTGCGTGGGCAGCGCCTGCGCGAAGGCCAGCACCGCGCCGGCATCGGCGGCGTCCATGCGGCGCAATGCGATCTCGCCGTCGGCATGCGGCAGCGTGCGCGGATAGAGCCGGGTCGAACCCGGGTTCGTCGAGGTGTCTGCGGCATTCGTCATGTGGATCGCACTCCCAGCCATTCGTCGAGCTTCGGCCACAGCCGGCGCACCGCGTTCGGTCCCGCGGCCAGGCTCACATGGCCGCCCTTGAGCACCACCTCCTCCTTGTCCGCCGATCCGATGCCCGCGATCAGCGGCGCGCCCGCCTCATAGGGAACGATGTGGTCGTGCTGCGCGAGCGCATGCAGCACCGGCACCTCGATGTCGGCGAGCCGCACCGGCCGTCCGCCGATCGAGAGTTCGCCTTTCAGCAGCTTGTTGTCCCACATCAGCTCCTTCACGGTCTGGCGGAAATACTCGCCCGCCAGCGGCAGCATCTCGGCGCCCCAGCGGTCGAACATGCGGTAGGACTTGACGAATTCGTCGTTCGCCATGTTGTCCCACAGCTGCACCAGGCCTGCGCCGCGGCCCGCGGGGCGCAGCATGTCGAAGGAGGCGAACAGCATCTCGGGCGGCACGTTGCCCACGCCGTCGACCAGCCGGTCGACGTCGAAGTAGCGCTTGTCGGACCAGGCATGGAACATGGTCATGCGGCTGAAGTCGATCGGCGTGGTGAACAGCGCGAGGTTCTTCAGCGGCCCGCCCGGATGCAGCGCCGCGTAGAGCGTGGAGAGCACGCCGCCCATGCAGTAGCCGACGATGCTCACGTCCTCCTCGCCCGAGCGCTGCTGCACGCGGCGGATCGAGTCGGGGATGAAGTCGAGCACGTAGTCCTCGATGCGCAGCCGCTTCTCCTGCGGCCGCGGCGCGTTCCAGTCCATCATGTAGACGTCGTAGCCCTGCCGCAGCAGGTGCTCGACCATGCTCTGGCCCGGCGCGAGGTCGAGGATGTAGCCCTTGTTGGTGGTGGCCATCACGATCAGCACCGGCACGCGGTAGATTTCGTCGACCATCGGCCGGTAGTGGTAGAGGCTCAGCGTGCCGCGGCGATGGATCTCGTCCTTGGGCGTGAGCCCGACGGCGGGCGTGGCGCTGGTCAGGAAATCCAGGCCCTTGATGTTGCGCTGGATGGTGCGCTCGATCTCGGCGCGCAGGTCGGGCAGCACCGGCAGTTCGGCGGCGGGCGTGCTCATGGGCGCGGGCGGCGGGTGCGGGCCGGGGACTTCGAGGCCTTGGCCGCTGCCTTCTTCGGGGATGCGGGTGCGGGTGGCGTGGCCGTCATCGAGGGCGGCTGCTTCGTGCGCTTCGGCGCCGATGACTGCGGCGCCGGCGTTGGCGCAGCACCGCCCTCCTCGAGCAGCCGCGAGATCCGCGCCAGGTGATCGTCGATGTGCTGCAACTGCTCCGAGAGCGCCTGCAGGTCGGCGCGCGTGGGCAGGTTGAGCATCGTGAGCAGCCGCGCCATCAGGTCGCCGAGCGCCTTCTGCGCGCCCAGCGAGGCGTTCATGCCGCCATGCATGCCCTGTCGAAAAGGATCGGAGGCCATGGCCTCGTTGGCGAACGCGTTGGTGCTCTTTTCCCATTGCGCGGTGAGCTCGCGCCAGATCGCCATGGGGTCGAGGGGAGAGGAGGACTGGGTCATGGCCGCACACCGAGGTTCGTCGTCGGAAGGCCGCGCCGTGCGCCGGCGCGGCGCCTGGGCCGCGCGCTACTTGCGCTGCAGCATCTTCGTGACCTCGTCGACGTTCGACTGGATGCGCTGGCGCACCACCTCGAAGGCATCGGCCTGCGACTTGGCCGCGAGGTTGGCGAGTTCCTTGATGTCGTCGACCGCGCGCTGGAACGACTGGCGGCCGAGCGCGTCGAGCTTGGCGAGGCTTTCCTTCGAGTCCTTGCCGGGGATGTCCTTGGCGGCGGCCTGCCAGTCGGTGATCGCGCTCTTGATCATCTCGGTCTGGCGCTGCACCACGGTCTGCAGGCCCTGGAACGACTTCTCGTTGGCCTGCATCAGCGCCTGCAGGTCCTTGCGGCCGCTGTCGAGCAGCTTGCTCGCGCCGTCGGTCATGTTGAGGTTCTGCAGCCGCTCGGCCATGCCCTTGAGCGGGTTGAGCATGTCGGCCGCGCTCGGGGCCGCTTTTCTCTCGGCGCTTCCGCTGCTGCTGCTGCTGGCAGTGGTCTTCTTGGCGGCGGCTTTCTTGGCAGTGGCCATGGTGCGGAATCTCCTGAGGACGTTGGACAAGATGGTGGCGGGACCGGCCGCGCACGCGCGTGGTCCGCCGCCACGATACGCCGCGACGACCCTGCCGCGGCGATCGCGGCCGCGGATTTGCCTGGGGGATTTCCCGAAGGGATGGTGTGCGCCACGGCACCGGCGCTCGCTGAAGCGCCGGTGGGTAGCGGCAACGGCTTACATCGGCGGCGTGAAGCCGTCGCGGCCGGCCACCACGCGCAGCGCGGTCGGCGTGCCGTTGCGCTCCTGCGCATTGACCAGCACCTTGGCGCCCGGCACCAGCAGCGCCTCGGTGCCGGCGCGGAAGGTCACGACCGGCACGTCGCGCGGCACGATCACGGTCTTCTCGCCGCCCTTGTAGGACAGGCGCAACTGCTGCCCGCCGCGCACCGAGCGCGGCGCGGCCGCGAGGTCGGCCACGGTGGCGTTGGTCATGGTGCTCTGCGGCTGCAGGTCCCACGGATAGTGGCCCTCGCCGGTGCCGCGCGCGGCCTCGGGGAACACCACCACCTCGAGCGCCTTCTGCGTGCCGTCGGCCTGCGGCATCGCGGCGGTGCCGATGAAGCTGCCCTTCTTGATGTCGGACAGCTTGATGCGATAGACCTCCGACAGCGGCATGTCCGCGGGCCGCGCGAGGCTCACGACCTCGCCGCCGCGGTCCTTGACGACGAGCTTGCTCGCATCGGCATAGACCAGCGTGCCGCGCACGCGCACCACGGGTTGCGCGGCCTGCGCCTGCTGCGCGAAGGACAGGCCCGGCAGAGTGGCGAGGCCGAGCAGGGCCGCCGTGCAGAGCGCGCGGCGCGCAGTGGGCGACGAGGGAAGGGAAAGGCGGGATGAACGCATCGGAGGGGCTTTCGCGGAAAAGGAATGCAGGCAGCGTTGTACGCCTCGACTCTGAGCCCTGCATGACGCGGGGTGTTGGCGCGCCCTCGCGTTCCGTGATGTGGGAAGCCCCGGCCGTTGGCGCCCGTGTCCGGCACGTCTACAATCCGCCGCTTCCGAGGAGCGTTGCAGCGCCGCCAGGCGTGAGGCTCGGACCCATCGCAACCACGCTCATCCGCTGTTCTCGCGGTGAGTCTTTTTCCCCCGACGCAGTGGCCTCGTTCAAACACAGTTCTGGAGTTCACTTCACATGAGCGCTGTTCTCAAGCCCACCCCTGTTTCGTCCGCCGACCAGGCGATCGCCGACCTTTCGCTCGCCGCCTGGGGCCGCAAGGAAATCCGCATCGCGGAAACCGAGATGCCCGGCCTGATGGCCATCCGCGAGGAATTCGCCAAGAGCCAGCCGCTCAAGGGCGCGCGCATCACCGGCTCGCTGCACATGACGATCCAGACCGCGGTGCTGATCGAGACGCTGCAGGCCCTCGGCGCGCAGGTGCGCTGGGCCTCGTGCAACATCTTCTCGACGCAGGACCACGCGGCCGCCGCGATCGCCGCGTCGGGCACGCCGGTGTTCGCGATCAAGGGCGAGTCGCTCAAGGACTACTGGGACTACACCCATGCCATCTTCGACTTCGGTCCCAAGGACTCGAAGGGCGAAGGCCCGAACATGATCCTCGACGACGGCGGCGATGCCACGCTGCTGATGCACCTGGGCCAGCGCGCCGAGAAGGACCTGGGCGTGATCGCCAACCCGGGCAGCGAGGAAGAGCGCATCCTCTTCGCCGCGATCAAGGCCAAGCTGGCTGTCGATGCCACCTGGTACACGCGCAAGTCGGCCGAGATCATCGGCGTGACCGAGGAAACCACCACCGGCGTGCACCGCCTCAACGAGATGAGCGCCAAGGGCACGCTGCTGTTCCGCGCCATCAACGTCAACGACTCGGTCACCAAGAGCAAGTTCGACAACCTCTACGGCTGCCGCGAATCGCTGGTCGACGGCATCAAGCGCGCGACCGACGTGATGATCGCCGGCAAGGTGGCCTGCGTGGCCGGCTACGGCGACGTGGGCAAGGGCTCGGCCCAGGCGCTGCGCGCGCTGTCGGCGCAGGTGTGGGTCACCGAGATCGACCCGATCAACGCGCTGCAGGCCGCGATGGAAGGCTACAAGGTCGTGACGATGGAATACGCGGCCGACAAGGCCGACATCTTCGTGACCACCACCGGCAACAAGGACGTCATCACGCACGACACGATGGCGAAGATGAAGGACCAGGCCATCGTCTGCAACATCGGCCATTTCGACAACGAGATCGACGTCGCGTCGATCGAGAAGTACGAATGGGAAGAGATCAAGCCGCAGGTCGACCACATCACCTTCCCCGACGGCAAGAAGATCATCCTGCTGGCCAAGGGCCGCCTGGTGAACCTGGGCTGCGGCACGGGTCATCCGAGCTTCGTGATGTCGTCGTCGTTCGCGAACCAGACCATCGCCCAGATCGAGCTGTTCACCAAGCCCGACGCCTACCAGGCCGGCAAG
Organism: Variovorax sp. GW821-FHT10D07; assembly: GCF_059415325.1. Taxonomy (NCBI): domain Bacteria; kingdom Pseudomonadati; phylum Pseudomonadota; class Betaproteobacteria; order Burkholderiales; family Comamonadaceae; genus Variovorax; species Variovorax sp. GW821-FHT10D07. Next base: position 21,738 of record NZ_JBWKMZ010000024.1, on the reverse strand, counting down.
GTCTACGTGCTGCCCAAGCACCTCGACGAGAAGGTCGCGCGCCTGCACCTGAAGAAGGTCGGCGCCATGCTCACCGAGCTGACCGACGCCCAGGCCGCCTACATCGGCGTGAGCAAGAACGGCCCCTACAAGCCGGACAGCTACCGCTACTGATCGCCGCGCATGCGAGCCGACCAGTTGCTGGTGGAACGCGGCCTCGCCGCCTCGCGCTCGCAGGCCGTGCGGCTCATCGCCGGCGGCATGCGCTGGCGCGATGCGGGCTCGACCGATGCGTGGCGTTCGGTCGTGAAGAACCGCGACGAGGTGCCCGAGTCGGCCGAGCTCGAGCTCGACGACGCGGCCGAGGCGCGCTATGTCTCGCGCGGCGGGCTCAAGCTCGAAGGCGCGCTCGAGGCCAGCGGCGTCGATGCCGCCGGCAAGCTGTGCCTCGACGTGGGCCAGTCGACCGGCGGTTTCACCGACTGCCTGCTGCAGCGCGGCGCCGCCCGGGTGGTGGGCGTCGACGTCGGCCACGGGCAGCTGCATGCGAAGCTGCGCGAGGACGCGCGCGTGCTCGCCATCGAAGGCGTCAATGCGCGCGCGCTTTCGGCCGACGACCTGCAGGAAGAGGGCGAGGAGCCTTTCGACGAACGCTTCGACCTGATCGTCGGCGACCTGTCGTTCATCTCGCTCACGCTGGTGTTGCCGGCGGTGGTGCAGTTCCTCGCGGACGACGGCCAGCTGCTGATGCTGGTCAAGCCGCAGTTCGAGCTGCAGCCGGGCCAGGTCGGCAAGGGCGGCATCGTGCGCGACGCGGCGATGTACGAGATCGTCGAGAAGCGCCTGCGCGATGCCTGCGCCGCGCTCGAGCTGCGCGTGCTGCGCTGGTTCGACAGCCCGATCGCCGGCGGCGACGGCAACCGCGAGTTTTTCATTCACGCCGTGCGCGCAACGGGCGCGGGCGGTTCCTAGGAGACGCAGGTGCGCCTTCCGCTGAGTTTCGAATTCTTCCCGACCAAGACGCCCGAAGGCGCGGTCAAGCTGCGCGCGGCGCGCCAGCAGCTCTATGCGCGCAAGCCCGAGTTCTGCTCGGTCACCTACGGCGCGGGCGGCTCCACCCACCAGGGCACCTTCGGCGCGGTGCAGGAGATCCTGTCCGAGGGCGTGGACGCGGCCAGCCATTTCTCGTGCATCGGCGCCACGCGCGAGACGGTGCGCGCGCAGCTCGCCGAGCTCAAGGCCATGGGCGTGAAGCGCCTGGTCGCGCTGCGCGGCGACCTGCCCAGCGGCTACGGCGCCGGCGGCGAGTTCCAGTACGCGAGCGACCTCGTGGCCTTCATTCGCGCGGAGACCGGCCGCGACTTCCACATCGAGGTGGCCTGCTATCCCGAGGTGCATCCGCAGGCGCGTTCGCCCGAGGCCGACCTGCAGGCCTTCGCGGCCAAGGTGAAGGCCGGCGCCGATTCGGCGATCACGCAGTACTTCTTCAGCGCCGACGCCTACTTCCGCTTCGTCGACGAGGCGCACGCGCTCGGCATCGACACGCCGATCGTGCCCGGCATCATGCCGATCACCAGTTCGACGCAGCTGATGCGCTTCTCGGACGCCTGCGGCGCCGAGATCCCGCGCTGGATCCGGCTGCGGCTGCAGGCCTTCGGCGACGACACGGCCTCGATCAAGGCCTTCGGCCTCGATGTCGTGACCGACCTCTGCGCGCGGCTGCGCGAGGGCGGCGTGCCGGCGCTGCACTTCTACACGATGAACCAGTCGGCGGCCACGCTGGCTGTATTGGAGCGCCTGGATTGAGAGGGGCGGCGCGGGCGCCAGGCTCGCTGCGCGGGGCGCTTCGCGCCGCGCTCGTGGCCTGTACCTGCGCGCTCGCGGGTTGCGCCATGCCGCCGGCCACCGAGGGCGGCGCGGCGTCGGACACCGTGGCGCAGGAGAGCCTGTCGCCGATCCCGCGCCAGATGACCGTGCCGCCCGGCGCCGAGCCGCGTTCGAACGTGCCCTCGGTGCGCTACGACCTCGCGGTGACCGGGCCCGATGAACTGCCCGCCGACGGCCTGCCGGGCGACGAACCGCGCGGCGAGATCTTCGAGCGCGGCGGCGCCTCGTGGTACGGCATCCAGTTCCATCAGCGCCGCACCGCCAGCGGCGAGCGCTTCGACATGGGCGCCCTGACCGCCGCGCACAAGACCCTGCCCTTCAACACCCGCGTGTGCGTGCGCAGCCTCGTCAATGGCAAGGAAGTGCTGGTGCGCGTGAACGACCGCGGCCCCTACACGCAGGGCCGCGTGATCGACCTGAGCCGCGCCGCGGCCGACCGCATCGGGCTCGCGAGCCTGGGCATCAAGCAGGTGGCGCTGACCGTCATCGACCGCGAAGGCATGCGCTGCGACGGCGAGCTGGCGCAGCCGGGCGAGACCGACACGCCCTCGCTCGACGTGGCGCCGGTCCGGCCGCAGGCCCAGCCCGCGGCGGCCCGCAAGGCGCCGGCGCGCCGCGCGCCGGCACGGCGGCGCTGAACGGCCGCCGCGCGGATCAGCCCGCGGCTTCGACCGTGAAGCCCGCGTTGCGGTCCTGTCCCAGCTTCTGCACCAGTTGCGGCAGCGCGGCCTCGAGCAGCGGCTTGAGCGTATAGGGCGGGTTGATCAGGAACATGCCGCTGGCCGGCAGGCCCGGGCGGCGGGTTTCGCCGCTGGGCGCGGTCGTGATCTTGCTCGACTTGACCGTCAGCGTGACGTTGAGCGAGGACTTGCCGGCCTTGGTGGCCAGCGTCTTGAGGCGGCGCGGCAGGTCGTGCGCCTCGGGCCGCGGAATGATCGGATACCAGACCGCGTAGGTGCCGGTGGCAAAGCGCTTGAGCGCCTCGGCCGCGAAATCGAGCACCCGGCCGTAGTCGGTCTTGAGCTCGTAGCTCGGGTCCATCAGCACCAGCGCGCGCCGCGAGGGCGGCGGCAGGAACTTGGTGGCGCTGCCGAAGCCGTCCTCGTGCAGCACCGCGATCTGGCGTCCGGCCTCGAGCTGAGCGATGTTGGCCGTGAGCGTGCGGCTGTCGGTGGGATGCAGTTCGAACAGCTTGAGCCGGTCGTGGTCGCGCAGCAGGTGCTGCACGATGAACGGCGAGCCCGGGTAGACGCGGGCGCCGCCCTTGGCATTGAAGTCGTGGATCACCTCGAGGTAGCGCGCGAGCGCATCGGCCAGCGGGGCCTCGGCTTCCTTGGCCGCTTTCTTGGCGGCGGCCGTCGTCGCGGGGGCGGGCGCCGGGGCCGGCGCGGCCTTGGGGTCGGCGACCAGGCGCAGCACGCCCTCGGCGGCCTCGCCGCTGGTGCCCGCGTAGTCGCCATCGAGCCGGTACAGGCCCGCGCCCGCGTGCGTGTCGACCACCGTCAGGGCGGTCTCCTTTTCGAGCATGTGATCGAGCGTGGCGATCAGCACCATGTGCTTGAGCACGTCGGCGTGATTGCCGGCATGGAAGGCGTGGCGGTAGCTGAACATGAGAAAAAATACCTAAAAGGTGGAGGCATGCGGCCGGCGGCATCGCTAGACTCGCGCGCCGGAAACATTAATTAACAAGAGGGGCGCAAATGCGTGGAGCAGGGTGGAGATTCTGGGGCCTGTGCGTGGGGGCGGGCGTGCTGTCTATTTTGACGGGGTGCGCATCGGTGACGCACGGCACCCAGCAGAGCGTGAAGATCGAGACGCTGACGGAGGCCGGAAAGACCGTCGAGGGCGCCAAATGCACGCTCACGAACGACCGCAACGGCATCGTGATGCGCTCGGGGGAGAGCGTCTCGGTGCGCCGTTCGGGCGCGCTGCTGAACATCGAATGCACGCAGCCCGGCCTGGCGCCGGCCACGGGGCAGGCGATTTCGCGCGTCAACACCGGCATGGTCGGCAACATCCTGATCGGCGGCGTGCTGGGCGCGGCCATCGATTCGGGCACCGGCGCCGGCTTCAACTACCCGAGCTGGATGCAGCTGGTGTTCGGCGAGGTGCGCAGCTTCGACCGCAGCGGCCAGACCGGCGATCAGGCGCTGGCGGGCGTTCGCATCGGCGAGACCCGGCTGGCGGCGCCCTCCGTCGTGCCGCCGCCGCCCACGGCCATCGCGGTGACGCCGCCGCCCCAGGTCGCGCCCACGCCCGCACCCGCGCCGACGCCGCCGGTGGCCGAGGAGAAGCCCGCCGCCCCGCCGGTGGTGGCCTCGGCCGTGCCGCCACCGGCCGCATCCGCTGCCCCCGTCGTGCCCCAGCCGGCGCCGCGCGCCGCCGCATCCGGCGCGCGTGTCTCGATGGAAGACCTCGGCGCGCTGCTTCCCGCCAAGCCATGAGGACTCGCGTTCTCTGCCTGGCGGCGCTGCTGGTCGCCGGCCCCGCCGCGGCGCTCGAGCCCGATGCGCTGTTCGCCAAGGTGTCGGGCAGCGTCTGGGCCGTCCGCACCTTCGACGCCCAGGCCCGGCCGCTCAGCGCCGGCAGCGCGGTCGTGATCGCGCCCGGCCGGCTGGTGACCAACTGCCATGTGCTGGCGAAGGCCAGCAGCTTCGTCGTGCGCCAGGAGAACGTGGCCTACGGCGCCACCCTCGAGTACCCCGATCCGCAGCGCGACCTGTGCCAGGTCAAGGTGGCGAACTTCACGGCGCCGCCGGTGGCGCTGGCGCCTGCGGGCAGCGCGCGCGTGGGCCAGCGCGTCTATGCCATCGGCAATCCGCGCGGCCTCGAGAACACCCTCAGCGACGGCATCCTGTCGGGCCTGCGCGGCGACGAGGGCGAGCGCCTGCTGCAGACCACCGCGGCCATCGCGCCCGGCTCGAGCGGCGGCGGGCTGTTCGACAGCGAAGGCCGGCTGCTGGGCATCACGACCTTCGCCGCCAAGGACGGCGGCAGCCTGAATTTCGCGGTGCCCGCGGAATGGCTGGCCGAACTGCCGGCGCGCGCGAAGACCGCGCTGGAAGCACGCGCTGGCGGCGCCGACGGCAACGGCCGCGGCGCGCCCGCGGCGGGCCGTCCGGGGGCGCCCCGGCTCGGCGAAGTGTTCGAATACGTGCTGATCGATGGCCTCACGGGCGTGCGGACGCCCGTGCGCTATCGGGTCGACCGGATCGAGGGCGAGAACGTCTATTACAACCAGGGCGGACGGGTCGAGAAGGCCGATGGCCAGCTGGTGTCGATGACCTCGCCGGCCGGCGGGCTGTTCGACGCGGCCTCGCCGCCCGGCGGCTGGATTCGGCCCGCGATGACGCCGGGCATGCGCTGGCGCAGCGAGTACACCTCGTCCTCCAGCGGGGAGAAGGCGCGCTACGCGCTCGATGCCACGGTGATCGGCACGAGCCGCCTGACCGTCGATGGCGAGGCGCTGAGCGTGCAGCAGATCGCCTTCGAGGGCTGGATGTTCGCGCTCGTGGGCACCGGGCCCGCGCAGGCGCTGCCCTTCAAGGCGACGGCCTACTACGCGCCCGACCTGGGCCGGGTGGTCCGTTTCGAGGCCGAATACCGCCGCGTCTACCTCGGCATGACGCGCGAGACGCTGGAGCTGGTGCGGGTCTGGCGCTGAGCCCGGAGCGGGCATTCGAGGGGCTCGAGGGAGCGGCCAGCCGGAAAATTGCCCGCCAACCCCGATTCTTCGTATAATCGCGGGCTTCGCAGCGTTTTTGTGGCCCCGCGGCGAAGTACTTCCACCACCTAAGAGATTCCCAACAGAGGAAAACCGACCGTGGAAAAGGGCCCGCCAAACCCTCTTTTGAAAAGAGAAATCTCATGACCACGTTCAGCGCAAAACCCGCTGACGTGAAGCACGAGTGGTTTGTGATTGACGCGACCGACAAGGTCCTCGGACGGGTAGCCAGCGAAGTTGCCCTCCGTCTGCGCGGCAAGCACAAGGCCATTTATACGCCTCACGTCGATACCGGTGACTTCATCGTCATCATCAATGCAGCACAGCTGCGCGTCACCGGCGCCAAGTCCATCGACAAGGTGTACTACCGTCACTCGGGTTACCCGGGCGGCATCACGGCGACGAACTTCCGCGACATGCAGTCGAAGCACCCCGGCCGCGCGCTGGAGAAGGCCGTCAAGGGCATGCTGCCCAAGGGCCCGCTCGGCTACGCCATGATCAAGAAACTCAAGGTGTACGGTGGTGCAGAGCATCCGCACACCGCCCAACAGCCCAAAGTGCTGGAACTGTAAGGAGCCTTGAGAATGATTGGTGAATGGAACAACGGCACCGGCCGTCGCAAATCCAGCGTCGCTCGCGTGTTCCTGAAGAAGGGCACCGGCAAGATCACGGTCAACGGCAAGGACATCCAAGCGTTCTTCGGCCGCGAGACCTCGATCATGATCGCCAAGCAACCGCTGGCGCTGACGAACAACCTCGAAGCCTTCGACGTCATGGTGAACGTGCACGGCGGTGGCGAATCGGGTCAGGCCGGCGCAACCCGCCACGGCATCACCCGCGCGCTGATCGACTACGACGCGAGCCTCAAGCCGGTGCTGAGCCAGGCCGGCTTCGTCACCCGCGACGCGCGTGAAGTCGAACGTAAGAAGGTCGGTCTGCACTCCGCACGCCGCCGCAAGCAGTTCTCGAAGCGCTGATCTCCAGCCTTCGGCCTGCCGAGAAAACCGCCTTCGGGCGGTTTTTTCATGGGCATCGCGGCTCGAGCCGGCCTTGCCCTCGTGTGGTTGCGACCCCACTTGCATTGGGTGCACCGCCTGCAGCCCCGGCTCCAAAGCCCGCATTGCAGTAGCATTCCCTCCCTTGGCCGCATGTTCCGGCCCCTCTCCAGGAGTTTCCCCTCATGAGCGCCCTTGCCGAAAACATCCAGACCCAGATGCCCGAACCGATCGTCTTCACCGACAGCGCGGCCGCCAAGGTGGCCGACCTGATCGCCGAAGAAGGCAATCCCGACCTCAAGTTGCGCGTGTTCGTCCAGGGTGGCGGCTGCTCGGGCTTCCAGTACGGCTTCACCTTCGACGAGATCACCAACGAAGACGACACGACCATGACCAAGAACGGCGTGTCGCTGCTGATCGATGCCATGAGCTACCAGTACCTGGTCGGCGCCGAGATCGACTACAAGGAAGACCTGCAGGGCGCCCAGTTCGTGATCAAGAACCCGAACGCCACCAGCACCTGCGGTTGCGGCTCCAGCTTCTCGGCCTGATCCGACCGATGGTGCCTGCCCGCAGCGCACCATCCCCCCACCAAGCCGCCTCCGGGCGGCTTTTTGCTTTGTGTCTTCCTCCCCGCCCATGCCGCCCGACACCGCCGTAGCCAACACCGCCGTCGCCCCCGCCCGCAAGAGCCTGCTGTGGCTCGTGGCGGTGGGCTTCTTCATGCAGACGCTGGACGCCACCATCATCAACACGGCGCTGCCGGCGATGGCGGCCAGCCTCGGCGAGAGCCCGCTGCGCATGCAGTCGGTGGTGGTGGCCTATGCGCTGACGATGGCGATGCTGATCCCGGCCTCGGGCTGGATCGCCGACCGCTTCGGCACCCGGCGCGTGTTCTTCGCGGCCATCGTGCTGTTCGCGCTGGGCTCGGTGCTGTGCGCGCTTTCGCACGGGCTGGGCCAGTTGGTGGCCGCGCGCGTGGTGCAGGGGCTCGGCGGCGCGCTGCTGCTGCCGGTGGGGCGGCTGGCGCTGCTGCGCACCGTGCCGCGCGGCGAGTTCCTGCAGGCGATGAGCTTCGTGGCCATTCCCGGCCTGATCGGCCCGCTGCTCGGGCCCACGCTGGGCGGCTGGCTGGTGCAGTACGCCTCGTGGCACTGGATCTTCCTGATCAACGTGCCGGTGGGCCTGGCCGGCTGCATCGCCACCCTGCGCTTCATGCCCGACCTGCGCGGTGCCGCGCTGCGGCGCTTCGATGGCGTGGGCTACGGCCTGCTGGCCTTCGGCATGGTGGCGATCTCGCTCTCGCTCGACGGCGTGGCCGAGCTCGGCCTGCGCCAGGGCGGCGTGATGGTGGTGCTGGTGTTCGGCTTTGCGAGCGTGGCGGCCTACTGGCTGCGCGCGGCGCGCACGCCCGAGCCGCTGTTCGCGCCCTCGCTGTTCAAGGTGCCGACCCTGAGCATCGGCCTGCTCGGCAACCTGTTCTCGCGCCTGGGCAGCAGCTGCATGCCTTTCCTGGTGCCACTGCTGCTGCAGGTGTCGATGGGCTATTCGCCGGTGCGCGCGGGGCTGATGATGCTGCCGGTGGCACTGGCCGGCATGGCGATGAAGCGCTTCGCCACCTCGCTGATCACGCGCCACGGCTACCGCCAGGTGCTGGTGGTCAACACGGTGCTGGTGGGGCTCGCGATGGCCAGTTTCGGCCTCACGGCGCCGGGCCAGCCCGTCGCGCTGCACGTGCTGCAGCTGCTGTTCTTCGGCGCGGTCAATTCGCTGCAGTTCACGGCGATGAACACCATCACCCTCAAGGACCTCGACGGCAGCATGGCCAGCAGCGGCAACAGCCTGCTGTCGATGGTGCAGATGCTCGCGATGAGCATGGGCGTGGCCGCCGCGGGCGCGGTGCTGGCGGGCTACAACGGCATCTTCGGCACCGACACCGCGGTGCGCACGCTCGATGCCTTTCAGGCCACCTTCGCCAGCATGGGCCTGATCACGGTGGCTTCGGCGCTCATCTTCTGGCATCTGCCGGCGGAAGTGCGGGCGCCGCGGCCCGCGCAGCCCGAGGTCTCGGGCCAGGGCTGAGTCAGGCCGGGTAGATCGCGCCCAGCACGCGCGCGCCGCGCGCGCCGGTCACGCTGGCGAGGTTGCCGCTCTCGCGCCGCACCGTGGCGCGCGCCAGCCAGGCGAAGGCGGCCGCCTCCACCTGTTGCGGCGGCAGGCCGCGTTCGTTCGAGGCCACCACGGCGATGCCCGGCAGCAGGGCGCGCAGCCGCGACAGCAGGTGGCCGTTGAGCGCGCCGCCGCCGCAGACGATCAGCAGCTTGCTCTCGTTGCCGTAGCGCAGGAGGTCTGCCGCGCAGGTGCTGGCCGTCAGTTCGGCCAGCGTCGCCTGCACGTCGACCGGGGCGTCGGCCGCGCCGGTGCCCACGTGCGCCGCCAGCCATTCGGGATTGAACAGGTCGCGCCCGGTGCTCTTGGGCGGGGCCTTGGCGAAGAAGGGCTCGCCCTGCAGCCGCGCGAGCAGTTCGGGCAGCACCTTGCCGCTCGCGGCCCACTGGCCGTCGAGGTCGAAGGGCTGGCCGTGGTAGCGCTGGCACCAGTGGTCCATCAGCGCATTGCCGGGGCCGCAGTCGAAGCCCAGCACCACCGCGCCCTCGGGCGCGTCGCTGGCCGGCAGCAGGCTCAGGTTCGAGATGCCGCCGAGGTTCAGCACCGCGATCGGCTCGCCGGGCCCGGCGAACAGCGCCCGGTGGAAGGCCGGCACCAGCGGCGCGCCCTGGCCGCCGGCCGCGAGGTCGCGGCTGCGGAAGTCGGCCACCACGTCGATGCCGCAGAGCTCGGCCAGCAGCGAAGGGTTGTTGAGCTGCAGCGTGTAGCCGACCTCGTCGAATTCGCCGGGCCGGTGGCGCACGGTCTGGCCATGCACGCCGACGGCACGGACCGCGCCGGGTTCGAGGCCGGCATCGGCCAGCAGTTGCTCGACCACGCCCGCGTAGACGCGCGCCAGCCCGTTGCCGGCGAGCGCCGCGCGGTGCAGTTCGTTGTCGCCCGGGGTGTTGAGGGCCATCAGCTCGCCGCGCAGGCCGACCGGAAAGGAGGCGGTGGCGTAGCCGGTGACCGAGATCCCGCCGCCGGAGAAGTCGGCGAGCACGCCGTCCACGCCATCGAGCGAGGTGCCCGACATCAGTCCGATGTAGAGATCGCCGGTGGCCATGGGGCTGGGGGAGCTGCCGGACGTTCCGGCGCTTCTATATATGAGAGGAGGAGCGCGGCGCTCAGTCCGCGCTGGCCTGCACCACCGAGAACGCGGCGGCCAGTTCGTTGCGCGCGCCGACGGCGATGCGCTCGAAGGCCGGGCGCATCGCGGCGGTGATCGGGGCGCCGCCTTCCTGCGCGATCGAGGTCGGGTTCTGGTAGACGCCGTTGACCCGGAATTCGAAGTGCAGGTGCGGACCGGTGGCCCAGCCCGTGGAGCCCACGGCGCCGACGGTCTGGCCCTGGCTCACGCTCTGGCCGGCCTTGACGTCGATGCGGCTCAGGTGCGCATAGGCCGTCTGCTGGTTGTTGCGGTGGTTGATGATGACGATGTTGCCGTAGCCGTTCTGCGTGCCGGCGAAGTCGACCGTGCCGTCGCCGACCGTGCGCACGGCGGTGCCCGTGGGCGCCGCGTAGTCGATGCCGTTGTGCTGGCGCCAGCTGTTGAGGATCGGATGCATGCGCATCGCGAAGCCGCTCGACACGCGCGTGAATTCCACCGGCGTCGCCAGGTAGGCCTTGCGCAGGCTGTCGCCGTTCGGGCGGTAGTAGCTGCCCTTCTGGCCCGCGCCCGGCGGCTGGAACCACACGGCCTGGTGGATCTTGCCGTTGTTCTCGAACTCGGCCGAGAGCACGCGGCCGCTGCGCAGCGCCTGGCCGTCGGCCTCGAAGGTCTCGTAGACCACGGCGAAGCGGTCGCCCTTGCGCAGTTGGCGCACGTCGACGTCGCCCGCGAAGATGTCGGCCAGCTGGCTCGCGACGCCATCGGGGATGCGCGCTTCGTCGGTGGCGGCGAACAGCGAGCTGCGGATGGTGCCGCTGGCCAGGCGGGCGCCCGGCGTGAGGGTGTCGCGCTCGGTCAGGGCCACGAAGCCCACGGGCGTGTGTTCGATCACGAAGCGCTTGAAGCCGCCGTCGCCGTCGGGAATCCAGCGTGCGCTGAGCTTCTTGAGCTGGTTGTCCTGCGTGGCCTCGGCGGTCACGGTGCGGCCGGCGCGCGCGAACAGCGCGGAACGGGCCTCGCCGCTGCCGCGCACGAAGGCGCTGGCGACCGGGTCGGAGATACCCAGGCGCTTGAGCAGCGCCTCGGCGGTGTCGCTCGAGCGGGTGACGTCGGTGCGGAACAGCGTGAAGCTGAAGTCCTCGAGCGACGTGGCCTGTTCGGCGAACGACAGGGGGGCGGAAGTGGCTTCGAGCACCTGGTGGACCGGGAGGTCCGAGGCGTCGGGTCCGAGCGAAGCCACGGCGAGGGTTCCGGCGCTCAGCAGAGCCGCCGCGATGATCGCGGTGATCTGCTTGGGGTAGGTCCGGAACGTATAAGCCACGCGAGAAGCGAGAAGCTCCTCGGCGGCAAGAATGCCGTTGATCAAACTATGAATTCCAGCTCAGGTTTCTGCAGATCCGCGCTGCGGAGCCCAGAGCGGTCAGGGCGGCAGGACGGTGCGGAAAAAGCGCCGCTTAGAATCCGGCGCTTGAAAAAGTCGGGCGAGTATAGCTTCCGCACTCAAAAAGTCAGCCAAAAAAAGCCCATGAACGCCGAATCTGTTACATCCATGGACCTTTCAAATAGTGTAGGACGCGCGCTCGAAATCTCCCTCCGGGGGGCTGACGAACTGCTCCCCCAGGACGAGTGGGTCCGCAAGCTGCAACGCTCCGAAGCCAGCGGAACCCCGCTGCGCATCAAGCTCGGGCTGGACCCGACCGCGCCCGACATCCACATCGGCCACACGGTGGTGCTCAACAAGATGCGCCAGCTCCAGGACCTGGGGCACCGCGTGATCTTCCTGATCGGCGACTTCACCACCACCATCGGCGACCCCTCGGGCCGCAACAGCACGCGTCCGCCGCTCACGCGCGAGCAGATCGAGGCCAACGCCCAGACCTACTACAAGCAGGCCAGCCTGGTGCTCGATCCCGAGAAGACCGAGATCCGCTACAACTCCGAATGGAGCGACCCGCTGGGCGCGCGCGGCATGATCCAGCTGGCCGCCAAGTACACGGTGGCGCGGATGATGGAGCGCGACGACTTCAACAAGCGCTTCAAGGCCGGCCAGTCGATCTCGGTGCACGAGTTCCTCTACCCGCTGATGCAGGGCTACGACTCGGTGGCGCTCAAGAGCGACCTCGAGCTCGGCGGCACCGACCAGAAGTTCAACCTGCTCGTGGGCCGGCATCTGCAGCAGGAATATGGCCAGGAACCGCAGTGCATACTCACTATGCCGCTGTTGGAAGGGCTCGATGGCGTCGAGAAGATGTCCAAGAGCAAGAACAACTACATCGGTATCAGCGAAGACGCCAACACCATGTACGCCAAGGTGCTGTCGATTTCCGACGACCTGATGTGGCGCTGGTACACGCTGCTGAGCTTCCGTTCGCTCGAGGAGATCGCCGCGCTCAAGGCCGAGATCGAGGGCGGCCGCAACCCGAAGGACGCCAAGGTCGCGCTCGCCAAGGAGATCACGGCGCGCTTCCACAGCCCTGCGGCAGCCGAGGCGGCCGAGCAGGATTTCGTCAACCGCAGCAAGGGCGGCGTGCCCGACGAGATCGCCGAGGTGGCGTTGTCCGGCGCCCCGCTGGGCATCGGCCAGCTGCTCAAGCAGGCCAACCTCGCGGCCTCGTCCGGCGAGGGCAACCGCCTGATCGACGGCGGCGGCGTGCGCATCGACGGCGCGGTGGTCAGCGACAAGGGGCTCAAGCTGCCGGCCGGCAGCTACGTGGTGCAGGTCGGCAAGCGCAAGTTCGCGCGCGTGACCTTGTCCTGAACCGGGCGCTTCCAAACAAAAAAAGGCCGGGTCGATCCCGGCCTTTTTTGCGCGAGGGGCGCGCCTCAGCGCACTTCGATCGTCACGCGCCGGTTGCGCGGCTCGTCGACCTCGTCGGCCGTCGGCACCGCCAGTTCGCGTTCGCCGCGGCCCGCGGCCTCGATGCGGTTGGCCGGGAAGCGGCGCTCGATGAAGAGCTGGGCCACTTCCTGCGCGCGGCGGCGCGAGAGCGCGTCGTTGTTCTGCAGCGTGCCCTTGGTGTCGGTGTGGCCGACCACGACGATGTCGCCGCCCGGGCGCGCCTGCGCGGCGGCCAGCGCCTCTTCCATGATCTTCTGCGAGGCGGCCGTCAGCGTGATGGTGCCGAGCTCGAAGTACACCGTGTAGCGCTGCGACGGCGGCGGACGCATGTCGAACAGCGGCTTGTTCTCGGCCTGCACCTTGGCCGCATCGGCTGCGTCGACCACCGGCGCGCCCGAGGCGCCCTGCTTGGCCGTGGCGCGCTGGTAGGGCTGCGAGAGCACCTCCTCGCCATTCTTGGCGCGCACCACCACCGCCGAGGCGGAGCCATCGGCCTGCGGCAGCAGCACCACGCGGGTGGCGGGCGAGGAACAGGCCGCGAGCAGCGCGACCAGCAACGCGGCACCGAGGAAGCGCAGGCGGGAGGAAACGAGGGAACTGGAACCGGAACGCATCATGGCTGGCCGTCGGTCTGGACGATGAAGTCGGTGCCGCGGATGCCGATGGTCGCCGTCTGCGTCTCGACGCGCACCGCGTCGGGGTTGGTCTTGCCGATCAGGCCGGTGATCATGCGCATCGAGCCGCGCAGCAGCGAAACGAGCAGCCCGCCTTCGTGGGTGGTGGCGTCGAAGTGGAACTGCTTGAGGTCGAGCCGCGAGGAGGGGCCGACCACCAGCGTGGTGTCGTCGCGCAGCACGACCGCGGCCGAGGAGTCGGGGCCGGTCACGATCCGGTCGACCGAGGCCAGGGCGTCGCCGGGCACGGCGTTGCGGGCGGTGGCGGCGGCGCTCAGCAGCTTGACGTCGCCGCGCACCGACTTCACGAAGCCGGCCTGGCGCTCGGGGGCGGTCGCGGCGGGCGCTGCTGCTGCGGCGGCGGTGGGAGCCGGCGCGGCGGCCGGGGCGCTCGGGGCGGTCTGCGCCTGCGAGATCGCCGCGGCGCCAAGCAGCGCGCAGCCCAGCAGGGGCAGGAGGAATTTCTTGTGCATCATCGGGTTTTCCGCGAACTGTTTCGGGGCGGACACAATTATTAATGCGAAGGCGTTACACCTGGACACGAACATGATAATTCGGTGGCTAACTGCGGCCTTTTACCGTTTTTCCTGTCGCCTGTCGCCGTCATCACCCTCCACGCTCGCATGAATCTCACCCCCAAGACCCTGTTGCGGGCGTCCATCGCGGTGGCGCTGGTCACGATCGTGCTCAAGAGCCTCGCGGGCTACATCACCCATTCGATGGGCCTGATCTCGGACGCCATGGAGTCCTTCGTCAACCTGGCCAGCGCCACTTTTGCGCTCGCCATGGTGACGATCGCGGAGCGCCCCGCCGACGAGGGCCATCCCTACGGCCACCACAAGGCCGAGTACTTCTCCTCGGGCTTCGAGGGCATCCTGATCGTGGGCGCGGCCGTGGCCATCTTCTGGGTCTCGGTGCAGCGGCTGCTGGCGCCGCAGCCGCTCGAGCAGCTCGGCTGGGGCCTCGCGCTGTCGATCGTCAGCTCGGGCCTGAACGCCGGGCTCGCGTGGCTGCTGTTCCGCGCCGCCCAGGCCCGCCGCTCGATCGCGCTCGAGGCCGACGCGCGCCACCTGATGGCCGACGTCTGGACCTCGGCCGCGGTGCTGGTGGGCATCGTCGCGGTGCATTTCACCGGCTGGCTCTGGCTCGACCCGCTGCTGGCCATCGGCGTGGCGCTGAACATCGCGCGCGAGGGCGCGAAGCTGGTCTGGCGTTCCTCGCAGGGCCTGATGGACCAGGCGCTCGAGCCCGAGACCCAGGCACTGCTGCGCGCCACGCTCGAGCGCTTCGCCGCCGGCGTGCCCGAGGGCGGCCGGCTGCGCTTCGACGACATCTTCACGCGCAGCGCCGGCCAGCGCCGCTTCGCCGACCTGCACATGCACGTGCCCGGCGACTGGACCCTGGAGCGCGCCGCCGCGCTGCGCGATGCGCTCGAGCAGGCCCTGATGGACGCCGTGCCCGGCCTGCGCGTGACCATCCAGCTGCTGCCGCTGGGCATGGAAGCCCGCGCCACCCAGCTTCCGTCAGACACCCCCGAGGAATTCCATCCATGAAAGCAGTGCTCCAGCGCGTGGCGCAGGCACGCGTCGACATCGCGGGCCGCACCGTCGGCGAGATCGGCGCCGGCCTGCTCGTGCTGCTGTGCGCCGAGCGCGGCGACAGCGACGCCGCGGCCGATCGCATGCTCGCCAAGATGCTCAAGCTGCGCATCTTTTCCGACGCGGCCGGCAAGATGAACCGCAGCGTGCAGGACATCGGCGGCGGCCTGCTGGTGGTGAGCCAGTTCACGCTCGCGGCCGACGTGAGCGGCGGCAACCGCCCGAGCTTCACGCTCGCGGCGCCACCCGACGAGGGCCGCCGGCTCTATGACTACTTCGTCGCCCGGGCGCGCGCCGCGCATCCCGTGGTGGCCACGGGCGAGTTCGGCGCCGACATGCAGGTGCACCTGCTCAACGACGGGCCGGTCACGATTCCGCTGCAGATGAGCTGAGGGCGGCGCCCCTGGTTCAGTCGCGCCGCAGCAGCGCTTCCCACGCCACCTTCGGGTGCTCGTAGCGGTCGATGCTCAGTTCCTCGAGCTGCGCGATGCGCCAGCCGCGCGCGAACAGCCGCTGCACCGTGCCGCGCTCGAAGAAGCGCTTGGGAGAACCGTCGACGAGGTAGAGGTTGTCCTCGTCCGCGCGACCCGGGCCGCGGCCGCCGTAGTGCCGGTCGTTGACCGAGTTGAGCCGGCACAGCAGCACGCCGCCGGGCCGCAGCAGCGCATGGATGCGCTCGACCAGTTCCAGCGTCTGCGCCCATTCGAAGTAGTGCAGCGACAGGCTCGCGAGCACGACGCCGATGCGCTGCCCCTCGGCCAGCGGAAAGGGCGCGCGGAAATCCTGGTTGTGTACGCGCACGCCCGCCAGGCGCCGCTCGCGCGCCGCATCCGCAGCTTGCGCCGACAGCTCGATCGCCTCCACGCGCAGCCCCGCGGCCGCCAGCGTGGCGCTGTCGCGGCCGTCGCCGCAGCCCAGCTCGAGCACCGGGTCGGCGCCCGCGCATTCGGCCAGCAGCGGCAGCCAGCGCACGAGCCACGGGTCGGTGTCATCCATGGTCATCGGTGCGCGGGCCTCAGCGGTTGTAGGGATCGCGGATGCCCAGCCCCGTGAGGATCTCGATCTCGCGCGCTTCCATCGCCTCGGCGTCTTCCTCGCCGGTCTCGTGGTCCCAGCCCTGCGCATGCAGCGTGCCGTGCACCAGCAGGTGCGCGTAGTGCGCGGCCAGCGTCTTGCGCTGCTCCTTCGCCTCGCGCGCCACCACCGGCGCGCACAGCACCAGGTCGGCCATGACCACGGGCGCCTGCGCATAGTCGAAGGTCAGCACGTTGGTCGCGTAGTCCTTGCCGCGGAATTCGCGGTTCAGCTGCTGGCCCTCGTCGGCATCGACGATGCGCACCGTGATCTCGGCGTCGGCATCGAGCGCATGGCGGATCCAGCGCGTCACGCCGTGGCGCGGCAGCGCGGCGCGGTGCCGTTCCACGCCCTTGAAGCGTCCGAACTGCAGCGACAGGGTGAGTGCGGCCAGCGCCATCTCAGTGCCCGCCCGCGCCGGCGCGCTTGCGCTGGCCGTCGTAGGCGTCGACGATGCGCGCCACCAGCGGATGGCGCACCACGTCGGCGCTCGTGAAGTGCGTGATCGCGATGCCGTTCACGCGCCGCAGCACGCGCTCGGCATCGATCAGGCCGCTGAGCTGCTGCTTGGGCAGGTCGATCTGGCTCACGTCGCCCGTCACCACCGCCTTGGCGCCGAAGCCGATGCGCGTGAGGAACATCTTCATCTGCTCGGGCGTGGTGTTCTGCGCCTCGTCGAGGATCACGAAGGCGTTGTTGAGCGTGCGCCCGCGCATGAAGGCCAGCGGCGCGATCTCCAGCGCGTTGCGCTCGAAGGCCTTCTGCACCTTCTCGAAGCCCATCAGGTCGTAGAGCGCGTCGTACAGCGGCCGCAGGTAGGGGTCGACCTTCTGCGTCAGGTCGCCGGGCAGGAAGCCCAGGCGTTCGCCGGCCTCGACCGCCGGACGCGTGAGCACGATGCGCTGCACCGCGCTGCGCTCGAGCGCATCGACCGCGCAGGCCACCGCGAGGTAGGTCTTGCCGGTGCCGGCCGGGCCGATGCCGAAGGTGATGTCGTGCTTGGCGATGTTGTCGAGGTAGAGGCTCTGGGTCGGCGTGCGCGCGCGCAGGTCGGCGCGCCGGGTGGCGAGCGTGACCGCGCCGTCCACGTCCTCGTCCATCGAGCCGTCGCCGGCCAGCGTGAGCTGCACCACCGCCGCGTCGATCGGCCGCTGGGCGATCTCGTAGAGCGCCTGCAGCACGTCCATCGCGCGCTGGGCGTTGACCTTGGGGCCGTCGATCTTGAACTGCTCGTGGCGGTGCGCGATCTTCACCGCGAGCGCCTCCTCGATGCGGCGCAGGTGGGCGTCGAGCGGGCCGCACAGGTGGCCCAGGCGCGTGTTGTTGGGCGGAGCGAAGGTGTGTCGCAGAATCACGCGGTTTCCATTTCCATCTTTATTGGTAGCCCATGCAAGACCGGCCCTGCTCCAGAAAATGCAACCCAAGGCGGGAAGCGCCGCAAGCGTCGGGGGGGCGCCAATGATAGGCAAACTCACCGGGATACTCGCCGAACGCAATCCGCCGCAGGTCGTGATCGACTGCAACGGCGTCGGCTACGAGGTCGACGTGCCGATGAGCACCTTCTACAACCTGCCCGGCGTCGGCGCCAAGATCTCGCTGCTCACGCACTTCATCGTGCGCGAGGACGCGCAGATTCTCTACGGCTTCGGCAGCGCCGAGGAGCGCGCCGCCTTCCGCCAGCTCATCAAGATCTCGGGTGTGGGCCCGCGCACCGCGCTGGGCGTGCTCTCGGGCATGAGCGTGGGCGAGCTCTCGCAGGCCGTCACCCTGCAGGAGGCCGGCCGGCTGGTGAAGGTGCCCGGCATCGGCAAGAAGATCGCCGAGCGCCTCTTGCTCGAGCTCAAGGGCAAGCTCGGCGCCGACATCGGCCTGCCCGCGCACGCGGCTTCCGATGCCCAGGCCGACATCCTGCAGGCGCTGGTGGCGCTGGGCTACAGCGACAAGGAAGCGGCCGCCGCGCTCAAGGCATTGCCGAAGGACGTGAGCGTGAGCGATGGCATCAAGCTGGCGCTGAAGGCGCTGGCGAAATAAGGCCTAGGCGCGCAGCGCGCTCGCCAGCGCGCCCAGCAGCGCATGCGTCTCGACCAGGCTCGGCCCGTGCACCGGCTGCGGCCAGGCGCTGTGGATCGCGACCACGAGCTGCTCCTTCGGATGGATGTAGAGCTGCTGGCCGAAGATGCCGAGCGCGGCGAACAGGCCGCCGTCGAGTTCGGGCAGCGCCTGCGCGCCGCGCGGGAAGGTCCACCACTGGTAGCCGTATCCCATCGGCTCGTAGCCTTCGAGCGTGCCGGGCGCGAGCCGCTGCGCGGGGTCGGCGCGCGTGGCCTCGCGCAGCCAGCCCTCGGGCAGCACGCGCTGTCCGCCGGCCATGCCGCCGCCGAGGATGAACAGGCCGAAGCGGCCGAAGTCGCGCAGGGTCGCGTTGACGCCGCTGCCCGCGAACTCCTGGCCACCCGGCGCATCGAGCTGCCAATAGGCATCGGCCTCCATGCCGAAGGGCGCCCAGATCTTGCGCGACAGGTAGTCGCCGATCGGCTCGCGCAGCGCGCCGGCCAGGATCCTGCCGACCAGGTAGGTCTCGCCGGTGCTGTAGTTGAAGCGCGTGCCGGCCGGCGCCACGCGCGGCAGCGTCGCCATGAAGGCGAGCACCGCGCCCGCGTCCTGGTCGAGCTGCGCGCGCAGCATGCGGCGGCGGTCGGAGGCCGGGTCGAGGTAGTCCTCGTTCCAGGCCACGCCCGAGCTCATCTGCAGCACCTGCCGCAGCGTGACGCCGTCGTAGGCCGAGCCGCGCAGCGCGGGCACGTAGGCGACCACCGCGTCGTCCAGGCTCGCGATCAGGCCGTCGTGCAGCGCCGCGCCCACGAGCGTGGAGGCGATCGACTTCGCGACCGAGAACGACATCCAGCGCGTGGCCGCGTCGTTGCCCATCGCATGGCGCTCGAGCACCACCTGGCCGTTCTTGAGCACCAGCAGGCCGGCCGTGCGGTTGCGCGCCATGAACGCGTCGATGCCGAACTCTGCGTCGCCAGCGCGGTAGCGCACGTCGACCGTCGGGCCCGCGGGCAGCGGATGCACCTGCGCGCCGCGCTTGATCGTGCGCGTCGCGTAGAGCCGGTCCATGTGGCGGTAGGTGGGCGCCTGCAGCTCGGGCGCCAGCGTCATCAGGTCCTCGAGCCGGCCGATGGCTTCGGTGTCCGCCATGCGGTAGCTCCTTACTTGCCAGCCTTGGCCGGCCGGTTCAGCCCCAGCGTCGGCGTCTCGTCGAAGAAGTTCCAGGGCTTGAGCAGCGCATGCACCCACTCGGTGGGCATGATCGGCCACTCCTCGGCGCGCGCGACGTGGGTGGTGCCGGTGGTGAGCCAGACCACGTTGTCGGTGTTCACGATCGCCTGGTCGTCGGCGGTGAACTGGCCCAGGCCGGTGTCCTTGTTCGAGCGGTTCGGGTACTTGCCCTCGGGGAATTGCTCCTCGGGGTCGTAGCGCGTCACCCAGAGCTGGCGGTCCATGAAGCTCAGGCGGTGGTTGATCCACTCGTCCTGCGCGAAGTTGGCGCCCTTGGCGATCGGGTGCGTGCCGCCCGCGTAGGGAATCAGCTGGTACGAGACCGGGTTGCCGACCTTGTTGTTCTTGGCCGGATTGCTCAGCAGCCGGATCGTCGACGGGTCGAACTTCTGCGCCGCCTGCCGCTCGGTCGCCACCGTGCGCTGCACCGTCTGCATGGTGCTGGTGCGCGGGCCACCGCGGGTGTTGGGCAGCACCACCGGGTCGACCTCGGTCAGCGAGTTGTTCTCGCCGTCCACGTCGAGGTCGAGCCGGAAGTTGTAGATGTGCTGGTGCGTGGTGCCGACGATGTGATGGTCGAGCAGCGTGCCGTAGCGCGTGTCCTCGGCGGCGGTCGCGTCCTGCATGGTGCGCGACTTCACGCCCTTCACGGCCTCGATGCCGGTGGCGCCCGCGTTGATGCCGATGGTGCCGTTCTCGGCGAACACCCAGTCGAACAGGTAGTCGTAGTTGCCCACCGTGCTGATCCAGCGCACCACCAGTTCGCGCCGCTCGGTGCTCACGTTGGGCTTGCCCATCTCCTGGTGCTTGAACTCGGGATCGGCATAGCGCTCGAAGACCGCGATCGCGCGCGGCACCTTCACGGGCGCGCCGGTGTAGTCGGCCAGGGTGGCGTCGAGCAGCACGGCGTTCTGCGGCGCGTCCTTCTCGGGCTCGATCGGCGAGGTCAGCGTGCCCATGCCGTACTCGCCCGAGTCGAGGTAGGCCTTGAAGTACCAGCCGGTGTCGGGGTCGCCGTAGGGCACGATCATCCCGCCGAGCGAGCCTTCGTACATCACCTTGCGCTTGGTGCCCTTGTCGTTGTAGGTCACGGTCGAGAGCACCAGGCCCACGCGCGAGTCGAGCCGCAGGTGGAAGTCCCAGTTGCGCCAGTGCAGCATGTTGCCGGCGATGGTGTAGTTCTTGCCCTCGGGCTCGGTGATCTCCAGCGGCTTGGGCGCGGGCGTGCCGGCGCGATCACGGCCGTCGTAGGGCGTGGGCTTGAGCGGCACCGGCACCAGGCCGCCGTCCTCGATCTTCAGCACCTTCTTCTGCTCGAGGTCGACCACCGCCACCAGGCCCTCGATCGGGTGCGCCCAGTAGTTGCCGTCGCCCACGTCGAGGTAGCTCACCACCTTGAGCAGGCGGTCCTCCTGGCGCAGCGAATCCTTGCCGTCGAAGTAGCCCACGGTCAGCGGCGTGGCCACCACCTTCTTCACGTCGTCGATGCCGCGCGTGGCGAGCGCCTTCGCGTAGTCGGCGCTGGCCTCGATCGCGCTCTGCACGGTGGCGAAGTCGTCGAGCAGCACCATGCCGTGCGCGCCTTCCACCGGCTTCCATTCGAGCAGCTTGCGTGCCGCGAGGTCGATGCTGCCCTCGATCGCCTTCTTGCCGTCGAGCGCGACGAAGCTGGCCTGCCGCGTGGCGCGCACCGGCTGGCCCGAGAGCGCGAAGGCCCAGACCTGGTCCTTGGGCGGGCGCTTGAGGCTGATCTCGGTGAAGCGCAGGCCGGGCTTGTAGTTGCCCGAGGCCTTGATCGTCTCGAGCGCGGCCTGGATCTCCTCGGCCGACAGCGGGTTGAGCGGATTCGGCGTGCGCTCGAGCACGAAGGTGCGGTCCAGGCTGGACTGGAACACCTGGTTGATGAAGTCGTGCGGCACCCAGGCCGCGCCCTTGCGCAGCACCACCGGCACGTCGAGCTGCAGCGGCTGGCCGTTGATCAGCGCGGTCTTCGAGCCGGGCTTGATGCGCACCAGCGTGCCGTTGCGCGCCACCGTGTAGACGTTGGCGAAGCTGTCGAAGCGCACGGTGGCGCCGAAATCCTCGACCGTCTTCTTGAGCGGCACCATGTGGGCCGCGCCGCCATGGGCCTGGGCGCCGCCGGCCGCGAGCGGGCCGAGGGCCAGCGCCAGCGCGGTGGCAAGAAGGGTGCGGGTGGTGCCGCGGACCGGCGTTCGATGGTGGCTGCTGCGCATGGACGACTGTTCCCTTTTCTTCGCATGTTGTGACGAGCGACAGCGAAGTTAAGGGCGTGGCCCGCGCGGCGGTTAGCCGGATTCGGCAAGCCAGGGCCTGTTAACACTATCCAAGGGGTCGCGAAGCTCGCCAGAGCCCGCCCATCAAGGCGCGCGACGACGCGTGTGCGTGCGCACACGCTAGGAGCGCAAC